>JAYFRD010000006.1:0-131393 GCA_034926255.1 Anaerolineaceae bacterium | reverse complement strand
AAAGCTATTCCACATAACGGCTCTGCCACTCTGCAAATATAGTGTCAAAAGCCAGCGAACTCTTGCCCGAGCCTGAAAGGCCGGTAAGCACCACAAACTTATCTCTGGGTATTTCAACGGTAATATTCTTTAAGTTGTGCTCGCGGGCACCAACCACGCGTAAATTGTCTCTGCTCAAGGTTTATCTCCGACGCATAATTATAACGAAACACTGATTGTGCTCTGCCACGGTAAAAGGTTTGCACTTCCTTCTCTGTAAAGAGCTTCTGTTAGATAATATGTTCTATTATACTCAGTTTTGCGGCAAAGGTGATATTTACAGGGAAATATAATGAGAAAAACTAAGCGTCCGCTGCTTTTCTTTTGCTCAGCAGCCCGCTGGCAGGGAAGCCGAAGAGCATAGGCATCCAGAAGGACATCAAGCGGTACCCGATAATGACCACCGCACTTACTTCGCCAGGCACGCCCAAGCTGGCAAAAATGGCCGCCATAGAAGCCTCAATAACCCCAATTCCGCCGGGGAAGAGGAAGGCAATTTTTGCAATCAGGTAAGGGATGCCATATCCGGCAAAAAGTACGCCCGGGTTGATGGCATACCCTGCCGCCAGGAAAAAAAAGTACATGCACAGCATATCAAAAACGATGTAAAGCGCCGCGCCAAGAAGTGGTTTTTTCCAGCGGCCTTTGCCCAGGCCCTTCCAGGCATTGATAAAATTCGTAACCATATCAAATGTTTTATTGGGGTCATAGGGTTTTTTCTTCAGCCGTGCCCAGTGCCATAGCAGCCAGTTCACCACACTGAAAGCCGCATTGGGAAAGTAAAGCGCCAGCAACCCGCTGAAAGAAGCAAAAGCCAGGATAACCAGAAAGATAATATATTCAATCAGGCGAATCTGATCCAGTTTTTTCATCAGAAAAAGAACAACAATCCCTACAATGGCTACTGCTTCAATCACTCCGTTCAGCAGAATTGAAGGCAAAACGCCTGCCATGGTAGCAGTGGAACGGTCCGCTCCATTTTTGCGCATGAAGCCAAAAGTAGTGGCAGAGGCCCCTACCCACCCGCCTGCCACCAGGCCGATGCTGGCTGAAGCCAGCGCAATCATGGCCCCTTTAGCCACGGAAAGGGTTTGGTTATTGATAGCCATTATGGCATGCAGGGTATATCCGTAGCCAAAATAGCAGGCAATTTCTGCCAGAACCGCCAGCACCACAGCCCACCAGGTCATATCCTGCACCAGATGCCAGGCTTCCTGCAGGTTGGCGATGCGCGGCAGTAGAACGTTAACCGCCAAGCCCAATATCAGCAGCATTAATAAATAGCGCCATAATTGCTTTTTGTTTTTTGGGGCTGGGTTTTCTATCGCTTCCATGGGCCTGCGCGGCTTTAATATAGTCTGAAAAGGTCTGCTTATGTCCATCTTTAGTATACCTTTGTTTCTAAATGCAGGAAGTATGCCAGCAAGCTTTTTCTGCCAAAGCAGCAGCCTGCAAAATAAAAAAGATTTAGCCACTCCGAATCGGGGCTTTTCTCAAGTAGAATTAGGCAAACAGAATCGGAGGCATTATGGCAGCATTGCAGTCAGCTCCAATAGAGTCTAAAACACTCTCTTCAAAAACCCGCATCGCTTTTGGTTTGGCCCAATTGGGAATGGCGGTCATCGGCGGCGTTTACACCGCCATGCTTACCAAATTCTTTCAGGATAATCTCGGCTTAGACCAAAAGTGGATTGGAATCGCCATGATTATCTACGCCATCTGGAATGCCATCAATGACCCCATCTTTGGCGAGATTACTGACCGCACCAAGCACCATCTTGGCCGCAGAGTGCCCTACTTGCGCTACACCGCGCCTTTCTATGCCATTACCTTTGCTGCCATTTGGCTTTGCCCCGAAACTGCCAGCCAGATTCTCAAATTTTCATGGATGCTCATCACCATGCTGCTTTACGATACCTGCTTTACCATCATCGGTCTTGTCCACGGCACCTTTATGCCCGAGCTTTCTGAATCGGATATTGAACGCGGCAAGCTTTCGATTGTGGCGGCCCTGTTCGGTTTGCTGGGTACCTTGCTGGCCTTCATCATCCCAGAAATTGTTCGCCCGGGCGGCACAGGAGACCATGTTTCGCTTACGCCTTTTCGTATAGCCATGCTTGTCGTCGGCCTGGTGTGTTCCGGATTAATCTTTTATTCCAGCTTTGCCCTCAAGGAAAGACGCGAATTCAGTGTGGTGGATGAAGCCATCCCTTGGTGGCAGGCTCTCAAAAGCACCATCGTCAATAAGTCCTTTATTGTCTATGTAATCACCAGCTTTATGTGCACCTTCATGTTTGCTGTGGCCATGGGGGCCATTTACTATCTTTCAGATTACGTTTATCAAAGCCCTTATGGGGTCTTCCCATTGCTCGGTGCGCTTTTCATTCCGCTTGCTATCGGGGTGCCTTTGGTGCAGATTGCCCTTAAACGCTGGGAAGCCGCAAAAGTTTGGCAGGGTTATCTGCTTATTTGCGGGCTTGGTTTTTCTTTGGTCTTCTTTTTGCCGGCGCCTCTGCTGCCGCTGGCTATTGCCATTGCAGGTTTTGGCTATTCAGGTAACCAGGTGGTGAACTACATTGTGCTCAGCCAGGTTATTGATGAAGATGAAATCAAAACGGGGGTGCGCCGCGAAGGTTCCTACCTTGGCGCGAATGCCCTCATTACCAAGCCTGCCCAGTCGTTGGCTATTTGGATAACAGCCTTTATTCTGGCCCAAACTGCCTTTGTAACCACACAGGCCAACGGCGGGGTGCCTTTCCTCAACCAGCCCGAAAGCGCACGCATAGGCATTCGCGCTTTGGTGGGCCTCATCCCCGGCATTACCCTTATCTTGGGTGCCCTTGCGCTTACTTGGTTCCCCATCAAGGGCAAAAAACTGAAAGATCAGCAGCAGACGATTTTGAGCATGCACGCGGAAAAAGAAGCCAAACTGGCAGAGATAACGCTGCATTCCCCAGCGAAAGGGGAATGAAGTGAAAACTTACCGCAAAGAACTTTGGGTTACCTACCCAAGCCGCCGTGGTTTCATGAACATCACCCATGAGGTCAGAAAGGCCCTCAGGGAAAGCGGCATTCAAGAGGGCCTGCTATTGGTGAATGCCATGCACATCACCGCTTCTGTTTTTATTAATGATGATGAATCCGGTCTGCATGAGGATTATGATAAATGGTTGGAAAAACTGGCCCCTCATGCGCCTGTCAGCCAGTATCGCCATAACGAAACCGGAGAGAATAACGCAGATGCCCACCTGAAACGCCAGGTAATGGGCCGTGAGGTGGTGGTGGCAGTCACCCAGGGCGAACTTGACTTCGGCCCCTGGGAGCAAATATTCTACGGCGAGTTTGACGGCCAGCGCCCCAAGCGTCTGCTCATCAAAATCATTGGGGAGTAGCTTGTATAGGGCTGAATCTTGGCCTAAGCCTGTTTGATAATACAATAGCCTTATCTTGTTGTTTAAAAATAGTATCTCACCTAAGTCCAAAAGAAAGAGGAAATATGTCTATGAAAAAAGAAGGATGGATGAAAACCCCTGTTGCACTCCCTGAACTCCCCTGGGATAAAAACGCCCTGGCCCCCGTTATTTCTGCAAACACTCTGGATTTCCATCATGGCAAGCATCACAAGGCCTATGTGGATAAAACACAGGAACTCATCAAAGGCACAGAGTTCGAAGGCAAGTCTGTTGAAGAGATTATGATTGCTACTTTTGACAAGCCCGATAAGAAAGTGCTTTACAACAATGCCGCTCAGATTTGGAACCACAACTATTACTGGAAATGTCTGGCCCCGGCAGGCAAGGTGAAGCCTTCTGCCAAGCTGATGAAGCATATTGAAAAAGATTTTGGTTCCTGGGATGATTTTAGAAAGCAGCTTGTTCAGGCCGGCATGACCCAGTTTGGTTCCGGTTGGGCCTGGCTTGTGCTGGAAAATGGCAAACTTTCACTGCTCAAAACCCCCAACGCGGATGACCCCTGGACGGAAACCCGCAAACCTGTTCTTACCCTGGATGTCTGGGAGCACGCCTACTATCTGGATTACCAGAATAAGCGCCAGGCTTATCTTGAAGCAGTTATTGACCAACTGGTCAATTGGGATTATGTTGAAGCCCAAATTGAAGAAAACTAAACCAATTTTTTGACAACAAAAAAGAGCTTGCCGCAGATTAAGCAAGCTCTTTTTACTTAATCATTTCCTCATACAGCCTTGTTATCGTTGATAAAAGCTTCCGTTTTTTCGTGGCAAAGCTCGTCTTTGTATTGCTCAGGCGGGGTCTTCATAAAGTAAGAAGAAGGTTCCGGCACCGGGCCGGCCAGGCCGCGTTCAAGCGCGAGCTTAAGGCAGCGGATCGCGTCAATGACCACGCCGGCGGAATTGGGCGAATCCCAAACTTCCATTTTTACTTCCATATTCAAGGGAACATCGCCAAAGGTGGTGCCTTCCATCTTGATATAGCAGAACTTGCGGTCTTTCAGCCAGGGCACGTAATCGCTTGGGCCCACATGAATATCTTCTTCATCCAGCTTGTAAGGCAGCATGCTGGTGACCGCGCCGGTCTTGCTGATCTTCTTGGATTCCAGGCGGTCGCGTTCCAGCATGTTCATAAAGTCGGTGTTGCCGCCAAAATTAAGTTGGTAGGTGTGGTCAAGCTTTACGCCGCGGTCCACAAACAGGCTGGTGAGCACCCGATGGGTGATGGTGGCGCCTACTTGGCTTTTAATGTCATCCCCAATGATGGGCAGCCCGGCTTCTTTAAAACGCTTGCCCCAATAGGCTGAGCTGGCAATAAAGACGGGAATGCAGTTAATAACCCCCACACCGGCAGCCAGGGCCTGTTCCATATACCACTTTGTGGCCATCTCGGAACCCACCGGCAGATAGTTAATCACCATATCGGCCTTGCTGGCCTTCAAAATGCCTACAATGTCATCTGTTGGGCCGGGGGCCTTTTTCAGGATCTCAGAAAGATACTTACCCAAGCCATCATGCGTCATTCCGCGGCTTACTTTTACGCCCAAATGGGGCACCTGGCAAAACTTATAGGTGTTATTGGGGTATGCATAAATTGCTTCTGAAACGTCAAGCCCCACTTTTGTGTCCACCACGTCAATCGCTGCAACAATTTCAATATCGCGAATGTGATATCCGCCCAGGTTTACATGCATCAGGCCGGGAATGCGGTCATCATCTTTGGCATCCTTATAGTAATGCAGGCCCTGAATAAGGGATGAGGCGCAATTGCCCACCCCGATGATCGCAACACGTATTTTCTTATCTTTTGCCATCTATTCTCTCCTTAGGTTCAAGCAATTTTGCACCGGGGAATCATATCATTCTGCAGCGCTTTTGAGAACTGCCTTGCTGATTTTTTTGAATGAAAATCAATTTAGCCCAATTGTTCTATATTCCTTCCCTTTTTGCCTTCCCTAAACTATAATTGCCCCATGCAATTTGACTTACACGCCCCTTATCAGCCCACCGGTGACCAGCCCGAAGCCATTCGCCAGCTTGTGGAAGGCATCCAGAAAGGGTGCCGCAACCAGGTGCTTTTAGGCGCCACCGGTACCGGCAAAACCTTTGCAGTTGCTAACGTTATCCAAGCGCTGCAACTGCCTACCTTGGTGATGACCCATAATAAAACCCTGGCGGCGCAGCTTTACGCGGAATTCAGAGAGTTCTTTCCAAACAACGCCGTGGAATACTTTGTTTCTTACTATGATTATTACCAGCCGGAAGCCTACGTTCCCCGGCGCGATCTCTACATTGAAAAAGAAACCGACATCAACGAAGAAATTGACCGTCTGCGCCTGGCTGCCACCACCAGCTTGCTTTCCCGGCAGGATGTCATCATTGTGGCTTCTGTTTCTGCCATTTATGGCTTGGGCGACCCAACTGTTTACAACCAAAGTGTCATCCATCTCAAAAAAGGCCAAATCTACCGCCGCAACGCTCTCCTCAGGCAGTTGGTGGATATCCAGTATCAGCGCAACGATATGGAAACAAAGCCGGGCATTTTCAGAGTGCGTGGAGATACGCTGGAGGTGTTGCCGGCCTATAGCGATAAGGATGCCATTCGCATCAGCTTTTTTGGCGATGAGATTGAATCCATCACCCGCCTTGACCGTGTGAGCGGTGAAATTGTGGAGCGCCTTGAAAATTTGGATATCTACCCTGCCAAACATTACGTAACTGATGACCGTCGCATGGAAAAAACGCTCTTTGATATTGAAATGGAGCTTGAACAGCGGCTGATTACCTTCAAGAATAAAGGCCAATTGCTGGAAGCCCAACGCCTGGAACAGCGCACCCGTTATGACCTTGAAATGCTGCGCGAGGTGGGCACCTGCGCCGGTATCGAAAATTACTCGCGCCATATCGACCAGCGCACTGAAGGTACCGCACCCTGGACCTTGCTTGACTTTATGCCCAGTAAATATCTGATGGTTTTGGATGAGTCGCACATGATGGTGCCGCAGTTGCGCGGTATGTATAACGGAGACCGTTCCCGCAAGGAGGTTCTGGTGGATTACGGCTTCCGCCTTCCTTCCGCTTTGGATAACCGCCCCCTCAAGTTCCCGGAATTTGAAAAGATGATGGGCATTACCCTTTACACCAGCGCCACCCCCGGCCCTTACGAAATGGCAAAAGCAGAGCAGGTTGTAGAGCAGATTATCCGCCCCACCGGCCTTTTGGATCCCAAAATCAGTGTGCGCCCAACTTCCGGGCAGGTAGATGACCTGATCATTGAGCTGCGCAAACGCATTGAACGCGGCGAACGCGCCCTTATCACCACGCTCACCAAGCGTATGGCTGAGGATATGGCCGAATACCTTAAAGAAGCCAACTTCAAAGTGCATTACCTGCATTCAGAGGTGCAAAACTTTGAACGCATCGGCATTCTGCGTGATCTGCGCACCGGCATTTACGACATTATCGTAGGTATCAACCTTCTGCGTGAAGGGCTTGATCTGCCCGAAGTATCGCTGGTGGCCATTATGGATGCGGATAAGGAAGGCTTTCTGCGTTCGGATACGGCCCTCATTCAGACCTTTGGGCGCGCTGCACGGCACGTCAACGGCGAGGTGATTCTCTATGCCGATAAAATGACCGACTCAATGAAGCGTGCCATTGACGAAACCAACCGCCGCCGTGCCAAGCAGGAAGCATACAACGAAGAGCACCACATTTCGCCGGTCAGCATCAGCAAGGCAGTGCATGACCTCACAGACCGCATAGGCGGGCTGAATGCAGGTGACGAACAATCCAGGCATCGCTCTCCGCAGGAACTGGCTGCCGAAATGGATAAGCGCGAACTGACCAAGTTGATTGCCCAGATGGAAACGCAAATGAAAGCTGCTGCCAAAGAACTGGAGTTTGAACGGGCCGCCTTGCTGCGAGACCAGGTCTATGAGCTTAAGGCCATTCTTGCTGAAGAATCCGGCCTGCCGCCCTGGAAGCAGCAGGAAATTCTGGCCCGCCGTATGGATTAAGGCTTTTCTGGCAGAAAAACCCAAGCGCTGTCTGTCGGAATCTGATCAAAATGCAGCATTCCGTCACTGCCATCCATTCCTGCGCTGGAATTGAACTCAACCCATCTTTGACAGCGAATACCTGTTTTTACATGGACATGATGGACGGTTTCACGTGGGTTAAGCACAACAATTGCCGATTCAACGCCATGCTCAATGGCATAAATGTAAACCCCATTGAAGCAAAAGAGCTTGCGTTTCTTCCCGTGCCAAAACAAAGGATAACTCTGCCGAAGCCGGATAAGGTTACGATAAATACTGAGAACTTGCTGGTTCCATTCTTCTTCCTGCCAGGGCATTGGCCGCCTGCAATCGGGGTCGCTTTCACCCAAAAGCCCGATTTCATCTCCATAATAAATCATCGGTATACCCGGGTTGGTAAACAGATAAGTGAGGGCTATTTTAAGCTTTTTGGCATCGCCTTTAAGCACCGTTAGAATTCTGGTTGTGTCATGGCTCCCCAGCAAATTAAGCATGGAGCTATCTGCATCTCCCAGAAGTTTGGAAAACTCAGAAGTTTCATAGTCAAAATCCTCACTGTCTAAGAATTGTGAAGAAACAAATTCAAGTAAGAGATTGCGCAGAGGATAATTGGTCGCGCTGTCAAATACTCCGCCGGAAACCCATGCAAAGGGTTCTTTCCAAATCTCACCGACAAGAAAAACTTCAGGATTTGCTGCCTTTGTCACCTTATTAAGCTCTTCCCAAAAGTCAAATGGAACCTTAAATGGCACATCCAATCGCCATCCGTCAATGCCATATTCTTCCAGCCAATATGTTGCTGCATGCAGAATATATTCCCTTACTTCGCGGTTGGCGTAGTTAAGCTTGGGAAGATATTCCGCACCGCCGCAGGTCATATAACTGAGAGGTTTTGTTTCAATCGGAAAATGATTAACATGAAACCAGTCAATATAGTTGGATTCTTGCCCAGCTTTCTTGAGATCCTGAAACGCAAAAAAATGGTCGCCGCAGTGGTTAAAAACGCCGTCCAGAATAATCTTCATTCCTCGCTGGTGGAGGCTCTTTATTAAATGCTGCAAAGCTGAATTGCCGCCCAGAAGGGCATCCACCTCATAATAATCTTCAGTATCATAACGGTGGTTGGTGTGCGCTTTGAAGACAGGGTTGAGATAAATGGCGTTCACACCCAGGTTCTGAAGGTAATCCAGTTTTTCCTGAATACCCGCAAGGTCTCCTCCAAAAAAGTTGCTGCGCGTAGGCAAGTCAGACCATGAAGCCAGTTTTTTATTTCCTTGATTTTTTGGAGAACGGCAAAACCTATCAGGGAAAATCTGATAAATAATCCATGGCCATTGAGGATTTTTTTCCATCTTCAGCTAACCTTTCCGAACCTCATAAAATCTTGCTTAACCTTTAATGGCCCCAGAGGCTGCGCCTTTTACAAAAAAACGCTGCAGGGCGATAAAAATGATAATGACCGGAAGCACAGCCATTATGGAGGCAGCAAAAATCAAACCCCAGTCCGAATTATGTGTGCCCTGAAAAGAAGCAATCGCTACGGGCAGGGTGCGGATATTGGGTTTATTTAAAATGGTATTGGCCCACACAAATTCATCCCAGGTTCCCAGTGAAGCAAAAATAGCAGCGGTTGCAATAGCCGGGCCGCAAAGCGGCAGCATAATGCGCCAGTAAACCTGCCAGGGCGTTGCCCCATCTATTCGTGCCGCCTCTTCAATTTCAACAGGTATCAATGCCATGAACCCCTGCAGCAAAAAAGTAGCCAATGGAATGTTTTGAGCGACATAAAGATAAAAAAGGCCGCTCAACTTATTAATCAATTTAAGTTTTACCGCCAACGTGAATTGGGGAACTATTAATGTCATTGAGGGCAGCATCATAAAAAAGATCACAATATAAAACAATGTTTTTTTCAGTCTGAATTCAAAGCGCGCAAAAGCATATGCCATCATTGAAGAGAGGAAAATCACCACAACAGTACAAATGCTGGTGACCGCTAAACTGTTCAGAAAATAGCGTTCAAAATTATTTGAATTCCAGGCGCGGAAAAAATTATCTAAACTGGGTTTGCTTGGGATTATTTTGGGTGGCATTTCAAAAACAAAAATCGGCCCTTTCAGCGAGGTGCTAACCATGTAAACAAGCGGAAAAACGGTAATAACCACACCACTAAGCAGTAAGAACCAAAGAATAAACTGTGAAGCCAAATTTTTTTGGGTTCTGTTCATTTTACACTTTACGCTTTGCAGACATCTGCAACCTTGAAATACCAAATACAATCGCTGCAGAAATAAATGCCAAAGCACTGGAATATCCAAATTCCTGGTCTGAAAAAGCTTTGGAATACATATAGGAAAGCATAACTTCTGTGCGGTGCAGGGGGCCGCCGTTCGTAATGAGCGCGATCGGAATATATGCTTGAAACGCGCCAATCGTAAGCATGATGATGACCAAAACAATGGTAGGTGCCAACAGGGGAAGCTTAATGTAAACGAGAGATTGCCAGCGGTTAGCCCCGTCAATAGACGCTGAATCAAAACATTCTTCCGGAAGGCTTTGCAGCGCGGCCAGGATGATTACCATTGTCCATCCCACGCCCTTCCAGATCCCCAGGCTGTCAATAGCTACCCAGGCTGTTGCAGCTTCATTTAGCCAGGCAATCGGCGAGGGCAAAATCTTAAGTTGATTGACCAGCAGAAAATTAATATACCCGGATGGAGATGAATTAAAAAGATATTTGAACAATAGTGAAACCACCACCCACGAAGTGACCACCGGCAAATAAAAACTTACTCTAAAAAACACTTGCCCTTTTCTCAGGCTGTCTACCAGAATGGCAATACCCACCCCTAAAAGTATTTGTCCGCATACGGTTACAAGCGCATAAAGCAAAGTGTTGCGCAAAGCCGGCCAAAAAATTGGGTCAGAAAAAATCTTTATATAGTTCTCAAACCAGATAAAGGTCTTGGGGGCACTCGGGATAACGGTCCATTCATGCAGGCTCATCCAAACGGCGCGAGTGGCTGGGTAAATTAACCAAACGCCAAGAAAAATAAAACCCGGCAAAAGGAAGAAATAGGGAGTAATTTGCTGCTTTGAATTAGCCATTTTTTCTTCCGGCAGGGAAGATTTTAAACTGATCTTCCCTGCCAAAGTCTATCTTGTTTATTTTAGCAATTTATCAATTTTTGCGGCAGCTTCATCTAATGCGGCCTGAGGTGTTTTTTCTTTGCGCAGGATGAGTTGACCGGCTTCCGTTATAATCTCATCAATCTTGTTCCATTCAGGCAAAGCTGGGCGTGCTTTGGCTGTTTCAAGCTGTTTCATGAAGACGGGGTAATATGCGTGATTTTTGATGAAATCCGAATGGATTGCTTCTGTCAAAACTGGAATTTGACCGACTTCTGCCATCTTAAACTGGTAAGTGGGGGAAAGCAGAAATTGAATAAATTTCAGCGCTGCTTCCTTGTTTTTCGACTGTTCAAACAGCACCACATCTTCGCCGCCAACCACATCAATTGAGCCTGCTTCACCGGCTGGGAAGGGGGAGGCCGCAATTTTCTTATCAGGGAACTGCCCTTTGATGATCGGGTAAGTCCAGGGGCCGTTATCAAGGGAAGCGTACTGATCCTGGGCAAATCCGGTCCACACGTCAACCCCATTTCCCAATACAACAGGCGCCATGCACCCTTTTTCAAAGAGTTCCAGCCAGAGTTCATAGGCCGCTACGCTTTTTGGTCCATTGATAAATCCGGTTGCTGTAGTGAGGTCAGGGCTCAAAATGTCGCCGCCCATACTCCAAATCCAGGGCAGAACCGTCCAGGCAAAGGTGCCGTCTGTTGCAAACAGATAATGATCTGGATTTACGGCTTTAATCTGTTCGCATTGGCTCATTAGCTCACTGATTTTCTCCGCAGGCTTTTCAATCTTTGCGGCCGCATACATATCAGGGTTGCTAATCCAAACTTTTGTATTTGTATCCAGGGGCAGCCCGTAATAATGGTTATTCCAAAGCGTTGTGCTCATGGGGCCTGGAAAAATAGCCTCTTTAAGTTTGTTGAATTCAGGCATTTTATCCTCTAAGGAAGCTAAAGCTCCCATCTCGGCCAGTTCGGGCACCCAGATAATATCTGCCCTAATCAAATCAGGCGCTACACCACCGCCTATGGAAGTAATCAGCTTCTGATGAAAACTTTCATAAGGAACACTAAGGGCATCTATTTTGATGCCCGGGTTTTCCTTTTCAAAAAGCGGAATGAGCGTCTTCACCAGCATTTCATTTTCGGGGGAAGTTTCATTATAGGAATGCCAGAAGCTGATCGTAACCGTCTTTGGCTCGGCAGTAGGTACCTGGCTTGGCTGAGCGGCCGTTGGTTCGGCGGGGCTTGGCACAGCAGGGGATGCTGCTTCGGTCTTGGATGGGGCAGGGTTGGTAGCTGCAGGCGGGGTGCTGCATGCGCCCAAGCAGAAAACAAGGCAAATCAAGACTGAAAAGAACAATTGCATTTTTTTAGACATTTTCATTTCCTTTCTATAACACTGAAGCATTAAGAAAAACAGTTTGAAATAAAGGATTCTTCAAAAGATAATGCTCTCCCTTCTCGTCTTTGAAACGTTTCAATTTTATGCCCATTTTTAAGGGTCCAATCTGCCTGTGGAGTCTCTGATGACCAGGTGGGTTGAAAAAACAATTGACTTGAGATTGTTTTTTCCTTTAGCTTTTTCAACCGCCAGTATGCCGCATTCATTGCCTATCTCTCTTAATGGTTGGCTGATGGTCGTGAGTGAAGGCTGCCAGAAGGCTGAAGAGGGAATGTTGTCAAAGCCTATCACGGAGATATCCTTACCGGGGTTCAGCTTCTTCATTTTTATGGCGTTTAAAGCGCCAAATGCTGAAATGTCGTTGGGGGTTAGGATGGCCGTCGGTGGATTGGGCAGCGCTAAAAGTTTTTCGGTAATTGCTTGCCCTGATTCAATGGAGAAGGCTCCCTCCATAACGTAGCCGGGTTCTGGGTTTAATCCATGCTGTTTGGCAGCTTCCCAAAAACCGTTCAGCCTTTGCTCCGTCATTGAATAAGTTTTTGGGGGATGAATAAACGCAATCCGCTGGTGCCCTAAAGCCACAAGATGGTCCATCGCTTCAATAATCCCTGAAGAACCGTCAATATCAACCGATGAATACTTTTCATCATTCCCGCATTGCCCAAAAGTGACAAAAGGGAAGTTAAGGGAATCCAAAAGTTTCACTCTTTTATCATGTTTTTGCATCCCTAAAAGAATCATGGCATCTACCTGATGTTCCCCAATCAGGCGCTGGTAAATTTCCGTTTCCTTCACCTTTGAAGTGGCTGCGGAAAGCAGTAAATCAAAACCTTCTTCAGCTAGGGCGGTATTAATGCCAGACAAGAATTCAAGAAAAGCGCTGTCTTCAGCGTGCAGGCTGCGGTTGCTTTCCACAGAGATCACCGGCACAATCCCAATTCTGCGGGTTCGGTTCGATTTGAGGCTTCTGGCAGCGGCATGCGGATGGAAATCAAGTGTTTCAATAGCATCACTGACCTGTTTGCGCGTTTTTTCTGAGACGGTTTCCGGCGAATTAAAGAAATTGGAAACTGTTCCAACAGATACTCCTGCATGTCTGGCAATATCGCGCATTGTTGTCATGGGTTGCCTTAAATGAAACGTTTCAATAATATTAATCCATCAATTTTCCCTTGTCAATAGCCGTTTAGGGTTTTGTGTATCCGTTGAAAGAGATTACAAAAAGAGTTTGCACTTTTTTTGAGTGCGCTAAAAGCCATGGGCCATTCTTCTGCGCAGTGCATAAATTTGGCTTATTAAATCAGCAAGGAATTCTGGCCCGCCGTATGGATTAAGGCTTTTCTTTGAGTGCCATGCCGTTCAGGTAGCCCAACGCCTTATGAAAGACCTGCCTTGCGTTCTCGAAGGTAATCATCTGCTCTGCTATGCTGAAGGGCACAAAATCCGCACTGAGCACTTCCGAATGCTGGGGCCGCAATTGACTGGCCTGCTGCGGAAGGCAATGCCCCAAAAAATAGACCACTTGCTTGTTCACTTTAAACTTGGGTGAATAGCTGATCACCTCCCGAAAGTTCTGATCCAGCGTAATACACAACCCGCTTTCTTCCGCTACTTCGCGCAGAGCGGTTTCAGCTTCGCTTTCCTTTTCCTCAACATGCCCCTTAGGGAAGTCCCAATGGCCGGCCCTGTGTTTAAGCAGCAGTACTTTCAGTCCGTCTTCAAAATGACAGAAAACAATGGCCCCGCAGGATTTCTCGTGTTTCATCGTGGAAGTGCTTTCTTTCTTCAGGATAAAAGATTGACCTGATGGGCAGGTCCTACCAATGTTCAATATCAAATCGATCAAATTCGCCTGAGGCGGGCGCCCAATCAGTTTTTACTTCCTGCACCCTTGCCCCGCCCGGCCCGCGTTTCAGGCCTGTAAGCAAAGCTTCCAAGGCCTCCATTTCACCTTCTGCCAGGGTTTCCACACGCCCGTCAGGCAGGTTGCGCACCCAGCCGTTCAACCCCAGATGGCTGGCAAGCTGATGCACAAAGTAGCGAAAACCTACTCCCTGCACTCTTCCGCTTACCCAGGCGTGCAAACGCTGCTGCATCTTTTTACGGGGCCTCTCTAAAATTCATCTTCCGCAAAATCATCTTCAAGATCTTCGTTGTCGAAGTAAGCTGCTTCCTCGTCTTCCTCATCATCCCTGGGTTCACCGTCTTCATCCAGGTATTCTTCCCACTCGTCATAATCGGGGCCTTCTGGATCTTCATCCTCTGAATCATCCTCTGCGTGCATGTGCCCGCCTTCTTCCGCGTTGTAATCCATCAGCTCATAGAGCCCGGAATCATTTGTGAAGTTAAGGGTATCCAGTGCCTCTTCCAGCAGGTTCAGCTCCTCATCATCCTGGCTGCGTTCCTGAAGCCTTAAAAAGGCCTCCATCACCCCTTCACCGCCAATCTGTGAAAGCGCCCAGATTGCTTCTTTACGCAAGTCATTATCTTCCTTGGGGGAAAGGAGCTTAAGCAGCGGCTTGCGGGCCTTGCTCAGGTTCAAACTTCCGGCGGCCAAAATGGCCTGCAGGCGAACATCTTGGTTTGGGTCATCCAAATGTTCCATGACGTCCGCTTCCCACTGCTCGTCGGCCGATTTTGCCATGGCAAAGAGCGCGCTCTCTACCCATTGCGGGGTGGGGTGGTCAATAGCCTTGCGTAGCAAAGCCGGCACTTCCTCGCGGGAAGAGTAACCCAGCGATTCAAGCGCACGCCGCTGCACCAACCCGGAAGGGTCTTGCGTATAGGCGTTCAGGAGATCTTCTTCCATTTCCTGCAAAATTTCTGGCCGCAGTTCCTCCATCTCGCCCAAAAATACATAAGGTCCTAAGGCGTTGGCCGCAGAAGCCCGGATAAATTCGCTGCGCTCTCTGTCTTTTAAGAGCTTCAGAAAGACGGGAATGAGTTTTTTGTCCTCTGCGCTAAAAAGCAAGTCAATGCCGCCGCAAACCACATCCGTGTCTTCATCATTAAGGGCGGTTCGGCCTACAGCGGTAAAATCCATCAGATTGTCGCTGTCTGCAAGTTCGGTAAGGTCCTTGAGCAAATTGCGGCGCCTTTCAAGCGGAATTCGTGGCCATAGTTTGGCTAGTTCGCGCTGGTCTTCCGCCGTCAGGTCAGAAAACTGATAAAGCAGCTTGGCGGGGAAGGCTTTTGCGTCCAGCAGGGCGTTTGTCAGTTCAGGCATGGGTGAAGCAGTTTGCATCGTTTACTCCAAATCAGGGCAGCTTAATGGGGTTGACGAAATCCATCATCAGCAGGTAGGCCATCAGCATAAGCATCAAAAGCATCATCACGCTGTTGATGGTGTTAGCAATCTTCTGCGGAAACTTTTTCTTAAAAAGAAGTTCAGGCAGCAGCAGCAAAATTTGCCCCCCATCCATGGGCGGCACAGGCAGGATGTTTATCAACCCAAAGCTGGTTGAAAGCATGCCAACAAAGGCCAGGCGATAGATGGGAGCCTGAATGTTGGCGCTGGCAGGAACGGTCTTATCCATTCGGTTGAAATAACTGAACATGTCATACATGCCTTTAATGCCAACGGCACGGTCGGTGCTTGGGTCTATATTCCCTTTAAAGATTCGCCCAAAAAAACCGAAAATCTGCTTGAACAGCCCCGTAAATTCCTGCCAGCCGGATTGCACCGCTTCAGCGAAGCGGATGGGCCCATTTGGATTCATGGGGGCAAAGCCGATGGCCCCTTCGTTTTCCGGCGGGTTCACTCTGGGGGTCAGCCTTACGGTTTTTGATTGCCCGTTGCGGATGAGCCCAATTTCAATTTCAGTGCCTGCATTTGCCTTGATCAACTCCTGCATTTCCCCAATGTTGGCGAGCGTTTTGCCGTTAATGCTCACAATCTGGTCATTCGCTTTCAGATAAGTGCTGCCCGGGGTGTTGGGGGTGGTCAGGTAAACCAGAATTTTATTCTCAATAGGTTTGCCTGCGGCGGCATACATGATGATGAATACCAGCAGGCCAACAATAAAGTTCATGGCCACACCCGCCAAAAGGATGATTAGCCGCTTCCAGGGGGCGGCAGCTGCCATGCCATCGGCAATGCTCGCGTCATCCTGGCCCTTCGGCCGCACAAAACCGCCAAAAGGTATGGCGTTTAACGTTACTTCCGTTCCTTTAAATGTGAAAAGCTTTTTAAGTCGTGGCGGAAGCCCCAGGCCAAATTCTTCCACATGAATTCCAACCGCGGTGGAGGCAATAGCATGGCCAAGCTCGTGCAGAATAATCAAGATACCCAACACAAGCACGAATTGCAGAATAACCCAAAGTGATGACATAAAAATACTCCCGTGAAAGATTATACCCAGAATAAAGCACCATTATTTGATTTTTGTAAACACAAAAACCCCTGGGAACCTGCAAATTGATTTCCTCAGGTTAATAGTTGGTTAAAGATATATCCCGGACCTATGCAAGGGGAGGAACAGGAATAGAATCAATGCATGTTATCACTCGCTGCTAAAACCCTTTCTTTCTCCTTTTATTGGAACCTTATTATTCTTGTTAAGCCGTCTCCCCGGTTCCGGTTTTAGTTAAGCACACCCAAAAGATTAAACCCCGGAACCCAAATCCCGGGGTTTTTTTATTCTAAATTTATTAAGGAGATTATGATGAAAAATGAAGTAAAAGAGAGTACAGCAAATCCCCCGGAGGGAAGGCAATTCAGCACCAAGATGGGTGTTTTACTGGTTGCCCTCGGTTCTGCGGTGGGTCTTGGGAACATTTGGAAGTTCCCGGCATTAACAGGAATGAATGGCGGTGCGGCCTTTGTTCTGCTTTATCTTTTGTGCACACTTGTTCTTGGCCTCCCGGTGATGATTGCGGAACATGCCATGGGTCGTGAAGGCAGAAAAGATGCGGTTGGCACCATGCTCAAACTTGCCCCCAAGAGCCTTTGGTGGGTAATTGGCGGAATGGGCGTGCTTGCCGCCTTTCTGATTATGGCCTTTTACTCTGAGGTGGCAGGTTGGGTGGTAGCGTATATCAGCAAAGCCATTACTATTGGCAAACTTTCCACCAGTCCAGAAACTAACTCCAAAATCTTTACTGACCTGGTTACAAACCCAATGCAGTCCCTTATTTGGCAGTGGGTCGTTCTTTTGCTGACGGGCATTATCATCGCCCTTGGCATTGTAAAAGGAATTGAAGCAACCATCAAACGCGCCCTTCCCTTGCTTTTCATTTTGCTTGTGATTGTTATTATCCGCAGTGTTACACTCCCTGGGGCTGCTGCCGGGCTTACCTTCCTTTTTAAGCCGGACTGGTCGAAAGTGACGTTCAATACCGTTCTTATTGCATTGGGTTTGGCCTTCTTTAAGCTTTCAGTGGGGATGGGTTGTATGATGACCTATGGTGCCTACTTCCGTAAAGACCAGAACATCCCCGCCACCGCTACCCGTATCGTCCTGCTGGATTTGCTCATTTCCATGATGGCTGGCCTGGCTATCTTCCCGGCGGTTTTTGCCTTGGGTTTTGAGCCTAAGGCTGGGGCTTCCCTGCTTTTTATTACCATTCCGGCTGTCTTTGCCTCCATGCCATTTGGCAATGTGTTTATGGTTATTTTCTTCCTGCTGACTGCACTTGCTGCTACCGGCGCCATTCTTTCTTTGCTTGAGGTTATCACGGCTTTCCTGGAAGGCCGCTTTAAACTTAGCCGCAAAGTAGCCACCCTCATTACGATTGCCACAGTTGCCCTTTTTGGTGCTCCTGCTGCGCTTTCCAACAGCACAACAGCAAATTGGACGATTTTTGGCAAAACCTTCTTTGATTTCTACGACTATGTTACTTCCAACATCCTCTTGACTGTCGGCGGCTTGCTTATTGCGGTCTTTGTGGGCTGGGTCTGGGGCTACCCCAAACTGAGCGCTCAGCTAACGAATGGAGGCACGCTCAAAAATGAAAAAGTGGTCAAATTCTTCTTCTTTATGCTGAAATTTGTCACTCCTGTTCTGATTTTCCTCATTTTGTTGAGTGGCTTTGGTCTCTTTAAGTCATAAGCTGTTTTTTGGCAAAAGCTCCCGAAAGGGAGCTTTTTTTATTACCTGTTTTCTATCGAATCAGCATCAATCAGATTGTACAAGCATATAGAAAACGAATTAAAAGTGATTTAATAGTTGTATAAAACAACTAAATAAGGTTCAGCATGCTCATTTGCGACATCAGTGTCATCAACAAATTTGGCAAACTCTCTCTTGGCCGGTCTTTAGCCCCACTGGGCTTGAACTGGCAGGAGATGATTGTGATTCTGGTGATTGAGCAAATGCCTGGCGCCAATCAAGATTTTTTGGAACCTTTTTTACAGACGGATAAAGGCAACATCACCAAGCTCATCAAAAAAATGGAAACCAGCGCTTTACTGTTCAAAAGACCCAACGAAAGTGACAGGCGTAACTTGCAGCTTTTCCTCACAGAAAAGTCGCAAGCTTTACTGCCTGTTCTTAAGGCCTTGCTGGAAAACTGGGAAGAAGCCTGTCTAAAAGGTTTATCGCACCAAGAACGCTCACTGTTGAAAACCTTGAATGCCAGGGTAATCGAAAATATGATATTTACCGCGGAAGGAAGGCAAATTAAATGGACGGATTAACGCTTTTCAACTGTTTCTGTACGGGAGCGGAAGAGGTTGGCAATCAAAGGCAGTTGCTTAACCAAATCAATGTCTTTCCTGTTGCAGACGGGGATACAGGCAACAACCTTATTCACACCATGAAAACAGTGGTTCAGCGTTCAAAGCCCGTCAGTTCTGTTATGGAAACCCTGCAATCAATGGGTTCTGCGGCGCTCTATGGCGCCAGGGGGAACTCGGGGCTTATTTTTGCCCAGTTTATTATTGGGCTTTCCCAAGATTCACCGGCCTCAGAATGGACCCCGCAAAGTTTTGTCAGCAGCCTTGAAAAAGGGGCTTCACAAGCCTATACCGCTGTTCAGACGCCGGTTGAAGGCACTATTCTTTCTGTTATTCGCGGCTTTCTGGAATACTGCAAAGAAAATCTGCCAAGTGTCGATTCGCTCAAGACCCTCCTGGTAAATTCCTTGCCGCATTTAGATGCCTTGGTTGATCAAACCCAATCGCAGATGAAAGTATTACGAGATGCCCGCACCGTTGATGCGGGTGCCAAAGGCTTTGTTACCTTTCTTCACGGTTTTGTACAGGGCCTATTGGGCCGATTGCCTCACTTGGAGGGTTTGCAGGCTTCCGCCCAACAGGAACTGGCTGCGCCGCACCTCCTTACTGAAAGGCCTGTGCAAAGGTACTGCACTGAATTTATGCTGCAAACACATAAGAAAACAGATCTGTCCGCTCTCCGAGCAGACCTGGCTGATCTGGGCGACTCATTTGTTTTGGGTGGCAACCAAAACTTTATTCGCCTGCATCTGCATACCAATACTCCTTGGGAGCTTACGAAACGTATTCGCAGCTATGGCAATATCCTGGAGCAAAAAGTGGATGATATGTGCATGGAATATCTTGATGCACATCTTGCGCACCCCAAAATTGCTCTGGTTGTGGATAGCATGTCTGACTTGCCGGTTCACATCCGGGAACATTACGGCATCCATCAGGTGCCCATGAACCTCATGGTTGGAGAGCAAGCTTTTTTAGATGACCTTACCATTGACCATGAAATGCTTAAAGAAGAAATTAATGGGCAGGAAAAGCTTTCCACTTCTCAACCATCCCCTGCCATGGTTCAGGAAATGTTTACAAAACTGGCTGAGCACTATCAGGCTATTATCGGTCTCACGGTTTCTTCCGGGCTCTCAGGAACATACAACAGTTTTGTTACTGCTGCCGAAAACATGAAAGATCGCCTGCCTGTTCGCATCGTCGATTCCATGCAAAATTCAAGCGCGGTTGGCATGGTGGCCGTTTCAATAGCCAAAGATATTCAGGCTGGCCTGGAATTGGATGAAATCTGCTGCCGTGCTGAAGAAACACGCAAAAATGCTACGATTTACGTTAGCCTTACTTCCATCGACAATATGGTTCGTTCTGGCAGAATCAGTAAACCCTTTGGCAAGGTAGCCAACTTCGTCAGGCTAAAGCCCCTCATCAGCATAGACGAAAATGGCAAAGGTTCCATTCCCGTTAAGAGTTTAGGTGTGCGCCAGAATCAGGCACAGCTCGAAAATTTGCTGCGTTCTCATCATCAATTCTCTCCCATCACATCCTACAGCCTTTCATATGCGGATGACACCGCCCGCCTTGAGTGGCTCAAAGAGGCGGCAGAAAAAATTATCGGTTTTCCTCCGGCCTTCATCCACAAGATTTCACCTGTTTTGTTGCTTCTTGCGGGGTCCGGTTCAGTTGCCATTGGCTTTTTACAGCAAAAGAAAGGAACATTGAAATGAATATAAAAAACTTTTTTATCGGTTTGGCTGCATTCCTTGCCATTGATGCTTTTTGGCTGGGTTTTGTAGCCTCTAAACTCTACAAATCCAAACTGGGTTACCTGATGGCGGATAAGCCCAATCTGGTTGCGGCGGGTATCTTTTACGTTTTATTTATTATCGGCCTGCTTTATTTTGTCATCAATCCTGCCCTTGTTCAGAAAGACCTGCTTAAAGCGGTTCTCTCCGGCGCGCTTTTTGGCTTAATAACCTACGCCACTTATGATCTTACCAATCTGGCAACGGTCAAAGATTGGCCGCTGCTCATTACAGTAATCGACATGGCTTGGGGCACCTTCCTTGGGGCTGTTACTACCCTCGTCATTATGCTTTTCAACCGTTGAGAATCGTATGCGTTATCTGATCGTTTTAGCTGCAGTTTTTCTTGGCTTTCTGATTGTCTTTTTCATTTCAGAACGCAAAAACAAATATGATCTCCTGGATCTTTACTGGGGTTTGTCATTTGCAGTGGCTGCCTGGTCTTCTTATCTTATTTCGGATAAGCGCTCTGCGCTTGCCTTCTTGCTCTCGATCATGGCTTCACTCTGGGGCTTGCGCCTTTTTATTTTTCTGAGTATCAGAAATCTAAGCAAGGGCGAAGATAAAAGATATACGGAAATGAAGCAAAAAGCCGGATTAAACTCAGCCTTCTCCCGTTTTGTACGCTTCTTTTTGCCTCAGTTTGTTCTTTCCGTCATCATCAGCTCACCGATAGTCATCGTCAATCTGTCTCGGCCGGCGGCGCTAAGCCTTGCAATCATCCCCGGCCTCATCATCTGGGCAATCGGCCTCTTTTTTGAAACGGTTGCCGATTGGCAGAAATATCGTTTTAAGAATCAACCGGGTAATGCCAAAAAACTAATGACCAGCGGCCTATGGCAATTTTCCAGGCATCCTAACTATTTTGGCGAAAGCATGGTATGGTGGGGGGTGTTCCTGGTTATCATATTAAGGCAGCCAGGGCTTTTCTGGCTTGTCTACAGCCCTGCGCTTATCACATACTTGTTACTGAACGTATCCGGTGTTCCTTTGCTTGAAAAAGAATATAAGAACAGGGAGGGGTGGGCCTTGTATCAAGCAAGCACTAGCAAGTTCTTCCCGCTTCCTCCCAAAAATAAAAAAGCTGTCAAATCATAAATAGGAGAAAAAATGCGCAAAGTATCGAAATGGATCGCCCTTATTGTTTACATCATCACACTGACCATCAACTTTTTGGGAGCCGCAGGAAAAATCGGTTATTCCCAAAAGGAGGTTTCGGATAGCCTTCCTAACCTTTTTGTTCCTGGCCCGCGCACCTTTGCTATCTGGGGCCTCATTTATTTAATGACCTTCGTTTTTTTGGCTTATCAGTTTTTTGCCAAAAGTCAACAGGATAAAGATTTTATTGAGGAGAAAATTAATTTTCCATTTGTACTGATGTGCCTGCTCAATATGGGCTGGATTATTGTTTTTTCACAAAGGCTTATTCCCCTTTCAACCATTTTGATTATCGGCTTTTTACTGGTGGTTTATTGGATTATGGATATCATCATGGTTTGGAAACCCAATACCCTGGCCAGAAAACTGGCCGTTAAATTCCCCTTTGGTCTTTACGCCGGTTGGTTGGCGGTAGCGGTTGTTGCCAATATCACTGCAACGCTGGTGGATATCAAGTGGAATCGCTTTGGGCTGGCTGAAGACCTTTGGCTTTACATCATCCTGGCTGTGGTGATTATTCTGCTTTCACTTCTGTCTTTCAAATACCGATGCCCTGCTATCCCTGCTGTAGGCATCTGGGCCTATTGGGGTATTTTGCAGCAGCACCAGACCGTACATAATTCTGCTTATCCTGTCGCAATCTGGATCTTATATGCAGGCATGGCGGTATTTGCAGTAGACCTGGTATATCTGGTTTTGAAAACCTTCGGCAAAGAAAAAGCCTAAGCTTGACTGTTTGTGTCTGAAAATGTCATGAGGGACGTTCCCTCATGACATTTTATGCGTTGCGCTGCATTCCTTAACGATATAATGCAGCCATGCCTGTTTTTGTTTCTCTGGATCTTGAGACCACCGGTTTAGACCCCAATGCTGATTCAATCATTGAAATTGGGGCCGTTAAGTTCACTGAAAACCGCGTAGAGGCAGAATATTCCACACTGATAAACCCCCGTAAGGCAATTCCCAACTTTATTACCAACTTAACGGGCATCAGCAACACAATGGTGCTCAATGCCCCTTTTCTGGCTGATGCCCTGCCCGAGCTGCTACGTTTTGTGGGGGAAAGCATAATCTTGGGGCAGAACATTGCTTTTGACCTCAGTTTTCTGCAGAAAGCCGGCGTTTTCCGCAACAACCAAAGCATTGATACCTACGAGTTGGCTTCTGTGCTTTTGCCCACTTCACCGCGTTATAACCTCTCCGCCCTGGCCCAGTACTTGGGCGTGATGCAAACTGCTGCTCACCGCGCCCTGGATGATGCCCAGACTGCGCGGCAGGTTTTTCAATTGCTCTCTCGCAAAATTGAAGAACTCCCGGTCAAACTCATTGCTGAAATTGTGCGTCAGTCAGATGGGCTTGGCTGGAAAGGGGAATTGCCTTTTCGCTGGGCGCTGCAAAAAAAAGTGCAGGCAGGCATCCAGCTGCGCCATGCTGCCCCCGAACAGGAATACGAGCTGGAGTTTGCCCGGCCTGCCCGCATCAAGCCATTGGAGCCAAAAGAGGTTCCATGCGCTCTGGATGCAGAACGCATCGCTGAAACTTTGCAGCCCGGCGGGGAATTTTCCAAACACTTTCCGGAGTTTGAACACCGCTCCCAGCAGGTACAGGTGCTCAAAGCCGTGGCAAACGCCTTTTCGCGGGGCGACCATTTGCTGGTAGAAGCCGGCACCGGCACCGGCAAGTCGCTTGCCTACCTCATCCCTGCGGCATATTGGGCTCTGAAAAATGAGGAAAGGGTAGTGATATCTACCAATACTATTGCCCTTCAGGATCAGCTTATCAAAAAGGACATTCCCTCTCTCAAAGAGGCCTTAGGCCTTGATATTCATGCGGCAGTGCTTAAGGGCCGCGGCAATTACCTTTGCCCCCGCAGGCTCAGCCAGCTGCGTAAGCGCAGCCCCGAAAACATTGATGAGCTGCGCGTGTTGGCTAAAGTGCTCGTTTGGCTGCAATTCAGCCAAAGCGGAGACCGCAGCGAAATCAACCTGAACGGACCCATCGAGCGCATGGTTTGGTCGCGAATTTCAGCGGAAGATGAGGGCTGCAAGCTGGAAAACTGTCTTAAACGTTCTGGCGGTCGCTGCCCCTTCTACAAAGCCAGAATGTCGGCGGAAGGTGCACACATTATTGTGGTCAACCACGCTTTATTGCTGGCAGATGCCGCCACCCAAAACCGCGTTTTGCCAGCTTATAACTATCTGATTGCGGATGAAGCGCACCACCTTGAATCTGCCACCACAGATGCCATGTCTTACCGTTTGCGGGCCAGCGATGTAACCCGTCTGGTGAGGGAGTTTGGCAGTTCTGATTCGGGCTTGTTCGGCCGCGTGATGGATTTGGCAGGTCTGGCCATGCAGCCCTCTGAACAAGCTCGGCTTGGGCAATTGATTTCTCAGGCTTCAACCCAGGCTTTCAAGTTTGACACGCTCATGACCAGCTACTTCAAGGCTCTGGATTATCTTTTGGAAGAGCGCCGCGAAGGGAAGCCTTTGGGTACTTACCCGCAGCAAGAACGCATTCTGCCTGCTACTCGTACCATGCCTGCCTGGCTGGATGTGGAAATGGCCTGGGAATCTGCTCGTGAAAGCCTTAACCAGCTTACCGATTCTCTCCAATTAATCCGCGAAGCGCTCAAATCTTTGGCAGATTCAGGCCGTGAGGAAGCCGAAGACCTTTTGGGTAGTTTGAGCACCATGTCCCTTAGCCTTGATGAGCTCAATGTTCAGGTTGAAGGCCTCACAATGACACCCCGTTCCGATCAAATCTACTGGGTAGAGCTTGATCCGCTCCAGCATCGCCTTACGCTGCAGGTAGCGCCGCTGTACATAGGTGGCCTGATGCAAAAATACCTCTGGCACGAAAAAGCCAGTGTGGTGCTTACCTCCGCTACCCTTACCACCCACGGAGAATTTGACTACCTGCGCAAACGCCTGAATGCGGAAGATGCCAACGAGTTGACGGTGGGCTCACCCTTCGATTATGAAAATGCCGCCCTCATTTTCTTGCCGAGGGATATCCCCGAACCAATGGATACTTTTGGGCATCAAAAAATGCTTAACGAAACAATTGTGCGCATGGCAAAGGCCAGCCGAGGCCGCATGCTTGTGCTCTTTACTTCTTACGCCCAGTTGCAAAAAACCTCTAAATCGATCGAATCGCAGCTTTCCAAAGCGGGCATTACCGTCTTTGAACAGGGCGAAGGCGCCTCCGCCACTGCCCTTTTGGAAGTTTTTAAAGAAACCCCCAATGCTGTGCTTTTGGGTACGCGCGCATTTTGGGAAGGGGTTGACCTGCCCGGGAATGCCCTCTCTGCGCTGGTTATTGCCAAACTTCCATTCGATGTCCCTTCTGACCCTGTCATCGCTGCTAGGTCGGAGAGCTTTGAAGACCCGTTTAATGAATATGCCATCCCCGAGGCTATTTTGCGCTTCAGGCAGGGCTTTGGGCGCCTTATTCGCACCCGTTCTGACCGCGGGGTTGTCGTCATTTTAGATAGGCGTGTCACCAGTAAACAATACGGCCGCCTTTTTATGGAATCTCTGCCGCTTTGCACCATTGAAGAGGGCTCTGTGCTGAATTTGCCTGAGAAGACGGCAAAATGGCTTGATCATTAATCAAAAACACCTCTTTTTTCCAAAAAGTTTGACAATTTGAAATTTTCTCGTTATATTGAATCTGAATTTATTTCTAACGAAGGAGAAATATAAAAAATGGCTTACAAATTTACAAATTCAAAAGGCAAGGATTACTTCCTGCATGTCAAAACCGTGAAGCGCGCTTCCGGTAAAGAGACTGAACTTTTCTACTTCTCAACCGATGTCCGCAAGGGCCAGGAAGTGGAAAAAGTTCCCGCTGGCAAAACTGTTGTCGAACTTGCCTCCGGCCTCCCCGTCCTCAAGAAAAAGTAAAATTTCATCACGGGATGAAGCGCCTCCGTATTGCGGAGGCGCTTCCGCTTTAAAGTGGCACATTAGTTGCATGCTGAAACGTAGTAAATGTTTTAACAAGGAGCTTGCCATGTCAAAGAAATTTTGGTATTCCCTGGGGCTGATGGCCGTTATGCTTTTGGCTTTTGTGGCTTGCGAACGTCCGGCTTCAAAGGCCCCGGTCGCTGTCCCCCAAACAACTTCAGGAGCAAAAACCCCTCTGCCTCCTGCTGATCCCAATGGCATTGCTGCAACCCAGACGGCTCAAGCGGTTATTTCCAAGTTTAATATGCCTACTTCCATTGTCACCAATGCGCAGGGCACGAAGGTTGCCATCACCCAGGTTCCTCCGACCTTGGCCCCAATCGGAACGCAGCCCACGCCCACCAATCAGGCCCCAGGCCAGTTTCTTGCCACCAAGCCTGCTGAACATGTCATTGCCAAGGGCGAAACGGTAATGTGCTTGGCTCGCCGTTATGATGTAAACCCGGATGAGATAATTTCTCTAAACAAGCTTGAAAACCCCGGCAGCCTGTCCATCGGAGATAAGCTTAAAATTCCTGCTTCCGGTAAGTTCCCTGGTGACCGCAAAGCCAATTTTTATGAGCGACCGGATATTTATAACATCACAGGTGAAACGACTGCTTCTGAGGTGGCTTGCTGGTATGGAGATGTCTATCCTGAAGAGGTCATGCAGGCCAATAACCTTAAGTCAAACGACCTGCCTGCGGGCACCAAAACGTTGAATTTGCCCTAAAAAGAAAATAGAACAAGAAGAGGCGCTTGCTATAACAAGCGCCTCTTGTCTTAAAGATGAACTTAATGTTAGGCGGAGTGCTCTTTTTTGTTTGAATTTAAGAGGGCGGAGCTTTTTACCACTTTCAGCATTACCCAGAACAAACCTATCCCCAAAATAATGTGGCTTATGCCTGCCACACCGGAAATAGCGGCATCAGGGATTTTCCCAAAATGGTTGCCAAGAACCTGAATGATGCCCCGCAGAACAAAACTCACCGCAGTAAGCAGCAGCCCGGCATTGAAAATGAGTACCGGTTTCTCAAAAGCTTTCACGTGTTCTTTATCTTGATTTCTCAGCCAGAGATAAAGCAGAAAGGAAAGCCCAAGCCCAAGCCCAATCAGATGGGTGTGCACAATGCTCAGGCTTGTTTTGCCTTCAAACCCGCGGAATTTGGTAAATTCCCGGTAGAATACACCGCCTGCAATGCCGCCAACCATATAAACAAAACTGTTCTCAATCAGGCTTTGCAGTCTGAAACCCTTCATAAAATAACGGTAACCGGTTAGAACAATCATCACATAGGCGGCTGTTTTGGGCAGCATCAGGGCGCCGACTGCGGGGAATGTTTTGCTCCAAACTACAACAGGAAGGTAGCAGGCAAAACTGACGATAATCCAAATCCCCAGGTTTCTGAAGAGGGGCTGCACTTGCTTTTCTTTGAAAAAGAGTACAACAATCAGCACACCCAGAATGGCAAAGGGAATATTGCGCAGAATGTCCCAGGTAAAGTTGCCTTCAGCGGTTCCCCAATTGTTTTGCGGCATCAGGCTCAGGATGATACGCGCCGCCACCAGCAGGTAAACAGCAACGTCTGCTGCATTGTTCTTTTTACCGCTCATCTTTTTATAGAAAAGATAGATGATCAGATAGAAAATGGTCATGGTAACGGATGTCACCAGCTGCCCGTATGAAAGGGCAGGGGCGTGCCCTGCAAAACCGCTTTCACTCCACATGGAGATGACCCTTGGCACCAGATGGAAGGAATCTCCCAACCCAAGCACAACGGCCATCAATCCAAACAAGCGCGCTTTGCCGTCATTTTGTAAAAGCAGTTTAACCCCCAGCAAAACAACCAGCGTTAAATATGTTATATCAAAAATAGATTCTCCTAAATACATGGCTGCACCTCCGCAAATCACAAATAATTAATGACGCAACGTCATTGCAGAAGAGTATAATGACACAGTGTCATCGTGTCAAGGGCCAAAATATAATCTTTTTGAATGATTATTTATCTGAAAGAGGGCTTTATTTGGATAGGCCTGTTTTCATCCAGTGTACTTGCATTTGATAGTGCTTTAAAAAAACGTCTGCTGTCCAAAGCTCCCTAAAGCTGCGCTGGATGAGTTGATGAACCACAGCTTGGGTAAAGCGCATCAGCTCAGGTATTTCTTCTTTTCTTTGAAGGCTTAATTTTTCTGCTTTCAGCATGGCAAAAGCCTTATTTTCAATCTTGGAAATGTGGGAAGACTCCCCTTCTTTTTTGAGGTGTTCAGCCCAGCCTTGTTCAAGCTCCGGCGACCAGTATAGAAAACGGTTGCGGTAGAGCGCTTGCTTACCGGGTGAATAAAGTTCGGCCGCAATTAACTCACCGTAATTTTCCAGCGCTGCAAAAAAATCGCCTTCATGCTTTACCAAAAGCCGGGCAAAGTGGCTGTGAATATCCACGTTTTCTGAATGCAGAACGGTGAAAAAAGCTTCTTCCAGGCTCTCAAAATACTGATAAAAACTGCCCCTGGCAATATCCAGGGTTTTCACAATATTGGCCACACTTGCCTGATGGATGGGTTTGCTTTCAAACGCTTCCTTGCAGACCGCTAAAACGCGTTTTTGTTTTTCAGCAGGCAGGTGATAAAAAGTGGGCTTGGGCATGGCTTCTCCTGCCCCTATTATAGTGCTACATGACCGACCTGGTTAAGTTTTACCGTGCATTATTCCTTCGCCCCACTTTTTTACGGGTAAAATAGGCTCAGCTAATTCAACTTAAGGCTTAAAGGGATGTCAACAAAAATTCTATCCAAAAAAACGATTCAGACCGCGCATGCTTTTGATATGCAGCGCCTGGCTGTTCGCCTGCCGGATGGGCGTGAACGTGACTATGACCTGATCGATCATGCCGATGCGGTTACCATTCTGGCGGTAGATCAGGAGGGTTTTGCCCTCTTTGTAAGCCAGTTCCGTATAGGGGCCGAAAAAGAACTGTTGGAATTGCCCGCCGGAGTGATGGATGCAGGGGAAGACCCTGCCCTTGCCGCCCGTCGTGAGCTGCGTGAAGAAACCGGTATGGACTGCAAAGAGCTCACTTTCCTGGGTGGCTTTTACATGAGTGCGGGTTATTCCAACGAATTTATGCGCTGCTATCTGGCAAAAAACCTCCTCAAAGCCGCCCTTGAGCAGGATGAAGATGAATTTCTTGCCCTTTCAAGAATCAAACTGGATGAGGTTTACGCCATGGTTTGGAGCGGCCAAATAGAAGATTCAAAAACCCTGGCAGCACTTCTATTTGCCTTGCCCCTTCTCAAGCAAGAGGGTTTATAGGTTCTCTGCAACAAAAAAGGAGAGGTTTACCTCTCCTTTTTTACCTTCTCCTAGATCTAACCTTCTGCTTTGGCTTCTTGGATAATCTGCACCCCTGCACTGCAGCCCAGCCGGTTAGCGCCGGCGGCAATCATCTTGAGGGCATCTGCATAGCTGCGGATGCCGCCTGAAGCTTTTACCCCAATCTTTGGCCCTACGCTTTCACGCATTAAGGCCACATCTTCTGCCGTTGCCCCTCCGCTGGAAAAGCCGGTGGAGGTCTTTACAAAATCGCTGCCTGCCTGCACAGCCAGTTGGCTGGCCAGTTCTTTTTCTTCATCCGTAAGCAGGCATGTTTCCAAAATGACTTTAAGCAGGGCGCCGTGCTTGTGTGCCAGCACAGCAATGCCATGAATATCTTTGGCTGCATCATTCACCATGCCGGATTTCAGTTGCCCAATATTGAGCACCATATCCAGCTCCTGCGCGCCTCGTTTAAGCGCATCGGCAGCCTCTGCTTTTTTGGCTTCGGTGGTACTTGCCCCAAGCGGGAAGCCGATTACGGTTGCCACCTTAACCTCACTGCCTTCCAGTGCTTTCACACAAGAACTTACCCAGCATGGGTTTACACACACTGCCCCAAAGCCGTTTTCAATCGCTTCCCGGCACAGTTTAAGCACCTGTTTTTCACTTGCTTCGGGTTTTAAAAGAGTATGGTCAATCATCCTGGCCAAATCGGTAATACTGATTTTTTCCGCACTTTGCTCTGAATTCATGCTGATCCTCTTTTCTTTTGTTTCTTGGCTCTGATTATACTGCTTGAGCAGCTCCCATTGTTTGGCGCACACGCGCGGTTCAGGTAAAATCAGGGTATGCAACTTGCCACAGCTCTTGCTCACCCCAATATCGCCTTCATCAAATATTGGGGCAACCGCGACCATGCTCTGCGCATTCCACAGAACGGCAGCATTTCCATGAACCTTTCTGGGCTGGAAACGCGCACCGCCGTTCACTTTGACCCTAAACTGACTGCTGACCGTTTTACCCTGAACGGAAAAGCACAAACTGGGCCGGCTTTGGCAAGGGTTTCAGCTTTTCTGAACCATGTTCGTTCGCTTGCAGGGCTTTCTTCTTTTGCGCAGGTGAACAGCACCAATAACTTCCCCCTTGGCGCAGGGATTGCTTCCAGCGCTTCAGCCTTTGCTGCCCTGGCGCTTGCCAGCAGCAGCGCGGCGGGCCTGAACCTTTCTGAACACGAACTTTCTTGCCTGGCCAGGCTGGGCTCCGGTTCGGCGGCGCGCTCAGTGCCTGCCGGTTTTGTGGAATGGCAGCCTGGTACAGGCCACACTGATAGTTATGCTTTCTCTATTGCCTCGCCCAAGCACTGGGAGATTCAGGATCTGATTGTAGTGGTAGATGCGCTTGAAAAGCAAACCGGCTCCACGGAAGGGCACGCTCTTGCTGCCACCTCACCCTTGAATCCTTTGCGCCAGGCTGGCCTTGCCGAACGACTGAAGCATTGCCGTCAGGCCATTCTGGCAAAGGATTTTTGCGCTTTTGCGGAAGTGGTAGAAGCAGACTCAAACTGGATGCATGCTGTCATGCGCACCAGCACCCCGCCGCTCTATTATTGGAGGCCGCTTACTGAAGTGCTTTTGCATTACGTGGCTGAATGGCGCAGCCAAGGGCATGCCCTTTGCGCTACTGTAGATGCCGGGCCTAACGTCCATATTCTGGCATTGCAAGAGGAAATACCCTGGCTTAAGGCTTCTTTGGCAGGTTTTGAAGGTATTCGTGAACTGCTTCTGGCTTGCCCTGCTGAGGCTGCTTCTTTGATTGAAACACCTACAGGTTTTTTCTATCCCTGATATCTTTTATAAACTGGCAATCCTTAATGCAAATAACAAAGGTCGCCAGCAAACTGATGGCTGCACATGCCCAGGCAAATTTGCTTATCCATGAATACCGGCTTGCGGAAGCAATACTTCCTAAGCCCCACACAACACCCAAGGTAAAAGAGGGATTCTTGTAAATTTTTACAAAAATAAACAAGAAAATAACCAAGCCAATCAATAAAAAGCTTGCCCATAACTCATTTTGGTAATCCATTCCCGACCAATTGTTTGAGGATAGAATATAGTCAAAAATACTCGTAAATTCAATACATGACCACCCCAAGGAAAAACCAAAGGCAGAAAGCAGAACCCATTTTTGCAGAACGTTTAATTGAGATGAATTTTCATGTAAATTCCGATAAGCTTTGTAAACAAAAAAGGTAATACACAGAATAAGTAAAAAGGTCACAACGTAACGCAGTCTTAAAAATGCAAAAAATGTGCATATCATGATTATGCATGCCAGAATAAAATAAAAACCAACGGTATCCAAGAAATAAAGGTGATTGGTATTGGGCTGCACTTGTATCAGGGCGTAAGTAATTAATCCTAAATAAAGTGGTATCCAAATAAAGGACGAATAGCCTGAAAACTTGAGAATGCTTGGCGTCCCGGAATCGACCATGACCATCGTTACCCCTTTAATAGACCCGATCGAAAAATAAAAGTTAACGCCAAGCAACATCAAAAGTGCTATTACCACTATCAGCCTGATAGTTTTGAAATGTCCCAGTTCATCATTACTTTGCATCATAGGCATCTGTGCATGAATAATGCCAAATAAAAAGCTGGTGCAGGCACGCATTGCCTGCTCCCAGCTTCTGTAGATTTAATCTATTGTTTAGGACATTGTCAGCGCCATCACAGCCTTTTGGGCATGCAGGCGGTTTTCAGCTTCATCATAGACCACAGAATGGCTGCCGTCAATCACTTCATCAGTCACTTCAATGTTGCGGTCGGCAGGCAGCGGATGCATATAGATGGCATCCTTCTGGGCCAGCTCTATTCGGCGCCCATCCATAATCCAGTCCTTGTAGGTATCCTGAAGTTCTTTGCCCTTTTTGCCGTCTGCGGTGGTCAGCAGGGGGCCCCAGCTTTTAGCGTAGACAACATCCGCGTCTTTGATGCCTTCATCCATGTCGTGGACGATTTCAAAAGCGGTGCCCCAGCGCTTGGCTTCATCCTTGGCCTGCTGTTCAATGTCCGGCATCAGCATAAACTCTTTGGGGTAAGAGAGCGTAACATCCATTCCAAAACGCGGCATTTGCAGAATCAATGACTGCGGGACTGAAATGGGTTTAAGGTATGAGGCGGCATACGCCCAGGAAACCACAATTTTCTTTTTGCGCAGGTCACGGCCCTTCTTTTCCATGATGGTCATCAGGTCTGCCAGGCACTGGAAGGGGTGGTAGATATCGCATTGCATGTTCAGCACAGGCACACGGGAGTTTTTAGCCACTTCGTTAATGTACTGATTTCCTACCTGCCAGTCACAGTGGCGGATGGCAAGTCCGTCAAAATAGCGCCCGTAAATTTCACCAATTTCTTTGGCGGTATCCCCATGTGCAATTTGTGTGGTGGTGGATTCGATGAAAGCGCCGTGCCCGCCCAACTGGGCCATGCCGGCTTCAAAAGAACCGCGGGTGCGCGTGCTGCTGAAGAAAAAGAGCATTGCCAGTACCTTGTCGCGCAGGTAAGCGTGGGGTTCGTTTAACGCGCGTTTGCGCTTTAAATCCCATGCTAAATCCAGAACAGTTTCAACTTCCTCTTTGCTGAAGTCAAGATCCCCTATTAAATCACGGCCATGCAGAAAAGATTGCATAATTCTCTCCTTATATAGATGTCAGTCTTATGCAATTATATCTCATGGCTATTCGGTCAATCTTTTTTTTCTGTATAGTCTCACGAAAAACTCATTTCCGCTGTTTTCATTTGCGCACGCTGCAAGCTTAGGCATTTGCTTGACAAGCAGTTGCGCTGCCATTATAGTAAAGCTCGCTTAACTATTAAGTGAGGTTACCTAATGCAAAAAGCAGCCGAATTACTGCATAGCTGGGCAGAAAATGCCATGCGACAATCCATGTGGGCTTTTTTTAAGTTCAATCAAACCCGCAGCCTGTCTTCTTCTCAGGTGAATTCTCTCTTTTACATCAACAGATCCGGTAAGGCAACAGTTAACGATCTTGCCAAACGGTGGGGTGTCAGCAAGGCAGCTGCCTCTCAAATAGTGGAAAAAATGGTTGATCAGGGTTGGTTGGAACGTACCGAAAACCCGCTTGACCGCCGCAGCCGCGACCTTAGCCTGACTGCCGAAGGCAAAGCCTTGGTCAAAGAGGCCCATATTGAGCGCCATAGCTGGATTGATGAGTTTATTAAAGGCCTGGATGATACTGACCTGGAAAAGGTGATTCCGGCCTTGGAAATACTGAATAGCAAAATGATGATTTTTAATGAAGAGTTTGAAAAAGCCCTTACCGGGAGGTCCCATTCATGCGTAGATTAATGCCCTTTTTATTGAAGTATTGGTACTTTTTCGTTCTTGCCATCGTGCTGCTGATTGGCATGGCCAATGCAGACTTAGCCCTGCCGGACCATCTTTCGCGCATTGTCAATATTGGTATTCAACAAAACGGTATCGATACCGGCACGCCCCAAGTTTTGCGCAAAACCACCCTGGATGATCTTGCTCTTTTTCAAAGCCAGCAGGAACATCAGGCAATAGCAGCTGCCTACCACCCTCTTGAAAAAGACTCCGCTGAATACAATACCATTCTTAAGCAATTCCCTGCCGCGGCTTCAGAGACGCTTTATCTTCGCAATCCACTCACTGCGGATGAAGAGAAAAATCTTGAAAAGCAAATGGCAAAGCCCTTGGTTATGCTAATGGGCGTGGAAGCTATGCAAAACCACCCTGAAATGGCCGCCAAAATTTTTGGCCCTGAAGTTCAATCTCGTTTCAAAAATCTGCCGCAGGGAATGGACCTCATGACCATCCTGCGCACCATGCCCGCCGAGCAGCGCAGTGCTATTCTCAGCAAGGCTATTGAGCAGTTGGGTAAACTGGAAGGAACCATGCTTCATTCCCTGGCAGTACGTTCGGTGAGCGCCGAATACACAGCCCTGGGGATTGACATGCAAAAATCCCAATCGGCCTATATCTGGCGGGTTGGCAGCCGCATGATTTTACTGGCCTTGGCGGCGGTGGCGTGTTCTATCTCTGTCAGCCTGATAGCCTCGCGCACCTCCGCTTCTATTGCGCGTGATCTGCGTGCCGCTATTTTCAATAAAGTGCAAAGTTTCTCCAGTGCGGAATACAACAAATTCTCTACTGCATCCCTCATTACGCGCAGCACCAATGATGTTACCCAGGTGCAGCAGCTCATGTTCATGATAGTTCGCATGGGCTTCATGGCCCCTATTTTGGCTGTAATGGGTGTTATCCGCGCCGTGGGGAAAAGCCCCAACATGTGGTGGCTTATTGCACTGGCTGCTTTTGTGTTAAGCATGGTTATTGTGCTGGCTTTTACCTTAGCCATGCCCAAATTCAAGCTGATGCAGACCCTTGTGGATCGCCTCAACCTGGTCACACGCGAAAATCTTTCAGGCATGATGGTGGTGCGGGCTTTCAATAAACAGGCAACGGAGGAAAAACGCTTTGATAAGGTCAATCAGGACCTCACAAAAACCGGTCTCTTTATCGGCCATACCATGGTCACCATTTTCCCGGCCTCAAACCTCATTATGACAGCTCTGAACACCCTCATCATCTGGGTTGGTGCCCATGAAGTAGCAAACTCAACCATGATGGTGGGCGATTTAATGGCATTCCAGCAGTATTCCATGCAGATTATGTTTGCCTTCATTAACCTCAGTTTCCTTTCCATCATGATTCCCCGTGCAGCTATCTCAGGCGACCGCATTGCCGATGTGCTTGAAACCAAGGCGCTCATCCTGGACCCGCAGCAGCCAAAAAGCCTGCCGCAGCCGCTCACAGGTGTCTTGGAATTTCGCGATGTAAATTTTGCCTATGAAGGCGCGGATGAAGACGCTTTGCATGATATCAGCTTTAAAGCCTTCCCCGGCCAGACTACTTCAATCATCGGTTCGACTGGCTCAGGCAAATCCACGCTTGTAAACCTCATCCCCCGCTTGTATGATGTTACCAAAGGCAGTATTCTGCTGGACGGGGTGGATATCCGCCATATTACCCAGCATACCTTACGGGACCAAGTTGGTCTGGTTCCACAAAAAGCTCTTCTCTTCAGCGGCACCATTCGTTCAAACCTTGAAGTGGGCAAGGCTGATGCCACTGCTCAAGAAATGCGTGCCGCCCTTCAAACTGCTCAGGCCACCGAATTTGTGTTCAACAGTCAGGAAACTGAAGGACTGGACCGTGAAATTGCTCAGGCTGGGGCCAACGTTTCCGGTGGGCAGAAGCAGCGCCTCTCTATTGCCCGGGCGCTTATCAAGGACGCGCCTCTGATGATTTTTGATGATAGTTTTTCTGCCCTCGATTTTAAAACCGATGCAGCCCTGCGTTCCGCTTTGCGCAAAGAGTACGGCCAAACCAATATGCTGGTGGTCACCCAAAGGGTAGCCACAGCCAAAAATTCAGACCAAATATTGGTTTTGGATAATGGCCGCTTGGTTGGTGCAGGCACTCACAAAGAACTGATGAAAACTTGCGAGACCTATAAAGAAATTGCGATCTCCCAATTAAGCCAGGAGGAGTTAGAGGCATGAACCAGCAAAACAGGAACAACAAAATGAAAACAAATGGCGCTCAAACCCCTTCTGCTGCACCTAAACCTGCCCAAAGAACTGAAAGGGCGCAGCATGGGCCAATGTCTCTCATGCCGGGCGAAAAAGCCCATAATTTCAAAGGCACCATGCAGAAATTGCTTGAATATCTTGGCAAGTATAAATGGCTGATGTTCTTTACCATGCTGATTGCCTCTCTTTCAACCGTGTTCTCCATTGCCGGCCCTAAAATTTTGGGATCTGCAACCACTGAGCTTTTTGCGGGTGTTCAGCGCATGATCATGGGCGATGCCAAAGGAATAGACTTTACCATCATCGGCCAAATTTTATCCCGTGCGGTTGTTCTCTATGCCTTAAGTGCCTTGCTTGGGGTGGTTCAGGGTTGGCTTATGGTAAACCTGACGGCGGATATTACCTACCGCTTCCGCAAGGATATTGCTGCCAAAATAAACCGCCTGCCCCTCAAGTATTTCGATAAGATGACTCAGGGTGAGGTGCTTTCCCGCGTTACGAACGATGTGGATACCATCAGCACCACCCTTAACCAAAGTCTTTCGCAGATTGTCACCTCTGTCACCAGCGTGATTGGTATTCTCATCATGATGCTTACCATAAGCTTTACCATGACCCTTATTGCGCTTACGCTTGTGCCCCTTTCTTTGCTGGTTATTCGCTTGGTGGTTGGTTATTCTCAGAAGTACTTCAGGCAGCAGCAGGAATATCTGGGCCACGTCAACGCCCATGTGGAAGAAATGTATGGCGCGCATCAGATTGTAAAGGCCTTCAACTATGAAAAAACGAGCACAGAAACCTTTGAAGGGCTCAATGGCACGCTTTTCAGCAGCGCTTGGAAGTCACAATTTCTTTCAACCATGATCATGCCCACCATGCGCTTTATCAGCAACTTGGGCTATGTGGCTGTCTCTATTCTGGGCGGTTATCTGGTCATTCAAAAATCCCTGGATATCGGAAATATTCAGGCCTTTATCATGTACATGCGCTCTTTCCAGGAGCCTTTGATGCAAATTGCCAATATTTCAAACGTTTTGCAGCAGACTGCGGCAGCGGCAGAACGTGTATTTGAGTTCCTGGGGGAGGAGGAAGAAGTTTCAGAAAATGCTGTCATCTCCAATACCCAATCTGTAAAGGGGAAGGTGGATTTTGTCAACGTTAAGTTTGGTTATGATCCTAATAAACGCATTATCAAGGATTTTTCACTGCATGTAGAGCCTGGCCAAAAGATTGCCATCGTTGGGCCAACCGGTGCCGGCAAAACCACTCTTGTCAAACTCCTGATGCGCTTTTATGAACTTAATAGCGGCAAGATACTCATTGACGGCAACGATATTACCCAGATGAGCCGCACCGATCTGCGCAGCAAATTTGGGATGGTTTTGCAGGATACCTGGCTTTTCAACGGTACCATCCGCGAGAATATCCGTTATGGCCGAGAAATTGCCAGCGATGAGGATGTTGAAAAAGCAGCCGATATGGCCTATGCCGATCACTTTACCCGCACCCTCCCTGGTGGCTATGAAATGGTGCTGAATGAAGAAGCGACGAATGTTTCAGCCGGCCAAAAGCAGTTGCTTACCATTGCTCGCGCTGTCATTGCTGACCCGGCTATTCTCATTTTGGATGAGGCTACAAGCTCTGTGGATACCCGTACTGAACAGCTCATTCAAAAAGCGATGGATAAACTGATGAAAGGGCGCACCAGTTTTATCATTGCCCATCGCCTTTCAACCATCAAAAGTGCCGACCGCATTCTGGTACTCAATGAAGGCGACATTGTGGAGCAAGGCACGCATGCCGAATTGCTGGCAAAGGACGGTTTCTATGCCGAGCTTTATAACAGTCAGTTTCTTAATTCCGGCCCTCAACCGGGCTCTGAGGCAGTGAGCTCAAACCAGACCCCCTTGCCTGCATGAACTTTTCGCTGAGGCTTTCTGCCGATAACCAAAAATAGTTAAATCTTGGGCGGGCCTAAAAAACCCGCCCAAGATTTAAATGCCCGCAGCATAGGGAAATTGCATCTAAATGGTGGGCGTAAAACCCAGCCACCTCTCAAGCGTAACCCTGAACGCAGTGAAGGGTCTGGCAGTCATCTTGGCTAAACCCCTCAAAACACAAAAGACCAGATGCTTTGACAAGGGCGCTTCAGCATGCCAAAACGGGAAGTTTGTACCCACTGCCTTATCACCAGGATGCAGGGCAAACGCATGCGCTGTGTTCTTTCCAATGATTATTTACGCCATGTCCTCTTGCAATAATTGCAATTGCTCTGGCCCGTAGAACAGATATTCTTAAGGTTTTCCCCCCTTCGCTGTTACAATGTATGGGATGATTTTTACCCATACCGCCAACCCAAGTATTGACCGTTCAGTGAGTGTTCCCAAGATTCGTTTTAATGAAGTCTTGCGCTGTAATAATGCCGATTTAACGCTGGGTGGCAAGGCCATTAATGTCTCGGTTGGCCTGCATAAATTAGGCGACCCCTCTCTAGCTTTGGCTTGGGCGGGTGGCGATGCTGGCCGCCAACTGGAAAATGGCTTGAATCATCTGGGCGTTCAAACAGACTTCATCTGGGTTGAAGAAGAAACGCGTACCAATACCTACATCAAAGAAGAAAACTCAGAATGGTTTATTCGTCTGAACGAGCAGGGCCCTCATATCTCGCAGGCTGCAATCCAGCAGATGTTGGATAAGGTGCAAAGCCATGCTTTTGTTGATGATATTTGGGTCATTTCCGGCAGCTTGCCTCAGGCGGTTCCTCCTGATTACTATCGTGATCTGATTTCCATCCTGCACGAAAAATCATGCCGTGTTTTTTTTGAGACAACAGGCCCAGCCTTTGATGCTGGAAAGTTGGAAACCCCATACTTTGTTAAACCCGAGTTGGAAGATGCGGAAAAATATCTTGGCAGCCCCATCAAAACCTATGAAGACGCCAAACGTTCAGCCTTGGCGTTCTTGCGCAGTGGCATTCAGTACGTAGCCCTGCAATTGGAAAAATCCGAAGTTTTGCTGGCCTCCCAAAGCGAAATTGTTCTGGCAAATCTGCCGGGGAGTGAACCCGTAAACGACCACGGTATCACCGGGGCCATCATGGCCGGCATCGTTCACGGCTTTGCCAATGGGCTCACCATTCAAGAAGCAGCCCGTTGGTCGGCAGCCTTTGGCAACGCCGTCATCCGCAAAGGCGGCATGCCCCAGGTTGAACTGGGAGATGTTCAGAATCTTTTGCCAAAAGTGGATGTGCGCCTTTTTAATGTCATGTAAATGATAATAATTACGTGTGTAAACATCTAAAACTTACCCTATCTTTTTCTTTTTATTTTATAAAAGTGAATTTAACAAGCCCTAATCCTATTTAATTTCTCTAAACATTAAGTGTCTAAGCGTAATACAGAAATAATAGAATAAAAAACCGCTTTAATTCGCCATAAAGATGACCATTTGGTATAATCCTCTTTCAGCGTTAACCGCGCTCTACTTGGATTTTAATGGGTAATTTAGCCTAATTTACTAAGGAAGGTCACTTTCATGAAAGAATTCGCAACCGCCAAGCTCCGTAATATTGTTCTCAGTTCTCATAGCAGTTCAGGCAAGACCATGCTTACCGAGGCTCTGCTTCATTTTACGGGTGCTACCACCCGTCTTGGGAAAATTGAGGACCATACCACCGTTTCTGACTTCGATGATGAAGAGCAGCGCCGTGGAATTTCTATCTTTACCTCAGTGATTCCGATTGTGCACAATGATTTCAAATTCAACTTCCTTGATACACCCGGTTATACCGATTTTGTTGGTGAAGTTATTTCCGCAATGAGCGTTGCTGATTGTGCCTTGATTTTGGTGGATTCTGTTGCCGGCATGGAAGTGGGCACGGAAGTGGCCCTTAACTATGCCTCTCAGTTTAATCTGCCCAAAATCATGGTTATCAACAAGATGGATCGCGATAATGCTAACTTTAAAAAGGCTTTTGACTCCGTTCAGTCAGAAACGGATGACCGTCTGATTGCCATGCAGCTTCCTTGGGGCGAAAAAGCAGACTTCCAGGGCGTCATTGACCTGGTAAGTATGAAGGCCTATAAAGGGGATGGCAAAATCGTAGTGGATATTCCTGCTGAATATAAGGCTGAAGCGGAAGAATCCCGCACCAAATTGGTGGAAGCTGCCGCCGAAGGCGAAGATTCCCTCCTTGAAAAATACTTTGACCAGGGAGACCTGACCCCGGAAGAAATTATTCAAGGCCTCAAAAAAGCTATCACAAGCAGCAATATTATTCCTGTGCTTTGCGGCGCCTATGCTCATGAAATGGCCCTTGCTCCGCTTCTGGATGTGCTGGCCAAATTGGTGCCAAGCCCCGCTGAACGCCCCGCGGTCAAAGCCCATTCACCCAAAGGCGAGCTGGAACTTAAAGCAGAAGATACAGGTCCCTTGGCTGCCTATGTTTGGAAGACCACTGCAGATCCCTTTGTGGGTCGCCAGACTTTCTTCAAGGTTTGCTCAGGTGTTGTCACCAGCGATACCCGTGCTTACAATGCCAATAGGGGCGAAGAAGAACGCCTTGCCGCTACCCAGGTGCCGGTAGGCAAAGAAATGCAGAATGTGCCTGCTATTCATGCAGGTGATATTGGTGTTGTTTCTAAACTGGCAGTTACCGTCACTGGCGATACTCTGACGACCAAAGAAGCGGGTATCACAATGGATAAGCCTGTCTTCCCCTTCCCGCTCTATCGTGTGGCTATCAGCCCGAAAACACAGTCTGATGCTGCAAAGATGAGCCAAACCCTCACCCGTATGGCAGAAGAGGATATGACCCTCTCCTGGAGCCAGGAACAGGCTACCCACCAGACCCTGCTCTTTGGCATGGGCGACCAGCATATTGATGTGGCCTTGCGCCGTGCAGAGCAAAAGTTTGCGATGGGACTTAACACCTTGGAACCCAAGGTTCCCTATGAGGAGCACATTACCAAAGAGGCCACAGCCATGTACCGCCATAAGAAACAAACCGGTGGTTCCGGCCAGTTTGGCGAAGTGACCCTTAAAGTCTTCCCCATCGAAGGGGAGGATTTCACCTTCAGCAATGATGTTTTTGGCGGCGCCATCTCCAACAACTATATGGGCCCGATTGAAAAAGGTATCCGCAACGTGATGAAAGAGGGTGTTGTGGCAGGTTACCCGGTTCACAATGTGGGTGTTTCTGTCCTTGACGGTAAAGAACATCCTGTTGACTCTAAACCGATTGCCTTTGAAATTGCCGGCCGCGGAGCCTTCAAGTTAGCCTTTAAAGATGCAGGCCCTGTTCTTTATGAACCGATCATGAAAGTGGTGGTTGTGGTTCCTGAAGCCAACATGGGCGATATCATGGGCGATATGAATACCCGCCGCGCTCGCATCCAGGGCATGGATACGGAAAAAGGCAAGTCTACCGTTACCGCTCATGTACCTCTTACGGAAATGCTGCGCTATACCACAAACCTGCGCTCCATGACTGGCGGCCGCGGCCACTTCTCTATGGAATACGACCATATGGATCTCGTGCCCGGTAACCTGGCCAAAGAAATTATGGATGCCCGTGCCAAAGAAGTGAAAGAAGAAGAGTAATTCTGCTTTGAGTTAATTGGCTTTGCGCTTTCTGTAAAGCTATTTAAAAAATGATAATGGGCTGAATTCTGAAGTATGGAATTCAGCCCGTTTCTTTTAAGTTGATGCTTTTTTATATATTGTCAGTCTTAACCTGGCTGGAACGTAGTGCAAATTTCGGTTTAAATAACAGTGCAACAGATCTTCTGGATTACATATTTTTGCTGCTTTTGTTGTCTGCGAAAAGCCCAAAGCGCTTATATATTGCATGGCTCACCTTTTGTTTTTGCAAACTTGATGAAATGAAATCATGCCAAAAAAATTTCTATTTTCCTTGAAAAGCGAGAGGATAGATGTTTGATCAAAGAGCTAATAAAATCTTCATATGTCCTAAATTTTAAATTGATTTTCTTTTATTAGACTTTTTAAAGTCCATTTCAATGGATTTGTTTCAGCTATCCAGGCTGAAACCTTATTTTGGATGTAGTCAGGCCACAGGGCGACAGCAGCGCTCCACCCCCTGTCACATTTATCCATTCATGGCAAACATGGAGTCTGGATAAAAATCTGGGCTCCATGTTTGTTTAAGATTATGTATCAAAGAAATGGATGTTTCAGTTTTGCCGATAAACTGTATGCATTAACTGGTATTTCCCGGTAAGGTAAATCATTTCACCATAATTGAAAGGCGTTCCTTTTTTTGTATAGGCAGTAATTGTCATCTTCACGAGAGGAGTACCAGTTTTGATTTTTAAAAGGTCGGCGATTCTTGCATCAGCGTTTATAGCACTAATTAATTGATCCGCGTAGCCTAATAAAATCCCTTTCAATTCCAGCCATCCATAAATCGACTCTCTGACAACACCTTCATCAAGATCCTTCATCAGAAGATAAGGGAAATAACTTTTTTCATAAGCTATGGGTACTCCGTTAGCACTTCTCACTCTCTCTATCTTCCATACCCATGATTGTGCAGGCAGTTGCAATTCTGTTTCAACGTTTAGGTCTGCAATTATCCTTTCAAGATGAACATAGACAGTTCCGGGAATCAAATTCAGCTTTTGCATCTCAGAGCTAAAACCCACTCCGCACTGAAAAGTGGAAAATTTTGGTTTCTCTGCTACAAAGGTACCCTTGCCTTTAATCCGGAAAAGCACATTTTCTGCGCAAAGTTCATCCAATGCCTTTCTAACAGTCTGCCGAGAAATATTCATTTGTCTTGAAAGTTCATTTTCGGATTCTATGACCATTCCTGGCATGTAGATATTGGTGCTTATCGCATTTAAAATATAATCGCGTACCATCTCGTGCTTTTTCACAATGAATAAGCTGCCTTGTCTTCTGAATTTAAGTAATTGTAATATGTTGTGCTTTAAATAAAAACCTCAGAGTAACGAAAACACATTGGGTCATGATATTTAAGATTTGAAGTTCTGTTTGCCTAAAAGATGGAAAGAATATGATTACTATCATTTGATTTGTTTTTAGCCTTTTTCATTGTATACGTTCCAGTTTTTTTCTGTTGCATTTGGCCTCATATAATAGATTTTCTGTTTCATTCTGTGTAATGCGGTAAGAGATAAATTCCTTTACTCCCCTAAAACTCAAAAGGCTTATTGTGAAGTCAATGTCTCCGGAACTCCGAAATTAGCTCGGAGAGCATTAATCTGTTTTTTTAAATAACACCAAAATCTTTTATTGATATTGACCATTTTATTACATGTACGTATAATATGTATGTACAAGTAAGTGGCTCATCTTTAACACTAGGAGGGTTCCTTGGGAATAAGTCTTATCAGATGTGATGAACGCTTGATTCATGGCCAATGTATTACTGGAGTTCTCAGAGATTTTCAAATTCAATATATTATTCTGGTTGATGAAGACACTTGCAGCAATCCCATTTTCAAGAGAATCTATGAAATGGCAGTTCCTGCAAACGTAAAGATTGATGTAACCGGTGTTTCAAATTCATATGCATTAATTCAATCTGCCTTAAGATCAAGCATAAACACACTTCTACTGTTAAAAGATCTTTCGGGATTAAATAGTATTCATCAAAATGTTCCCGATTTGCCCAAAGAATTAAACGTTGGTCCTATGAGTAATCGCAAGGGCACAACAAAAATCACATACTTTACCTATCTAAACCAAAAAGAACTGGAGGTCATTGAACAATTATCGAAAGATGGGTTCAAAGTCTATTTTCAGCAGACTCTGAACCAAAAACCAATTTTGTGGAATGCAATACAAAATGAAATCATTAAGAAATAAAGATTTGGAGAAAAAAGATGACTCTAATTCAAGCCTTAATTATTGCAACATTAGGATATTGTAGTTCTATCTATGGACCATGGTTGTTTGGCACAGTGGGAGGCTGGGATGTTGTTGGACGGCCGCTGGTTGCAGGGGCAATCATAGGTTTCATTTTAGGCAAACCCACTGAAGGTATCATCATCGGCGCTGCGGTGCAGGCACTGTATATCGGTTTGGTTACACCTGGTTTGTCCATGCCAGGTGATATTAACTTTGCAGCCTGGATTGGAATACCGCTTGCCATTGTAAGTTCTTCTTCACCTGAATATGCTGTAAGCCTTGCTGTACCACTTAGCTTCCTTGGTGTTGCCTGTGTTTATCTGGTTGTTTCAGTTAATGTGTGGTTTGTCCACTGGCAGGAAAAGTTGGTTGATCAAGGTAAATTAGATTTAGCAATCAATGTTCCGTTGGTTGCCCAAATTACCAACTTTCTCGTCCGATTTGTTCCAATTTTCCTCGCCAACTATTATGGTGCTGGTTTTATCAGCAATCTTGTAAAGCTTATACCTAACTGGCTTGGAGATATCTTCCTCGTATTGGGCAAAATGCTCCCGGCAGTAGGTTTTGGCCTTCTTATTAAATACATGCTCAATGATAAGATCGAAATTCTATATTTCTTGATTGGCTTCTTGCTTATCTCCATCTTCAAGATGCCCATCATCCCGGTTGTCATTATTGCTGTTTTCCTCGCCTATCTAGATTACAAGCACACATCCAAAAAGGAGCGAGAATATGGAACACACTAATCTGCAGACTGAAGGCAATAGTATGCCAATAAAAACCAATAAATTGCTCTCAAAAGCTGATTTAGTAAAGGTTTACGTCAACTGGATTATGTACTGTCTTTCCTGCCAGAATATGGAAAGAATGCAGGCACCTGGTTTTGCACGCTGTATGGGCTTGGTTGCAAAAAAACTGTACAAAGATGACCCTGAAAAACAGAGAGACTTGGTTGCTAGGCATACGCTTTTCTTTAATACACAACCAAGTATCGGAGCTATCATTCCCGGTATTATTTTGGGAATGGAAGAACAAAAAGCAAGTGGCATAGATGTTCCAGATGGACTGATTAATGGCATTAAATCTGCCCTGATGGGACCTTTTGCTGGTATTGGTGACTCGTTGGTCGATGGTACCTTGATACCCATACTGATGAGTATTGCCTTAGGCTTATCCGCAAAAACGGGAAGCATCTCGGGTGTGCTGTTCTATATAGTGAGTTTTTTGGGTATTCTTGTCACGGTTTCCTGGCTCCTTTTCAAGACGGGTTACACCCAGGGCCTGAAATCTGCTGAAATTGTGCTGCAAAAAGACATGAAAGATATGCTGACCAAAGCTGCCAGCCTTATTGGATTGGTCGTCATTGGTTCTATTGCGGCCCAATACGTTAGTGCAAACATCGGTTTAACCTATACATCCGGCGATCTTACTGTTTCATTGCAGAGTGTTTTAGACTCACTTTTCCCCTCCCTGCTGCCGCTTTTTCTCACCATTGGAAGCTGGCTATTGTTGAGTAAGAAAAAACTCAATATTGGCTTGGTGTTCCTAATCTTTATTGTGATTGCAGTCATTGGGTCCTTAACGCATGTTCTTGTTCCATAACCTATGGCAAAAGATATAATCAGGCAACTCCAAAATAAGCTTATCGTTTCCTGTCAGGCGTTTCCGGAAGAACCTTTGTACGGTGCGGATATTATGGCAAAGATGGCAGTCGCATCTGTGGAAGGGGGGGCAGCGGGAATTCGAGCATGCTGGCCGGAGAATATTAAGCTTATCAAGCAGAGTGTGACAGTTCCTGTTGTGGGCATTAATAAAGTGATTAATGGCGAATATAACGTGAGGGACGATATTATTATCACACCTTCTTTGGAGTCTGCCTTAATCATTGCAGAAGCTGATGCCGACATTATTGCATTGGATGGAACGCTTCGCAAAAGAACTTATGACGAATTTGCCAGCATGGTTTCAAAGCTTAAGCAAATGACGCAAAAGCCATTAATGGCGGATATCAGCACTTTGGATGAGGCAGTAATGGCGCAGGAACTTGGTTTTGATATCGTTTCTACAACCCTTTCAGGTTATACTCGCTATAGCAAACAGTGTAATGGTCCTGATCTTGATTTAATAGAGGCCATTCACAATAAAATCACTCTTCCCATCAATGCTGAGGGCCGTTTTATCAAGCCAGAGGATATTGAAAAGGCATTCCAGCTCGGTGCGTGGTGTATGACCATAGGCAGTGCCATAACGCGTCCTGAATTTATCACTAGGCACTTTGTGGAGATTATCGAAAAATTTGAAATAAAGCAGACTGGCCTGGAATAAATTCTCAAATAAGTTTTCAATAATTAAGATGAGGCCTTGAGAACAAGGTCTCATCCATTTTTAATCCCCAGTAATTCAATTCTGGTAAAAATCTCTCAGCGGGTTGGTGCGGTGCGGGTCGCGCAGTTTGCGCAAAGCGGTTGCTTCAATCTGCCGGATGCGTTCTCGGGTAAGCCCAAACTTATTCGAAACTTCTTCAAGCGAATGGTTCACCCCGTCTTGCAGGCCAAAACGCAATTCCAGCACTTCTCTTTCCTTCTCAGAAAGATTCCCAAGTGACTTCTGCACCATCTCCTTCAGGTTAGCGCGCATTGCATCTGCAATGGGTTCTTCCGCATCTTCGTCTTCAATATAATCGCCAAGCGTGCTGTTTTCCTCATCTCCAACGGGGGACTCAAGTGAAACCGGCTCTTCCGCGCTTTTCAAAATCTGTTCAACTTTCTGGGTGGCTTCTTCCCAGCGGTGTATCAACCCTGGGTCTGCCAGATGTTTGCTTCCCCCCAGTTCAAGAATAGATTTAACATCCTCATCAGAAAGGAAGCCGGATTGCACCGCCATTTCAGCAAAGGTTGGGTCACGCCCAAGGCTTTGCACCAGGCTGTGCTGAATCTTAATCAGCTTGGAAATAGACTCTACCATATGCACCGGAATGCGGATGGTGCGCGCGTTTTCATTCAGGTAGCGGCTTATGGATTGCCTAATCCACCACGTGGCATAGGTAGAAAACCGGAACCCTCTTGCTGGGTCAAACTTCTGGATGGCCTTAAGCAAGCCCATATTCCCTTCCTGAATTAAATCCATCATCGTGCCCCCGCGGTAGTTGTATTTTTTCGCAACGCTGATTACCAGGCGCAGGTTGTTTTCAACCAACTCATGCGTGGCCAGTTTGGCGTTGGCCGTAATTTCTTCCAGGGTTTGGCTTAACTCCTCTTCGTCAGGCACCCAGGTGCTGCGTTCGCTTTCCGAAGCCAGTTTGGCCTCTTTGCAGCAGCCTTCAGAAATCTTTCTGGAAGAACTAAGCGGCAGTAAATAAGCATCCATGGCAAAACGGAAAAGGTTTCTTGCCAGCTCATCCCAGTGCTTATCCTCCCCCCAGCGCGGGTCTTGAAGGTACCTGCGGATGTAAGAGGGTTCCTTCATCAGCACGTTTGCATGTAAAGCAGAAGCTTCGGCAATAACCCTGGCCAGTTCCGGAGCATCTATCTTGAGGTGTTTGCAGTCGTTAAGTACCTGCTGCCAACTGCTTTGCATATCCTGGTAGAGAGCGCTGTAATCTACCTGGCTGTTTTCGGTCTTAAAAGCGGAAAGAAATTCAGCCGCCTGAATAGCCAGGCCAAGATGAAATTCCTGAGATTCATCCAGCAGCGCATCTTGCTTAATATCCCTCAAATAAAGTTGGATCGTGTCATCCGGCAGGTCAGGCACAACGGATTGATCCAAAGACTCAAGACCATACGTCATGGCATCTTCATTTTCTTTAGAGTCAAAATCCAGGTTATCATCCTGAAATTTAAGTTTGTCTTCCATTATTTTTTCCTTGTGCTGGGCTTTAACTCTGGCAGGCGATAATGATTCACCTTGCGCACAGGTTCGTCTTCCTGGCAGGCAAAGTCAATTTTGCGGCGCAGATCAAGTTGTTCCAAAAGCAGAATCTGATATTCTTCGTTGGAATAAGGTTTCTCATCCTCTGATTCTTGCAAAAAAAGCAGGTCCTGAAGGCGGTTTTCAGCCATGGTTCTGCGCAAACGCAACAGATTGCGCACCTGGTCGCGCAGCTCTTTTTCCTCGCTGGGCTGCAGCGTGGTTTCCGGCAAATCCCGTTCCCGCACAGGCTCTAAAATGTCCGGCAGGTGTGCCGCCAGGTAGTCTTTGGCAGAAACTTCATCCTGAGCCAGACTGGCGTTGATAATGCGAAAGGCTTCCCGGCAGTCTGCCTCAGAAAAATCTGCGGTGCTCAGCAAGGGAATCTCATACTTGGCAAGAGCTTGGTCCAGCTTATATCTGCGCTCCGGGTTTTCAATCATATACAGTACGGCGTGCAATTCCAGGGCGCGGTTACCCTCAAAGCGGCCGGCTTTTTGCAGCTTCCTGGAAGGAAGCATATCTCCGCTGGCCTGCATTCTCCTGCGCGAGGCAGGGCTGTTGGCAATCTTAAGAGTCAGGCTTCTCTCATCAATACGTAGCTCTCTGGCCAGGGTTTGCCGGTAAGATTCTCTTTCCACAGGGTTAGGCACGTCCGCAATCAGCGGTAGCACCTGTTCGGCGATACTGCGTTTTACCTTCGCGTCATTAATGTCCTTGCCTGCCATGAGCGAATGCATCACATGCACCACTACCGGTTGGGCTTCGTTCATGATGCGCTTCCAGGCCTCCGCGTCTTCCAGTGCAATCTCATCCGGGTCTTTGCCGTCTGGCAGCGTGGTCACCCGAATATCAGCACTCAGGCGGCTTTCTGTGTGCAAAAGGCCGCGCGAATCAAAGCGCAGTTCACTTTCCTGATCCATACTTTGGCGGGCGGTTTCAAGCCCTTTCAAAGTGGCTTTTTCTCCTGCGGCATCCGGGTCCAGCGCCAAAACAATGTTGCGCGTAAATTTCTTGATGAGCTTAAACTGGTCCTCGGTCAGGGCCGTTCCCATCCCTGAAACCGCATTGTCAAAACCGGCTTGATGCAGGCCAATCACATCCATGTAACCTTCCACAATCACCACTTGTTCATTACGCCGGATGGACTGCCGCGCCAAATCCAAACCATAAAGCAGGCGTCCCTTATCAAAAAGTTCCGTCTTGGGGGAATTCATATACTTCGGCACATCGTTTGGGTCCAGCACCCGCCCGCCAAAACCTACCATTTTTCCGTAAGTATCTCGGATGGGGAACATAAGGCGGTTGCGGAATTTATCATACACGTGGCCTTCTTCCCCTTCGCTCAGCATACCCGAAGCAAGCATCAGCCCTTCGGAATAGCCCTTTCGTCTGAGATGATCCAAAAGCTCGTTCCAACCGCCCGGGGCATAGCCCAGGCCCCATATTTTGATGCTTTCATCGGTCAGGCCGCGTTTGCGAAGGTAGTCCAGCGCCTCTTTGCCGGCTTTGGTTTCCAGCATTTGCTGGCGGTAATAATCTACGCAGGCTTCCAGCATCTGGCTTAAGTTGGCGTTTACTTCTTGCTGGGCTTCTGTTTCGGGGGTAAGCGGTTTTAGAACAACTCCGGCTTTATCTGCCAGATATTTGAGCGTTTCAGAAAAATCCCAACCCTCTTTTTTCATCACAAAGCCAAAAATATCCCCGCCCTCATTGCATTGGCCAAAGCAGCGCCAGGATTGCGAATCAGGGAAAACGACAAAAGCAGGGGTGCGCGTGTTCGCGTGGAAGGGGCAGAAACCGATATGGTTTTTGCCCGTCCGCCGCAGTTTAACCCCGCTCTGCGAAACAAAATCTACGATATCCAATTGGGCTTTAATATCGTCAATAACGCTCATTTGCTCCCTGTGTAACCTTCAGAATCGTCAAACCGGATTCTTATTGATGAAACAATTCAGCCGCCGGCAACTGCCGCAAAATAATAAACGCTGACGCAGTATCACGTCAGCGTTTATTTTACCTTAGTTCAATACTGCTTTACTTATTGTCTTGCCTGCCAGCCGGCATAAGGCTAACAGGGCTCACTTCCGTTCTCATTTTTTGCAGTCTCTGCATTAAAACTGTTAGGGTCTATGAATTTAAGCCTTAATTTAAGCGAAGCGCAAAAAGGAGGCCAAGCGTCATATGCTTAGCCTCCCAAAGAACTTATGGCTTCATGCTTTCTGCTATCCTGAGCATCGTTTCATCGGAATAGTAAGTAGAAGAGACCATCGTCAGGTTATATTCTGTCCCTTGCTCAATCCAGGTCATTTCCACCAGGCATTGATGTGTTGCAGGATCGTTAAGCATGGGTGTACAGAAATTACGCAGTACCGCTGGTACTCCCCATATGCTAACCTTTTGAACAAGGCCTGAGCCCATCAAGTTCTCAAGGGGGTAAGCTTCTGGGAATTGTTCGATACGGATAAACTCTGGCCAGTAACCGTTTGTATTGGGTCCTGTGAAGGTTGTGCGAATGGAGGAACTTGGTGTAGCATTGCTCAGCCCTTCACCAATTTTGCCGATTCCTCTAAAGTGAAAATTCGCCAGCATCTCTCTTGGGAAAGCGATCTGAACTCCAAACAGTTCCTCAGCCTCTATTTTAGAGCTTAGGCGCTCGGGGTCCGGTGAGGTATCGGGGTTCACCTCGCCATTAATACTTTTAGCCATAGCAACCATTTCCTTGCGGCTGACATAAGAAGAGGTGTAATTACCACCCGCTCTTGCTCCGTAGATCATATAATGATCTCCTCCCCCAGACCATATGAGCATATGCTGGGGGGGGAGATTTTCGCCAGCGCAAACAGGTATAGCATTAATCAAACCAGAGCTAATGTAGGAACCTTCAACCCCATTCCCCAAGTCTACTTTTTCTTCAACGATGGGGGTGCTGATCTTCTGTCCCATCATTTCAGAGCTTTCAGATAAGTACTGCGTTCGTGGCCAACCCGTTTTGTTTTGTGCCAGCACCATCAGGTTAAGGCTTCCGTCTGAGAAGTACTGACAAATTGAATTTGTGTTTTGGTCAAGCATAGCATGGTCAAAATGGAAGTTTGCAGGCAGGCTGCTGAGTTCAGCAGCTTTAAATCCAATGCGTTTTTGTACAGTATCCAAGGTGCTTCTATCCAAATTTGGCAATACCTCGCCAACAGTGGTTGGCTTTAAACCCTGGGCAAAATCAATCAAATCTTCTTTTGTATACGCAAAATTACCATGGATCTGGTCTGGTCCAGCAAAAAGCATGAGGTTAAGATCTTCTGTTTGCCAGCGCAGGGTATAGTTATAAGGGGTTTCCTTCCATTCAAAGCTTTTCCCGAGCTCTGAACTGAACCAGGCTCCTGAGATCATCTCAGCGGGGTAATGCCAAATTACAGCAGTTTCAATTACGGCATCTTTGCCTACTTTAAAAGTTTGGTCATTGCTTTCACCTTTGGGCCACTGCGCAAGGGTTAGGTAACCCTTATCGGTAACATAGTAGAGGTAAACTTTACCGTCAATAAAATCTGCTGTAACATGGGTTAGATCTTCAGGCTGATTGGGGAAGCTGAGAATTGTGTAGCCGGCAAGCTTGCCCGCGTCTTCGATGCTTAGCAAAGATTTGCACCAAGGCTGATCACAAACTTCAGCCGCTTGAGCTTTCTCCTGGGTTTCCAAGGCCTGGGCTTCAGGAGCCACCACAACAAGATCAATGTTCTTATCTGCTTCTTGCACCTTAGGGGCTTCTACAGGCTGGAAAAAGTGAATAATCTCCTGGGCAAAAGCTCTTCCAGCTGGGCTAAAAAAGAGTACGGCGGAAAGCAGGCCAAAAACAACTAACGTTGTACCAAATGCACGCAGCAGTTTGAGCGTAAAACCTTTTCTGTTTTCAGCAGGTAATTCACAACGGATTTTTGGCCATATATCTAATGTTGACCAATTTTCTTTAGATACTTCCTGCAATAACATGGCAGAAATCTTAGATAGTTTCATTTCATTCTTCCTTTCGATTTTTAACTTGATATCCTGGTATTAAGGCTTGGCGAAGTTGATGAATTGCTGTGTAAGTGCGCCACTTTACTGTAGAAACACTTGTCTGAAGCTCGTCAGTTGCTTCCTTTTCGGACAAACCCAAAAAATACCTTGCCACGATTACTGCGCGATGTTCAGGCCTCAGATCTTCAAAGGCCAGCATCATCTCTTCAATGTTTTGGGCTTGTTCAAGTAGATTCTCAACCGAAGGCTCGCTGAGTTTTGAGGAGCTTAACTCCTCAGCGCCATCGGGTTCAAGCGGGCTTAAACGACGCTCATGCTTGATTTGGTCTAAGCACAGGTTGACAACAATGCGGTATAGCCAGGGCCCAAATGGCGCATCGGGCTTGAAGCGGTTGATGGATCTGTATACCCTTAGAAAAGCCTGGCTCGCAATGTCTTCTGCAGTCTGACGGTCGCGCATAATAAGCCAGGCAGCCTGGGTTGCTTTCTGCTGATATTTGGAAACCAGATACTCCAGGCCGGATACATCTTTTTCTTTTAGTCTTTGAATTGCAATTTGGTCTTCCATAAACTCCTTTTGAGAATTCTCTATATACAATACTCTCAAAACGCCAGAAAGTTAGTTGACGGCGCATTTCTCTTTCAATTTATTTCAATCTTTGTGAACCGGCAGAAACAAAAAAACTCTCTGCCAATTGGCAGAGAGTTTTTTTAGTCTACATGATGAACACTGATTTACTGAGAGTCGCCTGTCTTATGCGGGCCGGCGTGGGGTTCTGTTTCCTTCTTGTTTTTGGAAGGGTCCACATTGGAGCCAATGGCATCCTTGGAAACCATCGCTTCATCTTTGGCAATCTTGGCTGCTTTTTCGCTGGGTTCTCTGGACTCCGGCTTGCCGATTTCAGGGTCCTTCACCTCAATGGGGGTTTCAGCCTTGCTGTATTCCATCGCGGCCATTTGCTCATAAATCTTCCAGCGGCGTTCTGCGTCCATCTGGGCGGCGCGCATCAGGTCTTCAGCGCGCTGTTCATCCGACTGCAAAAGCATGCGGTAGCGGTTTTCCTGATAGGCGTAGTCAGCAACCGGAACAGTTGGGGCCTTAGAGTCGAGCTGCAAGGGGTTCTTGCCTTCTTCCACCAGGCGTGGGTCATAGCGGTAAGTAATCCATGCCCCGGAGTTTACGGCGGCCTTCTGCTGGATGAGGCCCTTCTTCATGTCAATCCCATGGGAAATACAATGGCTGTAGGCAATTACCAGGCTGGGGCCTTCGTAAGAGTCAGCTTCCACCAGGGCTTTCAGTACCTGTCCGTCGTTATAGCCCATGGCTACACGGGCAACGTAGATGTTGCCGTAGGTCATGGCAATCTGACCCAAATCTTTCTTAGGTTTGTCCTTGCCGTAGGCAGCAAATTTTGCCACAGCGCCGCGCGGGGTAGCCTTAGAGCTTTGGCCGCCGGTATTGGAATACACTTCGGTGTCCAGCACAAGCACATTGATATCCCGGCCTGAAGCCAAAACATGGTCCAAACCGCCGTAGCCGATATCATAAGCCCAGCCATCACCGCCGATAATCCACACGGTTTTGCGTACCAGATAGTCCGCAAGGCTCAGCAACTGGCGCAAGTCATCTTCGTTCTTGCCTTCCAGCTTTTTCTTGAGTTTGGCAACACGTTCACGCTGGTCGCGGATTTCGCCTTCAGTCTTCTGGCTGGCGTTCAGAATTTCATCTGCCAGTTCCTTGCCAACAGAAGCAGCATGCTTCTCAAGTAGTTCCTTGGCAAACTCATTGAATTTATCCAAGGTCAGGCGCATACCCATACCAAATTCAGCGTTATCCTCAAAGAGGGAGTTCGCCCAGGCGGGGCCGCGGCCCTGGCCGTTGACGGCCCAAGGGGTGGTGGGCAGGTTGCCGCCATAAATGGAGGAGCAGCCGGTAGCGTTGGCAACAATCATCCGGTCGCCGAAGAGCTGGGAAACAAGGCGCACGTAGGGGGTTTCACCGCAGCCGCCGCAGGCACCGGAGAACTCGAAGAGGGGTTCAAACATCTGAGAGTTTTTGATGGTGGTCAGAGGCACATCAGCCCGGTCCATATAAGGAATATCCAGGAAGAAGCTGAAGTTTTTGGCTTCCTGCTCGCGCAGCGGGGGCTGTGGGTTCATCATGATGGCATGCACCTTGGGGTCAGAGCGATCCTTACCGGGGCAGTTTTCAACGCAAAGGCCGCAGCCGGTGCAGTCTTCAGGGGCAACCTGAACAGTGAAGGAATAGCCATCTTTCCAGTTGCCGCTTTTAGAGAAGACGTGTTTAAAGCTTTCGGGCGCTTTTTCAAGTACTTCGTTTTTGTAAATCTTGGTGCGAATGGCGGCATGGGGGCATACAAAGGCACATTTGGCGCACTGGATGCATAGCTGGGGGTTCCAAACCGGAATTTCCAAGGCGATGTTGCGCTTTTCCCACTTCGTGGTAGCCGTGGGGAAGGTGCCGTCATTGGGCATCTGGCTGACGGGAACGCTGTCACCCTTCAGGTCAATGATGGCGCCCAGGGTTTCGCGCACAAATTCAGGGGCTTCCGCCGGCACCGCGGGTTTGCGGCCAAAGCTTGTGCTAACCTTTGCGGGCACCTTTACTTCGTGCATGTTGGCAATGGAAGCATCCACCGCATCGTAATTCTTTTTGACGATGGCTTCGCCTTTTTTGTGATAGGTCTTGTAAATGGAATTCTTAATGGCTTCAATGGCCTCATCGCGCGGCAGAACGCCCGAAATAGCAAAGAAACAGGTCTGCATAATGGTATTGATACGGTTACCCATGCCAGCTTTCTCAGCCACATCGTAGGCATCAATCACATAGAAGCGCACTTTCTTTTCAATGAGGTCTTTCTGCATCTCGCGGGGCAGCGTGTCCCAAACCTTGTCAGGCCCGTAAATGCTGTTCAACAGGAATACGGAGCCTGGGCGGGCATACTTAAGCATGTCATAGCGGTCCACAAAAGAAACCTGATGGCAGCCGATAAAGTTCGCTTCGCCCTGCGCAATGAAATAGGGGGCCTTGATAGGCTGGGGCCCGAAGCGCAGGTGAGAGATGGTAATGCCGCCCGATTTTTTAGAGTCATACTCAAAATAACCTTGAGCGTAGTTGGGGGTCTCAATGCCGATAATCTTGATGGAGTTCTTGTTGGCACCAACGGTACCGTCAGAACCCAGGCCAAAGAACACTGCCTGAACCATCTTTTCGGGCAGAATTTCAAAACTGGAATCAAAGGGAATGCTCAGCTTGCTCACGTCATCATGAATGCCAACGGTAAATTGGCGTCGGGGTTTGTCTGAACCCAGTTCGTCATAAACGGCCTTAACCATGGCAGGGCTGAAATCCTTTGAAGACAAGCCGTAACGGCCGCCGATCACAAGCGGCATCTTCTTGAAGCTGCTTATGCCCAGGTCTTCCCCTGCACGAAGAGCGTTCACTACATCCAAAAAGAGCGGCTCGCCGATGGCGCCGGATTCTTTGGTGCGGTCCAGAACGGCAATCTTCTTCACGGTTGCGGGCAGGGCTTTCACAAAGCTCTCGGTCGGGAAGGGGCGGAAGAGTCTCACGTCAATAACGCCCAGTTTTTCGCCTTTCTTATTCAGGAAGGCGGCAGTTTCCGCAGCGGTTTCAACGCCTGAGCCCATAATCACGATTACTTTTTCGGCATCCTTGGCGCCAAAATATTCCACGGTGTGGTATTGGCGGCCGGTCAGATCGGCAAAGCGCTCCATCTCTTCCGAGACGATGCGTTCAACCTCATCGTAGACCACATTAACCGTTTCACGGCCCTGGAAGTACACATCCGGGTTCTGGGCTGAGCCGCGCAGAACGGGATGGTCTGGGCTGAGGGCACGCTTGCGGTGCTCAAAAATCATATCCTGACTGATGAGCTGCCTCAGGTCCTCATCTGAAAGGCGTTCCATTTTGTTGATTTCGTGCGAAGTGCGGAAGCCGTCAAAGAAATGCAGAAAAGGTACGCGAGAGCGCAGGGTTGAGGCGGTGGCAATGGCTGCCATATCCTGGGCTTCCTGCACGGAATTGCTGGAAAGCAGTGCCCAACCGGTTTGGCGGGTGGCCATCACATCCTGATGGTCGCCAAAGATGGAAAGCGCTTGTGCGGCCAAAGAGCGGGCCGAAACATGGAAGACAGTCGGGGTCAGTTCACCGGCAATCTTGTACATGTTGGGGATCATCAGCAAAAGGCCTTGCGACGCAGTAAAAGTGGAAGACAAAGCGCCGGCCTGCAAAGCGCCGTGAATGGCACCTGCAGCGCCGCCTTCGGATTGCATTTCATTAACGGAAGGGATAGTGCCCCAGATGTTTGGCACGCGTTCTGCCATCCACTGATCCGCAAATTCGCCCATCGTGGAAGAGGGCGTAATCGGGTAAATCGCGATCACTTCGCTAAGCCGGTAAGCAACATAAGCGGTTGCCTCATTGGCGTCTGTCATGACCAATTCTCTATTCATTCATTACTCCTTGTTTTATCGGGGGAACCCCGTTTTTTTACAGACTTAAAAACGCTACGCAAAAGGTAGTTGTGTTCCCCTATTGTACCCGAATATACCGCAAAAGCTCGTTAATAACCCAGGGCAATTGAATCTGAATAGTGGGTAGTGAACCTGCATCAAATAACGCATCACTCTGAACGCAGTAAAGGGTCTGGCAGCCCTCCAGGCTAAAGCCCTCAAAACAAAAAAAGCCTGGTAAATGATAAAACTTACGCAGCAAATGCTCCCAAGCATCCGCTGAGAACATTCATCGTCACCCAAAAAATGGACATGACAACCAGAAAATCTCCATACTTTCTGAAAGTAAAAAAACAAGAAAGGGTGTAATGCAAAGGTATACTTAAGTGTAAGGGTCTTCACCATGAATCAGAGGCGCCACAAACTGCTTGCCATTACCTTAGGGTTGCTTTGCTGCCTTAACCTGGCTTGTACGGTGAACACCATCAGTTCCGCTATCCCTACCAGCTTTGCAACCATCGTAAAAACCATTCAGCCCCCTGCAACCACAATGCCGGAACTGCCTACGCTTACTCCATCGCCTACCCAAATCAGCGAGACGGATTTACCCTCAGGCACATTGCAAAATTTACAAACCCCGGATTTAACATCTTCCTCTACACCGGCTATACCAAAGACTGAAACCAGTGATGTATTGGCTGCCAACGCGGATGAAGCGCTTCAATCGCTGCATCCCGTCTTTTTTCTTAATACGGGCAGCTCGATTCTTGAAAATCAACGTTTCCTTGCGGTCGCTTCCGATGAAACATCCATCCTGGTAAGCAACGGAGCTGTTCTGGGGCTGGCAAACCCCTTTATTCAGAAAGAGGGCAACAGCTCCTCACAGCCCAATTCTCGTGTCTACGGGTTGAATTCGGCTTGTCTGGTCAAAGGCGAAGGCCGTCTTCGCATTGAAGGCGGAAAAATAATCACGGATGGGCTTGGCGCAAACGGAATTTTTGCTCTTGGGCAAGGCGCAAATCTATCCTTAGCGCAAGTGAGCATCGAAAACCTAAGGCCGGTCAGCCCGGGTGTTGCGGTGGCTTTAGGAGGGTTTGCTGAACTTACTGAAATTCAAATTCGCACCAGCGCAGACTCTTCTGCGGCTCTAAAAGTAGGCAGAGGCGGCGGCACCATCACTTCCCGAGGCGGCACCTTTGCCACTGCCGGGGCACAATCGCCCTGTTACCTTTCGATGGGCACCATTTTTGCGGAAGGGAATAATTGCCAGTCTGCCGCTTCACCTTTGGCCATTGTGGATGGAGCAAGTACCCTGGCGCTCAGAAACGTTTCTGCCAAGGCTTCTTCTGCGGAATACGCTGTGCTGCTATACCGTTCCGGTGAGGCGCAAACCTTGCCTGGAAAGAGCAATTTCAGCATGGAAGGCGGCACATTGGGGCTGCAAAATAGCCTGGGTGCGCTCTTTTACGTCACAAACACAGAGGCGCAAATTACCCTTAAAGAAGTGTTGTTGGAATACAGTTCCAATCTGCTTTTGCAAGCTTCTGCCAATCAAGATTGGGGTTTTTCCGGTGCAAACGGAGGAAAGGCTGTTCTTATTCTTGACCATGCTGCGCTCAATGGCAGCATAAGGGCCGACCGTCTAAGCTCCATTTCAGTTTCGCTGCAAAACAACAGCACGTATACGGGTGCCATCAATGAAGAGCAGTCGGCAAAACTGACCTCTTTTTCTATGGATTCCGGCAGCACCTGGGTGCTCACCGGCAATTCTTATGTAAACCGCATTAGCGGTGTGCTTGCTTCCGGTAATACGGTGCTGGGTATCATCGGCAACGGGTTTACCCTTTTTTATGACCCGTTGCTAAGCCCATCGCTTGGCGGAAATACCTATAGCCTGACGGGCGGCGGAAGCCTGACCCCTGCCAATTAAATTGGCATATTGGAAAGGAATCAGATGAAAATTTATCGAATGGACCCTGCAAAATTCCCCAAAGAACGCCAAACCATTCTTAAAATTTACCTGAGCACACTCGCAGTGCTTGGGTTAGGGGCTGCAGTTTTTGCTTTTGTACGCCGCCTGCCTTTGGGTACATTGTGGTGGCTGCCTGTTATTCTCGCTTTACTGGTTTATTACATGGTTAATGCTATTCGCAATACCCGGCGCATCTTCGATGAATTCACCCTTGAGTGGGATGGGGCAGCCCTCAAGCAAAACACGCCTGGCCTTCCGGAACTCTTTTTGCCCGCCTCGGAAATCGCCCTTGTGGACGAAACCAAACAGGGGCTGCAGCTTTCAACCAAAACCCATACCAATGTTCTCACCATCCCCCACACCCTCTCGGATGAAGACTTTAAAGAGTTGAAAGAAGAGCTTTCTGCCTGGGCTGAAAAGACAGCCAAACCCTAAAAAATTTCAGCCTGCCTTAAGTGCTTTAATCATTTGCCAGGCCGGTTCGTGAACATTTTGCCATACGTTATTATGGTCCTGATAGCGCCAATTGCCTGCTTCTTCACCTATAATCTGGTAGCCTCTTTTCTTGTAAAGCGCAATGGCCTTCAAATTGTTTTGGGCTACATTCAGCCTTAACCACGAAAAACCGCGGCTGCCCAGGTATTCTTCTGCAAAGTCCATTATAAAACTGCCAATACCCTGGTTGCGCCATTCTTCACGCACCCGAAAAGAAAAAAGATACGCCCTGTGCTGGCCGTCAGCCAGCTCCTTGTCTTTGGCATAAAGCAATATAAAAACCTGCCCGATCACTTTGCCGGTGCTGTCAGTTGCGCCCCAAATGCGTGTTGTACCCGAAAGGGTGCTGGCAAAGTGCTGTGCGTAGAGTTTGCGAAAATGGATATACTGGCCGTCCCATTCCAGGCCGGGCAATTCAGCTTGGGTAAGGGGCTTTAAAAATATTTTTTCGCCCGCAGGGGTAGTAAACTCTGCGCTGTCAGAACTAATCATACCTGCTTCAACAAAGTATTAAGATAAGCGTTCTCTTCAGAATCGGAATTGATTTGCCCATCCAGTCTGGCATCGCGCAATTTGTTGAGAATGGCAGAAAAATTGGCGGAAGGCGCCAGGCCCATTCCAATCAGCGCTTTGCCATCGGTGTGAGGCTTTACCACCCTTAGCCTGGTCATATATTCTTCCATTAACGCACTTAAGGCCCCTTTTTGGTCTGCAAGGGCTGCCGCCTCCAGCGCGAAGGGTTCCAAAGCTTCCAGGCTGTGCACAACCTGGCTGGGCTTGGCCAGCAGCAGGGCGGGCGCCTCTTTTTGCAGGGTCTGAAAGTCAAGCACGGCATCTTCAAGCCAGGCAGGCAGGTTCAGCTTCCTGCTCAGCGTTTGAAGATGCTCAGGCTCCAAAAAGCCGAGCCAAAGCACATAACCCAAAGCCTGACGTCTGTTCAAATGTAAGCCTGTTGGCAAAGCCTTCTGCCAGCTCGGTGCGGGCCTATTCAAAGTCTGCAAAGCAAGCGCGGTCTGAGGCTGCAGGCGCAGTGCAGGGTGGATGGCAGAAAGCACGCCCAGTTTTTCAAGCGCTTCCAATATCTGCGGGGCGGCTTCTTCAGAAAATATCAGGTCCGTTTCGTTACGCAGTCTGGCCGGGCTTATGCCGCTGAGATGTTTGCGGCCTTCCAGCAAGAGTTCTTCAGTGCGCGGTTCCAGCCTGAAATCAAAGCGCACTGCAAAGCGCAGCGCCCGCAGAATGCGGGTAGCGTCATCCACGAAAGAAAGCGAATGCAGCACGCGGATAAGTCCGTTTTTAAGGTCTTGATGGCCGCCCCAAAAATCCAAAAATTCACCAAAATGCACGCCGTCAAGCCGCACTGCCATGGTGTTGATGCTAAAATCTCGGCGGCGCAAATCCAGCTTGATGCCTGCCGGTTCCACCGTGGGCAGGGCTGCCGGGCGTTTGTAATATTCATTGCGAGAGCTGATCAAGTCAATAGACTCGGGCAGGTCTTCAGCATGGAGGGTTGAAACGCTTTCCAGATGAGCCACCAAGGCTTTTTGGATGCCCGCAATGGACCATTTGGCGGTGCCAAACGCATCGTGCCTGATTACCTTGCCCCCATATTTGGCCGCCAGCGTTTTGGCAAAATCAATGGCTGGGCCTTCAAGCACCACGTCAAAATCCAAGCTGGGGTGCCCAAGGATGAGGTCCCTGACGAAACCGCCCACAATGTAAATTGGCAGGTTCTCGGCCTCGGCTTCCTTTGCCAGCAGGCGCAGCAAGGCTAGGTGTGCAGGGGCAAGTTGGCTTTCAAGGCGGGCTTTCATGTTCAGCCGCTGCTCTGGCGCAGGAGTGGTTTTTAGGGCTTTCATCAGGTCCGTACGCGTGACGATTCCGCTTATCTTTCCGTCTTGGGTTACGGGTATCTGCCCCCATCCGCTGCTGGTCATCAGGTCTCGCAGCTGGCTCAGGCTTCCCTCTGCCGGAATGCTCACTTCACCGGCATCCATCAGCGCCCGGGCATCCGCTTCCAGATGGTGGCTGAGCGCACGGTCTACCGTGCGGCGCGTCACCAGTCCGATGGCCCTGCCATCTTCCATCACGGGGTATCCTTCAAAGCCATAACGCAGCATCAGCTCCTGTATTTCAGAAACAGGGGTATGCGGCTCCAGATATAGGAAGGAGCGCGACATAATCTCCGAAACGCTTGGCCCCTTGCAGACGATTTCCGGCAGAAAGCTTTTCACCTCTTGGTAAAGGCTTTGCAGCAGGCTGTTTACCGAATCGGGAGAGGCATGCCTTTCCTGATGCACCAGGGCAGAAGCGGCCCTCAGGTGGCCTCCGCCTCCATATTTACGGGCTAACTTGGCTGCATCGACCTCATCCGTGCTGGAACGTCCTACAATGCGCACACCCTGTCGGGTAGAAATTAACAAAATCAGGCCATCGCCTGCCAGAAAATCCCGCAGTTGATGGGCCACCGTTGAAATTTCATCCTGAATATCCTGCGCGTCTGCATGGGCAAGCAGCAAGGTTTTGCCTTCAATACTTAGCGTTTCAGTTGTTTTAAGAAGGCGGTCAAAAAGAATCTTCTGGCTGCTCGAAAGCGGAGTTTCAAGGTATTTGGCTGCGATGTTCAGGTCTGCCCCCTGCTCAAGCAGCCAGGCGGCGGCGTAAGCGTCTTCTGAGGTGGTGGTTGCGTAGGTTAATGAGCCGGTATCTTCATAAATGCCCAGCAGTAAAAGTGTAGCCTGGGTCACGTTGAGCCTGAGCCCTTGTTGGCGGATTTGCTTAACAAGCAGAGTGGTACAAGCCCCGCTATTGCCAATTTCAACCTGCCAATCAGGTTTGGTTTGGGTTTTGCGCGGGTGGTGGTCAATCACCCGCACCTGCGTAGCTGGAGTAATGGCGCGCAGGCAAAGCATGGCTTGTGTATCCACCAGCAAAACACTTTCTGCGGGTTCTGCGGGCAGTTCATTCAGCTTGCTGAAGCCAAGTTCATCGCCAAACTGTCTTAAAAAAGCCTGCACGTCCAGGTTGAGCATCTTGGGCAGCAAGGCATAGGCCTGCGGGTCTAAAAGCTTGGCAGCCAAAAGTGAGGCAAGCCCGTCCAAGTCTGCCTGATCATGCGTCAGAATCAACCTCATTCTCAGCCTACTTTCCTAACCAGACGGTTTGGTTTTCGATATGCTTTGCATTATAGAGGCACTGGGAAAGGCGCGCAACGAGGTAACTGCCCGCATCAAAAATCAGTTGCCGCGGTGTATGCACAAAAATCACTTCCACATAGGAATTCTGCCCATCTAAAATGATGCCTACATCGCTGACGGTGTGCAAAAGGCCGTCCGCATCCGAAGTCCAACCATGTTTATGGGCAATGGCCTGTGAGGGCGGCAGCCCGGCTTCAATCAGTGCGCCCATGCGGTTTTGGCTCATCACCTCCACCATGTGCTGGCAGGCAGCCTGTCCAATCTGCCCGTTATAAAGCCCTTTTTCAGGCGCAGCGCCGATAGAGCACTGGTAGATGCGCCCTAAAAGGTCGCCAATTTCGGAAGGCACCGTTTGGTTGTAAATGTCCGGCTTGATGTTAATATCGGTGCGCTGGTTAGCAGGGCTGCTAAAACGTTGCAGCAAGGGGCTGCCATCCGCAAAGTAACCGGCCAGAAAAGTGTTTTGGTAACCTAAATCTTGCATGTCCCGCGTGACTGCCAAAGGGCCGTCGGCTTCACCCAGATAGGTTTTCATGAGGGCATCTGCCGGGGGGTTGAGCGACTTGGTAAGCATCTGCAAAATCCAACCTTCTGCCAGGCCCGGCAGCTCACCGTTCAGATGCCGCATCACCGAAACCATGATGGGTATCTTGATGGTGCTTGCGGCTGAATAGGCAATATCCGGGGCAAGAGGCTGGAAAGCATTTTGTGCGAAATGCAGGATTTCGGCGTTTTGCATATCCTGCGTGTAAAGTTCTACCAATCCGTCAAAGCCTTCATTTTGGATGATGACCTTCAGTGCCACTTCCAAATTTTTGGGGTCAAGCCGGGGAACGGGCAGTGTCTCAATCTCCAGGTCAACAATGCGCTCTTTGGGTGAAGCCAGCGCGGCTGTAATGTCGCTAACGGTTTGCTCGGAAAGGCTTAACTGCCAACCCGCGCTGCCCGGTTCAAAGTAGGTGGTATTGAGAATGGGCAGGGGGGCATACGCTTTTTGGTCGTAGCGCGGGCGTATTTCGTTATCCACCAGTTTTTTTATGGCGTCTGTGTTTTGGCCGGGGTAAAGGTCTATCTGCATAGGTTGGCTGGAAGCCTGTTTTCCCCAGAGGGTCTGCCACCACTTGAAAAACTTTGCGTCCGGCTGATGGGAAGCTTCCAGTGAATCCAATACGATTTCTGCGTTCAGGTCAAAGCCCAAAGCTTGGGGTAGAAACTGCATGCGTGCGCCCTGATAACGCAGCTCGATGGGGCTTCCATAAACGCTGTGCAGGCGGCTTTCTGCCTCCGCTCGGCTAAGGTTGCCAATGGGCACCCCACCCAAAGTCAGCCCGGCGGGATATAGCTCTTTTTTCCTCGCAAAATGGCTGTAGTTAAGAAGGGCTATCATGCAGGCTGCCAGCATGCACAGCCCGCCAACTGCTCCCATTATGGGCCGCCAAAGCTTAGCCTTCTTTTTTCTTTTATAAAACATAGTGCGATTTTACCACCTGCCTGCCATGGAGAAGGGGCTTGCTTTTCTCGAGTGCTGCTCTGCATCAAAAACTTTTCTTGGGGTTTGGGCTCAAGCATTTCAACCTTCAGCGTTACAGCCGCTCAGCGCTGATATAATTGAGCTATATACACTATGCCAAATTTGCCGAAACGCTCAAAAATTCATCCCTTAGCTTATGGTGGCGCGGTTTTGACAGCGGTTATTTTACTGGGCCTGGCAATGCTGCTTCTGCAATGGAGTGGAAGGCAGTCGCTTGCCCAGGCAGCCACATTGACTCCATTGCCGGTTACGGTTATTCCGGCCCCCACTGAAACCCCGCTCATCATCACCCCAACCGGCATCATGCCAGCTACCCCTACCAGCGCCCCCATTCTTCCGCCGGGGGTTATGGCTGTGGGCGCTTACGTTAAAGTGAGCAATACCGGGGGCGCCGGAGTGCGTATTCGTCATGATGCCACCACGGACTCGCTTACCCAGTTTATTGCCATGGATGAAGAGGTTTTTGAAGTTATTGGAGGCCCTGTAGAAAAAAACGCCTTTACCTGGTGGCAATTGGCTGCCCCATATGATAAAAACCGTACAGGCTGGGCAGCACAGGAATACCTGACGCTCATTGACCTGCCGACCCCCACCCCTTGATGAGATTCGGCCTATGAAGTTCAGCCAGTGGTTCAATAAAAACAGCAGTTCCGAAGAGGCTAAACCAAGGGTGCTGCCAGTTGGCCTGCATAACCCTCCCTTTATCAGCTTCGTTGCCGAAAGCTCCAACGGTAAAACGCGCGACCATAACGAAGACAGCATATATACCTTCATAAAACGTCAGCTCACAGGCAAAGGCGTAGGCTCTCTTGGCCTTTTTATGGTAGCGGACGGCATGGGTGGGCATGTCAACGGCGAACTTGCCAGCAAAACGGCTGTGGAAACAGCCAGCCGGTATTTGCTGAACGAACTCATTGAACCGCTTCATGGCGGGCAACTGAAAAATGATGAAGCCCTCATCCTGCAAGCGATTGAAAAGGCTTTTCTTCTGGCGCAGGAAGCTGTGCTTTCCAAAGCGCAGGGCAGCGGCACCACCCTCACCCTTCTGATGGTTGCGGATGCGGATGTTTACTACGGCCATGTGGGCGATTCGCGCCTTTATGCCCAAACCCGCGCAGAGGGCCTCCAATGCCTCACCACAGACCACTCCCTGGTGCGTCGCCTTATAGACTTGGGCCAGATTGATGCAGCCGCTGCGCGTTCGCACCCGCAGCGCAATATTCTTTTCCGCGCGTTGGGGCAGGGGGATGGCTTCAAGGTGGATCTGGGCAGCCTTCAACTCTGCGATGCGGCCACTTTTCTCTTATGTTCGGATGGCCTGTGGGGTCTGGTGGAGCATAACCTATTGGCCAGGTATCTGCGGCCAGGGCGCCAGAATGAAGAAACGGCCCGCCGCTTGGTTGCCCTTGCAAATGAAGCTGGCGGCACCGATAATATCAGTGCCATTGTAATCACTGTTTCTTGAGAGGTTCTATGGAAAAATCAGGCAGAAAACACCGCATTCTTGTTGTAGATGACGAGCGTGGCCTCGTCAAAATAATCCGGCTCAATTTAGAGCAGGATGGCTTTGAGGTCTTTGAGGCCAATAACGGCGCCCAGGCTATGGACAAACTGAGGGCCGTCATTCCGGATTTGGTGCTTTTGGATGTAATGATGCCTGATGCGGATGGTTTTACCGTGCTCAAAATGATTCGCGAAGTGGGCAATACCCCGGTAATTATGCTGACGGCCAAGGGAGAGGAAGCAGATAAAGTGAAAGGTCTTGAACTTGGTGCGGATGATTACGTCACCAAACCCTTTAGCACCAGAGAACTTACCAGCCGCATCCGGGCCGTTCTGCGCAGAGGTAGTTTTGCTGAGGATGCCGAAGAAGGCGCGTTGGATCTTGATGGCCGCCTGAAAATTGATTTTGGCAGGCATGAGGTGTTTATTAATGGGGAAGAAGTGAAACTGCGTCCTACAGAATATCGCCTGCTTTACCATCTCGTAAAAAACGCGGGTTGGGTGCTTACGCATGACCAAATTCTTCAAAAAGTCTGGGGCTATGAGTATGAGAACGAACCCCATTATGTGCGCCTCTACATCAATTATTTGCGCAATAAACTGGAAGAAGATCCTGCCCGTCCCAAGTATATTTTGACTGAAAGAGGAATTGGTTACCGTTTTGTAGACTATAAACGCGATCTGCTTAAAGAGAAGTGAGGGTTTGATGGCCACGGAAAAGAAGAAAAAATCATCCCCTGAAGGGAAAAAGAATCAAAACATTACCAGCCGTTATTATAAAAATCGTCAGCCCATCTCCAAAAAGGATTACGAAGCGGAGCTATTCAAGCTGCAAATAGAGCTTGTTAAAATGCAGGGTTGGATCAAAGAAAATGGGCTGCGCGTGGTTGTGCTTTTTGAGGGGCGTGATGCTGCCGGCAAGGGTGGGGTTATCAAGCGCATCACCGACCGCCTGAACCCTCGTATCGCACGCATTGTGGCCCTCACCGTTCCAACCGAAAAGGAAAAAACGCAGTGGTACTTTCAGCGTTATGTAGAACATCTGCCCGCCGCGGGTGAAATGGTGCTTTTTGATCGCAGTTGGTATAACCGTGCCGGGGTAGAGAGGGTGATGGGTTTCTGCACCGAAGATCAGGTGCAGGAGTTCTTCCGTTCAGTGCCTGAACTTGAAAATATGCTCATCCGCTCGGGCATTATCCTCATCAAGTATTGGTTTTCCGTAGACGATGAAGAGCAGGAAAGACGCTTTCAGGAGCGTATTCATGATATCCGCAAGCGTTGGAAGCTCTCCCCTATGGATGTGGCCAGCCGCAGTAAGTGGGTGGAATACTCCCGTGCCAAGGATGAAATGTTCCGCTTTACGGATACCAGCACCTCCCCCTGGTATGTCGTGGATGCCAACGATAAACGCTGGGCCAGGCTGGATTGCATCAGCCATCTCTTAAGCAAAATTCCCTACAAAGACCTGACCCCGGAAAAAATAACGCTGCCTAAGCGGCAGGTTGATACAGGCTATAAACGCCCCTCGCTTGAAATCTTAAAGGTTGTCCCTTCCTATAAAATTAAACGCAAGCGAAAGGCCAACCCCGTCAAGAAGAAAAAACTGGATCTGCCCGCTCAGTTTGAAGACCTTGCCCTGCCGGTGCCGGGCGTGGAACCCAAGATTCCAGTTTCTGACCTGGCGGAAGCGGAATTGATTGAAACCTCAACCTGATTCCAGTTTCGGATCTTGAACAAATCGCGTGCAGATTGGTTGCTCAATGCGCCAAACGCTTCCGCGCTCATGTTTTGCAGCCTTGCAGCAGCTTTCGCAATGAAGGGAATATAGCTGGGTTCATTACGCCTTCCGCGGAATGGCACAGGGGTAAGAAAGGGTGCGTCTGTCTCCGGCAGCAGGCTTTCTGCCGGTAATTGTCTCACAATCTCGCGCCTGTCATCCGCGTTCTTAAATGTAATGGGGCCGCCCAAGCCTAACTTGAATCCCATTTCCATAAAGCGCTCTGCCTCGCTAAGGCCGGCTGAGTAAGCGTGCAGCACGCCGGGGCAAGCCTTTAGCGGGCTTTCCTGAGGTATCCCTGCCCACCAGGTTCTGAGAATAGCCATTAAATCGGCACTGGCCTCACGGTTGTGGATGCAAACGGCTTTTTGGTATTCCAAAGCCAGGCCAAGTTGCGCTTCAAAGGCCTTCTGTTGAATGGTTTGGCTGCAGTAATCCCGGTAATAATCCAGGCCGATTTCTCCGATAGCAACTACTGCATCATTCTGGGCAAGCTCGGCAAGAAGTTCTAAACCGCCCTCTTCAAAAAGGTTAGAATGATTGGGGTGAAAGCCTGCCATAGCATAACAATACCCGGGATGAAGTTTACTCAGCTGCAGCGCTGCGCGGGAACTCGGCAGGTCTATTCCCGGAATGATAATAAATTCCAGCCCTGCTGCTTTGGCACGCTCAATAACCGCATCACGGTCAGCGTCATAAACTTCAAAATCAAGATGGCAGTGAGTGTCGCAATAAGTCATCGCCTGTTCCAACCCTGAAAGTTTAAGCGATTTTTTGAATTTCTGCCGGGCTTTCCAATAAGTTCAGCACCGGCCAGTGGCCGGAATAGGCTTTTTGGGGCTCTTTTTCAAGAATCGCATACCAGCTTTGCCTTATTTTAAGGTTGTCATAACCTTCGGCAAGGTGGTAGGAAGGCAGGTCTCCGTGAAAAACAGCCTGCCCGTCAAGAACAAGGCTGATGCTGTCTTCACTGTGGCCGGGTGTATGCAGAATTTCTGCGGAAAGGCCTAAAGCCTTCAGAAAGGCACGGCTTTTGCCGCAGGCCAAATAGGTGTTGCCCTTTTCGCTGATCGGTTTAAAATGGGCGTCCTGCGCTTTTTCGTAGAAATGGTCTTGAACGTGCAAAGATTTGCGCTGCTCTTCCATCACAATCAGGCTTATCCCCAGTTCTTTCAGGTCTTGGGCAAGCCCGGCGTGGTCGGGGTGAAAATGCGAAATCAGCAGATAATTTATTTCCCCTACAGAAATGCCTTCGCTCTTAAGGGCTTTGTAGAAAGCGGGCAGGCTGCCGGCACAATCACAGTCGAACATCAGCCAGCCGCTGTTCGTTGGAATGAGATAAGAATTGGTATAGTGGTATCGCAGAATGCGGATTTCCATATTTCCTATTCTAATGCCTCAAAATTGGCGGAGGGTTAAAAAATGTTTAAGGTTTCATATCCTCTGGCTCTGCTTCCGTCCCCCAAAACAAACTTTTGGTCTGCTTAATTAATTTTCAAGCAGGGTAAAATAAAATCATGCACAATAAACTGATATACGTTGGCCTTAGCGGTGGTGTGGATAGCGCTGTTTCCGCCTTGCTGCTAAAACAGCAGGGTTATCAGGTGCGCGGTATCCATTTACGCCTATGGGAGCCGGAAACTGAGCCTGGCTCTGAAGATGTAATAAAGGCTGCCCGGGTGGCTGAGCAGCTTCAGATTCCCTTTGAGGTGATGGACTGGCGCGAAAAGTTCCGCAGCGAGGTGGTTGAAACCTATATTCAGGTGCTTGGAAGGGGTCAAACGCCTAACCCTTGCATCCACTGCAACCAGACCATTAAATGGGGCGCCCTTTGGGAGCAGGTGCATGCTTCAGGCGCGGATTATTTGGCTTCAGGCCATTATGCCCGCCTGCTTGCAGGGCAGCAAGGGGTTGAGTTGCATAAGGCCATTAACCTGGCAAAGGATCAGTCTTATTTTTTGGCTATGCTTACCCGGCAGACTTTCCGCCACATGCTCTTGCCGTTGGGGGGCTTTGCAAAACCACAAGTGCGGGCCATTGCCGCGGAAGCTGGTTTGGAAGTTGCCAGCCGTAAAGACAGCGAGGACCTTTGTTTTCTCAAAGGGCTGGATCAGGAAGGTTTTTTGCGTCGTTATGCGCCCCATCTGCTGCAGCCAGGCCCCATCCTGGATGGCAGCGGTAATCTGCTTGGCGAGCACAGAGGTTTGCCGCTTTATACAATCGGCCAGCGCAAGGGCATTTGCGTGGCAGCCGAAGCGCCTCTTTATGTGATGGCCAAGGATCTGGCTGCGAATGCCCTGAGGGTGGGGCGCGCAGATGAGCTTGCCCATAGTAAAATTCTGGCTGGCAGGCCTAATTGGATATCGGGCAAGGCGCCTGACCTGGGCAAAATTTATCAGGTAAAAATCCGCGCGGCGGCATTGCCGGCTTCTGCCAGTTTACAGATTTTAGCAAGTGGTGATATCATTGCCTCGCTTGAAAAACCACTTAGGGATATCACAGCGGGCCAATACTTGGCTGTTTACGATGGTGATTGCTGCCTGGGGAGTGCAGCGATTATCGAGCCCAGGTAGCCGCTTAAGGATTGTTCATGAATTCAGCTTCATTCATTTTTGGCCTCATCATTGCTACGTTGATTGGGGCGCTCTTCCACCTCTGGAAAGATGGCGGCTTCTGGAGTCTGCTGCTCTTCCTTTTCCTTTCCATTATTGGCTTTTTCCTGGGGCATTGGCTGGCAGGCAGCTTTAATATCACCCTCCTCAATGTTGGCGGGCTGCACCTCTTTGGTGCCTCAGCGGGCAGCTTGGGAACCCTTTTGCTGGGTAATTGGCTGGCGAAAGGCGCGCAGCCGCAGGGCAAACGCTAATGACCGTTTTTTCAGGAAGCAGCCTGGCAAAGGAAGGCGACCTGATTCAGCTTCAGGGTGCGGGCCACAAAAGCCATATTTTTGTGCTTCACGAGGGCGAAACCCTGCAAACCCATCGCGGCGTCATCAAACACGCGGATATCATTGGTCAGCCCTGGGGTGCCAGATTGCACTCCCACAAAGGGGCTCCTTTTTACCTCTTTCAGCCTGGGCTGGCAGACCTCATCCAGGAAACCAAGCGTACTACCCAAATCATGTACCCAAAAGAAATTGGATTTGTACTCATCTCGATGGGTATTGGTCCGGGCTGCCGGGTTATTGAATGCGGCACAGGTTCCGGCGGGTTCACCACAGCGCTTGCTTATATGGTGGGCGAAAGCGGCAAGGTTTATACCTATGAACGTAAAGAAGAGGTTCAGCAGCTTGCCCGCTCCAATCTTGAAAAACTGGGCCTGGCTGAACGCGTGGAATTTAATGCGGGTAATGCCGCCGATGGTTTTGCGGAGCGTGAAGCGGATGCGCTTTTTCTGGATTTGCCCAACCCTTATGACTACATGCCTCAGGTAAAAGCTTCCCTCAAAGGGGGCGGCTATCTGGGAATGATTTTGCCCACAGTAAATCAGGTAAGTAAAACACTTGAGGCCCTAAAAGCCCATGGCTTTGCCTTTGTTCAGGTTTGTGAAATCCTCATGCGCTACTTTAAAACAGATTGGGATCGTCTGCGCCCGACTGACCGTATGCTTGCCCATACCGGCTACCTGCTTTTTGCCCGTTCCGTCAACGAGATCGACCCTGAAATTCTTGGGGAGGCAAAGGAGACCCAGGCGTGAACCCGGTTACTCACATTCCGTCAGATTTGGCCGAGCGCCTGGCAGAGTACGCCCGTGAAAAGCAGCACAAGCTTGATTCACGCATCATGCTGGATACAGACCAGGTGGTACAGGCAGCCGTTTTGGTGCCGCTTATTTTTAAAGAGGGCGAATGGCATCTTCTTTTTGAACATCGCACCGAAAAAGTTGGCACGCATAAGGATGAAGTTTCCTTCCCCGGCGGAGCTTTTGAAGCCGCCGATTCCAGCCCCGAAGCCACTGCATTGCGTGAGGCAGAAGAAGAAATTGGCCTTTTACCGCAAAACGTTCACATTATAGGCCGTTTGCCGGTCATGAAAATGTTCCCGTTTTTTCAGGTCACCCCTGTAGTAGCCTGGCTTGAACCAAACTCATCTTTTTGCCTTAGCCAGGATGAAGTAAGCCGTACCTTTACCATCCCGCTTTCCTGGCTTGGGCAGCCTGAAAACTGGCATAATCAGCCCATTCTGCATGACGGTGTAGAGGTTCCGGTGCTCCATTATTACCCTTATAAGGGAGAGGTGGTTTGGGGGGCAACCGCCTATCTTGCCCGTATGCTGGCAGGCTTAATTTACTAAATTCCGAAAACCATATGCATATTTCTTTCTCTTGTCTTTTCTGCATACGGCCGCTTTTTTGAGCGCTTCCTGAAACCATTCACGCTATTGACCAGAATTGAGTTTTTGGATAACATATGTACATATGAAGAACAATAGTAAAGATGGTTTTTTGAATGCGGGCAATTCAAGAAAAGAACACTTGCTGCGTATCGCTTGGCTCTATTATTTTGAACAGCTTACCCAAGCGGAAATTGGGGAAAGGCTTGGCCTTTCCCGTGTTACCGTAAATCGCCTTCTCAAAGAGGCGCGTGATTCCAAATTGGTGGAAATAAAACTTAATGCAGATGATATAACCCCCTTTGAGCTTTCTCAGAAGCTGGTCACAAAATATAATCTAAAAGAGGTTTTTATCTCACCCAACGATCAGGCAGAAGATTCCTTCACATCACTGGCTAGAATGGGTGCTTTGGCCTTTAGGCAATACCTAAAACCTAACATGACTGTTGGTGTGGGCTTTGGCAGGTCATTGGTTCATCTTCCTGATTTCTTTGAATCGGATGATAAGGGCAGCTGTCGCTTTACCTCACTTATTGGGGGGCTTGATTTCAGCTTGGGTGGACGTAATCATAATTTTGATATCCTTTCCCGTCTGGCTCAAAAGGTTAATGGGCAAGCAGTCTATATCCCTGCTCCTATCTTTGTCAGTAATGCAGCTACGCGCGATATTTTTATACAAGACCCAAGTGTGCAGCGCAGCCTGCAAATAGCTGCCGCAAGTGACATTATTATCCTAAGCACTGGAGAAGTGGGGCCATCTTCTTTACTCTATCAATTAGGCGTGATGACAGGTTCCGAACTGCAGGAATTACGAAATTTAAAGGCCTGCGGGGATTTGTTGGGCCATTTTTTTGGGCATGACGGGAAGGAACTGGATACAGAATTTAACAGGCGCGTCATTGGGCTGTCGCTTCAGCAAGTTGCAAAAGCACCTGTTTCTATTTTGGTAGCGGGTGGAGAGGAAAAGCACAAAGCCATCCAAGCGGCTTTAAGGGGCAGCCTGATCAATGTACTGGTAACCGATACTGCAACTGCTCAATTTTTGTTAGATGAAGATTGTTTAAATAAGGAGTAATGATGGCACAATATTTAATGAGTTTGGACTTAGGCGGCAGCGCAGCTAAGGGTCTTTTGGTCGATGCCGCAACGGGCCAAAGCTTTAGCTCCGAAAAACCATGGTCTAATTTGAAAGATGCAAAATACGGGGTTTTTGCTCTCAACTTAGACCTTGTGGCTATATGGAAAGCATTAGGAGATATATCCAAAGCCTTAATTTCTGAAAGCGGCATTTCTGCTTCTGAAATTATGGGGCTTGCTATTACCAGTATGCGCCATACCACGATAGTTTTGAACGGGGCTGAGGAGATTCTCTTAGCTACCCCCAACCTGGATGCACGTGCTTTGGCCGAAGCTGCCAATATTTCTGAAGAACACGGTGAGGAAATCTACTCTATCACAGGGCACTGGCCTAGTGCGATTATGGCTGGGGCTCGCTTAAAATGGCTGGCTGAAAAAGAGCCCTCTTTATTTGCTGAGGCTAAAACCTTCTTTACCCTTGCAGATTGGGTAGGCTTTAAGCTGACGGGGCAAAAGACTGCTGAAGCAAGTTTAGCTGCTGAAACATTGCTCTTGGATCTAAAGAAGAGAGAGTGGTCGGAGGAAGTTCTTCGTTATTTGAGTCTGCCAAAACACCTTTTTCCTCCTATTATTAATGCCGGCCAAGCCATCGGTACGCTTATCTCTGATGCAGCAAAGCATCTTGGGCTGAAGGAAGGCTTATTGGTAGCTGCCGGCGGGGCTGACACCCAGGCAGGTTTGCTTGGGATGGGGATTTATGAATCCGATAAATTGGGTATTGTTGCAGGCAGCACAACCCCGGTGGTTCTCACTTCTAACCAGGTTTTTATAGACCCGCAGCGCCGTACTTGGGCCAGCCTCACCCTGATACCCGGTCAGTATATCTGTGAAAGCAATGCGGGATCCATGGGTAGCGCGTTGGAGCTTTTTGCTAAAATGCTCTATGCTGATTCACATAATCCTCTGTTTGCCCTAAACCAGGATGCTGCTAAACTAAAACCGGGGGAAACCTCGGTGCTTTCCACTGCTGGTGCCCAACTTTTTAATGGATCAGCGGTCAGCATTCCTTTGGATTCTCTCACCCTTTCCTCGATGAGCCTTGGTTCTGGCCTTGAAGGAAGAATGCAGGTTTCCAGATCGATCTTAGAGGGCATGGCCTATGGTGTTTTAGCTAATCTCGACCAAATAAAAGAAGTGGCTTCAAACCGGCCTGATAAGGCTTTCATTGGCGGGGGAATGAGCCGTTCTGCAGTTTGTCTCAAATGGTTGCAGATTTGCTTGATTTACCCGTTGCTGTTCCCCAAAACCCTAATGCAACTGCTTTCGGCGCGAGCCTCTGTGCAGGGGTAGCAGCTGGTGTTTTCAAAAACCTGCCGGAAGCCGTTCAAAAATTAGCGCTTTCACATAAAGTTTTTGAACCTGACAGGCAAGACCATCGTATTTATATGGATAATTATGAAACCTGAAGTCAATCCGTGAAAACCGAACGGAGTCAGATTCATTGGCTATCGGTCATATGATGACCGCTATGAACGCTGCGCCTGAATCAAAAAGCAATGACTGCACGCTCACTATTAAACCCAATATTTTTGCCAGTGCTGATCTGGGAGATAAATCCATTGAGGTCTTAAGATCAATACGGCATTTAACATATCAGAATTATCTTGAAACGGGGCAAATTCTATCGGGGACTGAGCTTATCCAGGCATTAAAAGGCGCACAAATCTTTATCACGGAAATGGATGTGCTGGATGCTGCAACGCTTTCTCAGCTGCCAGATTTACGTGTGGTATTTGTCTGCCGGGGCAACCCCGTCAATATTGATATTGCGGCCTGTTCTGCGGCAGGCATTCCTGTTATTAATACCCCAGGTAGAAATGCGGATGCGGTGGCAGATCTTACCCTTGCCTACATGCTGGCTTTGCTCAGAAGAATGCCCGAAGCTGCAGCTTTTTTGCATGAACCTGGCGGCGAAGCCGGAGATATGGGGCGCATGACTCAAGCCTTTACAGGTTTGCGAGGCGATGAACTTTGGAATAAAGTGGTTGGCTTGGTGGGTTGCGGTGCAGTGGGCCGTAAAGTGGTCGAACGCCTTTTGCCATTTGGTGCAAAAGTGATGGTATACGACCCATTTTTGGATAGTGACCAAATAAGTTTGCTGGGAGCCAGTAAAAGCAGCTTGGAGCAATTAATAACGCAAAGCGATATCATCAGCCTGCATACTGCGGTTAATCCAGAGACTGAAAATATGTTCTCTACAGAAGCCTTTGCGCAAATGAAACACGGGGTTTACTTCATCAATACCGCGCGTGCAGCATTGGTTAATCAGCCTGCAATGCTCCAGGCGTTGAAGAATGGAAAAATTAAAGGGGCAGCTTTGGATGTTTTTGCTGAGGAGCCTCCTGCCGCCAATGATCCGCTAATCCTGCTTGAAAATGTGATTGCTACTCCCCATATCGGTGGTAACACCAATCAGCTTAGTGAGCATCAGGGCATGATTTTAATAGATGATCTCAATTTGCTGATGAGAGGTTTGTCCCCTAAGCACATTTTAAATCCCGAGGTAATGTCTGAATTTTCCTGGATAGAGAAGCGTAATGTGGATCTGTCTAAACTTGAGGAACGAAAAGCAGAACCTGGCCCAGGCATGCGTGACCTTGATGTCAAATCTCAATTAACCAAAGAGCCCGTAAGGCCAGCAGATGCCCCATTGATGACGGCGAGTATTTCACAAAAGCTTGGCGAACCATACAAGGAAGAGCCTAAAACTGTTTTTTCTGCTATTAAAAAGCTTTTTGGTCTGGCTAAACCCGAAAGTACTCCCCAATCCGTTTTGCACAAAGACGCCGAACCTAAAGCCCCACCCCAACCGCTTGAACAGGGTATGGTGCCGGTACTAAAGAACTTCCTGAAGGGGATGGAATCTGCCCCCGCTATTATTGAGTTCTCTACAGGTAAACAAATAATCTATACTTTTACAATCAAAGAACTTGAACAGCCTTTTTATATGGCTTTCAACAATGGAATCCTAACATGTGATTTTGGAGAGCCAGAGAACCCTGCGGATGTAAAGCTGAAGATGTCTGCATCTGTTCTGGTTGATATTATTCGTGCCAGAATCAACCCCACTAAAGCCGCTATGACCGGAAAACTATCTTTCAGCGGTGATACAGCCAAAGCACTTACCCTTTCAAAACTTAATCTTAAGGATGTTTACGATGCTGCCTGCGCGAAAATGGGCGTCTCTGGAGAAGCAAGCAGTTTGCTGGATGCCGCCCAAAATTCTGCTATTCAAGGGGCTGCAGCCCAAGGCTCTCAAACGCTTTCCCCTGCAGCCAAACAAGAATCCCAGGCTAATGGTTTCGAAGAACTGATGGCAGTTTTCTTGGGTGAAATGCAAAATGATGAAGCTCTTAAGCAGTTCAGCGAAGAAAAAAACATCCTGTATACCTTCACTATTAAGAAGATGGAAAAGCCCTTCTTCATGCACTTTAATAATGGAGTTGTCAAATCTGCGCTGGGTGAACCGGAATCCACACCTGATGTTAAACTAAAAATGTCTGCTCATGTGCTCGTGGATATCATTCTGGGCAGAATCAACCCAACCAAAGCCGCCATGACGGGCAAGCTCTCATTCAGCGGCGATACGGCAAAAGCTCTTGCCCTTTCTAAAGTGAACTTAAAAGATGCCTATCTTTTGGCTTCCAAAACTTTGGGCGTAAGCGGGGAAGCAGCCGAGCTTTTGGAGAAAAAAGGCCCCGCCTCTGTTCAGAATAAGCTTTCGCTTCCTCATACCCCAGTTTCTGCTCATGCTGCAGAGCAAACTCTCCAGGCTGCTCAAAAACCGAACAGAGTCGGCGACGTACGCGATGAAATTTTGGATGTCCTTAATGAACTTTATCAAAAGGGATTGGTGACCTCTACAGGAGGTAATATCAGCGCCAGAACGGATGACAACAGCAACGAATTCTGGATTACACCAGCTGGTGTTTTTAAGGGAGACTTAAGCGCCGACAAAATGGTGCGTATAGATTTAGAAGGCAATGTGGTGGGCGAAAGTGACTTTAGTGCTTCCAGTGAGCGCCATGTGCATTGTGCCATCTACCGAAACCGGCCTGATATTGCTGCTGTCATTCACTCCCACAGCCCCAATGCGACCCTCTTGGGCATTACTGGAACGCCGTTTTTGCCCATTTCCACAGAAGCAGCCTTTATAGGCGACCTTCCCGTAGCGCCCTTTGTAATGCCCGGCACAAAAGAACTAAGCCTTTCTCTTGCCAAGGCCATTGGCGATAAATCATTTGCTTGTATATTGCAAAATCATGGTCTTGTTGTCGCAGGAACTTCACCAAGAAAAGCAGCCGATACCACTGAAATTGTAGAAGAAACCTGTTCCAAACTGCTTATTTGCAGGCAGATGGGGGTTGCTCCCAGCCTTGTTCCCGAAGAAGCCGTAAAGCAACTTAAGGAAATGGGAGCCATGCTGGCATAATCTTTTTCAAACAGGCAAAAGAGGGAAGCCCTGGCTTCCTTCTTTTGTTTAATAGTCAAATGGCGTTACATTCAACTTCTTTACACCTTCTTTAAGGTAGAATTCAGGGCATGAAAGCGGTCAGCATGCCTAACTTTGAATCATGCAGGCTTTTCAAGATTCAAACGCCATGCCCTTCTCCATCTCAATTTCACAGCCGCAAAATTGGCTGCAAACTCACCCTAACCCCATGAAGGAAGAAATATGAAAGATTTTTTATTTGACCAGGATGTTTCTTTTATTGACCCCGATGTTGCCAGGCTGGCAGGTTTTGAATCCGAACGGCAGGCCCGCCGCCTGATTATGATCCCCAGTGAGAGCATTGCCCCTAAGGCTGTGCGTGAACTTCTGGCAACCTCTTTTACCAATATCTATGCCGAAGGCTATCCCCGCCCTGAAACGCGTTACCAGAGTGAAGCGGAGATTTTAGATTATGCTGCCCAATTGGCTATTTACCGCCGTCACAGTGACCCGCGCTATTACAAGGGTGTGGAATACGCCGATGTGGTGGAGGCCTTGGCTCGCCGCCGCGCCGCCGAACTGTTTGCGGCTAACGGGCAAACGCCCAATGACCTATGGGTGAATGTGCAGCCCCTTTCCGGTGCGCCGGCCAATACCGCGGTTTACACCGCGCTCATTCAGCCCGGCGATGCCATTTTAGGCATGGATTTGCTGCATGGCGGCCACCTCACCCATGGCTCACCTGTCAACCGTTCCGGCCTTTTCTATCACGCTTTCCATTACACGGTGGATCCTGAAACTGAAAAACTGAATTACGAAACCATTTTGGAACAGGCCAAAGCTTGCAAACCCAAGGTGATTGTGGCCGGTTATACGTCTTACCCCTGGGTTCCTGATTGGGCTAAATTCCGTGAGATTGCGGATGAAGTAGGCGCCTACCTGCTGGCCGATGTTTCACATATTGCCGGCCTTATTGCTGCCGGTTTGCTGCCTTCTCCCATTGGCATTGCGGATGTCACCAGCTTTACCACCCATAAGACCCTTTGCGGGCCGCGCGGTGCGGTGCTCATCATGCGCAACCGTGAACTGGGAGAAAAGATTGATAAAGGTGTCTTCCCCGGCGAACAGGGCGGCCCGCACGTTAATACGATGGCTGCAATGGCGCTTACCTTTAAGCTGGCGGAGACAGAAAAGTTCAAAGCTCTGCAGCAGCAGATTTTGCTGAATGCCAAAGCTCTGGTAAACGGTTTTGAGACGAACGGGGTGCGCGTGCCATATAAGGGCACCGATACCCATATGTGCCTGATTGACTGCAAAGGCTTTAAAAGCAGGGATGGCATCCCTCTGAATGGCGACTTGGCTGCCCGTATCTTGGATCTGGTTGGTATTGTTGCCAATCGCAACACTATCCCGGGCGACCTTTCCGCCCTGCGCGCAACGGGCGTGCGTTTTGGCACCCCCTGGCTCACCCAGCGCGGTTACGGCGAAGAGGATATGGTAAGCATCGCTGAACAAATAGCCAAAGTGTTCAAGGGCACAACGCCTTACCTGATGTGCGGGCGCGTAGGCAAGAAAACCCGTGCCAAGGTTGACTTTAAGACCTTTAATGAGGTTTCTAATGCGGTGCGCGATCTGGCTGATAAGCAACCTGCTTTGGATAAACTTGCCGAGCGCAGCAGCTACCCGCACTTCTTCTATTCAGATGATAAATTCCCCGGCAGGTTTACCGCTTTTGAAATCAGCGGCGAAAAAGTGCGCTCCTTCCTTTACTATCTGCTTACCAGCGATACCGAAGCGCTAAAGCCGGGCCAGTCTCAACCCACGCGCATGAATACCACTGATGGCAGCGTGGAAGGCAACCTTACCTGTCTGTCTCCCATGCGCTTTAAGCTCACGGTTCCTTCTGACAAAGCAGCCCTGGCCGGCACATGGCTGAACGGCATTTCCAGCGGTTTCATTTATTACGATGAAGATAAATGCCAGCGTATCCGCGGACCTGTTTCGGTGGTGCTGGCGGAACCGGAGAAAGAAATGGCTTCTGGTGACCCTGTTTCCAACGAAAAAGCCTACTTTGTGGGTATGGATAAAGAATTTACTGCCCCCGCCAAACCCGAATGGACTTGGGTGGAGCCTCAAGAAGAGCTCAAACGCACCTGCCTCTACCAAAAGCATGTAGACCTCGGCGCAAAGATTATCCCCTTTGCGGGCTGGGAAATGCCGGTTTGGTACAGCTCGGTGATGGAAGAACACCTGGCCACCCGCAAAGCAGCCGGTCTCTTTGATGTGACCCATATGGGTGTCTTCCAGTGTGAAGGGCCTGATGCTTCACTTTTCCTGGATTCGGTCTGCTCCAATGATGTCATCTCCTTGCGCGTAGGCGAGTCTTATTACACCCACTTTATGGCACCCAACGCCGATGTGATTGATGACTTGCTTGTCTACCGCCGCGATACCGAAAAGTATCTGGTGGTGGTAAATGCCGCCAACGAGGCCAAAGACTGGGCCTGGCTGAAAGCCGTGATTGAAGGCAAAGTCTGTGTAGACCCCTATCGCCCGTGGATGCTTGCCCCCGGCCGCAATGTAATTCTGCGTAACCTCAGAGACCCCAAAGAGGGCAAGGACATGAAGGTTGATATTGCCCTGCAAGGGCCTCTCAGCCGCGATATTTTGCTGCGCCTTTCAGATCCTGAAGCGCAGCGCCGCATTCTGCGCCTTGGGCGCACAGAACTCTGCGATACCTTCGTAGCCGGCGTGCCCTGCACGGTTTCCCGCACCGGCTATACCGGCGAGAAGATGTGTTTTGAACTCTTTGTGCATCCGGATGATGCCCCCAAATTCTGGGATGCAATCCTTGAAGCCGGCAAAGACCTCGGCGTAAAACCCTGCGGCCTTGGCGCCCGCGATTCCCTGCGTACCGAAGCCGGCTTGCCGCTTTACGGCCATGAAATGGGCGGGGATTTCAACCTCACCATCAGCGAGGCCGGTTTTGTCGCCTTTGTTAAACTGAATACATCCTGGTTTATCGGCCGTTCTGCCTTCCGCGAGCGCGACCGTCTCCGCGAAGTGATTGTTATCCGCTTCCGCTTCAATGATAAGGGCGTACGCATGGCTCACCATGGCGACCCCGTCTTGGAGGCAAAAGGCCGCATGATTGGCCGCGTTACCAGTTGTGCTATTGATTCCGAAGGCTATCTGACCGGGCAAGCTGTTGTAGAAGAAAAATATGCTGTGGAAGGCGCCAGTATTTACATCTTCCAGAGTGCCTCCGAAAAACCACAGCGCCCGCCCGCTGAACTCACCGAGGGCGATAAAGTGGCACTGCCCAGCCCGGCAACTATCTTGCCCCGCTTTATGAAGTAAAAACAAAATACGAAGTAGATTAAAGGAGAGAATTAATGCAAACATCTTGGGATCATCGCTTTGCTGCAAGGACAGCCGGAATGAAAAGTTCTTTCATCCGCGAATTGCTCAAAGTTACGAACCAGCCGGATGTAATTTCTTTCGGGGGAGGGTTCCCTGCGGGTGAACTCTTCCCTATTGAGAGAACCCAGGCTGCCTGTGAGAAAGTTCTCAAGGAGAACGGAAGAAAAGCGTTGCAGTATTCCACTACCGAAGGCTATAACCCCCTTCGCGATTGGGTGATAGAGTTTGCTGCAAAGCAGGGGATTAAAATCTCCCGTGAAAATGTATTGCTTACCTCAGGTTCTCAGCAGGCGCTGGATCTGATCGGCCGCATATTCCTTAACCGCGGAGACCGTGTTCTGACTGAAAACCCAACCTACCTGGGTGCCTTGCAGGCCTGGAATTCCTATGGGGCAGAATATGAAACCATCGAAACGGATGATGATGGCCTGATGATTGACCAGTTGGAAAGCGCGATTGGCAGAAACATCAAGTTCCAATACGTTCTGCCCAACTTCCAGAATCCGATGGGGGTTTCACTTTCATTGGAGCGCCGTAAAAAATTGGTTGAAATTGCCAATAAAACCAGCGTACCTTTGATTGAGGATGACCCATACGGCGCTCTGCGCTTTGAGGGCAAAGCCATGCCCAGTGTTGCCCAACTGGACGCGGAATATAACGGCTGCAAACAGGGTGAATTCAGCGGGAATGTGATTTACACCAGCACCTTCTCCAAAATTCTGGCACCCGGTTTACGCATCGGATGGGTAATCGCACCGGAAGAGGTCATCCGCAAGATGACCCAGGCTAAACAGGGCGCTGACCTGCAAAGCTCTACCTTTGATCAATACCTTGCCTACGAACTCGCCCGCGGAGACTGGCTGGATGCGCATATTGAAACCATCCGCAAAGTCTATAAAGAACGCCGGGATGCCATGCTGGAAGCCTTTGAAGAATATATGCCTGTCGGTACCACCTGGACGACTCCCAAGGGAGGCCTCTTCCTTTGGCTTAGGCTGCCGGAAGGCTGCGACACCTTGGAAATCTTCCCCATTGCGGTGGAAGAAAAAGTTGCCTACGTGCCCGGCGCACCTTTCTACCCCAACGGCGGGCCAAAAAATACCATGCGCCTCAATTTCAGCGCCTGTAACCCGGAACTCATCCGCGAAGGCGTACGCAGGCTCTCCAATATGGCCAAAAGAAGCCTGGTGCAGGTAAAAGCCTCCCGCCCCAGCCTTCGCACGCAGGAATAAGTTTTTCTTGTATCACTCCCAAAAGACCGCTTATGCGGTCTTTTGCTTTTTTATCAATACTTTTTCTTCTCTGTTATGCGTGCTTCCATCATTAAGTGGTGCTTATCTTAAAAGGCTTTGCTTTTCTGCAACTGGCTCATTTATTGGATCAAAATACGCATAAAAAACGTCATTCTCTCAGAGGAAAAATGAAAAATAAAAGCTTCTTGATGATCGTTGTTCTCTTGCTCAGCAGCTGGATGGCGGCTTGCCAGGCGCGGAATCTGCACAAATCCAAGCCTGACCCGATCACCTTTACCAATTTGGTGGGTTCATACGAACAAAACAAGCTGAAAAGGCTGATGGAAAATGCTAAACTCTCGGATATAGAGCTTTTTTTCAGGGCAGTTAACGCGTTCAATAAAGTGCAACCCAAAGAAGCCGGCCTGGTTGAAGGCTTCAAACCGCTTGCTGAATCCACATATGATAAAGGAAAGATAGACATTTCCTTTCTGAATGAGTATCCCTATCAGGAAGATACCAACTGCAGGCTTACCGTCTTCAGTTTGATGCTAGAAAGCATCAGTTCAAAGGGCCTGTCCAATCCTGGAAACTACCTGATGTTTGATATCGACGCCATTGAAAAAGATCCTGCTTATCAGAAGCTTCTGGAAAAGAAAGCAGATTTTATTGCTCTCTTTAATCAAATTTCAGTGGCAGATGTGGAAAGTAAAGATTATGAAAAAGTATTCATTAGCGTGTTAAAAGAGCGTGGCTTAACTTACAGTAACCCCAAGGCAAGTGTCATCAGCGTGGTTCTGCATGACTCTGATGAAAAAACGCTCTTTGTGGGTCATAGTGGCATTTTGTTCGCAGAAGATGGCCGCTATTGGTTTCTTGAAAAACTGGCTAAAGAAGAACCTTTTCAGCTGACCGTTCTGAATTCAAAAAATGAATTACGAGAGCTTCTGCAAAATCGCTATCAGAATTGGAGCGATTCTCATCCACCTATTATTTTAGAGAATGATCAGGCATTATCATCAGGAACATTGCAGAAAGGGGTATAGATTTTTTAGGTGATAACGCTTTGATATGCAGCTCCCAATATGGCTTTTGTGCTTAGGCTACCAGAGATTGAACTGTTGCAAGGCGGAACCGCCGATGAACTCGCGCAGAATGGAGTTGTTGGGGATGTATTCTGAGCTCATGGGCAAAAACCATTCCAGGAACTTCAGCAAGCGTTTGGCCTCAATATACTCGGGGGTACCAAAACTTACCTGACGCAGCAGGGGCTCCACATAGGGCTTTAGTGCGCCCAGTTCGTAGGCCAGGGCAGAGTTGAAAATGGCATCCGCGTTTTCCTGATAAGGGAAGATGTGTTCTTTTTCTCCGCGCCGCACAGCCTCAAAGCGGCCAATGGTCACTTCTGCGCTGTAGCCGCGGTCGCGTGCATCCCGCACGATGCGTCTCAGCATGCGTGTATCCGTTGTTGAAATTCGGTTATGGCGGTCCAGGTTAAGCTGCGTAAGGCACGACGCATACACTCTGAAAGTATTTTCGTGCGGCATATCGGGGAATAAACCAGGGTTTAAGCCATGTATGCCCTCTATGATGATCATGGTGTCTTTTTCCAGGTGAGCGCTTTCACCGGGTTCGTTGAGGCCGGTGATGAAGTTGTAATGCGGCAGCAGCACTTCACGCCCTGCCAGCAGGGCCTGCACATCGTGGTTCATGCGTTCAAGGTTCAGCGCGGTAAGGGCCTCAAAATCTGGCTTGCCGTCGGCCCCAGGCGGAGTTTTCTGGCGGTCGAAGAAGAAGTTATCCATTTCCAGCGGAAAAGGTTTAATGCCCCGGGCAAGCAGTTGAATGCTCAAGCGCTTGGAAAAGGTTGTTTTTCCGGAAGAGGAAGGCCCCGCAATCAGAATAACGCCTACTTTGTCGCGCTGTTTATGAATGGATTCCGCAATCTCGGAAACCTGCATTTCATGAAAAGCCTCAGAAACCAAAATTACCTCATCGCTGTGGCCGTTTTCAATAGCGTCATTCAGGGCCCCAACGGAAGGAATGCCTAATTTGTTAAGCCAATTGCCATACTCCTGAAATGTTTTTACCAGTTTCGGGTAGTCGGTCATTGCGGTAATCTTGGAAGGGTTGCCGCGCTGGGGAAAGCGCAAAATAAAGGCATTGCCCATTAATGAAAGGTCAAACCACTTCAGGTAGCCGCTGGAAGGCACCATATAGCCGTGGTGATAATCGCGGATTTCCCCTACGCTGTAAAGCACAAGGTCCGGCCGCGGCCTGTATTTCAGCAGGCGCACTTTGTCATCTTCGCCGGTAGACTTGAAATAGGCAATCGCTTCCTCAAGCGGTACCGTCTGTCGGGTAAAGGGCAGGTCTTGCTCCACCAGGCCGAGCATGTTTTGCTTAAGCTTCAGAAGGTCTTCCTGCCCAAAGGAGGGCATTTCCTCCACCTGGCAATAATAACCTCCCGAAGAAACAGAGTGGTCAATGGTTAAATGAGCGCCGGGAAAACAGTGTTTAAAAGCAACTTCCAGCAAAAATGTAAGCGAACGGCGGTAAATGCGGGCGCCGTCTTCTGTTGCCAGGCTCAGCGGGCTTACCTGCGCATCGCGATGGATGGGAAAAGTCAGCTCCCGCAGGTTTCCGTCTACAATACCGCCAACAATAAGGGGCTGGTGTGCATCCTGAACCAGGTCCAAAAAACTTTTCAGTGGGGCACCGCGCTTGCCAATGATGAATCGTCCGTCATTCAGGCTTACTTCAACAGTGGGGCGGGGGTTGTTGGATAAACTAAATTCAGATTCTCTCATGCTTTTATTTTACCGTTCCTTCAAGCATAGGAACAATTGCAAAATCATCCGCCGGAATGGCGCCAATTGTCTCCTTGCTGGATTTATAGCTATTCAGGCTGGGGTATTGCTCCGGAGGCATGCCTGCCGGTCGGGCAAAGTCAATAATGCGGGTGTGGTTTGCATCTTCTTTGGCACCACCAAATTTATATTGGTCGGCATTGGCTTTTACATCGCGTATGCGCCAGACGCCTTCAGCCGGATAGCCTTCCTGCCCGGCCAGCGTTGCGGCGTAAGCCCAGGTTTTAGGGTCTCCTTCGCCAAAGGCCGTCAGGGGCACCATCACCACCACCGTATTTTTGCCGCTATCCACCACCTGCTTAATCTGTGCGGAAACAGACTCATTCACGGTAGGTTTGCCCGCTTTTTCACCGGGCTGCACCCATTTAGGTTGCCATCCTTCTGCCCAAAGCGCGAATTCCCAGCCGTTTTCCTGGGGTAGGGCTGCGTTGCGGCCAGGCAAGAGCAGCCTTTCGCCTGTGGCTTTGCCGGGGTCCTTATCAATATAGACATCAAAAGTTTGTACAGAATAGCCCGCGGGGCTGTTCCATCCGTTGGTGATCGGCCCTTTAATGCCAAAAGTAAAGACCAGGTTTGTGCCGTCGCTGCCCACGCTGAAGCGCGTCAGGTCAAAAACGCCGGGGATGAAAATGGCGTCTTTTGGGTAGGTGTAACTGCCCGGGCCTTTATCATCCCCGCTGGGGTCTTCAATATCCAAAAAATTCGTGAGCGGGCCAAAATGCATAAATTGCAGGTCAAACACAGCGTCTTTAGGCAGCAGGGTTCGGCCCTCTTGTTTTAAAATCATCTGCATCGGCAAACTGGCGCCTGCCTGGGGTGATTTCAATGCTTTCAGCGGAACAGAGGCTTCTACAATTCCCGCTTCCGTCATCTCCCACGTTCCTTCATAACTGCTTTCCTCATCCCATTTGCCTTCTTTGACAGTGTGCGCAAAGACTCCGCGGTAAGAGGTTACTTTTTCATTCAGAATGAGCGCCAGGTTTGCACTGCCGGCAAGTTTTTCTTGTCCATCAACGCTTTTGATAAGTTGCGGCTCTGTGTCAGGAAGACCAAAATAGATTTCAAGCATCTCAAGGGGGGATAAGGCCTTTTTAAGGTCAAAGCGCAGATAAAGGTTCTCTTCATCGGTGCCGTAATACATTGCTTTGATGGGGGAGTCTTCTCCCCATTTAAACTGAGCGGCCTGCTTCCATTCATCCTTATCTGCTTTCCCGTCAATCCTTGGTGCAAGGGCTCCGGTTTGGCTTTGCTCCGGCTTCAGGCTTTGTGCCGGCACAAGGGGGATATCTAAATTAGCAGGGGGCTCTTCTCCCAGAGAGGTATAAACCTTCTTAAGCAATTCGCGGTAAGCCAGGTCAAAGTAGGCATCCTGCCCCGAATCCTGGTCTGCGCCATACCACCAGAACCAGTCTGAGCCTTCGGCCTGAAGCACTGTTAAATAGGCTTTGCGATAATCGGGCTGGCTGAGGGCGCTCTGATGTGTTTTTTGATACGCTGCTAAAAAGTTGCGGGTCTGGGCCAGCAGTTCCCAGGCTTGGGCTTCTTCTTTCTCGCCAATCCAGGTGTCGTAATTGGGGCTGAACCAGGCCCCCGGGAAGAGCGTTTTCAGTTTTTCCATTCCCAAAGCTGACTTAAGATAGCCGGAAGGCGTCACCGGGGTTAACTTGGGATGTGCAGAGAGCCTCTGATAAATTTCGGTGAGAAACTCTTTGCCGTCCATATCGTAGTTTTCCCAGCAGTTTTCTCCGTCTACAATAATGCTGATAATTTTATCTGCCCCCGTTATTTTGGACTGAACAGCTTCAAGTCTGCTGATAAAATCGCGTGCGGCATCGCGGCCCGGCATCGAGGCGTAGCTGAAGCCGATTTTGTCCGAAATATTCCAGTCCCTGAAAAAGAGTACCGTACTTGCTCCGTTTGCAGAAAAAACGTAAGGTCTATAGGCTGTGTTGGCATCTATTACCAGCTCATTCTCATCCCGCTCAAAACGCTCCCCAGACAGTCCCAGGCTGCGCACAAGCACCGGCTCTCCGCTTTGAATATAGGTAAATCCGTTGGCTGTCACCTTTGGGATGATATCCTCAGAAACGGCGCCTTCTCCCGGCCAGAGGCCGCGGGGCTCTCTGCCAAAGTGTTCGCGGTAAATCTTGGCGGCAAGCGCCACCTGTTCATCCGCATCTGCCGCTCCCTGTACACGTTCCGTAATGGGCAGCAAGGCCTGTGGGTTGCCCATGAGCGCATTTTGCATATTCACAATCAATGGCAAAATGGGGTGCGCATAAGGCGTGGTGGTTATCTCAATAATGCCCTTGTCCTGCAGGTCTTTATAGGTAGGGATAATGCGTTTCATCAGTGCCAGAATGCCTTCAAAAAGAGGTTTTTTATCCTCTTCACTGAAGTTTTTGCCCTTGGCAACAAGCGCTTTAAAGGGGTCCATCGCCAGGTATCCCGGGTCTATCCAGGCCAGGTTGAACCAAATTTGCAGGTCGCGCCAGTCTTCTTCTTTGAATGCAGAAACAGCTCTGGCAATAGAGGCTGCGTCTGTGCCCCCGCGCTTGTTCAGCAGTTCTTTATAGCGCAGATAGCGGGCGAGGATCTGCTCCCAATTGACATCGAAAAAGTGCTGCATGATGAAAGTTTTTTCGCTGTCAGTAAGCGTAGAAGCAGGTTTTTCAGCCAGCACCCAGTAGATATCCTTAGCTCCGTTCTTGGTGAAATCATCCAGCTGTTCAATAAGCGAGGGTGTAATATTGATGGTGGCATGCATACCCGGGTATCGTGCAATAAGCTCTGCCATATCCAGGTAATCTTTGGTGGCATGCACCCTCACCCAGGGGCGGGTGTAAACCCCATTTTCATCCTTGTAATAAAAAGGCTGGTGCATATGCCAGGTAATGTTTACACTAAGAGGCATTTGCCCGGCGGCCGCTTCCGTTGCCTTGGGCTGAACTGCTAACTGGCTGGCTGAAGAAGAAACCGGCGTATATTGCCCGGGCTGGGCTCCCGGCGCATCCGGGTTTGTAGCTGGCTTGGCGGGGCCGGCACAAGCGCCCAAAAGGTTGAAAAAAAGAAGAAAAGCAACGGCGCTGAAGGCTGTTTTTTTGTTTCGATTCATGGTAACCTCTCTATTTGCTCAGTTTCAGAATAAGGCTTTCACCTCCGGCTAGTTCCGCGGCAAGCAGAAAGTCTTTAAGGGAGCCATCCTCTCCAAAACGGATGGCCTGAATATTTCCCTTGCCCCATAGCTCCGTTCCCTTATACGCGCCCGTAAGCGGGCTCTTTTCAATCGAAATCATGCAATCTTTCTGCGGCTTAGAGCCGATATTCAGGTAGCTAAGCAAGGTTTCTTGCCCGTCGGTGCGCAAGGTGGCATAGAGTGTTCTGCAATTTGAAGTAAAGGTCAGGTAGGGAGCTGTGGCCAGCACAGGGTGAGCGTTGCGCAGGGCAATCAGCTCGCGATACCAGTTCAGCAGTGAATCTGGGTCGGCAGATTGAGCTTCTGCATTGCGTTTATCAGCATCTGCGTTTATTTCGTGCCAAGGTGCGGCTTCGCTGAAACCGGCAAACTTTTGTGCGTTCCACTGCATGGGGGTGCGTAAGTTAGGGTCCGGTTTTGCGCCGGTCATGCCAATTTCTTCCCCGTAGTAAACAAAGGGAATACCTGGCCCGGTCAGATACACAAACGCAGCCTGTTTAGACATCCCGTCATCCCCTTTGTAGAGGTCAGAAACGCGCTCCTGATCGTGATTGGAAAGAAAACTTGAAAAGCCATAATCCGGCATGGCAGCAATAGTCTGCTGATAAGAGCGGATGATGCGGCTTGGATCCGGAGAGTAAATGCTGCCTTTGATATCCTCCGCCAGGTCAAAGGCAAAGAGACTGTCGAGCCCTGTGGGGTTCATGTACTGCTTCTGCGTGTAGGAATCTGCCCACACCTCTCCTACCGTAAAGGCCTCAGGGTTGATGGGTTTAAGAAAATCGCGCCAGGTGCGGAACCATTGAATGGTTTCTTTTGTATCCTGTTTGGAAATGCCATCCTCAAAAAGATAGCGCGCGGCATCAACCCTAAACCCGTCTATCCCCAGGTCTTTCAGCCAATAGGCCGTAACCCTGTCGATCATCTGGTTCACCATCGGGTTGCGGTAATTCAGGTCAGGCATTTCTGCGGTAAAAACGCCATAATAGTATTTGCCGTTACTGGCCTGGTGCCAGGCGTTCTGCCCCCAGGGGCCGCTTTCCTGCGGGCGTGTATCTGACCAGACATACCAGTTTTTAAAACCGGGATTGCCGGCCAGGGCTTCTTTAAACCACGGGTTTTCACTGGAACTATGGTTGATCACAAAGTCAATAATGACGCGAATTCCGCGTTTGTGGCACTCCCTTATCAGTTCCTTAAAATCTTCAAGGGTGCCGTATTGCGGGTTCACGTTCATATAGTCAATCACATCATAGCCGTGATAGGAGGGTGAAGGCATAATGGGCATCAGCCAGATACCGCCGATGCCGAGATCCGTGTGGGTATTGGGGTCGCCGTCGTTCAGGTAATCCAACTGGGAAGTAATGCCTTTGAAGTCGCCTATGCCATCCCCGTTGCTGTCTTTAAAGCTGCGCACAAAAATTTCATAAAAGGTGGCTGTATTCCACCAATGGTCATGGGTATCTATTTCTTGCGGAAGGGTAGGGGCAGCTGGCTGCACCTGCTGGGTGGCCTGTAATACCTGAGCGGTGGCTGCAGCGTTGGTAGCCATGGAGGCTAAAAGGCCTTGCGTAGGTTTGGCTGGGTCTGCAGCGGAGCTCGGAGCCTGGCTGGGTTCCGGGGTGCTTGTAATGGGCAGCTCGGCTTTGCCTGAGGTTTGGCAAGCGGCTGCAAACAGCAAAACTAACAATAAAAGGGTTAAAAACAGCCTGCGCATCTTCATTGCCTTCTCTCCGTATCCAAAAACCTTGTTATTGAGACTCTTGCTTTTATTTTACTTTACAAGAACCATCCAAGTTTCAGCTTGTTTAGGATGGTAAATGAATGGCTTATTTGTTTTGCAAAAATGCTTTATGAAGAAATGAAAAACATGCAAGCTTGCTTTAATCTCGCAAAACAGAGCGTTCGCCGCCAGCGTTTTTAGGAAGGCTCATGCCAAAGAAAGCCTGTTTTATAGATTTTTTCAAGGGTATAATTTCTAAGTTAACATCACTTCATCGGAGTTTTTTATGACTTTAACGGGTAATCAAATTCGCCAATCTTTCCTTGACTTTTTTGCCGAGCGTGGGCATACTGTTGTGCCCAGTGCTTCGCTGATACCCGGCGGGGATAGTACTTTGCTTTTTACCAATGCCGGTATGGTTCAGTTTAAGGATGTTTTTCTTGGTCTTGACACCCGGCCTTATACTCGCGCGGTAGATTCCCAAAAATGCCTGCGTGTTTCCGGCAAGCATAACGACCTGGATACCGTTGGGCGCGATAACACCCATCATACTTTTTTTGAGATGCTGGGCAACTGGTCATTTGGGGACTATTACAAAGATGAAGCCATCGCCTGGAGCTGGGAGCTGCTTACCAAGGTCTGGGGTTTAGACCCAAGGCGCCTTTATGCAACCATCTTTGAGGATGAAGAAGGTGTGTTGCCCACGGATTCTGAAGCGGCTGAAGCATGGCTTCGCCAACCCGGTTTTGTGGCCGATCAGCTGCTTACGGGTGGCCGCCACGACAACCTTTGGGAAATGGCTGAAACTGGCCCTTGCGGCCCCTGCACGGAAATACACTACGATTTTGGGCCCGAAGCCTGTAACATGCAGCACGTTCCCGGCCATACCTGTCAGGTGAACGGTGAATGCAGCCGCATTGTTGAAATCTGGAATAATGTTTTTATTCAATATAATCGTGTATCTCCCACCGAATTTGTGCCTCTCCCCAAAAAACATGTGGATACCGGCATGGGTTTCGAACGTATTGTGTCCATTATTCAAGGCGTAAAAGGAAATTACGAAACGGACTTGCTGAAACCTCTGCTGGACGAAACGCAGCGCATTGCCCGCCAGTCCGATGAAGAGCGCCTGGCCAACATAACCCCCTACCGCGTTATTGCGGACCATACCCGTGCTGCCTGCTTCTTGATGGCGGATGGGGTCATTCCCGGTAATATTGGCCGCAACTATGTCTGCCGCATGATTATCCGCCGTGCTGCCCGCTTTGCCCGCAAAATTGGCCTGATGGAACCGTTTATGGCGCAGGTGGCGGCCGTAGTTATTGCCAATTACGGGCAGGCTTACCCCGAGCTTCTAAAAAGTGAAAACTTGATTGCTGAAACGTTCACCCGCGAAGAGCAGCGCTTTGCAGAAACTTTGGATGCTGGAAATCAGGAACTGAACCGTCTGATTGAGGACCTCAAGGCTCTTGGCCGGAAACAATTGGCCGGTGCGGATGCGTTTGACCTTTATGCCACGCTCGGCTTTCCTTTGGAAATCACCCGCGATATCCTTGCGGAACAGGGTTTTACAGTTGACGAAAAAGGCTTTTATGAAGCCATGGAAGCACATCGCATTGCTTCAGGCAAAGGCCAGACCTTTGGTGAAATGGGCAATAAAAACAGCGAACTTTACGCCAGCAGCGTTTCAGAATTGGTGGCCAAGGGGGCTTTGCCTCAATCGGGGGTAGCATATGACCCCTACACGCGTTTGAGCGTTCAAACACCTCTGCTGGCCATCTTCAAAGACGGCCAATCTGTGCAGCAGGCTCATCCCGGCGATGAGGTGGAGCTGCTGCTGGCTGAAACGCCCTTTTACATCGAATCGGGCGGCCAGGTAGCTGATAGCGGCTGCGTGTATTCAGACCCGGCGGGGGCTTGGCAGGTAGAAATTCACGCGGTCAGCAAGCCCAGTGCTGCGGCTGTTTTGCATCATGGCAAAGTGTTTTACGGCTCGCCGAAGCCAGGCGACCGCGCTCTTGCCCAGGTGGATTTTATCCGTCGCCGCAATATCATGCGCAACCACACGGCCACGCACCTTTTGCAGGCCATGATTCGTGAAGTGCTGGGGCATGATGCGCATCAGGCTGGTTCGGCTGTGGATGATGAACGCCTGCGTTTTGATTTCAACTACCCCCATGCCCTCAGCAAAGAGCAGCTTCTGGAGATTGAGGCGGGTGTCAACCGCCTGATCCTGGGCGAGCACCCGGTTATCAAGAGCATAGAGTCGCTTGCCGAGGCCAAAGCCAAAGGTGCGATGGCGCTTTTTGGAGAGAAATACGGCGAGACCGTTCGCACGATTCAAGTGGGTAACCCTGCCGTTTCTTATGAACTTTGCGGCGGCACCCATGTGGATAACGCTGGTGAGATTGGTTCCTTTTTCATTACCGGCGAAATGAGCGTCTCAGCAGGTATGCGCCGTATCGAGGCTGTCACCGGTGATGGGGCTTACGCTTTTGCCAGGGCGCGCCTTAATCTGATGACAGAAACGGCCAACGCCCTCCAAACCAGCCCTGCAGATGTTCCTTCCCGCCTTGAAAGCCTTCAGACCAGTCTGAAAAACAAGGAAAAAGAAATCTCTGCCCTGCAAAGCAAATTGGCCCAGGCTGCTTTTAGCGCCAAGCTGGACTCACTCAATGAGATGAATGGCGTCAGGTTTATTACAGGCATCGTGCCCGAGGCAACTCCCGGCGCCCTGCGTGAGCTGGTAGATCAGTTCCGCCAGAAGCACCCAAGCGGTCTGATTGCCTTGGGAAGCGCAGTGGATGGCAAGCCCACACTGATTGCGGCAGTTTCACCGGATCTGATTGCCCGTGGCTTAAAAGCCGGCGAGCTCATTAAAGACTTGGCGGCCATCATCGGCGGTGGCGGCGGCGGCAAACCGGAACTGGCCCAGGCCGGAGGCAAAGACCCCTCTAAACTCAGTGATGCTTTGGAAACTGTCCAGGCTTATATCCAAAGCCATGTTTCATAAATGAGCAGCGAAGTCACCCCCCTTCGCCAGCAATATCTGGCAGTAAAACAGCAATATCCGGATGCTGTGGTCTTTTTTCGCCTGGGTGACTTTTACGAAACCTTTGATGAGGATGCCAAAATCACCTCTTCCGTGCTGGATCTTGTGCTCACTTCCAGGCCGGTCTCAAAGGGCGTGCGCGTGCCGATGGCCGGCATTCCTTACCATGCCGTGGATAACTACCTTGGCCGTTTGATCGCCAAAGGCTACCATGTGGCTATCTGCGAGCAAACAGGCACCGAGGCCGATAGCACCGGTCTATTTCCTAGGGATGTAGTGCGGGTCATCACCCCCGGTACGATCATCGAGCCCAGCCTGCTTTCTTCTGCCAAAAATAATTACCTGGCCTGTTTTTATGCTCAGGATGAAAAAGCTGGTTTTGCCTATGTGGATATCAGTACTGGCGAATTTGCTGTGACAGAAATAGAGCATTCTCCGGTTCTTGAGGCGGTTCGGGCAGAACTATTGCGGCTCAACCCTACCGAGGTGCTCATTTCAGATGCCTTTGCCCAACCCCTTCCTTTTCTTGAGAAGCCTACCAAAATACCCGGCTGGTATTTTGAGCCGGGTCGGGCGCAAAACCTGATTCAGAGAACTTTTCAAGTGAGCAGCCTGGCAGGTTTAGGCCTGAAGGACCTTTCCTTGGCCAGCCGTGCTGTCGGTGCCCTGCTCAAATATATTCAGGAAACACAAAAGAGCGACTTGCAGCAGGTAACTCGCCTCAGCACCTACTCGCTGGCAGATTTCATGGTGCTGGACGCAGAAACGCGGCGTAACCTCGAGCTGACTGAAACGCTGCGCGAAGGTAAAACCGAAGGCTCTCTGTTGAGCGTTTTAGATAAAACCCAGACCCCAATGGGCAAAAGGCAGCTGAGAAACTGGGTTAATAAACCCCTCCTTTCTTTGGATGAAATTAACCGTCGTTTAGATCAGGTGGAGCATTTTCACAACAATGGAGTTCTGCGCCATAACATTGCTGACCAACTGGCTCAACTGCATGATCTGGAGCGTTTAATGAACCGCATTTCGGCTGGGCTTGCGCGCCCTCCGGAGCTGGTGGCTCTGCGTGAAGATTTGGCTTGCCTGCCGGGCATAAGGCGGTTGCTGCCGGAACTTTTGGCTATGAACATGGGGGATTTTGAAGAAGAAAAAAAGCTGCTTGAAGAAGCCATTGCGGATGAACCCCCGGCTACCACCAATACGGTTGGCATCATCAAACCCGGTTTTTCGCAGGAGCTGGATGAGATTATGATCTCATCCCAGTATGCCAGAGAGTGGATAAGTAAACTTGAAGGGCTGGAGCGCGAGCGCACCGGCATTAAAACCCTCAAAGTGGGTTATAACAAGGTTTTTGGCTACTACCTTGAAATCAGCCGCGGGGCAGCAGACCGCGCCCCTGAAAATTACATTCGCAAACAAACGCTGGTGAATGGCGAACGCTATATCACGCCAGAATTGAAAGAGTATGAATCTCTGGTGCTCAATGCTGAAACGCAAATTCATGAGATTGAACTGAAGGTTTACCGCGCCTTGCTTGAAAAGTTAAAACTTTCTGCCGCCAGAGTTTTGGAAACCGCCAGAGCCATTGCAGACCTCGACTGCTTGGTTTCTCTGGCTGGCGTTGCCGCCCTTAACCACTATGTAAGGCCGCTGGTAAAGAATGAAAAAGGGCTCAAAGTCATTGCCGGCCGGCACCCGGTGGTGGAGCAGTTGCGCCAGGAAGAACGCTTTATTTCCAATGATATTGTTTTTGAACCCGCAGAAATTGTGCGTCTGATAACCGGGCCCAACATGAGCGGTAAATCGACCTTTCTCAGGCAGGTGGTTCTGATTGTGCTGATGGCGCAAATTGGCAGTTTTGTTCCGGCAGAAAGCGCTGAAATTGGCCTGGTTGACCGTATTTTTACCCGTATCGGCGCCCAGGATGCCATTCATGCCGGTCAGTCCACTTTCATGGTGGAAATGATTGAGACGGCAAACATTCTCAATAACGCCACTCCGCGCAGTTTGCTCATCCTTGACGAAATTGGCCGCGGCACCAGCACTTATGACGGGCTCTCAATCGCCTGGTCCATTGTGGAATATCTGCATACAAACCCGAAATTGAAACCTTTTACCCTTTTTGCCACACATTATCATGAGCTTACCCAGCTTGCGGACCTGTTGCCCGGCGTGCGCAATTACAATGTGGCGGTTACGGAATCGGATGGCAAGGTCATCTTTTTGCATAAGATTGTTCCCGGGGGGGCAGACCGTTCCTACGGTATCCATGTTGCCCAACTGGCAGGATTGCCCGGTCCCGTCATCCAGCGTGCAAATGAAATCTTAAAACAGCTCGAGCAAAGCTCGGGAACAACCATGCCGGAGCAGTCTCTCAAGGACGACCAGTTAAGATTATTTCCGGAAAATAACCCCCTAATGGATGCTTTCAAGAAAACAGATTTAAATGCGCTTTCTCCCATTCAGGCTTTGAATTTGCTTTATGAATGGAAGCGTAATTTCTTCCCGGAAGATTAACTTAAATTTTTTCAGACGAAAAATACTGCTTAGCCCAGCCAGTCTTTTTGACCGTTTAGAAAATCACGCCCGTCAACAGCTTTTTTGCCCTCAGGCTGCACCTTATCCAAAACCAGCAGGCTTTCTGCGGTTCCGATGGCAGGGTAGCCGTTAACGACATACCGCATACCTTGCTGAACATCATAAGAGTCATGCGCGTGGGCTTTAAGTACCTTAAGCCGGCCTTTGAGCAGCTCTAAAAAGGTGCCGGGCCAGGGCTGAAAGGCATCCACCCGCCGTGCGAGGATGCCGGCTGCGCGGCTGAGGTCAAGGCAGCCGTCTTCTTTGCTGAGCTTGGGTGCATACGTAGCCCCAGCCTCCGGTTGAGGCACTGCCACTAGTTTTCCGTTGAGATAACTGGGCAAAAGGTCCATAAGGCTTTTCGCCCCCAGGAATGCAAGCTGGTCCGAAAGCTCTCCGGCATTGGTGCCGGGCCTCAAAGGGACTTCACGCTGGCTGAGAATCGCCCCGGTATCCAAGCCCGCATCCATCTGCATAATGGTTACCCCTGTTTTTGCATCCCCTGCCGCAATGGCGGCTTGAATGGGCGAGGCTCCGCGCCATCGGGGCAATAAAGAAGCATGTACATTAAGGCAGGCATGGGGCGGAAGGCTAAGCATTGCCTTGGGGATAATCTCACCAAAGGCGACCACTACAATGAAATCAGGATTCCATTCAGAAATAACCCGATAGGCTTCCTCGCTCTTGAGGGAAACAGGCTGGTACACAGGCAATCTAAGGGTTGCAGCCAGTGCCTTCACAGCGCAGGGCTGCATGGTCTTGCCCCTTCCGGCAGGCCTGTCAGGCTGCGTGACAACACCGGCCACCTCATATTGCTCATAGAGCGCCTGCAAGGTTGGCAGGGCAAAATCAGGGGAACCCATAAAAACAAGCCGTCGGGGCATAGCCAGATTTTATCATATGGTTATCAGCTTCATGACTGGTTTTGCCCTGTGCCCTCTTAGCCTGGAAATTTTAAGGATGATTTCAGTTATAATTTCATGGTAATTCATTGTGCTAACTTTATTGGAGGAAATATGTCAGATCAACAGATCCCAGAGGCTCCACAACAGCCGCAGGAACCTCAACCGCAGTATATTCCACCTTATCAGCCGCAAGCTCCTAACCTGGATCCTTCTCAGACTGTTTACCAGCAGCCACAGTATCAGCAGCCCTACCAGCAACCCCAATATCAGCAATACCAGCAGCCACAAGGCCAGTTTGTTCCCCCTTCTCAGGGATATTACGACCCCAATCTAACCCCTGATGACAAGACCTGGGGCGGCCTTTCATACATCCCGATCGTTGGCTTGATTGTTCTCTTTATTCAAGAGAAAGCCGCGCGCCCCTTCATCAAAAAGCAGGCTGTTCAAAGTGTAACCTTGGCCGCAGTGGTCATCCTTTCTACTATTTTAGTGGGTTGGATTCCCATCATTGGTTGGCTGTTTGATTTCCTGGCCTGGATCGGCTTTGGTGTTTACAGCATCATTAATCTAATCAATGCTTTGAATGGCAAAGATGTGAACATCCCGGTAATTACGGATTTTGTCCGCCGCCAGGGTTGGATACGCTAACTGTTTGAGCAAAAGAGCGGGAGCTTTGCATTGATGCAAGCTCCCGTTTTTATATGAAGAAGGTCACTCATGGAAAACGCCAATATTATTGTTTATGGAACTTCCTGGTGTTCAGATTGCCAGTTTACAAAACGCTATTTTGAATCCAACCGCATTCCTTTTACCTGGATAGACATCGAAAGCGATGAAAAAGCGCGTGCATTTGTCGTTGAGACCAATCACGGCTTTGCCAGTGTTCCTACCATTTGCTTCCCTGATGGCTCATTGCTGGTTGAACCCTCTCTGAACGAGCTTAACCGCCGCTTCAAACCCCAATAGATTCAAACGCTAAAAAAATAAGCCTGGTATTTCCAGGCTTATCTCTATTAACCTCGTCTGAGCACTTGTATTACTCAGCGTCTTCTTCTTTCTTACCCTTTTCAAGAACTTCAGGTTCAACGCCAGATTCTTCGGCTTCGGATTCAGCTTCCACTGCCGGGCGGCCAACGGAAACAATCACTTCAGAAGCTTCGGTAAGAACGGTAATCTTGCTGCCGAGGTTCAAGTCTGCAATGGTGATGGAATCCTCAGGGGAGGCAAGAGCAGAGAGGTCAACCTCAATGCGTTCGGGCAGGTCTGAAGGCAGAGCTTCAATTTCAATGCGTTCCACACCCTGATTGATGAGGTACTCACCCAGTTTAAGCACAGGGGCTTCGCCGGTAAGCACAAGATCAATCGCTGCGCGCAGTTTCTCTTTCATGGAAATGGCCAGAAAATCAACGTGCAGGGGGCGGCCAAAGATAACATCACGCTGCAGGTCGCGAATAATGGCTTTGTGCTTTTCACCATCAACATCAATGGTAATAACGCTGGAACCGGTCAGTTTGCCGAGCTTCAGGCCAGCTTCATGGGCATTCATCTGAATGGGGAAAGCTTCCAGGTGGCGGCCATAAATAACGCCGGGCAGTTTGCCGCTGCGGCGCAGCTGGGCAACCTGTTTGCCAATTACACTGCGTTTTTCAGCGGAGATGACAACTTCTTCTTTTTTACTTGACATGTTTTTTCCTTTCGGGTGCCTCTTGCCCTGTCTGGGGCTGCCTTCACCCTTTATATTGCCGGACGAATTTCCGGAGCCGCTAAATTCTATGTTAGAAGTATGGCCCCGTCAAGATGTGCTGCTATTTTATTTCATTATCCGCATTAATAGGGCTGTAGCCGCCTGCTTTCAATTTTTCACATGCAAGCAAAACGGTTTCTCCATCCAGGCCTTCAAGCACTTTCTTGGGGCTGGGTTTGTCCGCCATGGACCCATATTTACTTGCGTAAACCTGGGTGAATTCTGAGCCGAAAAGCAAGATTTGGGATGAGTAAAATACCCAAAGCAGCACAACAATCAGGGAGCCAAAAGCCCCGTAGGTTCCCCCGATATTTGTGCTGCCCAGGTAAATCGCAAAAGCATATTTGCCCAGAGAAAAAAGGATGGCCGTGAAAAATGCGCCAGGCAGCACATCGCTCCACTTTAGTTCAATCAGGGGCAGGTAGCGGAACATAAAAGCGAAAAGTCCGCAAAAAATGAGCAGTGAAATAAGCTGGTTCAGAAAATCCACAACGGAGGCTGCATCCCCCAGCCATGGGCCCAATTCGCTCCTGAGAGCGGTAAGGGCAGTGCTGACGAGGAGAGAAACGAGAAGGATGATGCCCAAAATCAGAATAGCCCCAAAAGAATGAGCCCTTGCCCGCACGAAAAACTTGAATCCTTTCAGTCGTTCGGAAGGGATGCCCCATGCCGTATTGATGGCATCCTTAAGCTGCACAAAGAGGCCGCTTGCGCCAAAAGCGGCTGTGCCCAGGGCAATCAGGTTGGAAGTCAGTGTCTTTGGAACATTCCGGGTTGACTGGATAAGTTGCTCAAAAAATTCGCTCCCTCCCTGCCCAACCAGACCCAGCGCTTGCTCCATGAACAGCTTTCCCGCTTGTTCGGTGCGCATGAAAAGCCCAAGCAGACTCAGAAGCACCAAAACCAGTGGGGCCAGCGCAATAATGGTGTAATAGGAAAGTGCAGCTGCCAGGCGGCTTACTTTATCCGCTTTCCATTCTTTGAAAGCCTCTTTGATAAGCTCAAAAAAGTTAATTAGAAACTTCTTCATTCGCCAACATCATCCTCATTATTATTCTATCCATTCTCAATGAAAATGCTTTGAAAGTCAATCCATCGGAACGGGATACAAAAACAGATCTGATATTGATGGCAGATCTGTTTTGTACTAAAGGTTGCTTTTTTAATGCTTAGTTTTTATTTTCTGTTTCTGCATCAGAAGGTTTTTCCTTCAGGCTCTTCAGAATTTGCGCGCGCAGCGCTTTAGAAGCTTCACCGCTTTCTTTCGGCTGGGCATTTACCTGCACATTCAGCTTGTCTGAAAGCAAGAGAGTCAGCAAGCCTTCCATCAGATTGCTGTTGCTGGGCTGGCCAGATTCTCCGCCTCCCACCACCACTCTGGGCACCACATCCACCTTCGCTTCCTGAATTGCTTCCGCAAAGCGGCTCATCACCTCTTGGGTTACCTGATATTGCGGGCCGCCGTAAGCTTCCACTTGTTCTTCAGTAGCGATAGCCTTGGCTATACCTGTTCGCGCAATCTTTTCGGCTTCAGCTTCGGCAAGGGTGCGAATTTGGGCTGCCTGCTGTAAGGCCTGCATATAATCAGCCTTGCCGCGGTTTGAAAGTACGGTAATGTTCAGCTCAGATTCCGTAATGTTTTTCTGCTGCTCCGTGCGGGCCTGTGCTTCGCGCAGTTCCCGCTCTTTTGCGGCCGCTGTTTGCTGGCGTTGGTAGGTTTCAATTTGCTCCACCGCAATTTGGCGTGAACGGAGTTGGTTGAGGATGATTTCAATATTCTTATCCTCGCCTCGTGTGGTTGGGGTGCCAATCAGCACCTCTTCCAGCTCCAGATTGTACCGCTGAAATTTATCTTTCATCTCAAGCCCGGCTGTGCTCTGGATTTCATTGCGGTCATGAATTAACTCTATCAGTGTGCGCGTTTGGCCGATATTTTTGAAGTAAGCCGAAACCATGGGGTCTAAGGTCTGCTCTACCAGTTTCTTCACATCCCCAAAGCGCTGCACCACAAGCGGAGCCTTTTGATAGTCAATGTGAATAACCACAGAGAGCGGCAATGAAGGTTCAAAAGCGTCCTTTGTAATCAAACTGACTTCGGAAAGGTTGTCATCCAAATGGTGTGAGCCGGCCTCATCCTTAATCCATTTAAGGATAATGTTTGTCGTAGGCACAGAAACTACTTTGCCGGCGTAGGTATTAAAGGCATACTTGCCCGGCAGCAGCGGAGTAGACCAAACGCCCCGTGCCCCTTTTTGAACAAGCTCGCCATGGCGGTATTCTGCACCCGAAAGGTCTTCGCTGGAACCGCCGGTATAAGAAACCACCACGCCTACGTAACCTACTTCTATAATCGTTTTGCCTATCTTTTCCACAGTAGCAAAAAGACGGTTAAGGTAATAAGTGCCTTCTACAAGCACCTGTAACTGCCGCCCGCGCAGGCCCCCAGCCACAATAAATCGGTCAGGCATCTGAAAGTTGTTGTGATAGGTTAAAGGGTCATTGGGTATTTCGCCCACAATAGGCGCAATGATTTCCCCGTAGGGAAGAGAAGGTCCGTCATGGATGGTTACAATGCCAATGGCGTCTTCATTATCTTTGATGACCACAGGGGCAAAGCCGTGGCGCTCGTTGATTACCTGCGTCATCTTCTCAATCACGTCCTGATCATCGCGGGAGAGGGGCATATAAAAAACGCGTTCTTCTGTAATCACTACAAATTGAGCCAGGTTAATGGCGTAGGTACCCTCCCTCAATATTTGGCGCTGAGGTCCGCGTTGGCCGCCGTTGCTAAGAAAGTGAGTCACATCCTGAAAGTTATTAGCCTTGGTGTTTGAAGCCAGCACCTGCATGGCGGAAAGCGGCTCGCCATCGCGCGCATAGATATAACCAATCTTGCCCTGGGTGATGGTAACCAATGGTGCCTTATGCACACGGTATTGGATCGGCATCAGATAATGCAGGCCGCCTCGAAGCACTTCAGGTTGATAACCCGCTTCTCCGTTCAGGGCGATAAATGTACCCTTAACCGATTTGCGGGCAAAACGCTTTTCTACGATGCCAATGTGGTTATTGGGGATGAATTTGATGCCCGAGAGAATAAGCAGCAAGAGCAAGAACCCTAAAAAAATAAGAAAATACAGCAATACTTTATCCATTTTTTCTCCTGAGGGGTTTGGATTTTTCAAAACCGCCTCTGCTCTAACTCTAATCCCAACCCGCCTTGCAAACAATAGAGAATATATGGTTCCTGAGGCTAAGATAATTGGTTAGAATTAACGCGGTAAAGGAAGAAAAATATGTGCGGACGTTTTAGCTTGGCAATGGAAATGGAAGCGCTGCGAATGGCCTTGGCGTTAGGGCTGATGCCCGAAGCGTTCTACCGCCGTTTTAACATTGCACCCGGCCAAATGGTGGCAACCGTACCTGACCGTGAAAACCGTGACGTGGTAATGATGAAATGGGGCTTGGTCCCCTTTTGGGCAAAAGACCCCGGCATCGGTTACAAAATGATTAACGCCCGCGCCGAAACCCTTCTTGAAAAACCCTCTTACAAAACTTCTTTCCGTCACAAGCGCTGCCTTATTCTGGCGGATGGCTTTTACGAATGGGCGGGCTGCGGCTCTAAAAACGCGCAGCCCTGGTATTTTTCATTGCGAGGCGGGGCTCCTTTTGCGTTTGCCGGCCTCTGGGATGATTGGGAGCCGAAAGGGGTTTCTTCCACGCCCGGCTTGCCCGGCCTTACTACCTGCACCATTATCACGACAACAGCAAATAGGCTTGTTTCCCCTCTTCACCCGCGTATGCCGGTGATATTGCAAGGTGAACAAACCCGCACCTGGCTGGAATCCGGCAGCCAGACAGAATTGCTTTCACTGCTCAAACCTGCTGACCCGGCACGGATGCAAGCCTGGCCGGTGGGCAGGGAAGTGAACTCCCCTGCTAACGATGATGAAACCCTCATCCGCAAACTTGTGTGATTTTGATGGGGGAACTCCCTTTTTTGACCAATATACTGAGTCCGGGCTTTCCGCTTAAAGAAGCTTAGTCCATGCTTTGCCGGCCGGCAAGGGCGCGCTGCAGAGTGTTTTGGTCTGCATACTCAATATCCCCGCCGACGGGAAGCCCGCGTGCAAGGCGGCTTACCTTTATGCCCAACGGGGCAATACGCTGCTGCAGGTAAAGGGCCGTGGCATCACCCTCCATCGAAGGATTGGTGGCAATAATCACTTCTTTTACCTGCCCTTCCTTCAGACGTTCAAGCAGCGGAAAAATTTTAATTTGGTCCGGCCCAATGCCTTCGATAGGGGAAAGAACGCCCATCAGCACGTGATATTTGCCCTGGTAGGCAGCGGTGCGTTCGATGGCAAGCACATCCATGGGTTCTTCTACCACGCAGAGCGTGGCATCGCTGCGGGCGGAAGAGGCGCAAATTTCACAAAGCGCTTCCCCGGCCAGGGTGATATTAAAGCAAAGCCCGCAATGCCCCGTTTGGGTTTTCATCGTTTCGAGCGCTTTGGCTAAATCCAACGAAACCTCATCCGGCGCCTTTAGTAAATAGAATGCCAGGCGAGAGGCGCTTTTGGGGCCAATGCCCGGCAGGCGCGCAAAGGATTGGATGAGGCTTTCAACCGGGGCGGGGAGGGCCTTCATGAAGATCCCAGTTTAGAAACCAAGCCCTAAGCCGGAAAGCATGCCGGTAAAGGGAGCCATTTTGTCTTCAGCCAGCTTCTTCGAGCTTTCAATGGCCTTGTTGGTAGCGGTAAGAACCATATCCTGCAGCATCTCAACATCGCCGCTTTCCAGAATGTCTTTTTCGATCTTTACTTCCAGCACGCGCTGGTCTCCGCTCATTGTAATGCTCACCGCCCCGCCTCCGGCCGTGGAGGTCACTTTTTCATCAGCCAGGGAGGCCTGTGCCTGCGCCATTTGCTCCTGCATTTTCTGAATTTGTGCCATCATGTTTCCGCCGCCGGGACGCTGCATGCTGGGTCCGTGAAAACCTTTTGCCATTATTCATTCTCCTTCTTTATCTTTTCTACTTTGGTAACCACTGCACCAAGTTTCTCCCGCGCTTTTTCCACCAGCCCCCCGGGTACTATTTCGGGCATGTTTGCCAGAGTGTTGGCCGTTTGTCCTACAGTAGAAGCTACCAGAATATCCTGCTTAAAAAAGCTGTTCAAGACCTTTTTAAGCAGTTTCAAGTTTTTTTCGTCATTCATTTTATCGCGGAGCAGTTCACTTTTAAAGGAAATGGTCATTACATTCCCTTCAAGCTTTACCAGCTCGGACGAGTTAATAAGAGCGCCAACCATCACGTTTTCAGAAGAAACCCGCTTGCGAATCAAATCCCATTGCTGCCTGAGGTTTTCAAAGCTCAGGCTTAGTTCTGGCGCAGGCTGTCCTTTTTCCTGCGCTTTGCCGGGTTTGGGGAGGGTTGTTTTCGTTACGGCCTGGTTGCTTTGGGTACTTGCAGGTTGGTTGGGCTCTTCAAAAATAGCTTCTTGTTCTGTTGGGTTCAGTGTGCTGGTAAATGCCAGCTCAAGGCTGAGGCCGGGGAACCAATTTGCCTTAAGGTCCGTGGCTGCTTCTCCAAAAGCTGTAATGGCTTTGATGAGCAGGGGCGTGGTAAACCGTTCGGCCTGGCCGGTCATCAACTCGCGTTGCTCCGGGGTTAGTTGCAGGGTTTTGCCGCCTTCCAGCTTGATCACCATCAGGCTGCGCAGGTAATCCACCACCTGCCGGGCAAACTGGCGCGGGTCGCTGCCTGAATCCAGCGTTTGTTGAATTATCTCAAGCCCCTTGGCGGAAGAAGCTTCCAGCGTGCTGTCTACTAAATGAATCACAGACTGGCTGGCTGCCGTGCCAAGCAGGTCTTGGGCCATAGCCAAATCCACTTTTTTCCCGACGGAAGAAAGCTGATCAATAAGGGAGATGGCATCCCGCATGGCGCCGGTAGCCTGGCGGGCAACCAGCGCAAGCGCGTCTTCGTCTATCTTAATTTGTTCCTGCTTGCAGAGGTTTTTCAGTAATTCAATGATGATGGGAACCGGAATTCGGCGGAAATCGTAGCGTTGGCAGCGGCTGAGCACAGTTGCCGGAATTTTGTGAATTTCCGTGGTTGCCAAAATAAAAATGACGTGCGCGGGCGGTTCCTCAAGCGTTTTAAGCAGGGCATTAAAGGCCGAAGAAGAAAGCATATGCACTTCATCAATAATGTAGACTTTAAAACGGCCCTGGCTGGGAGAGAAGTTTATCTTGTCCCGCAGGTCGCGGATGTCATCCACACTGGTGTTGGAAGCCGCATCAATCTCAATCAAATCTAAAAATCGGCCTTCGTTCACTGCCAGGCAATTTTCACACCTGTTGCAGGGACGTTTTGCCGGGTTTTCATCCAGGCAGTTTACTGCTTTGGCCAGCAGGCGGGCACTGGTGGTTTTGCCTGTACCGCGCGGTCCGGCAAAAAGATAGGCATGGCCTACCTTATCGCTGGCTATGGCATTTTTAAGCGTGGTCACAATATGGTCTTGGCCTACAACTTCTTCCCATAGGGCGGGGCGCCAGGTTCTGTAAAGGGCTTGCGACATAATTTCTCCTATGGCACCTGAAAGCTTGTTTGCAGCTTGCCGCCGGAATCCTTTAAACTTAGGATGTCTCCGCGCTTCCAAAGCGATTTGCTGCTTTTCATGTATAGGTCAAGCACGGAGTTGCTGCCTTCTTTGGAAAAAATCTTAACGGTGCCGGATTGCTGCAGGGTGAGATCTGGGAAGACAAAAAATTGCCCGCGCTTGCCCTCCAAAGTCCAGTTCAGAAGGCTGGCTGCGGCTTTTCCCTGATTTTTAATGAGTACATACTCTGTTTCGAGGTCCCCCGAGCCGAAAACACCGCTGATCACTAGGTTTAGCTCGGCCACAGGGCTGGGTGCGGGCAGTGAAGCACCCTCTTCAGGGATTGTATTAATCCCTGAGGAAGCGCTTTGGGAAGAAGTTTTGCCGGAAAGCACGAGGATCTTTGGCCCAAAAAAATAGAGGATGGCAAATACCGTAACGGCTGAAATAAGGATATTAAGCAGTAAAAAGGGCAGGGTCTGTTTCCAAAATCTCATCTTTCACCAAGGTCTTAATCATAGCATAAATGCCCTGTTTGCTTGGTGTTGGGTTGCATGACATTTGCTAAATACGATCCTTGGAAGCGTGTCCCGCCCGCAATTGATAGACAGTTTTGGTTAATACAGACGAAGTTTTTTTAACCAAATGATAACGTTGATTTATCACGCATTTAACTAACACGCGTTATCCTTACCTGCGTTGGGCAGAAATGTTTCTCTCCTTTCAAATTTGACCCAACAGGATCATTTTGTGACAAAACACTATTTTGATCAGAACTAAAACTGGAGCAGGTGAGGCTCCAGTTTTTAGTTTAATCTTTTATGTTTCAGCGCTATGTTATTTACTTACAAAAGTCCCAGACGACCTGTATAATCCTTATAAGCCTGCTCCAGGCTTAATTCGCCCGCGTCTACCCTCTTGCGGTAAAGGGTTAAGAACCGAAAAAAAAATAGGTTTTCCGGTTTGCAGTTCAAGGTAGTAAAGCTTGCTCATCCAGCTCAGGTCATAAAGGCCGGAACTGTGGAATCTTGCCAGCATGCTTTCAACATCATAGGGAATGAACCTTGGTTCCATCTTCCAGCCTTTTTGGGGGTCTCCCTCAAGCAAGGCATATTCTGCCTCAATGCGACCATCCAGTGGGAAGCCTACCGAACCAATCTGGTCAATGCGTTTGCCCCCCATCTCAAAGCTGATGAAAATGTGGTTATGCCCGCGGATGATATAGGGCGCTTTGGAGGGAGCAAAATGTTTTTGATAATCATCCTTCGTCAGGCTGGGCCATGGGGTGTAGTTATCAGAAATCAGGCTGGAATGCACAAATTCCAATCCTCCGCATTCCTCTGTGTGCCAGCTCATGGGCAGTGCGGCCATGGTGTCAAAATCAGCCTGCGTAAAATTTCTGGCAGACCAGCGCATAGGGGTGAACCATTGCGTTTGCCAGTCTGGCATTTCGCGCGGCGTATTAAAGTCAAACAAATAGCGTTCGTGGTTGCCCTTCAGCACAATATCTCCCTCACCTTTGGCCAGTTCCCAGCATTCTTTGGGGTTGGGGGCGCCGTTCACATAGTCGCCTAGCATTACCATCAGATCAGGCTTGCGCTTGCGCGCATCTTCCAGGCAAGCCTGAAAGGCTTCAAGGTTGCCATGGATGTCAGAAAAAACAGCAATGCGCATCTTAAAGGGGGATTCCTGCAAGCTCTTTGATGTGCTCAATATGGTCGCGCTGGTGCCAGAGCAGCCTGCGCAAAAGTTTGCGGGCAGACCATGTTTCTGGCCCTTGTTCAATAACAGATGCCTCGCCTTCAAGCTCAGGCAAAAGCTTATTGACCAAAGAATAGGTGGTTTCCAGCAGGCGAAAGGGGTTATGCACCAGCGAATCAGCAGAGGGCAGCGCCAGATTCGTGTTGCTGAGGTACCAGTATTCCACCCTTCCGATGTGGTTCAAAATGCCATTGATGTTCCAGCGCTGGCCGGGCAGCATGCGGGTAACAAGTTCCGGGCTTAAGGTTTCTACCCCAGCCAGCAGCTCTTCACGCTGCCATCTGTGAATGTCTAAGGCCCGGGCAATTTCAAGTGCAGTCGGCGGCTTGCGGTCATCCTTAAAGAAAGCGTTTACTTCATAGTCTTCATCCGCAATGTAAGTCTCAAAACTCTCTGTCACCTTCAGCCCAAACTCTGGCAGCCTTACCCAGCTTGCATCGCTGTGCAGGCCAACCCAGCTTTCAAATTGGATCAGCGCGCGCGGCAGCGCTAAAAGTGCTTCGGCATCATCTTTGCCATAGGCAAAAGCGCCCGGAAAATCCAGCGCCCAGGCCAAACTGCGTCCTTGCACGCCGCGCTCAAGCCCAATGCGAACTTGCAGAGAACTCATTTCTGATCAAAAAAGAGCGGAAGGTGGCCGAGGGAGATAATGTCCATCCATTCTGCCCTGTCACCCTCGGTCAGGATGGCTGCTTCAGCGGCAATCTGCGCACCCGCTTTTTCCACAATCAGGCGCATGCCCTGCAAGGTGGAACCGGTGCTGATAACATCATCCAGCAAAAGCACTTTTTTACCCTTCACAAGCTGCAGATCTTTTTCGTCAATAATCAGTGTTTGCGGCTTTCCGGTGGTGATGGAAAGTGTTTCTGCGCTCACCACTTTCCCCATATAGGGTTTGCATTCCTTGCGCAGCACAACGTAAGGTTTGGCCGTCACTTTTGCCAGCATGTGCGCAATGGGAATGGATTTTGACTCAGCGGTCACAATAACCTGATAATCTACGGCCTCTAATTTTTCAGCCAGGCCATGGGCACAGGCATCTACAAGTTCCACATCCCCTAAAATGTTGAGGATGGCAATGCGCAGGCCGGGTTTTACTTCAAATAGCGGTAGGTCACGGTGTACCCCCGCAACGTCAATGGGATAGACTTCACGATTCTTTTCCATAAGCACCTCCAAAAGCTTTTTCGATTCTAATCCTAAAAAGCTTGGCTGAGGGAACGCTTGTCATTTATTTTGGGAAAAGCCTGTTAGAATCAGCTAGTGCCGAGGACGCCGACCCCGGCACTAGTATTAAGGAGGAGAAGAAGAGAAGTCGCCCTTTCGACTATATCTTACATCCTTAAGAACTGTACTGCTTGACGCTTAACCTACGATTGCCCTACGATTTATAATAGCTTCAGAAACAAAGCATAAAAGAAAAATACCTGTTAAAGGAGCACCCTGGCCCAAACGATTGTACTTTCTACCCCTCTCGGAAAAATGAAGGCAGATTACGGAACGGAGGGGCTGTATGCCCTAAGATTGCTGCCAGAAACAAGCCTGGAACAGGGCAAAAGGGCGGAAACTCCTGATGAAGAAGGCAAACGCATCATGGATGCGCTCAACGCTTATTTTTTGGGTCATCATGATGCTCTGGATGCGCTAAAGCTGGATTTAACCCGCTGCACTCCATTTGAACAGCTTATCCTGAACGAGCTCAGAAAGGTCAGTTGGGGTCAAACGTTGAGTTACGGGCAGCTGGCCGTTCGTGCCGGCAAGCCCGGGGCAGCCCGCGCCGTTGGTACGGCTCTTGCCCATAATCCCATACTGCTGGCTGTTCCCTGCCATCGTGTGCTGGGTTCAGATGGCAGGCTGCACGGTTTTAGTGCAGAAGGCGGCCTTGAAACCAAGGCTTGGCTTCTGCGGCATGAAGGGCACACCCTCAAGAATGGTAGGCTGCTCACGGCCTCTAAACCGCAGGCTCCTGAATTGCCGCATGTAGATTACGGCGGGTTCCGCAGCGGGTATGTTGCCATTATCGGCAAGCCCAATTCCGGAAAAAGCAGCTTGCTTAATCGTCTGATGGGCCAGGAAATAGCAGGGGTTTCAAAAAAGCCCCAGACCACCCGCAGGCGTCAGTTGGGAATTTTGACCGATAAAGAATCCCAGATCATTTTTCTGGATACGCCGGGCTTTCACGATCCGGTGGATAAACTGAGCATATTTATTAATGCGGAAGCTTCAGGCGCGCTTGCAGATGCTGACATGGTACTCTTCCTGGCGGATAGCACCGCTGCACCGGATGAAACGGATAGCCGCTTGGCTGCTTTGTTGTCAAAAAAGCAGCCCGGGAACATTTTGCTGCTGATGACAAAATCAGATGCGGCTGATAGGCAAAAATCTGAAAATAATCGTAAACGCTTTATGGAATTGCTACCCGGTGTGCAGACTCTTTCAGTTTCATCCCTCACAGGGCAAGGGATGGATGCCTTGCTTCAAACGCTTCGCAGCCAATTGCCTGAGGGTCCGCTTTACTACCCGGAAGATCACATTACGGAGGATTTTGAACGGGACATCGCTGCAGAGATGATTCGGGCAGCCGCAATGGAAAAATTCAGTGACGAAATCCCTTATAGTATCGCTGTGCGTATAGCAGAATATAAGGAAAGAGAGAACACAGATGTTTATATTGTTGCAACCATTTTTGTGGAACGAGAAGCACAAAAAGGGATTGTCATTGGCAAAGGCGGTCAAATGATTAAAGAAATTGGCATCTCCGCTCGCCAGGCTATCGAGAAGATGTCTGGCCGTAAAGTGTTCCTCTCGTTGGATGTTAAAGTTCAAAAAGAATGGAAAGATAATCCGCAATTCCTGCGGGAAATGGGACTTTTCAAACAAAATAAATAAAGGGGGTGGCTCATCCAATTTGTTTTGTAGTGAACTTGCCTGCGGGTACATTTAATCTTGGCTGTTTTTTTAGGTGGATGGGGTAAGTCTGATATAAACACAGGGCAATTGCATCTTTTTAAGCATTTTCCTCGTTGAGCAGGGGCCTTTCCGCACGCACCCCCCCTTTCCGTATACCCCTTTCCGCATGCGGAAAGCTACCTCTCACTTGCTTGCAGCCTTTTTTTACGCCTTCCTCTTTTCGTCATGCCAAGGCAAACTTCCGAAGCACCCAGCCCCCTCGTCATGCTGAGGTGTTTTCCGAAGCATCTGGCTTTTGTGTTTTGGGCTTTAGCCTGGAGGGCTGTCAGACCCTTCACTGCGTTCAGGGTCACGCGTTATTTGATGCAGGTTCACCACCCACTATTTAGATGCAATTGACCTGATATAAACATTATTATCTATTATTTTTTTAGAAAATAACATACAATAATGCAGCCCTATGTCCTTATTCCTTTTTATGTCTTTTATGGTATTAGCCTTTATCAACTGGTTTGCGGCAGCAAGCTTGCGTATGAAGTTGTATTACACCACAAAACCCTTTGTTCTTCTTTTTTTGATTCTTTGGTTTGTTCATTTAGGTGGGCTGAACTTTCCTTTATTTAAATTTTTCCTGGGTTTGGTTTTTTCTTTACTGGGTGATATTGCTCTGATATTTCAAAATCGCAAGAGTTTCATTGCAGGAATGGTTTTTTTTGCAATAGCCCATTTGTGCTACGCATTAGGCTTTTCCCAATGGCGGCCTGCCTGGCAGAGCATAGGCAGCGTTTTATTGCTTGTTGCATTTCTTGTGTTGCTTATCATCGTTTTTCCGAAGGCGAGCGGTAATAATCAATCTTGGGTTGAGTCATTTCGCAAAGCAGCTTTTGTTTATGCTTTCTTTCTTTTGGGTATGGCCGGTACTGCACTGGCATGCTTCTGGAGAAAGGATTGGCCTTTTGGGCCGGCACTCATGGCATCTGCCGGTGCTTTACTTTTTGTGACTTCTGATTCCATGATTGGTGCGGAAGTAATGCATCTTACAAAACGCAAAATGCGCTTTTGGATTATCATGACCTACCATGTGGCACAGGCACTTATTGTTGGGTCTGTTCTGCTTATCAGATAAAAAATCGTTTTGATGCCCTACGAGTAGTTATTTTTCTATTCCATTCTTTATGTTTTATATCCTTCAGATCAAATTCAGTATATTTCAGAAATTAAACTAAAAAAACCTTGACATTATAAGAGTTTTATCTATAATATTCACGAGTCCTTCATATATAAACAAAATGTGGTATTTTGAATGTTTAAATAAAGATATAGCACTTCCTTCGGGAAGTGCTATATCAAATATTTTGGGCAGGTTTTATTTAAAGTGGTACCTTTCTATGTTTTTGCTGAAATTATTGTATAGTAGCTTTATTGCAGGAGGTGTTTTATGAAATTGTTGAGAAAAAAGTCGTTTTTGTATGTTTTGGTTCTTACCCCCTTGCTGATCAGTTTGTTCGCTGGTGTGGTGCACACTGTTCATGCTGCTGATCGTAAAAGCCTGGCCGGTCCGCAAACAGGAAAAACACACTCCATCATAGCAAGCCTTGCAACCGGAGTCTATTCCGTTGAAAAAATTGTTGCACCTGTAGGGTATCAGACGGGTGATACTTTTCAACTCTGCCTTGAAGGTAAGCAGGCTGGTGCAAAAATTGCCCAGCCGGCAGGCGGATACGCTGAAAAGAAAGTTTGTCAGCCGGTAAACAATTTGGTTTGCGATGCAAACGGCGTTTGTACTACAAACACTACCGTTTCGTGGAAATTAATACTCTATAGTTTTGCGCCCGATGAACCAGGATTGCCCTTTGAACTCACCGAAATCATCACCTCCAGTGATGGCACTACTGATGCCAGTTCCAATTGGGTCACCACTGGTTTGGGAACAAAATATTTTAAATCTGAATCCACCTATGATGATCTACATGATACGGTTACCAATACGTCTACTTTCACCCCAACCATGATGGCCACCCATACACCCGAGCTGCCCACGCAAACTTCCACGGCAGAACAACCTTCCAACACACCGGAACTGCCTACGCAAACCCCTACTCTCGAGCAGCCCACCAACACGCCGCAAGAGTCAACCTCAACTGTGCCTCAGCAGCCTACCGACCCGGTCCAGCCGACCAACACGCCGGAAGACCCAAGCCCAACCCTGCCCCAGCAGCCTACCGACCCGGTCCAGCCGACCAACACGCCCGTACCTTTGCCAACTTATAAAATTGGGAATTACGTCTGGTTGGATGAAAACAAAGATGGCATTCAGGATATCGCTGAAATGGGTGTAAAAGACGTGGAAGCAAAACTCTACGACTATAGCGGTAACCTTGTTTGGACGACCACTACAGATGATTCCGGCTTCTATATATTCACCAATCTCCTGAATGGTGAATATACGGTCACTTTCACCCTGCCCAGCGGATATGTTGAAACCTTCAAAAATCAGGGTGATCCAACCGCTGATTCCAATGGGCTAAGTTCGAAAGTCGTTTTGAACAATGCAGACGATATGACGATTGATCTGGGATTGGTATTGGGTTTCTCTACCCCAACTTCTACTTTGACGCCTATGCCTCATACTGAGACGCCAATTCCTGAACCAAGCAATACGCCTACAGTCACACCGGAGCCAGTTTGGAATCTGGGAGACTATGTCTGGTTTGACGCTAACCATGATGGAATGCAAAATCTAACTGAAAACCCTGTTATTGGTGTCAAGGTAGAGCTTTATGATAGTGAAAATTCCCTTATAAAAACGACGTACACGAATAATTTGGGCTATTATACCTTTAGTGACTTGGCAAATGGCAGCTATACCGTTAAGTTCTATGCGCCAGCAGGATACGATATTACCTTCACAAATATTGGGGCTGCTGATAAGGACTCAGATGGTTTAGAAGTGCCGGTTACGATGGAAAACGCGGATAATTTGACAATAGATCTGGGTTTGGTTTACTCACCAACTGCTACCCCTACTTGGAAGCTTGGAGATTTCGTTTGGGAAGACCTTAACAAAAATGGAATTCAGGACTCTGATGAACCAGGTATAGCCGGCGTTGAAGTTGTTCTGAAAAATGCCAAAAATGAGCAAATTGATAGTACGCTTACTGATGAAAAAGGGCATTACCAATTTGAAGGCCTTGTCAATGGCGAATATACGGTTGTCTTCATTAAACCTGAAGGTTTTGGCCTCACAACAACCAACGCCGGCACTGATCTCACACTCGATTCAAACGGTCTTGAAAGCAAAGTTCTTATTCAGAATGCAAATGATTGGACTGTAGACCTGGGCATTATTTCACACCCTCAAGGACAGCCTACAATTACGGTCACTCCTACGCCGACCGTTACAAGCACGAACACTTCCACCCCTGTAACACCAACCAGTACTTCCCATCCAACCTGGAGTCTCGGAGATTTCGTGTGGGAAGACCTTAACAAGAATGGCGTGCAGGATTCTGGTGAACCCGGAATTGCAAATGTTGAGGTTATGCTGAAAAATGCTGAAGGCGTGGAACTTGCCCGAATATATACGGATGGAAGCGGACGCTATAAATTTACAGGTCTATTTGATGGAACCTATACGGTCATCTTTATGATGCCATCCGGTTTTGATCTGACAGCGACCAATGCCGGTGGAGATTCTGCACGCGATTCAAACGGCATTGAAACAAAAGTGGTGATAGAGGGAGCTGATAACTGGACCATTGACCTGGGTGTTATTTCACACCCTCAAGCGCAGCCGACCATTAAAGTGACTGCAACAGCCACACTGACACCAACCACCCAGGCTAAGATTGTCACCATTCCTTATACGGGTGATAATGGAAACATGCTCTACTATGCAATGCTTATGATTATCTCCTTGGTTTTAGCGGTTCTTTTGTTCTCTGCAAACCGGAGACCTTCGAATCTAAAAAAGGAAGAAAAGTAAGTATTACCTCAAAACAGAAACAGGCTTGATGTTAATCAAGCCTGTTTTATAAACCTGAAATTTTCAGAGCGAAAACAAATTTTTGTTATAAAATCATATATGGCAAAGGGAAAGAGGCTGAAAATCAAGTTTTTTTAGACTTTGTAATTAAATGCTACAAAAAGCACCACTTAATAGCCTGAAAAAGCGAAAAAAGCGCTCAAAAAATTTGACTCATCATCAATTACTCGTTATACTAATTAGTCGTGAATATTACAGTTGTGGAGAAATAGAGTATGGAAAGCCCAGTCGAACAAAAAAACGAAAATGCACTCAAACCCAAGCAGAAATATGAGGGAAAAGTGCTAAAGACCTCGTTGCAGGGGGCGCTGATTGACATCAGCAATCCTTTGCCGGCCTTCCTGCATATTTCTCAGGTTATTAACCAGGCCAAGCCGGAAGAGATCGTAAAAAACCTTGAAGAAGTCATCAAGGTCGGCGATCCCATTACCGTTTGGGTCAAGCGTGTTCTGAAGGATCATATTGAACTGACCATGAAAGAACCCCTTGCTCTGGAATGGCGCGAAATTGTGCCGGATATGGTTCTCAAAGGCAAGGTTGCCCGTTTGGAAAGCTTTGGCGCTTTTATTGAACTTGGCGCAGAACGCCCGGGCCTTGTGCACGTTTCCGAGCTTTCCCACAACTACGTCAAACTCCCTTCTGAGGTTGTCAAGGTGGGCGACGAAGTTGAAGTAAAAGTACTGGAAATTGACAAACGCAAAAAGCAAATTAAATTGAGCATGAAAGCCCTGCAGGAAGAACCTGAAATTCAGGTCGAGGAAAAACGTCCTCCGCGCAAAGGTGGTAAACCTGCTAAGAAAGAAGTAGTCCAACTGGTGGAGGAAGAAATTATCCCCGATCCCACCTTTATGGAAATTGCGCTGCGTCAGGCTATGGATCGCGCTGAAAAGCGCAAGCCTCAGCCCCAGGGCCGTCTTAAGAAAACCTACTCCGTGGACAGCGAAACGGAAGATATCTTTGAAAGAACCATGCGTTCCAAGCAGTCTCGCGACTGATAAGCAAACGCATCTAATAAACTGACCGAGATTATCCGGGGAGAGCTGAAAATTACAGCCCTCCCCGCTTCTATTAATAGCTTAAATTCATTTAACCAAAGATTGAGGATTATATGGCGCAACATGCGGCAAAGTTCGTTTTCTTTACAGGTGGAGTGCTTTCTTCGGTAGGTAAGGGCGTTACCGCGGCATCGCTGGGCAGGCTGCTTAAGGCGCGCGGTTTTCGCGTGACCATTCAAAAATTGGATCCCTATCTCAATGTGGACCCGGGTACGCTCAGCCCTTACCAACATGGTGAAGTTTTTGTGCTGGATGATGGGGCAGAAACGGATCTTGACCTGGGTCATTATGAACGCTTTTGTGATCTGCACCTTAAGCGCAGCAGCACCGTCACAAGCGGTCAGGTCTATGAGGAGGTCATCAGCCGCGAACGCCGCGGTGACTACCTGGGGGGCACCATACAGGTGGTTCCGCATATTACCAATGAAATCAAACGCCGCATCCTGCAGGTGGCCGAAACTTCTGAAGCAGAAATCGCCCTCATAGAAGTAGGCGGCACGGTGGGCGATATTGAAAGCCAGCCTTTTCTGGAAGCGATTCGCGAACTGCGCAATGAACTTGGCAAAAACAATTCAGCCTTTATTCACCTTACCTGGCTGCCTTACCTTAAAGCCACCGCGGAGACCAAAACCAAGCCAACCCAGCACTCCGTGCGGGAGCTGCGTGCTATGGGTATTCTGCCGGATATGATCATGGCACGCAGCGATTACACAATCGAAAAAGAGCTCTGCCAGAAAATTGCCTCATCCTGCGATGTAGCTTCGCAGGCGGTCATTCCATTGGTTACCTCTGAACTTCTCTATCAAATTCCGCTGACTCTTGAAGCCTGTCAGGCTGCCGATATCCTTTTGGAACGCCTCAACCTTTCGGCCAGACAAACCCCAGATCTCAAAGAGTGGCGCTGGATGGTGGAAGAAAGCCTGCGTGCCAAACCCCAGGTTCGCGTGGGGCTGGTGGGCAAGTATGTCGAACTGCATGATGCCTACCTCTCGGTGCGCGAGGCTCTGCGCCATGCCGCCCTGTATTGCGGTGTGGAAGTGGATATCGACTGGATCCTCTCTTCCGATTTGGAGCAGCCTGAAAATCTTAAGCGACTAAAAGGCTTGGATGGCATTCTGGTGCCCGGCGGCTTCGGCCAGCGCGGCATTGAAGGCAAGCTGCAGGCCGCAAAATTCGCGCGTGAAAATCGTGTTCCCTATCTGGGCCTTTGCCTTGGCATGCAGATGATGGTGATCGAGTTTGCCCGTTCTGTCCTGGGCTTTCAGGATGCCAATTCCACAGAGTTTGACCCTCAAACGCAGCATCCGCTGATTGACCTGATGCCTGACCAAAAGAATCTAAAGAATATGGGCGGCACAATGCGCCTCGGCCTTTATCCATGCCGGCTTCAGCCCCATACAAAGGCTGCACAGGTTTATCACGGAATAAATGAAATTCAGGAACGTCACCGCCATCGCTACGAAGTCAATAATCATTTCCGCGAAGAGCTTCAAAATAATGGTCTGGTTCTCTCTGGCCTTTCACCGGATGGTTTACTGGTGGAAATTGCTGAAGTAAAAGACCATCCTTTTATGCTTGGCAGCCAATTTCACCCTGAGTTTCTGAGTAGGCCCATAAACCCGCACCCCTTATTCTTAGGCTTCATCAAAGCCATCTGTAAAGAAAAAGGCCTGCAATTGCCGGAGGCGATGAAAACGGAATGAAGTGAATTAATAAGTGTTTGCGCTTATACTTAAGGCAATAATAAACAAGGAAGGTTAATATGGATCTCGATACATCAATTGAATATGTAAATGGTTTGGAGGTCTTGGATTCCCGCGGGAATCCGACTGTGGAAGTGGAAGTCATTCTGGGTGATGGTTCCTTTGGCCGTGCCGCGGTACCCAGTGGAGCTTCTACTGGTGTGCATGAAGCCCTTGAACTTCGCGACGGTGATAAAGGCCGTTATGGCGGTAAGGGCGTTCTCAAAGCGGTTGAAAATGTTAATACTGAAATCGCCGCCGAACTGGAAGGCTGGGATGCCACCGAGCAGAAGGCTATCGACCAGTTGCTTCTGGAGCTGGATGGCACCCCCAATAAATCCAAACTCGGCGCCAATGCCATTCTTGGCACCAGCTTGGCCGTGGCCAAGGCTGCTGCGGCGGCGGTGGGTTTGCCCCTTTACCGCTATCTTGGCGGTGTTTATGCCCACACCCTGCCCGTTCCCATGATGAACATCCTCAATGGTGGGGCCCACACTGGCTGGCAGTCAACAGACGCGCAGGAATTCATGGTCATGCCTTTTGGCGCAGAAACCTTTGCCGAAGGGCTGCGCTGGGGTGCAGAAATCTACCAGTCTCTTAAGGGTGTGCTCAAGTCCAAAGGTTACGCTACCTTGGTGGGCGATGAAGGTGGCTTTGCACCTGCCCTCAAAGCCAACGTAGAAGCCGTTGAACTGATTTTGGAAGCCATTACCAAGGCCGGTTACAAACCCGGCGAGCAGGTCTGCATTGCCCTTGACCCTGCAGCTTCCGAACTCTATGAAGAAGATACGCATCTCTACAATCTGCGTAAAGAAGGCAAAAAACTCACCTCCGACCAGATGGTGGACTTCTGGACGAACTGGATCGAGCAGTACCCCATCGTCTCTATTGAAGATGGTTTTGCCCAGGATGACTGGGAAGGCTGGAAGCACTTTACAGCGAAAAATGGCCACCGCCTTCAGATTGTTGGGGATGACCTGCTGGTGACCAACCCCGAACGTGTTGCCAGGGCCATTGAAGAAAAGGCCTGCAATGCCCTGCTTGTAAAGCTGAACCAAATTGGGTCCCTCACGGAAACCATGCAGGCTGTTACCATGGTCCAAACCCATGGCTGGCGGGCTGTCTGTTCTCATCGCTCTGGTGAAACGGAGGATAGCACCATCGCCGATCTGGCGGTTGCCATGAATATGGGCCAGATCAAAACCGGAGCTCCCGCCCGTTCTGACCGTGTTGCTAAATACAACCAGCTTCTGCGCATTGAAAATGAGCTCGAAGAAACTGCAAAATATGCCGGTTGGCAGGCCTTGGCCTTCAAGTAAATAATTGTTTTTCACTATATAACGCACCGCATATGCGGTGCGTTTTTTTTCATTCGGGTAAAATTAAGCTAAAACCGGTTTTTTTATAATGCGCTTGCATAAAGTCTCTTGAAATGAGGGCATAAACCATGAATGAAAATATACATTCTCTTGTTCAAAAATTGAGCTTGGAACAAAAAGCCAGGCTCTGTACCGGTGCCTCCAAGTGGGCTACGGTCGCATACGAAGAACTGGGTATCAGCAGCCTTCTTATGTCCGATGGCCCGCACGGCTTGCGCCGCATGGAAGATGAACATGCCGATGTTCAGCACAGCCTGCCGGCCACCTGTTTTCCAACCGCCGCCCTTACCGCCTGCACATGGGATCGCGAACTATTGGCTGAAATGGGTCATGCCATGGCAGAAGAAGCCATCGCCCAGGGCGTGGATATCATCCTCGGCCCGGGCGTGAACATTAAGCGCTCTCCGCTTTGCGGCAGAAACTTTGAATACTTTTCTGAAGATCCCTACCTCGCAGGTGAATTGGCATCTGCCCTTATTCAAAGCATTCAGAGCAAAGGGGTTGGCACATCTCTCAAGCATTACGCTGTGAACAATCAGGAAACGCAGCGTCTGATGCTGGATGCCCAACTTAGCGAACGCGCCCTGCGGGAAATCTATTTGCCGGCATTTGAAAAAGCGGTTAAAGAGGCCAAACCTTACAGCGTCATGTGTTCCTATAACAAAATTAATGGCTCATACGCTTCAGAAAATGAGCATCTCCTCACCGAAATTCTCAAAGGGGAATGGGGCTTTGAAGGTTTTGTGGTTTCAGACTGGGGCGCCGTTCACAATCAGGTAGCTGCGCTGAAAGGCGGTCTTGACCTTGAAATGCCCGGCCCGGATGATGCCGATGTGCAAAGGGTTGTAGAAGCAGTAAAAACCGGCCGCTTGGATGAAGCCCGTCTGGATGATGCCGTCAGACGCATTTTAGGGGTGTTAAGCCTGGCAAGGCAAACCCCCAAAAAGGGCTGCTTCAGTATCGAAAAGCATCATCAATTGGCTGCCAAACTGGCTTCAGAAGGTATTGTGCTGCTTAAAAACGATGGCATTCTGCCGCTTGCCGCCCAAAAGAAAGTGGCTGTCATTGGCCGAACCGCACTGGAGCCGCTTTACCAGGGCAACGGCAGCTCTCGCGTTAACCCCACCCAATTGGATGCTCCTTTAGACGCGCTGAAAGCCGTTGCCCCTGAGGTCTGTTTTAGCTATAGCGAAGGATACCCCGCTGATGAAGGCCTTGCACCAGACCTGATTGAAAATGCAATTGCAGCAGCCCGTGCCAGTGAAGCCGCCCTGCTCTTTATCGGCCTTCCCTCTTATATTGAAGCGGAAGGCTACGACCGCAGCAGCCTGCACTTAACCAAACAGCAAATTGCCCTTATCAAGGCCGTTGCCAAAGCGCAGCCCAAAACGATACTGATTCTCAATAACGGTGCGCCCATTGCCATGGCCGAGTGGTTGGGCTCGGTCTCTGCCGTTGTGGAGGCTTACACAATGGGTCAGGCTGGTGCCCAGGCCGTAGCCGCAGTACTATTCGGCAAAGTTAACCCTTCTGGCAAATTGGCTGAAAGCTTCCCCCTAAATCTGGAAGACACGCCTTCCTATCTCAATTTCCCGGGCGAGGCCCATCAGGTTTGTTATGGCGAAGGCCTCTATGTGGGCTACCGTTATAATGACACAATGCGTAAAGAAGTCCTTTTCCCCTTTGGGTATGGCTTGAGTTACACGCAGTTTACGTATAAATCTGCCCATGTTTCTGTGCAAAACTTCAATGATAAAGATGGAGTAGACGTTTTGATTGAGGTGGAAAACAGCGGCAACAGGGCTGGCAAAGAAGTGGTGCAGGTCTATGTGCGCCCGCTCAACTCCAGGCTGCCCCGCCCGGATAAGGAGCTAAAAGGCTTTGCAAAACTGAGCCTGGAACCCGGTGAAAGCAAAACGGCCAAAATTCACCTTGACTTCAGGGCCTTTGCTTACTGGCACCCCCTCTACAAACAGTGGGTAACGGATTCCGGAAAATATGAAATCATCGTTGGCGCTTCATCAAGGGATATCAAGGCTTGCCTTCCCGTAGAACTTCACTCAACCCTCAAACTGCCCTGCATCCTTAACCGCGAATCTTCCATTCGTGAGTGGGAGGAAGACCCTTATGGCGGCCCCTTTTTCCGCGAATTGAAGGCAATGCTGATGGACTCCATTGGTGAATCTGCCCTTAAGGATGCAACAATGGGTATCGATTACGAACGCATGATGCAAAATGACCCCCTTGAAAACATTCTGCGCAACTTGCCCGGCATGCACATTCCTGACCCCATTGGCATGGTCAACATGCTCTTGGAGCAGGTTCATGCCCGGGCAAAGGCCGACCAAACTGGCAGATGAAACAGAATAACGCCTTTTTGAAAGAACTTGAAGCACAAATTGTTAGGTGCCGTCTCTGCCCCCGCCTTGTAGCCTGGCGTGAAGAAGTGGCATCAGTGAAAAGGCGGGCATTTATGGCGCAGGAATATTGGGGTAAGCCGGTGCCCGGCTTTGGCAACCCCCAGGCGCGTGTTCTTGTCTTAGGCCTTGCCCCCGGGGCTCACGGCTCTAACCGCACGGGGCGCATGTTTACCGGGGATGGTTCAGGTGATTTTTTGTACCCAGCCCTTTATCGTGCCGGGTTTGTCAACCAGCCCATTGCCACAGACCGGCAGGATGGCCTGACCTTGAAGGATCTTTTTATAACGGCTATTTGCCGCTGTGCTCCTCCGGCCAATAAACCTGATCCTCAAGAGATACAAAATTGTCGTCCTTGGTTAGAGGCCGAACTGGAATTGCTCACCCAGCTTAAGGGGGTTGTGCTGCTGGGTAAAATGGCCTTGGAAGGCTGGTTAGCATTACCTGCTTGCAGGGGTCTTGATAAGAAAAATATTGTTTTTGGTCATGCCAAATTTTATGAAGGTCAAAATGGGCTCCCCTGGCTGCTCTGCTCCTACCACCCCAGCCGCCAAAACACCCAAACGGGCAAGCTTACAGCAGATATGTTTGATGAGGTTTGGCAGATTGTCAGGCAAAAACTTTTTGAGTAAGCTTGCATATACACTTTAGAAAACCACAAAACGTCTTCTTTGAATTAGTTAAAGAGGGCTTTAATGACTTATCCCAAAAAGTGCGGGCAAAACCTCTGCAATCTTGCCGTGTATCACATAATTTGCTCTGGAATCATAAGCGGTTGGCGTGTGGTTGATAATCAGCAATTTATCGCCTTTGTAATGGTTAAGCAGTCCAGCCGCGGGGTAAACCACTAAAGATGTGCCGCCTACAATGAAGACATCTGCTTTCTGAATGGCTCGAATAGCCTTTTGCAGGTTTTCCATTTTAAGAGCCTCCCCGTAAAGCACCACATCAGGGCGTACTATGCCCCCGCAGCGCGTGCACAGCGGTGGCAGTCTGCCTGCCTTTTCAACGTAAGCCGGGTCATAAACTTTATTGCAAGCCATGCAGTAAAAAGAAAAAGTGTTGCCGTGCAGTTCAATCACCCTTCGCGAGCCCGCTTTTTGGTGCAAACCGTCAACATTTTGGGTAATGACGGCTTTCAATTTTCCTTCTTTTTCAAGGCTTGCCAGAGCAAGGTGTGCCTGATTGGGTTGGGCATCGCGGGCCACCAGGTTGCGAAGGTGAAAATCATAAAATTCAGCCGGATGTTCCATCAAAAAAGCATGGCTTAAGAGCTTTTCAGGGGCATAAGGGCTTGACCTTAATTTTTGGGTTAGGCCTGTTGCCGAGCGAAAATCGGGAATGCCTGAAGCGGTTGAAACCCCTGCCCCGCCAAAGAAAACGATATTATTTGATTCGGCAATCAGGTTTTGCACTGTTTTCAGGTCAGCATCCATCACGCTTCACTTTTGGGCGGCTATCCACAAACGGCTGTCTTCTGCTTCCAGAGGGCGCATAAGCAGGGGGTTGCCAAGCAGGTGGCGAACACTAAAACCGGCATTCTCTAAAAGCAGCAAAATGTCATCCACGGCATAGCCCCTTTCCTGATGAATTTCTTCGTGGCGCTTCCAAACCTGTCCCTCGCGCTCAAACATAATCAGGCGCATTTCCGCAATGTTATTCTCATAGTCGCAGGAATTAGCACATATCTCCAGGTAATCGGGTGTTTCCTGCTGAATGAAATACTTATTTTGCTGCCATTTAACCACAATTCCATAGATGCTGTTCATATCAAAAAGGAAGTACCCCTTGGGGTTCAGGTGCGCGTAGCTTTGCTTAAAGCAGTTAGCCAGCTCCTCAATTTTGCTAAGATAATTAAGGCTGTCGAACCAGCAGGTCACGCAGTCAAAACGTTCGGGTAATACAAAATGGCTCATATTGCCCTGTACCCAGCGTGGCTTTACCCCTTCCTGGCGGGCTGCCTGTTCAGCCAGTTTGAGCAAGGCCTTGGATTGGTCTAAGCCAACCGCGGCTAAGCCGGCCTTTGCCTGCGCTATGGCAAACTCGCCTGAACCGCAAGCCAAATCCAAAACGGAGGCGGGCTGAAAATCAAGCACTTCAAGCCAATGCGGAAAAACTTCATTAATAATTTTCTCTGTAAAGAGGGTGTACGGGCCGTGATGATAGTGTTTCGCGAAATGCTGATAAACGCTCATGTTGCTCCGGTTTTCTCTGTGCCTGATTGGCTTTTAAAAAAGTAAATCATTGTTGATTCAGATAATGCTTCTTGCTCAATGCAATTCTAAACCAAACTCTTTTTTTTCGTGATGAAGGTGGCTTATGCCCTCCTTTCTTCAAGAGATGCTGCTTAAGTAGTTTAAGCAAGTTTCAGAATGCTTTGCTATCTGCTGTGCGCCGGTTTTTAGACAGCAAATGATAAAAGGGCTGATTTTATTGCTTCAACCTTAATTCATTTAAATTCGCATATTTCTGAATGGCCAGCCCTTTTCTGTCTGGTCTTTGCATGAACTATCGATCGAACACGTATCACTCTTCTTTACCGTCTGCATTGCCGGCTCAACAAAGTTGGCATTTACCCCTAATAAAAGCATCACTTTTCAAGGTTTTTTGCCATGCAGCATGGCATGGCAAGAATAACTCAAAAATTCCGGCCGTTCCAGCAGGGGCACAGCTAAATCAATAAAGGCCTGCTGCACTTCGGGCGTCTGCAACTTCCATTGACGCTCAAATTGCGCCAAAATGCCCTCCTGCCCAAAGAGATGCTGGTCTTGCAGGGCAAAGGGTTCCATAAAGGGCAGAATTTCATTCTGGTCAATAAAGAAGGCCTCCGTAAAGGCCATGCCTCCATAAGAATTGCCGCGTTTAACCGCGTTAAGAAAGGGCGTTTCCTCACTGCCTGTAATCATCTCCGGCAGCTCGCTCATATAGTAAACCACGCCACTGAACATCAGCAAAAACGAAAAATAAACCCTGCCGCCTGGCTTGGTGAGGGCAAGCGTGTTGCGCACAACGGTCTTGCGGTCTTCTTCGTTCAGCAGGTGATAAAGCGGGCCCATCACCAATACATGGTCAAATTGCTGCCCGGCCAGCAGGCTGGGTGCTTGCAGGGCGTCTCCTTGCATGGCTTCAATCTCCAGGTCGGCTTCCATCGCTTTTTCTTTGGCCAAGTTTATGTTACCTTCCGAAAGATCAACCAGTGTTACCGGGCAGCCCTTGGCGGCATAATGCAGTGAGTAACGTCCCGGGCCGCCCCCAAGGTCAAGCACACTCTCACCGGCCTGAATAATTCCGTCAAGCACTTTTGTGGTCAAAATCCACTCAATGGGGTGTCGTTCCAGGCGGTCCCATTCTTTTTGGACGTCATGATTGTAAAAAGCACGAATCTCTTCTTTACCCATGGCCTTCCTCACTCTCGCGGTTTGCATTCGGCATTTGACGAATTATAATGGGGTCATGGCAAATTACCCAGTAGCAAACCCTAAAGTAATTCAGCGCGCCAGAGAAGTGCTGGCCCTTAATCCGCTTTTTTTGGATACAGAAACAACCGGAACCGGCCCCGCCGACCTCATCTGTGAAATCAGCATTGTGGATGCGCAAGGCAATGCGCTCTTTGATCATTTGGTTAACCCCGGCAGGCCGATCCCGCCGGAAACCAGTGCCGTGCACGGCATTACCGATGCTAATGTGGCCAATGAGCCGCGCTGGCCGGAGCTTTGGCCGGAAGTGGAAGCTCTGCTGAAGGATAGGGTCATTGCTGTTTATAACGCAGAGTTTGATATGCGCCTGCTCAGGCAAACCACCCTGGCTTATAAACTGCCTTGGACTTTGCTGATGGATCAGGCCTTTTGTATGATGAAGCTCTTTTCAGCCTACTACGGCGAATGGAACCCGCGTTACAATGGCTTTGTGTCTCATAAGCTGGAATTTGCCGGCAAACTTTGCGGCCTGAAAGAGCAAAATACGCATCACGCCGTGGATGACGCCCGAATCACTGCCGAACTGCTGCAATACCTGGCTAAAGCCTAAGCTTCATCTTTAGGCTGGTCAGCGCCAGAGGTAAGAACCTCGGCTTGCTTTTCAAAAATACGTTCAATATCCCTGTAATTCCTCAGCACTAAATAGGGTTTGCCGCTTTCTTCCAATAGACGAAGGTAACGTTCATGATGGGTTTTACGAAAGTTCCAAATCCATTGAAGAAACGCCCAGTCCACTTTTTCGGGGCAGCCTGCGGCCATGTCCGGCCTGCCTTCGGGTCTTGCAAACAGCACCCGCTTCAGAACATTTCTAAGGCAGATCCAGCGTGGAATATCCAGGTAAAAGACGAGGTCAGCCAGGCGCAGGCGCATTTCAAGGGTGCGGTTAAAGTTGCCGTCCATTATCCATTCGGGCTGGCTGGCAATTTGGTCAATTTTCGCGTCAAATGCTTCCTTGGAAGATTCTACCCAACCTGGCTTCCAAAATATTTTATCCAAATGGATAAGCGGCAAAGCGGTTGCCTGGCTAAGGCGCCTTGCAAAGGTAGACTTGCCCGCTCCCCCGCTGCCGATGATGAGAATCCGCCGTGCAAGAGAAGCATAATCTTCAGGGGTCTGCATGATTGCAATTATAAAGAGGCCGTCTGCAAATCTGCAAGCTGCTCATAATGGAGTACAGGGAAATTACTCTAAATCATGGTGTAGATTTTTCATCACCTCACCCGTCACCCTGAACGCGGTGAAGGGTCCGGCATTCAAACCCAGCCATCTCCCACGCGTCAGACCTTAACGAAGTGCCACCACATTGAAGGCCTATTCTGTAAATACCCTTAAATCGCATGAATTCAGGCTTGCATGGTTGCGAAAAGACCTTGCCAAATGAAAGGATTGATCTATAATATGAATAACTGCTCATATAAGCAAATATTCAGGGAGCTCATCATGAATAAAAGAACCCTTCCCATCGATAACGACACTGCCGAACAGATTGCCTGGGCATTTCAAGGCCTGGGTGACTCCACCCGCATCAAACTTATTGCCATCCTTTTGGAAGGGGAAATGAACGTTTCTGATCTGGCCGAATTGGCCGGCATCAGCCAAAGCGGCGTTTCGCACCAACTGCGTGTGCTGCGTAATTTGCACTTTGTTTCCACCCGCAGGGAAGGGCAGCAGATTTTTTACCGCATTGACGATGAACACATCACTGATCTTTACCTCCTGGCTTACGCGCACAGCGGGCACCAGGCGCAGGAGGATGAAAATGTCTAAATCCGTAATAGATATTCAAGGTCTCTCCTGCCCGGATTGTGCTAATCTCATCACACCTGCAGTGGAAAAGGTGCCCGGTGTGCGGTATGCTGAACTGAACTTTGTAAAAGGGCAGCTTTTGGTAGATGGGGAATATGACCTCAAAACAATTGAATCCGCGCTGGAAAATCTTGGCTTTAGGGTAAAGAAGCCCCAAAACAGTACGGAGCAAAAAGGCGCCAAAGTCTTGGATTTTTTGGGTTTCTGGAACTATTTCATCCAAAGCAAAGACCTGCCCCTGATGGGTGCCGGTCTTTTGCTTCTGATTTTGGGCATTGTTCTTGAATCTCACGGTGTCAGCCATCTGCTTAGCCTGCCCCTGCAGCTTGCCAGCCTGCCCATGCTGGGGGTGCTCGTTTTCCGAGGGGCCTGGAACGGACTCATCAAGGAACGCAGCATCAATATGGGGGTGCTCATGGCTTTGGCTGCCATTGGTGCAGTGCTCATCGGCGAGGCAAATGAGGCCCTCATCATGCTCATCCTTTTTGCCGTCTCAGAATCGCTGGAAGGCTACATTAACGATCGCGCCAGGGCAGTCCTGTCCGAATTTGCAGATCTCGCCCCCAAAACTGCCCTCCTTGTCACGCATAATGGCGAAATGAGCGTACCGGTCGGCCAACTGAAAAAGGGGGATCAGATTATTGTGCGCCCCGGCGAGCGTTTTGCAATGGATGGCAAGGTGCTTAACGGAACAAGTGAGGTAAATCAGGCATCCATTACTGGTGAAAGCACGCTGGTGCCCAAAAACACTGGAGATGAAGTGTTCTCCGGTACAGTCAACGGCCAGGGTAGCCTTAAAGTAGAGGTAACCAAGCTGGCAAAGGATAACACCATCCAGCGTATTATTGCCTTGGTTACCGAAACACAGGCCAATCGCTCCAAAAAAGAAAAATTTGTAGATCGCTTTGCGGCAGTATATACCCCTATTGTGATTGCTCTGGCTGTGTTGGTGGTGCTTATGCCCACATTTATCTTTGGGCAGCCGCTTTGGAATTCTGCTGCCGGATACGGCTGGCTGCACCGCGGTCTTTCCCTTCTAATGATCGGTTGCCCCTGTGCACTCATTATTTCAACGCCAATCACGCTCATCAGCGGCCTTACAGCGGCGGCAAGGTATGGTGTTGTTTTTAAGGGCGGTGTTTTCCTTGAAAGTTTAGGCGAAACAAAGGTGATGGCCTTTGATAAAACCGGCACACTTACCCTGGGCAAGCCCATCGTAAGGCAGGTAAAAACTGCCCAATGCCAGTCTCACTCCGCCGCCCAAACTTGTGCGGGCTGCGATGAGCTTCTGGCGCTGGCAAGTTCCCTTGAAGCGCGCAGCAGTCATCCTTTGGCGCAGGCAGTCAGTAAAGAAGCCCAGTCACGGGGCGTTGCTGCAAAATACCCGCCGGCAGAAAATGCCCGTAACTTGGATGGCAAAGGCCAGGAAGGCTGGGTGAACGGCAAGTTGGCTACGGTTGGCAGCCTGCCTCTTTTTGAGGCCCAGCATGCCGATCATTTTCCTGAAAGCCTAAGGCAAGGCTCGCTGGCGGCACAATCTGAAGGTAAAACCGTCATGCTGCTTTGCGATGGCCAGCAGGTGCGTGGTTTCATTGGGGTAGATGATGCCCCTCGTGCAGAATCTGCACAGGTCCTGCGCGAACTTAAAGACTTGGGCATTCATAGCCTCATTCTTACCGGCGATAATGCCCAGGCAGCCGAAAAGGTTCGCCGCAGCCTGGGGCTGGATGAAGTGCGTTCTTCCCTTTTGCCTGAGGATAAACTACAAGCCATTCAAGACCTGCATGAAAGATACAGCGCGGTTGCCATGGTTGGGGATGGCATCAATGACAGCCCGGCTCTGGCAAAGGCAGACTTGGGCATAGCCATGGGCGGGGCGGGCAACGCGCAGGTGCTTGAAACGTCAGACGTAGTGCTGATGAACGATAACCTCCTCCAACTGCCTTTTGCCGTCAAGTTAGCCCGCTTTACAAACAGGCTTATTAAAGAAAATATTGCCATCAGCCTCTCCATTAAATTTGTGGTGGCAGGGCTGGCTGTGGCTGGCCTCACGCCGCTTTGGACCGCCGTTCTTGCCGATGTTGGCTTGGCGCTGCTGGTAACCCTCAATGGCCTCAGAGCAGCCCGGCTTAGCCCGCAAAAAATATAAGATCGCACGTTGAAAAAATTAATTAAAGGAAAAACTTAATTCCCATACTCCCGGTTGCACCTGTTTCGAGATGGTATTGATACTGGCAAAACTAATCCAGCTGCGGCCGGGTTTGAGGGGAATATCCAAACCGTTTGGCCCCTTGAACTGGATGGGTTGATCCGGCGCGCTTACCAGCCACTTGCCATAGTAAATTTTGCCATCCCGAAGCAGTAATGCTTGTTGTTCTGGGTCAGATTCGCGCATGTCAATGTCATACCCATCCTGCCCGTAGCTGATGTAATGTGTATACAGAATGAGAATATTATCGAAAGCAATCGGCATCCCGCTGTCGCGGTCAAAGGATTGCGAAAGCCGGTATTTTCCCGGTGCATAAAGCAAATCCTGCCAAAGCTGATACTTTCCGGTTTCTTTGGCGTAGCGCCAGTCCATCACGGAATAATCCGCATAAAGATAACTCAGGCGTAAAGCATGGCCGTTTTCCTTCCCTGGACTGCGGCTAAAACTTAAGCCTTCAAGCGCATGGGCTGCTTCTTTGCGCTCCAAACTGCTGATGTAATTTCTCAGGGCAGGCAGGTTCACGGCAATGTTGCCGCCTTTTGTATTCGGCTCTGCACAAATGGCGGGGCAGGGCAGGGTATTGGCCATAAAATTTCGCCCGGGCAGGGAATCTGAAATGAGTTTCAGGATATTTGGCCGGGCACTCTGATAAGTCAAATCTGCCCCATAGTGAATGGCAAGCCTGGTATCAGGTGCTCTGGCAGGGGCAAGGGGGGCGGCAGCCTCCGGCGCTGTTCCGTAATAAAGGGCGGCAAAATGGCTCATCTGTGCCCCGATATAGTATTCAAAAACAATATCCGCTGCGTTCAGCCCAGCCTGGGGGCGCAGCGCTTCTGGCCAATTGGCCATTTTGACCAAAATGGGCCTTTGGCCTTTTCCATCCGGCCTGTTTTGGTTCAGCCCTGTAAGGGGGCTGTACACACCGCCAAGCGTATTCGCAGACTTGGAACTTGGCGTAAGGGTGGCATAGCGCCACGGGGTTTGCGAGGGTTCCGGGGTGGGGGTAGCCTGCCGCGCAATATCAGTGGCCAATAAATCTTGGGAAAGCGTTGCCGTAGGCGATGCCCAAGGTTTGGGTGTAAGTTCAGGTAGCTCCGAAGCAGAAGTGCAGGCACCCGCCAGGCTTAAAAGAAGGCAGCCAAGCAAGAGTGTAAGGCATCGTTTCTGCTTCATGCGTTAATTCTAACCTCGCTTTGCATCCGGCAGGCTGGTTTTCCAAGCCTGTAAATTTTCTCGTAAATCAAAGCATGACAGCCCGTTAATAAAGCCTTTACTGGGTCTTAAATTCTGGATGTTAACATAAGCAGGACACTTAAAAAACCTATTCAAGGAGAAGAAAATGCGTCGTTATACTTTGTTTGCTGTTTTAATGATTGCTGCAATGCTTCTTGGTGCTTGCGCCCAGACCCCCGCAGCTACCAAGGCACCTGAGGCCACCAAGGCTCCTGAGGTTGCAAAAACTGCTGAACCCGCCAAAGGCTCAACCTCCGGCTCGGTAAGCATCACGATGGCAGGATCAACCACCGTTCAGCCCCTCGCCGAAAAACTGGCAGGCGCTTACATGGCTGCCCACAGCAATGTGAAAGTTGTGGTAACCGGCGGCGGCTCTGGTGTGGGTGTCAAATCCGCTGCTGATGGCACTGCTCAAATCGGCATGGCTTCGCGCGAAATGAAAGACGAAGAAAAAACGGCCAACCCTAACCTTAAAGCGATAGTGATTGCCCGCGATGGTATTGCTATCATCGTCAATTCTGCTGTAAAAGTTGATGATATTACCAAAGAACAGGCTCAGCAAATCTTCATGGGCAAAATCACCAACTGGAAAGAACTTGGCGGTGATGATCAGCCCATTATTCTTGTCAGTCGTGAAGAAGGCTCCGGCACTCGTACCGCCTTCCAGGAAATGGTCATGGGTAAAGATAAAGAAGGTAAAGAAAACCTTATTTCAGATACCGCTATTTTGCAGAGCTCCAACGGCGCCATCCTCACCACAGTTTCAAGCACCCCCAATTCTGTTGGTTATCTCTCGATGGGTTATGTAGACTCTACTGTCAAGGCGCTTAAAATGAATGGCGTTGAAGCTACAGAAGAAAACGCTGCCAATGGCAAGTACCCTGTTGTTCGCCCGCTTAATTTGCTGACCAATGGCGAGCCCAGCGGAGATGTAAAGGCTTTCATCGACTGGATCCTTTCAGAAGAAGGCCAGAAGATGGTTAAGGCTGACGGCTACATTGCTGCCAAATAGAAAGCTAATGCACTAAAATTGGCGCCTCTTGCCCGCAAGAGGCGCCAATCCTGATAGAATCCGAAAAGAGCGAATATATGAATAAAGAGCGTTTTATTATAGATAAAAGCATAAGATATCTGCTGCTCTTTTTTGCTCTTATTTCAATTATTGTTCTTTTCCTTATTGCTATTTTTATTGTAAAACAGGCCAGCCCAGCCTTAACAAAAATCCCTCTGACTGACATTCTCTTTAAGACGGAATGGCGGCCCACCATGGATAAGTACGGCATCTTGGCCATGATTGTAGGCTCCGTCATGGTTACGCTCGGTTCCCTGATCCTGGGCGTTCCCTTGGCGCTTGGCTGCGCAATTTTTCTGGCGGAAATTGCGCCAAAATCTGTTCAGGAACTGCTGCGCCCGGCTGTGCAGTTGCTGGGCGGTATCCCGTCAGTTGTTTTTGGCCTTTTTGGCATGGTGGTTTTGGTGCCGCTGGTGCGCAGTATTAAGGTTGCCGGCAATACCGGGTTTGGCCTTCTGTCTGCCTCGATTGTTTTGGCAATTATGATTTTGCCTACAATTACCAGCATAGCCGAGGATGCCATCCGTGCCGTTCCCCAAAGCTATCGAAACGGTTCCCTAGCCTTGGGCGCAACCAAATGGCAAACGATTGTAAAGGTGGTATTGCCTGCTGCACGTTCCGGTATTTTGGCTTCCATTATTCTTGGCATCGGCCGTGCTTTAGGCGAGACGATGGCCATGATCATGGTAATTGGTAACTCTGTCATGATGCCAAAGCCGCTTAACGCCAATCCCTTTACGATCTGGCTGCGTCAGGCGCGCACACTTACCGGTAGCATTGCTGTTGAAATTAATTATGCTGCGCCAACCCATGAAAGCGTTCTTTTTGTGATTGGGGTGGTGCTTTTCATCATGATTATGCTGGTCAATGTAATGGCTCGTTCTATCATCCGCCGTACCTCGGCTGCAAAGTGAGCCGGATATGGAAATGAAACAGCAAATCAAAAATCTAAAATCAAATACAAAGCTGGAATATTCCGCGGCCAATCTTAGGCGGCGCCACTTCGGTCAAAATCTGGCCTATAGCGTCATGTGGCTTTCAGGTCTCATCACTGTTCTTGCCCTTCTTATTGTCATTGGCTACGTGATGGTCAAAGGTATCAGCGGTTTTGAACCCGGCTTCCTGACCACTTCCCCAAAAGGGGGCCTTTCCGGTGAAGGTGGCATACTGAGCACAATAGTCACGACAGTCTATCTGGTTCTGATGACGGTGCTCATTGCAACGCCGCTGGGCATTGGGGCCGGCATCTATCTGGTGGAATACGCTGGTGAGCAAAGCCTTTCTTCCAGACCCATTGCCTTGCTTGTGCAGATTGCGCACTTTGGGGTAGAAACATTGGCGGGCATTCCCTCAATTATTTTTGGCCTCTTTGGCTATGCCCTGTTTGTTACAACGCTCAAGTTTGGTGTTTCCTTGCTTTCCGGCGCTTTAGCCGGGGCTTGCCTTGTTTTGCCTACGATCATCCGCACCACGGAAGAAGCTTTGCTGGCCGTGCCCGCGGGCTTAAGGGAAGGCAGCATGGCACTTGGCGCTACCAAGTGGCAGACCATCAGCAATATTGTTTTGCCTGCTGCTGCACCGGGCATTATTACAGGTATCATTCTCAGCGTGGGGCGCATCATGAGTGAGACCGCGGTCTTCTTTGTTACCCTGGGCGGAAGTTTCAACATGCCGGATTCTATTTTCTCCAGCGGCCGCACAATGGCCCTCCATCTCTATTATCTGGCTATGGATACACGGGCTTTTGATAAAGCAATGGCCACCGGCGTGGTTTTAATTGTCAGCATCATATTGGTTAATTTGTCGATTAATATTGTTTCAAGAAAACTGCGCGTAGGAGTACGGGATTGATCATGAATAAGATTAAATTAGAGACGAAGGACTACTGCCTCAATTATGGTAAATTCCGCGCTCTGGAAAATATCAGCATCCAATTTCCTGAGAAGCAGGTAACTGCCCTCATCGGCCCTTCAGGATGCGGCAAAAGCACTTTTTTGCGTACTTTCAACCGCATGAATGATCTTATTCCCGGGGTGCGTGTTGAAGGCAAGGCGATGATGGACGGGGCCGATATTTTTGCCATGGATGTGGTGCAATTGCGCCAGCAGGTTGGCATGGTTTTTCAAAAGCCTAATCCATTCCCAAAATCCATTTTTGATAATGTAGCCTATGGCCCGCGTGTAAATGGCATTAAGGATGCCAGGCAAATCAAGGAACTGGTTGAAAAAAGCTTGCGCGGGGCCGCCCTTTGGGACGAAGTAAAGGATGATCTTAATAAATCCGGTTTGGCCCTTTCCGGCGGGCAGCAGCAGCGCCTTTGCATTGCGCGCTGTATGGCTGTGCAGCCCAGCGTCATTTTAATGGATGAACCGGCAGCTTCCCTTGACCCAATTGCCACTCTGCGCATTGAAGAGCTTATCCGCGAATTGGTGAACGATTACACTATTGTTATTGTTACCCACAATATGCAGCAGGCTGGGCGTGTTTCAGACTACACCGCTTTTTTCTATACCGATGAAACCCGCACAGGTAAACTGGTTGAGTTTGATACCACTGAAAATATTTTCACCCGGCCCAAAGATAAGCGCACAGAAGATTACATTTCCGGCCGTTTTGGTTAGTTCAAGAAGATTGCAA
>JAYFRD010000013.1:0-82853 GCA_034926255.1 Anaerolineaceae bacterium | reverse complement strand
GGAATTTCTTATGAACCGCAGTTCGCCGGGTACGTCAAAATCCAAAGTTTCACTTTCCTTAGCCAAAGCCATCGACGGCTTCCTAAAATTCAAAACAGCAGAGGGATTAAGCCAACGCACAATTACCTCCTATGAGTTCACGCTGGGTCATTGGTTGAAATACATTGGAGACCGAGAGGTGTCGGAAATTCAATCTTCCGACCTGACCGGTTACATGGCCTGGTTGCGAACCGAGTATAAACCGCGACGTTGGAACGGTAGCTCCGAACCGCTGTCCGCCAAATCCATCCGAAATGTTTGGGTAACATTCCGATCCTTTTTCGGATGGTTGCAGGTGGAGTTCAAATTTCCCAATCCCGCAAAAGAAATCACAGCGCCCAAGTTTCAAAAACATCCCGTTGAAACATTTACAAAAGAGGATGTGGAAAAAATTCTCAAGGCTTGCGTTTACTCGCGAGAATCGCAGACTGAAGAAAGGAAAAAGTTTGTGATGCGCCGGCCGAGTTCCAACCGCGACCAGGCGATTGTGTTGATGTTGCTGGACACTGGATTGCGAGCAACTGAGTTGTGTTCTCTGATCATCAACGATGTCGATCTCAAGACTGGAAAGGTCACCATTCGCCACGGAGTGGCTGGTGGCGCAAAAGGTGGCAAAGGTCGTACCGTTTACCTGGGCAAAGTTGCTCGAAAAGCGGTCTGGCGTTATCTTGCCGGCCGAGAAGATGGGGACGATCCCGACGCCCCCCTCTTCATCAGCCATGCGGATCGAGCTTTCAACAAGGACAGTTTGCGAGTCTTGATCAATCGGTTGGGAGACCGGGCAGAAATCAAGAAAGCTTATCCGCATAAATTCAGGCATACCTTCGCCATCACCTATCTGCGCTCTGGGGGGATGTTTTTACCCTCCAATCGCTTCTGGGTCATGGATCGCTTGATATGGTACGCCACTATGCCCAGATAGCTGAAGTGGATGTGGAGCAAGCGCATCGTAAAGCCAGTCCAGCCGATAACATGCGTCTGTAACCAAGAAGTCTTCATTGAGCCAACTTTCCTGCGATAAACATCAATGCCTTTTTCTGGCTTTCTCGATCAAGTTTATTAAGGAAGACCTCAAGCTCATCCCCCGGCGTGGACATCGCCTTTCCTGACAGACCTGCAATACGATCTTGAACATCAGAAGAAAGCATAGGAGCGTAAGTACTGTCAGTGATCTCGATACTCTCGTGCATCAGATTCATGGAAACCGCTTTGTAATCCGCCATGGTCTGGGCATGAAGTAACCCATAGACGGCGTGTCCATGCCGGAATTTGTGAGGTGATTTGAAATCAAGGTTTGCAATGGAAAACAACAGTTCCAGACGTTTTTGAAGCGCTTGAGACCGCGTCTTTCCAGGTTCATCCTGGGAAAGAAACTGATCTCCCCATGAATGTGCAATGGGTGCGTACCAGGGACTTGAGCCCGGGAGTGACTTTCGAACGAAAGTATCCCACTGGCGGACCGGCGCAAACACTTCGGGAATGTTAAACAGGAAAGTAGTTGCCTTCTTTCCATTCTTGGTATGAACACCCAGTTCTGGCCATTGGCGAAGTCTCAAGTTTTCAAGATCAACAGCCTCGATAGGTAATGTGGTAAATGCACTGGCACGCATACCGGATAGGAAGAGCATGGCAGCAGCTGCTTTATCACGGAGTAAGGCCAGGCTTTCTTCAGGAACAGGGGTAGTGATTAATTTCTGGATTTCATCCAGAGAAACAAAAACATGCTCAGAAGAAATTTGTGGTAAGCGTGGTCTCCGTAGAGTATCAATCCATGAAACAGGAAGGTTGTTCATTTCGCGGGGATATGTAACCTTCGCCCAACGAAAAAAGCGTTTGCTTGAGTCAATGATCTTCTTTTGGGATGCGCTAGCCAGGGTTCCTTTTCCTTCCTTACCAGGTAATGAAGCCAGATAGGATGGGAGGGTCGGACGAATCGCCTGCACCATGCGAAAATTCTGATCATCCGCCCAAAGCAGTAGATGACGTAAATAAAAGCGATAGCGTTCAACAGAGGCCTGGTTCAACTGTAGAACTTCCTCGAGATACTTGAGATGTTCTTTAACTTTAAGATAGTTCTGGCGTTCGATCACGATGGGCTCCACGATTGATAACGGCTCCACAGTTTGCACAGGTGCCTTTGATTAAGACAAGGTTTCCCTTGATTGGTTGAATCTGAGGAGAAAGTAATTTGGATACCTGGTTACAACGCAAACAATAAGCTTCGTCTTCATTTAGTCTATTTGTCACTTTGGGTTTACGTTGGTTGTTGACCCATCTGGCAAACTCTTCCCCGTTGATCCAAATCCGATTGCGGTTATCTCTTTGGTGGGGAACATCTATCTGTAACCAATCCCGCAATGTGCTTTCAGCAATATCCAGCTCATCACATATTTCACGCGGGATATACAACATCGGCAATAACCCTGGTGCTTTGATGATGACGTTATGAGGTAATTTAGTCCGGTGAATTCTGACTTTCATCCAACGATAATCCTAAGAAATAGTGTTTTGTACTTTATCCATGAATCAGCAGGTCATCTGACCCAAAATCGCTGATATCATTTCTAAGAGCTTGTTTGACCTGACGGATATCTTCTGGGATTACGCCGGTATCTTGGTTCTCGCCTAAACCAGTGCGAATTTTTCTGATTGATTCAGTCAATTGACTAGCCAGTTTATTGGCGCGTTTTGCTTCGCGTCGCACAGTGCTCCAATCACCGGTTGATTGTGGTGGCATTAGTTCAATCACATCGCTTGCCATTTGAGCAAACTCATCATCATTTGTCAGCACTCTGTTTGCCATGCAGCGAACCTCAAATCGTTTCAGACTATTCTGGATCTCGTCTACTTGGTCTTCGATTTGAAGAGTGTCTAGCTGTTCAATCGGTAAATCTAAAAGCTGAGATACGTACACGAATAAGCGGGGTAAGTCTTCTTGAATGGTTTCAAGCCGCGCGATAAGCTTGGTATTCTGCGGTTTTTCTGATTTTGGCAGCAAGCAGGTGTTCATTGGCGATCCTTTCCAAAAGAGTTACGAGTAGGATAACACCCGGACTGGGCTACCTCAATCTATTAATTTCGATAGGGTTAGGGGTCTTGATACCTATCGAAATTGATATATAGATTTTTCCGTCTTCTACTTGCACAATAAGATAATCTCGCCTATAATTTTACTGAACAGATGTTCTAAAATAAACCCTCAAATTTTCTACTGTTACCTCACTTGCGCATACGACTCTAGAATGGTCAAATCCCACTTATACAATCAACCATAAGGTCCTCTCTGGATAGATGCATGCTTGTTCAGGGGGGATTTATGCGTTTTCAGCCAATTTTTCAAGTCAACATAGGGGAGGATTTCTTCGATGCCATCCATTGTGGTTATCAATGATGAAGGATCAGTTCTTTACCAAAATGTGGTTGAAGATGTTCAGGATTTGGTAAAGATCATCCGGGATGGCAGAAATGCGCCTGGTTACGCATTGGATGATTGCCCAGAAGTGCAGGTTAATGGCTTGATTGTTCTCGCGGGTCAGCCACCTAAACCGAAAAGAAAAGCGCCGGCATTATCCGAACGGCAAATGAGTGTTTTACAACTACTGGCGAGGGCATATTCGCTGATCAAATCGCGCTAAAACTTGGTTTGACCGAAGCGACCATTCGATTACATATCCGCGCCTTAAAAAAGAAATTTGGCACAGATAGCCGTGACCAGATGATGGCGATGGCAGGTCAATTAGAATTATGCGATCCTTTTGAAACAAGCACGGTTCATGATCAACAGGAGGAACGAATACTTTCAAGATGATCTGATGGAATAATAGGGGATTCGTTGTCAGATTGAAGAAAATATTATATGATTAGAGGCGAACATATTTTTCATATTCCACATCGCAATCATTGAAAAGTAAAGTCACATGTCCAACTTTCCGGCCTGGTTTAACAGAGCGTACAAACAATGGAGCCAATCCCAGGCGGGAGAGGAAGATTTCATAGCCTTTTGCGATCTGTTAGGCTATCCACCTTCCAAGGTATTAGGTTGGTTGCATGGTGAGTTTTTACCTGAAGGGCCGGATATTTTGAGTATTGCCGGGACAGTCGGAACCGAGGTTTATTCAATCCTTGGTCTTCCCGAAGTGGATCCTGAATTAATGAAGATTTATCATGCCTTTTCTCATTTGCATGGTGAGTTTCGCAGTCGCCTGGCTCAGGCACTTTGGGAAGCTCAAAATGAAATAGAACAAAAGAATATTCTCAACGATTCTGAGGAAGCTAAAGCTATTTTTAATGACGCATTCACTAGGTGGGGAATGACGTAAATAAATGGGCGCGAGACATAAAGCTACTTCACTTATATTAATATCAAGTTTGAAAACAAACACGAATATTCCCGATTAAATTAAACAGTAGAAAGAATACTGCAAATAATGCTTGACAAATAAAAAAGACCTTGCTATAATTTACAGTATGAAATCTACTGCTGTAAATAATTGCGAGGGCTTATGAAGGCTTCCTTAGGCGACATCACCGAAATTCAGGTTGGGTATCAATCGCGGGAGGGAATTCGCGCACATTCCGATGGCAGCCACTTTTTACTTCAGGTGCGAGATTTCAACATCCTGCACCAGGTAGATTGGTCCACCCTTTCCAGGTTTACACCTTCTGGCTCTACGACCAAATCAGAAATCCGGCAGGGTGATGTTTTGTTCCTGGCTAAAGGACAAGATAATTTTGCTTATCCAGTAGCCTCCGACGTCAATCATATCCTCGCAGCCAATTCATTTTATATCTTGCGTTCGAATCAGGTAACGATTCTGCCTGAATATCTAGCTTGGTGGCTCAATCAATCACCCGCGCAAGAGTACATCCAATTTAACCGCAGTGGAAGTTCACTCCCCTTTCTTTCTGTTTCCGCGTTATCGCGTCTTGAGATCCCCATAACTTCTGTTGAGATGCAACGAAAAATTGGTGAGCTGGAGTTGCTGCGAAAGAAGGAAGCGGATCTAATAGGTTTATACCTGTCAAAAAAATCGACCTTGATCCAATCTGTCTGTCTGAATGCAATTATCGAATAGGAGAAGAAGATAAATGGCTAACTCACATGCTAGCAAGGACGAAATCGGGCAAATCGTCTGGGCGGCCTGCGACACATTCCGCGGCGCAGTGGATCCCTCAGAATATAAGAATTACATCCTGACGATGTTATTTGTTAAATACTTGAGCGATTTGCGGAAGGATGTCCTTGCGGATTATACCCAGCGTTACAACGGCGATATGGTCCGTGTGGAGCGTGCCCTGAAGAGGGAACGCTTTGTAATGCCCGACGAAGGCACGTTCGATTATCTTTACGAACGGCGTGACGCGGCAAATGTCGGAGAAATTATCAACATCGCCCTGGAAAAGATTGAGGATGCCAACAAAGCGAAACTGGAAGGGGTCTTTCGTAACATTGATTTCAACAGTGAAGGTGCGTTGGGCCAAACCAAGGACCGCAATCGCCGTTTGAAAAATTTATTGGAAGATTTCGCCGATCCTCGTTTGGACCTTCGTCCCTCTGTGATTGGTAACCGCGATGTGATCGGGGATGTGTATGAATATCTGATCGGTCAATTTGCGGCGGGTGCTGGCAAGAAAGCCGGTGAATTCTACACGCCGCCGGAAGTATCCATTTTGCTGGCAAAACTGGTGCAGCCTAAACCCGGGGACCGCATTTGCGACCCGGCTTGCGGATCGGGTTCCTTGTTGATTCGCGTGGCCAAGGAGGCCGGCAGTCAGAATTATTTCCTCGGCGGGCAGGAATCCAACGGCTCAACCTGGGCGCTGTGCCGTATGAATATGTTCCTGCACGATATGGATGGCGCACAAATAGAGTGGTGCGATACGATTTCCAACCCACGCCTGCTTGATCATGATGAGCTGATGCGCTTCAATGTTGTGGTCGCTAATCCGCCATTCTCATTGAAGAAATGGGGAGCTGAATTTGCCACCAACGATCCGTATAACCGTTTCCACCGCGGGCTGCCGCCGGCCAGTAAAGGTGACTATGCCTTCATCAGCCACATGGTCGAAATTGCTTTGGAAGGCGAAGGCCGCGTGGGGGTCATTGTTCCGCACGGCGTACTCTTCCGTGGTGCGGCGGAAGGCATCATTCGTAAGCAGTTCATTGATGAGAACATCCTGGAAGCCGTCATCGGGCTGCCGGAGAAGCTTTTCTTTGGTACGCCGATTCCGGCCACCATTCTGGTATTCAACAAGGCCCGTAAATCCTGGGCGGATGCGCAAACCGAACGCGACCGGCACATCTTGTTTATTGACGCTTCACGCGACTTTGAAAGCGGCACCAACCAGAACGTTCTGCGCGAAGAGGACATCAACCGTATCTTCCAAACTTACCTGGATTTTCAACCGATTGAGAAATTCTCCGCACTGGCAACCCTGGCGGATATTCAAGCCGCGGATTACAACCTGAACATCCCGCGTTACGTGGATACCTTCGAAGAAGAAGAGGAAGTGGATATTCCCACCGTACAGAAGGAAATCGAAAAGATTGAAGCGGAGCTGGTTCAGGTGCAAACTGATATGAAGAAGTATTTAATCGAACTAGGTTTAAAGGAGTAGCCTATGACAGTTTTCTTGTTTGTTGATGAAAGCGGCAATGATCACCAAGAATCGCCTTACGAGGTGCTCGCAGGAATTGCAGTAAAAGACCGCAATCTTTGGAATCTGATTCAAGAGGTCAAGGCAATTGAAAGGCGACTGTTTGGTGATTTTTATGCAACAAACAAGATTGAATTAAAAGCCAAAAAGCTGCTCAAGGCAAAAACTTTTCGTCTTGCTAGTCAAATGCCTCCGATAAATGCAGACGATCTGTCTACATTAGCCCAACAATGCCTGGCAAATGGTGAAAACGTGACTCGACTGCAGCTGACAGCCTTGTCCCAAGCAAAAATCTTATACGCTACCCAGACCATTCAGGCATGTTTGGCTGCAGGTGGACGAGTTTTTGCCAGCATTATTGATTATGACGCAGTCGCTGCTCAACCAGAGTTAGGGGAAGTGTCTGGTTTGCCATTTCTTCGCAAAGACTACAGCTATCTGTTTGAACGATTTTTCTATTCTCTTGAGGACTCTGGAACAAATGAAATGGGGATGATCGTTTTTGATGAATTGGATAAGGTCAAAAGCCATCTATTGCTTGGGCAAATGACCGAATATTTCATCAATACCCGAAAAGGCCAGGAGCGATCGAGCTTGATTATTCCTGAGCCGTTCTTTGTTCATAGTGATTTGACCATGGGGGTCCAAATCGTTGATTTGGCTGCTTATATTCTCTCGTGGGGATTTAGGATCAAAGGCATGTCCAAACCAGCCCGTTCAGAGCTACAGCCATTGGTATCCGCGCTGTGTAATATGCGGGTACTCAGTAAAAGAGTTGTACCAAGTATCCGTCGAGAACCTGTTGATATCTGGAGTATCGCTTTGATTGACCATTAAATAAAAAAGGCAATGCAACGCTGGGCGTTGAAAGCCTCCACTTGTTATTATAGGCATTTATAGAAATTTGTCAAGCTGCTTTACAGAACCGCAATCAAAAGAAGGATCACTCTGATGACTTTAAGTATAACAGATAACATTCAAAACCTTCAACAATCCCCAACTTGTAAGCGATTCTTACAGATTGGAAGGGATTATGAAACAAGTCGCGACGCCGGCTGGGTTACAGCGGAAGTGGTGAAGACATTGGCGCTTTCGGAATATGAAAAGTACAACACCGCCCGTCTGGAACGGGAAGCTAACCAGCCGGATGAGGATTTTGACAGGGCGGTCAAATATTTACACGAGCATGACAAAGATAAAGGAATAGATCATGCCGCAAAATAATGCCCAACGACCCGTAAATCTGAAGACCGGTAATCGATCCTTGGATTCCTGGAGATTCCTACGTTTTAAAGAAATTGCCGATTTAGGTAAAGAAAGAATTAGTCCTCAAAATATTGCGACTGGTCTTGCTTGTATTGAACTTGAAAATATATCGAAAGAGACAGGGCAAATGATTGGAGTTACCGATCCATCCAAACAATCCAGTCAAAAGAATGTCTTTTACAAAGGGAATGTGCTTTTCGGAAAGCTTCGCCCTTACCTCAAAAAATTCCTGTATTGTGACTTTGATGGAGTCTGTTCATCTGAAATTTGGGTTCTATCAAGTAAAAATGGATGTCAGTCAAAATATCTGTTTTACTTAATTCAGACTTCTCAGTTCATTAGAATCGCCGATCAATCTTCTGGCACAAAAATGCCTCGCGCTGATTGGACTAATGTCTCAAAATTAGTGGTCCCAATTCCATCAGTTCAAGAGCAAGAAAAGATTATCCAAATCCTCTCCACCTGGGATCGCGGGATTGAGCGGGTGCAGCGGCTGATCGAGGCGAAGCAGCAGCGAAAGAAAGGATTGATGCAAGGGCTGCTGACGGGCAGGCTCCGTTTTCCTGAATTTGGGGAATCAATTAATACTTCTGAAGCTTTTCCAACAGATTGGGAAGTAAAGAAATTGAAGCAGGTATTTTCCCAAATAGATCGGCCTTTGGGGAGTCACATTCCTGAGTCTGTATTAAGTATTTCTGCTAAGATCGGGTTTGTTGACCAAAAAACCAAATTCGGAAAGGTAGTAGCAGGAAAAAGCCTTGAGATTTACATCCTTTTACAGAGAGGGGAATTCGCTTATAACCGAGGAAATTCGAATGCCTATCCACAGGGATGTATTTACATGCTCACGGAATACGATGAAGGAGCTATTCCGAATGTGTATTATGCTTTCCGAGTAAAATCAGGCGATATTTTTCCTCAGTTTTATCAATACTATTTTGAAAGCGGCTTGCTTAACCCTCAATTAAAAATGTTCATTAGCTCCAGCGCTCGCGGCGATGGTCTTTTTAATATTTCATCTAAGGATTTTTTTGGAATAAAAATAGTTGTTCCTCCCTTTGAAGAGCAAAAAATGATCGCCAGCGTATTGTGCGGGATAGATGAGCAAATCGCTTTGTTGAAAAAATACCTGGAGAAGCTTAAAGAGCAGAAGAAAGGTCTGATGCAAAAGCTGCTCACAGGTGAAATTCGGGTGAAGGTGAATTAGGAGAGGAAATATGATCGTATACGATAATTTATTATTCAATCAAGCTACCTTAAGTGATGCTTTGAGAGCGCAGCTTTCGGCTGTTATAAAAGAGGTTGATGGACTATCCAAAGATCAATTTCTCGTCAATTCAGACGAGCAGATTATTGAGTATGTATATTCTAAAATGGTGATTGCTCCTTTGGTTATTTATCGAGATCAGATGAGTCTCACCGAACCTCAAGAGAACAGGACGGAACGGCGTGATCCCTTCGGAGATCTAATTAGGTTACCGGTCATTAGAACAAACTTGACGATTCCATACACAGGTGAATCTGATTTATGGAAGATGCAACCATCGACGTTTACATTCAATCCGCCGAGAGGAGATTATTCTTCACAACGAGGTAATGATCAGACTGGCACATTGCGGTTCAAGATGGAATTTACTCAAGGGGAATATACGAGTGATGCAATAAATAATGAGGTTGAGCGGAATCTAAAAACCATTGAGGAGTATCTTGGATGGATTAAGCATGATATCGAATCGCATAATCCCCAACTTCAAAATGAAATTAGAAGTAAAGTGGCTCAACGCAGAGAAAGATTAGGGATCATCCAGAGTGTTTCAAAGGCATTAAATATCCCTATTCAAACCCGAGAGGGAGCTCCAGGGTTGCCACAATTACCTTTGAAGCAAAAAATCATTCAACCGTTATCCTCACACAACAATCGCCCACCAGAATATACGATATCGAATGAAGACTATGAAAATATCCTCAAAATAATTCGACATGAAGGATGTTCCTATGAACGCACTCCAGAACCGTTTGCAAAACATGATGAAGAAGAATTACGCGACATACTTATGGCGCATTTGAATGGCCATTACCACGGATTGGCTAATGGCGAAGCTTTCAGGAAAAAGGGTAAAACAGATATTTGCATCGAGTTTCAAAATCGAGCTGCATTTGTCGCGGAATGCAAACTTTGGAAAGGTGAGCAGAAACTTTTAGAAGCAGTTACCCAATTGCTCGGTTATTTGACTTGGAAAGATAGTAAAACAGCTTTGATTGTTTTCGATAAAGATGTAGCTGGATTTACGAAGATCCAAGAAAAAATACCTGAAGTGTTAAAACAACACCCCAGCTTTGTGAGGGACGGGAAAGCGCAAAATTCCAGTGAATGGCAGATGACATTTCGTTCCTCAGATGATCCTGATCGCTTCATAACCATTCACGTATTTTTATTCAACTTGTTTGTGAATAAATAGGAGAAAAATGACGAATCCAGAGAATAAACCAGACCCTAAAGAACTTTGCATTCCTATCTACTTGAATCAGAAAATCGTTTTTGATCTTTTGGCGGTTCAGGAAGATGGTTTTTCGCAGTTATCAACTTTACGTACATCTACCAGCGATTCTGAAACCACCAAAAACGGCATAGGAGCTTCTATCGGGGTAAGTAATGTATTCGCATTACTTGGTGTTTCTTTTTCGGGCGAAAGGGGGAAGGAAAAAGGATTTCAGGATCAAACCGAGTTGTCTCGAGAAAAAGTACATACCCCCACATCATTATTCGCGAAATGCAGATCGAATCTACTTTCAAAGGGCTTACTTTGCCAAGAAATTAATCCCGAAACAATAAAGAATCTAAAAAGTGGTGATTTCGTCGAATTTCATGCAGTCCTGCATAAAAATCCAATCGTTGATATTTTGACCTGGATTAAAGCATTCGGTGAAATGATTATGCCGTTTATTACCATAAATAAACAGGCCAAAATCTCAGGTCAACAAAAAAGTTCAGAGCAAGTATTTGACAAGAAAACATTCGGCCAAATTGATGCATTGCTAAAAATGGTAACGCCATCTGATTCAATCGAGTTGATTGGTGAACTTAAGAATGGGTTGGGTATAAAAGCTGTTATTACATGTCAGCTTGATTTTTTCAATCGCTGCGACCCTAATGAAATAATTGATGGGGAATTTTATGTAATAGGGAAGGTAGTGAAGGTAATTCCTGAGAAAACGGGGGTTATTAATTTACTGAGGAAAACTCCTCTAGGTAGACTTGATCCTGCATTATTAAGTGGGTTAACAGCATCGCTCGCGGAATTTGAGTCGTCCGGTTTTCAACAGGATGTGAAATTCACAACATCTATTGAAGGACCATCATTTCTAATTGTTCCAATTGCCATTTTCTTATAAAGTCAATAAAGGAAAAGATATGGATTTTTCATCCATTGAACTCTCAGAACTCACCCGCTCCCAGCTTCCGGCGCTGCACCTGCTGCAAAACCTTGGATATACGTTCCTTTCTCCGCGCGAGGCGCTGGCGCTGCGCGGTGGGCGGGCTGATGCTGTCTTGCTGGAAAGTGTATTGCTTGACTGGTTGGCCAGGAATAATGAAATCCAATACCACGGCCAACGCTACCCGTTTTCGGAAGCCAACATTCACACCGCCGTGCAGGTCCTCAAAGAAACACTGTCTATCGGTTTGCTGCGCACCAATGAAAGCATTTTCGACCTGCTCAGCCTGGGAAAGAGCCTGCCGCAGTCCGTGAACGGCAATCTCAAGAGCTTCAGCCTGCACTATATCGATTGGGAACATCCCGAAAAGAATGTTTACCATGTGGCGGAGGAATTCGCTGTCGAACGCCCCGGCAGTCACGAAACCCGCCGGCCCGACTTGGTGCTGTTCGTCAACGGGATCCCCTTTGGCGTGATCGAGTGCAAATCCCCCGACCTAAAAGATCCCATGTCCCAAGCGATCTCACAGCAGATTCGCAATCAGAAAGAAGATGAAATCCCTGCCCTGTTTCAATATGCCCAAGTGTTGCTGGCAGTCTCCGGCAATGAAGCTAAATACGGCACGGTCGGTACCCCAGCCAAGTTCTGGAGCGTCTGGAAAGAGGAAGGCGGCGAGTTCGAAAAAGCCGTTAAAGCCACTATGGATCAGCCATTGAGCCGCAACCAGATTCAGGCACTATACGATTCCTTCCCGGGCAAGCACCGCATGGAAGCAGTCAACAGTCTGAACCTGCTACGCGTTGTTACCGCGCAGGATCGAGCCATTTACTCGCTTTGTCGGCCGGAACGGCTGCTTGAACTGGCGTATGGCTTTACCCTCTTTGATGCCGGCGAGAAGAAAATCGCACGCTACCAGCAATACTTCTGCGTCAAAAAAATCATGCACCGGATCTATGAGCGCGATGCGGAAGGCAGGCGATCCGGCGGCGTGGTCTGGCATACGCAGGGCAGTGGCAAATCGCTTACAATGGTCTTCCTTGCGAAAGCCATAGCGCTGCGGCCTGATATTCCGGATCACAAAATTGTGCTGGTCACCGACCGGGTCGACCTAGACGATCAGATCTATAAAACGTTCCACGCCTGCGGTAAAGAAGTGGAACAAGCCCGCACCGGTAAAGACCTGGCGGAAATGATGCGCGAGAACAAGCAACGCATCATCACCACTGTGATTGATAAATTCGACGCAGCAGTGGGGCGTCAAAACGCGCGGAATGATAACCCGGACATATTTGTACTGGTCGACGAAGGTCACCGCACCCAATACGGCTCTATGCATGCTCGCATGCGCCAGGCGCTCCCCGAGGCCTGTTACATCGGTTTTACTGGCACGCCGGTGATGAAGAAAGATCACGATACTGTCCGGCAGTTTGGCGGCTTGATCGATACCTATACCATCACCCGCGCAGTGGAAGATAAAAACGTAGTGCCTTTACTGTATGAAGGCCGGCATGTCGATCAAAACGTGGATTCAAAAGCAATTGATACCTGGTTTGAACGCATCACTCAGGATTTGACTCAACCGCAAATAGCGGATTTGAAAGCCAAATATTCCACCACTGACCAGCTCAACAAAGCCGCACAAAAAGTTCAGCGCATTGCCTGGGATATCAGCGTTCATTATCGCGACAACTGGCAGGGCACAGGATTCAAGAGTCAGTTGGTTGCTACCGATAAAGCCACCGCCCTTTTATATAAGCAGTTCCTGGATGAGTTTGGTATGGTGACCTCAGAAGTGTTGATTTCACCTCCAGACGAGCGCGAAGGCGAGGAAGACCTGTATCAGGAAAACGTTCTGGCTGTCCAGCGATTCTGGAAAGGGATGATGGAAAAGTATGGCAGCGAGCGCGAATACAACAAGCAAATCATCAACGCCTTCAAGAACGGAGAAACGCCGGAAATTATCATCGTAGTGGATAAGCTGTTGACCGGATTTGATGCGCCCCGTGACACGGTACTTTATCTGACTCGCAAACTCAAGGATCATACCCTTCTGCAGGCCATCGCGCGCGTCAATCGCCTGTACGAGGGCAAAGATTTCGGCTACATCCTGGACTATTATGGTGTCTTGGAAAACTTAAGCCATGCGCTAGACCTGTATAACTCGCTACCTGAATTTGATAAGGAAGACCTGGTTGGCATTCTGACTGATATCAGCGAACCCGTCTCTCAGTTGGCGCAGACCCATTCTGTGCTGTGGGACACCTTCAAAGAGGTCAAGAATCGCCGTGACGCGGAAGCGTATGAAATTTTGCTAGCGGATGAAGCCTTGCGCGAGAAGTTTTATGAAAGGCTTTCAAAATACGCTAAGACATTATCGATAGCCTTATCGAGTGTAAAGTTCCTGGAAGAGACTCCCCCTGAGAAGGTCGAACAATATCGCAGCGACCTAAAATTCTTCTCCAAATTAAAAGCATCTGTTCAGCGGCGCTACGCTGAGGTGGTCGATTTTTCGCAATACGAACCGCGCATCCAGAAACTGCTAGACACCCATGTAGGCACGGGTGATGTGGAGCAAATTACATCACTGGTGAACATTTTTGATCAGAAAGCTTTCGCTGATGAAGTAGAAAAACTTCATTCGGATGCTGCCAAAGCCGATACGATTGCCCACCGCACTCAGAAGACCATTTATGAACGCATGGAGCAGGATCCTGTATTTTACAAACGATTCTCTGAGATATTAAAAGATGCAATCAAAGCTTATCGAGACGAACGTCTCCGAGAAAAGGATTACCTGGCACAGGTCACTGAAATCATGCAAGCCGTCCTTAATCGAACGGGAGATAATGTTCCCGTGCGGTTGAATGGGCATGAGGTTGCCAAAGCCTATTATGGGATTGTGAAAGAAACAATTCAACCAGGCGAGTCTGGTGAAGATCGCAGTGAAGCCTTTGCCCGGGCTGCCCTGGAAGTGGAAAATATTGTTGAACGAAATCGCATTGTCAACTGGGTGGATAATATCGACGTCCAGAACCGGATGCGGATCGAAATTGAAGACATGTTATTTGACTGGAAAGAACAGCAAGGGATTGAACTTACCTTTGAGGAAATCGATCGAATTTTAGATCAGTCTATTGATGTTGCCCGCGTCAGATGTCCCTAAGTCAGAGGCAATTAATGGTGATTATCGAGAGTCCAAAAATGATAACCGTATCCTATTCCAACTTTCAAATCCCTGTCACAGTATGGTTTGAAGAGCGGAATCGTTTAAGGATTACGGTTCAACCAGATAAAAGCATTGTTGTGAAAGCGCCTCTGGATCACTCCATGGAGGAAGTGCGAGCGAAACTTGAAAAACGTGCCCCCTGGATGATTCATCAACTGGAGTACTTTGGTCAGTACCACCCCATACTGCCTGAACGCCAATACATCAGTGGTGAAACATACTACTACTTAGGCCGGCAGTATCGGTTAAAAGTAACGGCAGGCAGCGAAAATGATGTCAAGCTGATTGGTAAATATTTTATGTTAACTACAAACCAACCAGAAAATCTGGAAAGAAAACAACAGATATTACAAGACTGGTACACAAGGCACGCCAGGGTATTTATCCAAAATAGAGCGGTGCTGTATATTGACCGCCTCATTGAGCTTGGCGCAAAAACTCCTGAAATTAAATATCGCAGAATGAATAAACGCTGGGGAAGCTGTACACCTTCCGGAGTGATCACGTTCAATACAGAGCTGATCAAGGCGCCGACTCACTGCATTGATTACGTGGTCCTGCATGAATTATGTCATCTAGTGCACGAAGGTCACAACGCAAAGTTCTACCACTTGCTGGACGTTTTAATGCCAGATTGGAAGAAGCGAAAAGAACGATTGGAAAAAGTGATTTTGGTTTGAGAAAAATTACTAACGAAAGGAAGATATTTGAACCATGTCCAATTCGATTCTAGATGATGGCGGCGATTTCCAAACACGTAAAGTCGGTCCAGACCAGTACGAAATGCACATACCAATTCCAACTAATGATGGGTTAGTCGGACGAGAATGTCCTAATGCTGAGTGCTCACCTGGTTACTTTAAGGTGAAATTAGGTACCGGAATAACGGAGGGGCAAGTACTTGCTTATTGCCCATATTGCCGGCAAGAGGGTGAACCAAATGATTTTACAACCCAAGCTCAAATTGATTATGCTTTAGGTGTCCTCAAAAATGAGGTTGTCAAAGGCATCGATAAGTCATTTCAAAAAGCTCTTGGATTAGGAAGTTCTCACAAAAAAACATATGGCTCTGGAATGTTTAAGATGGAAATGACTTATAAACCAGGTACGCCTGCCTATTTACCACGACCACTGGAAGAAGAGCTGCGACGCGATATTATTTGTCCAAATTGTGGACTTGAACATGCTGTCTTTGGCTTAGCAACCTGGTGTCCAGATTGTGGAAAAGATATTTTTATTTGTCATGTCGATACTGAGTTTGAAGTCATTCAAAAAGTTCTTCGGGTACTAGATAAAAGGCGTGAGGAGTTAGGCCCTAGAGTCGCAGGTAGAGATATTGAAAACGGGCTAGAGGATGTAGTTTCAGTTTTTGAAGCTGTGCTTAAAATAATCACAAAAAAACATTTATCGAAAAATGGCATATCACCTGACGAGATAATCAAGCGTATTGAAAAAATCAGGAATTCTTATCAGAATATTAACTCGGCTGAGGAAACGTTTTGCGCACAAACTGGATTAAATTTGTTTCATAATATCTCACAAGACGAAGTTGAAACACTGAGAACAATTTTTGAAAAAAGACATCCAATAACTCACAATCTAGGCCTTGTTGATAAAAAGTATTTAGAGAGGGTGCGCACTATTGACGCTGAAGGTCGTGAAATTCGAGTGACTGCACAGGAGGTGGAAATCGCTATAGGCATATCGCGAAAAATTATTTCTTCAGTCTACAATCTTTGTACTAACTGAATTAGTCGAAGGAGGAAAAATGTCCAAAGGTAGAGATCGTACTGTCTCCCGAAGACCAGATGGCAAATGGGAAAATAAAAGGAATGATGCATCACGAGCGTCAAGTGTCCACGACACACAAAAAGAAGCTGCGGATGAAGCAAAAACAATGCTCCAAAATTCGGGCGGAGGTGAATTATCGATAAAAGGGATTGATGGGAAGATTCGCAGTAAAGACACAGTCCCACCAGGAAATGATCCTAATCCCCCTAAAGACAAAGAGCACTAGAACCAGTTTTTATACTAGCTGGAATAAAAAAAAGGAAATAAAAAGGCTCTGAGTCTCCCCAGAGCCAATTGTGCATCATATTCCAAATCCCATCTGTCCCTCCGGAACTACCTCCTTTCTTCGAGGCCGCTTAACCACAACCGTCTTTTGGCTCACCCAATCATCCCAGGTCATCACTTTCGGACCAGGAATGATTACCGCACTCGGGGTCGTCAGGCTGCCCATCGGATTGTGGCTAACCTGCAAATCATCAGCAAACAAGGTCTGTAGATCTGAGAGCTTCGCACCCTCCAGTACATCCCGAGCGAGCTGGGTGAGAAAGTCGCCTTCCTCCTCTGGAACAATCGCACCTCCAACCTCGTCCCCATAAACGAGCTGCGCGGCTTTGTCGGGTAGGAGAAGGAACACCCCCACATGCGTGGGGAAAACGCGCCGCCAAGCGTGCTGTCAGACGTGCCCAGTTTCAACACCCCCACATGCGTGGGGAAAACGAGGAAAACATCAGGAAAACAATACAAATTAAAGGAACACCCCCACATGCGTGGGGAAAACTAGTTTGCAGTTTTCAGATAAAAAAGGTGAGTCAGGAACACCCCCACATGCGTGGGGAAAACCAGTGGTGAGATTGGCAGCACACCATCGGCAATACGGAACACCCCCACATGCGTGGGGAAAACAAACACCATTGCCCACTTACACGCCCTGTCCGACGGAACACCCCCACATGCGTGGGGAAAACGTACCTGAGATTAGCGCGGACGCTTTCACTGAGGAACACCCCCACATGCGTGGGGAAAACTACTGATTCGACAGGGAGCCTAAGAGCTTTTGATAGGAACACCCCCACATGTGTGGGGAAAACGAAGAACAACGGCGGCGAGATGGTGGAAGCGGTCAGGAACACCCCCACATGCGTGGGGAAAACCTAAAAAACCACATTGTCCAATTTGTGGCAAGCCGGAACACCCCCACATGCGTGGGGAAAACTTTGGTGTTCGCCATTTTATGCCTTTCTGCCAGCCGGAACACCCCCACATGCGTGGGGAAAACATCAGAAAGGCATTATCTTTGCTCTTGACACCAGGAACACCCCCACATGCGTGGGGAAAACGAAGCTATACCCGGGCACCCGCCTGACTTATGCAGGAACACCCCCACATGCGTGGGGAAAACGGCTGGTTCATGCCAGGTTCGTCATCCAGATACCAGGAACACCCCCACATGCGTGGGGAAAACGCGAATAGTGGCGATTTTGAAACGTCTCGTGATAGGAACACCCCCACATGCGTGGGGAAAACGGTCGACCCACAGCCGATCAATCACGTGGATTAGGAACACCCCCACATGCGTGGGGAAAACGGCATGAAAGCTCGCTACGACCTTGGATTGAAAGGAACACCCCCACATGCGTGGGGAAAACGGTAAAAACACGACCTGACATAAGCTCATCATCATAACACACCCACATGCGTGGGGAAAACCAATTTCCAACGCTTGCGCGACGGACATCCCTTCGGAACACCCCCACATGCGTGGGGAAAACCATCCAGATACCATTTTGCGTAGGTGTCAGCGAGGAACACCCCCACATGCGTGGGGAAAACGATATGATGCAAGCTACGATTGCAATTGGTGGCAGGAACACCCCCACATGCGTGGGGAAAACGTCCGGGGTCGCCCGGGTATGTAAAACCCACGCGGAACACCCCCACATGCGTGGGGAAAACCATCCAGATACCATTTTGCGTAGGTGTCAGCGAGGAACACCCCCACATGCGTGGGGAAAACAAGAGTTGGCCGTAATTGAAACAGAAGAATACCGGAACACCCCCACATGCGTGGGGAAAACCTGAAAAAAATCCGGATCAATCCGGCACTTACAGGAACACCCCCACATGCGTGGGGAAAACTCCCAAAAACGATTGCGAGTGAAGCGGGTTCGAAGGAACACCCCCACATGCGTGGGGAAAACGGAAGTCGTCATCCTTAAAGAATATCCCAACGGCGGAACACCCCCACATGCGTGGGGAAAACAAAGTGGCTGGCATGGCGCGAGGGCAAGTTTGAGGAACACCCCCACATGCGTGGGGAAAACTGAAAAGTTAGCACAATTGAAGGCAGCAGGAAAGGAACACCCCCACATGCGTGGGGAAAACGTTCGCTCATTAAAAAACCGGTAACCAAAACACCGGAACACCCCCACATGCGTGGGGAAAACGGAATCGTTGACACAGCAACGCGAAACAATGCAAGGAACACCCCCACAGGCGTGGGGAAAACCACATAACCGCCGGCGTTAGAAGTCGCACCAGCAGGAACACCCCCACATGCGTGGGGAAAACATTCCCATTCGTCCTCGATTTCGTGGTCTTTACGGAACACCCCCACATGCGTGGGGAAAACCGGTCGACCTGTGCGAGCGATTGGATAGGGCTAGGAACACCCCCACATGCGTGGGGAAAACTATTATATGGCTACTAAATTTGGTGAATGGCTTCGGAACACCCCCACATGCGTGGGGAAAACCCTTACGGGTGTTTTTTAACCTGCCCTTCATTTTAACGTATTTTTTGGAATTCTCACCAGCTGCAATCCTTCCATTTCTGCTATTTCCCGGCTGGTTTCCCCGGCCATACGGATCTTAAACTTCTGCTCAGTTTTTGCACTCCAAATCTGGATGACCCCACCTCCTTTTCCCCTTCTTTGACACTTCTCCCACAGTTGGTCTCGCACTCTTGCAGACACGTCACCCACAAATACACCGCTTTTGGGTTCAATGAGCCAGCGGCTCAATTCGCCTTTTAAGCCCTGAGGTACACTTTCAAGAATCATCACAATCATCGTCTCTCAATTCCTCCCATAGTGCTGTTGGCGGGTCAAGGTTTTCCTCGCCCTCAATTTCTTCCGGAATATCCAAAACCTTGTCGATATCCTTCAAAATTCGTTTCAAGAGATGATGCTCGCTAAAATATTCACGGCATCTCTCTCTTACTTTTGATTCAGCCGCTTCGCCTTCAAAGGCAGCTGTTTCAAAAGCAATGGGGATCGTTATCTCGGTCTTATACAAATCTGCAATATCATAAACAAAAGACATCATACGGCCGGTGTGAATAAACCCTAAGCCTGCCGAGTATCCGCCGGCAGTAATAGCTGCGTGGCAAATACCGTTCAGTAATGCGTTCGCCGCCGAAAGCGTGCGGTTGATGCGATCTGCACCAGCCCAATTTGATCTGTCATAGGATCTGCCTTGCCAGTTTACACCAAAGCGTTTGCTTGCCTGAGCATAGGCCTCTTTGATACGCACGCCCTCAAAACCGCGAATTTGTGGCAAGGTTAGGCCTGGCTCCAGCACTATATCAAATCTAATTTGATACATGCGTCGCACCACCTGTTCTCTTTTAAGAGGGTCAGATACCATTTCAGCCTGTTTAATGAGGTGGTATGAACGCCTTGTTTCACCCATCCCTTGCGCGTAGCAACGCATGCCTTGTTCACCCGTCCAAAGAATGGAGCAACCGTTTTCCATCAACACTTTGACAGCAGCATGACTAATATTTGTGCCTGGGCCAAGCATAATCAAACTAATGGCCGCAGCCGGGATAAGCGTTCTGCCGGAGGACTGGATGGTTTCAATCGCGTTCTGATTCCTTTCTACAATTGCTTGATCAATGTAATGGTAGGATAGGCTATCCCTCATTCTCGGTAGTTCATGAAGATTTATACTCACGTTTCCTCCTTTTTCAATTGTTAAAGTGCATTTGTCTTAGATAAAATTAAGCCCTTGCTAATGAAAGCAGGCCAAAACCAAAAGCTTTGGCGCTGCCCAAGCCTCTTACCAGGCTTGCTTCAAAAGCATGCTCATCCAGCACTTCCAAACTGCCGTTATACAAAACGGATAAATGGGTTAAGGTGGCAAGTTCGCCTGCTATCATTTTTTTGCTGATGATTTTTTCTGAGGGGCGGGTTTCTAAGCTGAGGGGCATAAAACCTCCTTCAGCACCCTTGCGTCGCAGCCAGGCTTCCTGTTCTTCAGCCAGTAATAGGCCAACCCGTTTTCCAGCAAAACTGCCTTCATTGCGGCGTGTCGTAGGGTTAGCCAAGAGTCGAAAATAAAAAAGCTCGCCTTTTTTGCACGTTGGTTCATAGGATCGAATTTCCGCTTTTTCCATTAACAAACCTTGGGCATAAAGTGGTTCCCAATCCGGCTTCAGCTGGCTTTGTATCAGGGTAACAAGTGGCCCTGCTGTATAAGGGTCTCCTTCTTCAGCTCGGTAAAGTAAACCAATTTCGTGAGATGCATAAGACTTGAATTGTGCATAAAGGGTGCGGTGAAGTTCATACCGATTCGCAAATTCTTTTCTTACCTGGCGATTAAGAGGGTCAAACTTTAATTTGGAGAGATACATGTCAGGCTTCCTCTTTTCTGCCACAGGGGCTTATCTGAATCTGGATCATGCGAGACTTGAACTTTCTTTCTGCAAAATTAATGGGATTATCCTGCCTGCGAAATTCACCCTCTTCTGATTCAAGAACCAGCCTGCAGTTTTTTACTCCTCTTCCTCTCAAGAGTGGGTATCCGCAAAGTTCGGATATAAGCTCTCCTTTTCGCAGTCCATCTTCCAAAAAAACAGGTTTAGAGGGGGGAAAGGCTTTCCGCCCAAAAAAGAGCGCCCAAATAGGATTCTTAAAAGCCTTTTGAATTTGCTGCAGCAGTTCAGGTGGTCCTTCCAGACCAACCAGAAAGACGGCATCTGCCAGATAGTACCGTTCAGAGGTTACGGTTTCGCCTTTTTTGGGCTTAGAGCCGTCCGCTTTCATAATTTCACGGGCTGTCTGAAAGTCTTTTTCAACAGATCCTTCACGGTCTACTCTAACGCCCATTCTCAGAACAGAAAGATCAGTCAGATCAGCAGTTCGTGACCTTCCCAACGCCGCGCAGATTAAACCAATGACACCGCTTTTTGAGGGTTCCCGTGCGGTATCCCTTTCAGTGAAAAGGCTTGAAACCCCCCATGATTGCATGGGGGCTTCTATCCGCAATAGAAGGGTTGCCATGCTTTACTCCTTGTCAATCTGACTGATAACTTTGTCTATCCACTGATTTAAAGACTTAACCGCAAACCCTTTCATGTTTTCCGGCACGGCATCAGAGCCGATTACCGCAAGCACAGGTTCAGAATCATCCTCGAAGAAGTTTTGTACTTCTTCCCAATACTGGCACAGCGCATCAATAGAGGCTCCAAGTTGGCTTTTTTCGCCTTGGGCGAACACCGGTTTTTCAAAAGCATTAGCCAATGACCAGGTACTGCTATTTTTACGAACAAGGGCCATCAGAAATGAAGGAGGATTTTGCGCAGCAAAGCTGTTTTGTTTTCCGCTGGGCACCGCTAAGGCAGAGGCTTTAAGGAAGCCCCTTATGGCTTTTTCTGTCAGCTGGCTGTCATCGTTCAGATTGCGCAGCAACTGTTCATAGTCAAGGCTGGCATAACGGTAAAAAGTTGCCGCATTAAAACCGGTAAGGCCCATCATTCCGGCTCCGGTTTCATTTTCATGCTGCAAATCGTCTACGGCGGTAAAAAAATCAAACTCCATATTGGTGCGGTGCGTTGAGATGGCATGAGCAACCTGGCAGGCAGCGTCAAGGTTCAAGGCTGGGTCTTCGGCGAGCATACGCCCGAACATGGCTACATCCGGGGCAGAACTGCGATTTTTAAAATTTTCTTTATACTCCTTCAGGGCAGCCTCCAGAGATTTTTGATCCGCCTTTTCTGCAGTCAGGGCTTGCCAGTTTTGCAGGGCGACACGAGCCAGATACTGTTTTTCTTCCTGGCTGGCATAAAACAACACGGTACTCTGCAAAGGATCTGATTTATCCATTTTAATTAAGATCCTGCTAATAAGGTTTGTAGCTGCCAATTCTGCCTCAGCTTTTTCCTTGCCTTCCTTTTGCAGAATTTCAGAAACTCCTTTGGCAAGCAGCCTGGTCCTTGAGGCAGGCTGAACACCTGTTTCTTCCGCAAAAGCGGGGTGCAGGCGAATGGCACGTTTGATGCATTGGCTTGAGATTCTGGCTCTTCTGGCGCCCCCAAAACTACAGTCTTTGGGGTTGTTGCTTTCATCACGGTTCAGGTTTGAAGGGGCAAAACTTTGCAAAATATGTAATTCAATAAACATGATATCTCCTTTTTATTTCTCAATAGTCTCTTCTGTTTTCTGATAACGCCAATAGCTGTTGGCCCACTGTCTTTGCACCGTTTGGTTAAGACTGCTCCAAAAGATTAGATCCTTAAAGAGCTTATTCCAATTGATTGGGATATCTTCCCCTCGCAGTTGGCTGAGTGTCTGCCTGAGAAAGATGGGTAAATCATCCCGATGCGCTTTTAAGAGGTTTGAAAAACGTTGCTCAAATGAATCTGATTGATTTTTTTTAGCTTGAAGGGCACGGCAATGGTCACCAAAATTTCCATTTTGGGTTGCTAACGCTTTGGAAGCTCCGCCGCTCTGGTAGTGGGCAAATAACGAAGCAAGAATATAATAGACCTTTTCTTTCCAAGTATTGCGATCTTCTTCCGGTATCCAGGGCACAATATATTGATACATCACTGGGACGGTTCCCGGTGCTCCGGAGAGGCCTTTTCGCAAATCTGCCAAGGTCCCTCTCTGGCCCTTTTCTACCAAGGAATAAAGATAGTTGATAAAGGGTAAGTTTTCTGATTCTTTATTCATTTATTCCTCTTTCTTTTCAGGGTTCATCCTTTTACTGACCTCGTAAAAAAGCCTGTTTTCTGCTTTTGCGCGGGCTTTTAAGCCGGCAAAATCATCACCGGTCAATTCCCCGGCACGCGCCAGGCTTTCATGAATATATTTATTCAATGTTTCTTTCCACTCTGTCAGGGCCAGAGCATTGATGGGCAGGGTGTTGAGCAGTCGGTAGAATGGGGCTTCAAGGCGGCTCCAAAAAAACGCTTCCTGCTCAATATGTTGATAAAGTGCTCCAACTATTTTTTTGTCCGGACTGAAGCTTTCTTTACTGTCCTGTTCGGGATACATTTTAAAACTGGCAAGGGTGTAGGTGGCAAAATACAGGCAGCTCCGCATTGCCTCAGCCAAGGCCAGGGCTTCTTGGAGTTGCTGATATAAATCCGGTCTGTCCAGATAAACTGCCGGGGCATTGAATACTTCTTCCTGATAGCGGTAGGCTTTCTTTTTTCCAGGTTCTGTCAGTGTTCCAGAAAGAACAAGCCTGATAAAGGGGTCCTCAAGAATACCTTCGAAACGAAGTTTTTCAAAAAGGCGCTTGCAAACAGGCTTATCCTCCAGACGGCGGTCTCTGTCGAGAATGGCTGCGCTATCCCTCCAGAGCGCACGGTTCATCTGAAAACGCATCAACTTGACCTCTTGTTTTTCCCCATCGCTCGCATGTTCATTCAAATAGAAGGGATTAACAAAGCTTTCTGCCAGGCTTAAGCCAGGTGCGCTGAAACAATTTTTCACCATTACTTGGCCATTCTTCAACTCCGGAACCAGTCTGATTCTCCGGCTTTGCCAGGTAAGAAGGTCAATCAGCCCAGTTGGTGCTGACCGTTCAGGCTCAAAGGGGTCATTCCTTTCCCAACAAGGTATATCCTCTTCTGTAGAAGGCATAAAATTAAAACTTTGCGGAACCAAATTGCGCATAAGTGTTTCAAAGAGGTTGTCTCCACGGCAAAGAAAGAAAATGCCGCGGCTGAAAGCAGCATCTTTATAGAACTTGTCTTTACCTATACTGGCAACACCCATTCCGCCCAGGCTGTAAGCCTGCAGCATCACCAGATATTGTGCGGCCAGACCAAGCGGATAGCTGGTTTCATTAGAATCCAGGGTATGGTCAAAGAGGGTGGCGTTTGAGCCCGATGCCAGGTGCAGCAAATGGCCGGTAAAACTTTTTTCTGCTGGTTTATCGTTTTTGTCGAGATTCTTAATATCTTTTGCGCGGAAACCAATTTTAGAATCTTGATAAAAGGGAAAAATCTCATCCAGCAGATTGAAACGGCCGTGCCACTTTTCGGTATAGCTTGCCAACTTATCCTGCGTGAAATGGCCAGTTTTCCATAGCTTTTCCCAATCGTCGAGGTCTGTCAATGTATAAACTCTGGAAAGAAGGGCGATTACTAATTGATAGATTGCCGCGTTGATGACGGGAAGATGGCTTGAAATGGCAGATAATGTTTGGGCCCTGCTGATAAGTTCATTTAAGCTTAGGGTCTTTAAATAGCCCATTGAATCTGTACATGGAACCCAGGGTTTGTCGAGTAGATTAAATGTGTACTTCACTAAACCTCCTCTGTAGAAAATAAATAAAAGATAATGTATTATCTTCTTTAATGGTGGACGTATAGGCCTGCCTCCTTCTCCACAATTATCTCATACTCTCCAAGCTTGCAACGGTCTTCTGTAAATATCAGTGGGAAATGCCACCTTAGTGCTGCTGTTCTTCTGAAGCTCAACGGCACTTCCTTTACTGTATTAAGTAAATAATGCACCAGGCTTTTATCTGTAAGAGTCAATTCGGCATTTAGACAGCGTTGAATTTGCTTAAGGTTCAGTGCTTTGTTCAAATCTATTTGTTCTTGACTGCCCAATGGGTAAAGGCCATCCGTCTTTTGTTCAAAGCAAACAACTTGAATGGATGGTTCAAATTCCCTGGTTGGGGCTGGAATATTGGTTTTAGAAAGAGAAGAGGGGTCATCCCCAAAAAAATTGGGCAAAGTGCCCATAAACTCTTTATTAATGCCTGGTATTAGGTAGTTATGGGCGTTATTCTGACTTTCCTGCTCTTCTTTGACCTTTCTATTTCGAAAGCGGCTTAGCAGTTCATTATCATTGGCGGTATTTTCATAGACTTCACTGATGAATGCGTCTGACTCTAAAGGCAGGCAGATACTCTTTCTGCCTTTCAGAACTGACCACGTTTTGCCAAGAATGTAAGGTTCATAAACGAAAACATCTGACCCTTCTGATAGGGTTTCTTCCAGGGAAGGGTAGGCACTTATCATACAAGTCGGTTTGCAAACTAAGGTTGGTCGGCTTCCGGGAATAAGATGTCTCTGCAAACGTCCAATACGTTGAATGAGAAGATCGATAGGGGCCAGATCTGTCAGCAGCAGGTCAAAATCCAAATCCAGGCTTTGCTCAATTACTTGCGTTGCAACAAGAATGGCCTTATAAGGCCTGTGGCTGCGGTCTTTGCCAAACATTTTAAGGATTTTTTCCTCAATTTCCTTTCTCCATACAAAGGGGAACCGGCTGTGAAAGAGAATAATTTCGGTCTCGTCCTCCTTAAACGCGGATTTAATAGCGGCATAAATTTCCTGTGAACGTTTAACGGTGTTACAGATAACGGCTGCACAACCTCCCTCTGTAAGCCGTGATTTTAAGCTTTTCAGGGTGGAAAGAGGGTCCCGGTCAATCCACTCTAAATCAATGCTGCGTGAACTTTGTTCACCTGAATGCAAAACTTGAATAGTGTTTCCACTTGCAATGCTCACCCGAGGAAAGGCTTGTGAGGTCGGAACTTCACTTGTGTCGGCGTAAGTTTTCAAAAACTCTAACCGCTTGCTTTCCGGAAGGGTTGCTGTAAGAATAACCACTGAAGAACCAACGGCACGCAGCCATTGCAGAAGTGTTTTGAAAATCTCTCCCATGTAAACATCATAAGCGTGCACTTCGTCAAAAATAACGATTTTATGGCTTAACCCAAATAACCTGATAAAAAAGTGCCGAGAGCGGAGCACTGCCAAAAAGGTCTGGTCAACTGTACCTACCCCAAACGGGGCTAAGAGGGTTCTTTTTCTCGGCAAAAACCAGGCGTGGCTTTGAATATTACCCTCTTCCTCACCCCCTTCTGCAAAAACAGCTTCTGGTTCAAAAGGTTTAGCAAGTCCTCCAAGCATCGCTTTGCCATGCACTAAATGGAGATTGATTTGGTTTTCGGAATATCTTTTGGAGAGAAAATGCCTTAGCCTTGAGAACATTTGATTACTGGTCGCCTGCGTTGGCATGGCAATATAGAACCCGGACTTATTTTCACGTTGTAAGATGCAGTCCGCTATATATAAAGCTGATTCTGTTTTTCCTGAACCGGTTTGTGCTTCGATAATAGCCAGAAAAGGTGAACTGAGTTTATCTGACAGAGAAATGACTCCTTCTTGCTGCGTGTTTGCCTGAATTTCCGGAAAAAGTTCTTTGAATGAAAGTGGGGAATGTGAAGCTTGCCATCCGGTCCAACCCAATACGCAAAGCGCATTTTTGGCTTTTTCTTTCGCTTTATCAAAATAGACCTGAGGTGTGGTGCACCTTTGGTAAGAAAAAAAGTCCGCATTGGAAGCGATCCAGTCTGCGGTGCTTGTCAATCCACTTAATAAAAGGAAAAAGGGATTTATTTCCTGAGGCTTACATGGATATTTGAGGGGGTCTGCAGGCTTGAAAATATCTTTGATGATCGTGTACATGATGCGCTGAGCTTCTTGCCATTTCATATCTCCAACATGATCCCTTTGGACACCATAATTGGTGACCTCTCCATTGTTAGGGAACTCCCCATGGTGGCCTCCCAAAGCTAGGGCTAAACTGTTTCGGAAAGAACGGGGCATGCCCGGTTCAAGTTCTTTTAGCAAATTCATCAGAATGATGGTGGTGGCTGTTCCATGAAATCCGCTTTTATTTTGGCTGGGCTCTGGGAAGGTAAAGCCTTGCTTGGTAAGTGCTTGCATAATCAAGTCGTTTTTTCTTTGAAAACCGGGACCGAGTTTTCCGATATCATGCAAGGCAACCCAAAAAGCAAGAACAATATTGGTCTGGTTAACATCCAAACCGATATATTCTGAAATCTGCTTCTTAAACGAATCAGAAAGGCTTGTTTCCCATAAAGCTAAACAAACTGCTGCAGTATCCAGCATATGGTTCAAAAGAGAATGCCAGTTTGAAGGATCTTTTGCTGCGTACTTTCCCCAAAAGGGGTCTGAGATATAAGAAGTGGAGCCTTTCACATTTACACCTTCCTTTTTGTAAGAAAACAGGTCTGGCTGAAAGCGATTCAAGGAAACTACCTGATAGTAATATGGATTTAATTGTACCCAAGCCGTGGTTAAATTTTCTTCCATTGCATGAATGCCCACTTTATTCTTATGCACTCATGCCACAGCGTATCGTTAAAGCCCTCTCAAGAACAGGTTGTTTCAAGCCCGCATGCCCCAAAGTGCTTGAAAAACATTCTGACCCGCGCTATAATACCTTTATATATTCGCTTATGTGAATATATGAAAATAAGCATGGAAACAACCGACCTTAACCGCGAAATTACCCTGCTGCATCAGCGCATTTGCCCCGCCCTCGGCGACCCCACGCGCATGCTTATCCTCTATGCCCTTAAAGAAAAACCGCGCAAGGTTTCAGAGCTTACTGAAATTTTGGGCATTCCCCAACCCAGCGTGTCGCGCCATTTGGGCATTCTGCGCAATCGCAATCTGGTGATTGCGGAGCGCCAGGGCACTTCTGTGTCTTATTCCCTCGGTTTTACCAAACTCATCGACGTTATGGACATCCTGAGGCTCATCCTCAGAGACCAAATGCAAGACCAAACCCGTCTTGCCGAAGAACTTAACCCATCTCAAGCTTTGGAGGCCAATCAATGAAAGTAATAATTGTGGGCGGTGTGGCCGGCGGCGCCAGCACGGCAGCCCGTTTGCGCCGCATGGATGAACATGCGGAAATCATCATGTTTGAACGCGGACCTTATGTTTCTTTTGCTAACTGCGGCCTGCCCTATCACATCGGCGGCAGCATTCCCGAGCGCGAAAAACTGATTGTGACAACCCCCCAAACCCTGCGTGAAACGCTCAATATTGATGCCAGGCCCAACCACGAAGTGATCTCCATTGACCGCGCGGCAAAAACTGTGACGGTGCATGATCTTAAAACCGATCAAACCTTCACGGAAAGCTACGATAAGCTTGTGCTTGCTCCCGGTGCCAGCCCTGTCGTTCCGCCTCTGCCAGGCCTGGATTTGCCCGGCGTTTTTGTTTTGCACAACATCCCCGAGATGGATGCCATCCTGGCCTGGATTAAAGAGCACAACCCGCGCCGGGCTGTGGTGGTAGGCGGGGGATTCATCGGCCTTGAAGTGGCCGAAAACCTTGTGGAGCGCGGCATGCAGGTTTCTGTGGTAGAAATGCTGCCCCAGGTGATGGCGCCATTTGACTTTGAAATGGCGCAAATGATTCACCAGCATCTTAAACTGCACCACGTGGATTTGCATTTGGGCGACGGCCTTAAAGGTGTCCGCGTAGATGCTGACCACTTAAGCGTTGACCTCGGCTCCGGGGCGGCTCTGCCTGCCGGGCTGGTCATTTTGGCCATTGGCGTACGCCCGGAAAATGCCCTAGCCAAAGCCGCCGCTTTGGAGTTGGGCCCCAAAGGCCACATTGTCACCAACCCCCACATGCAAACTTCTGACCCTGACATCTACGCTGTGGGCGATGCCGTCCAAACCACCCACTTTCAAACCAACGAAGCTACCTCCCTTGCCCTTGCAGGCCCCGCAAGCCGTCAGGGCAGGGCTGCTGCCAATCACATGGCTGGCAAAAAGAGCCGCTTCAGCGGGGTTGTAGGCACTGCTGCCGTCAAGGTTTTTGACCTAACCGCCGCTTCAACCGGCCTCAACAGCCGCCAGTTGGAAGCCGCCAAACTGCCCTATTATTCGGTAACGGTGCACACCAATAACCATGTCAGTTACTACCCCGGCGCTGCACCGGTCTGCCTAAAGCTTCTTTACGGGCCGGAAGGCCAAATTTATGGTGCTCAGGCCATCGGCAGTTCCGGCGTGGAAAAACGCATTGACGTGCTGGCGACCGCTATCCGCGGCCACCTGACGGTTTACGATCTGGAAGAGCTGGAGCTTTCTTACGCCCCGCCCTACGGCGCTCCGCGCGACCCGGTCAACAATGCCGGTTTTGCGGCCGCTAACCAGCTCCGCGGGGAAATGCCGCTTAAGTACTGGAGTGAAGTAAAAAACCTCAACCCGGAAGAATGGTTCCTGCTGGATGTGCGCACCCCTGAAGAGCTTGCTCTGGGCGAAATCCCCGGTGCTGTCAATATTCCCCTGCAGGTGCTGCGCCAGCATCTGGGTGAGCTTCCTCGCGGTAAAAAGATTCTCGTCAACTGCCAGAGCGGCCAGCGTTCTTATTTTGCCACGCGCCTCTTGCAGCAGCATGGTTTTGAAGCCTATAACCTTTCCGGCGGGTTTAAAACGTATGCTGCAGCCATTGAAAATTTCTGTCAGTCGGATGAATGTGAAAAGAAGGCGATGTCTGCTGTGGTTTCACCCCAAGCTTCTGAATCAAAAAGTTCCCAGCCCAACCAGGGCGGCAAAGAATATCAACTGGACGCCTGCGGTTTGCAGTGCCCCGGCCCTGTGCTGCAGCTTTACAACCAGGTGAAGCAAATGCAGGAAGGGGATGTAGTCACCGTTAAGGCTACGGACTTTGGTTTTGCCAGCGATGTAGGTGCCTGGGCGCGCAGCACGGGCAACACCTTGCTCTCGCTGGAAACGAAAGAAGGCCAGATAGTGGCCCGGGTGCAAAAGGGCCTTGAACAGGCTGCAAACCCGACTTCCTCTGCCGGCTCAAGTCAGGCCCGCGAAAAGAAAGACCTCACCATGATTGTCTTTTCCGGTGATTTGGATAAAGCACTGGCGGCCTTCATCATTGCCAATGGTTTTGCTTCCATGGGCCAAAAGGCCACTCTCTTCTTCACTTTCTGGGGCTTGAACATCCTGCGCAAGGATGTGGCGCCTCAGGTGGATAAAAACGTTATTGAAAAAATGTTTGGCATGATGATGCCCCAGGGCGCAAACAAACTCTCTCTTTCGCAGATGAGCATGATGGGCATGGGCACCAGGATGATTAAAGAAATCATGAAGGAAAAGAATGTAGCTTCCTTGCCCGAGCTGATTGCGACCGCCCAAAAGAACGGCGTGCGCCTCCTGGCCTGCCAAATGAGCATGGACCTGATGGGTATCCATAAAGAAGAACTTCTGGATGGGGTTGAAGTGGCGGGCGTAGCCACCATGGCAGAATCCGCCACTGAATCAAACACCCACTTCTTTATTTAGCAGTTCTGTGTTCTTTCCCAAAGCGCGCCTAGCGGCGCGCTTTGGTGTTTAAGATAGGCAGAGTGCAAGGCAGTAAGTAAATTCTTCTTGCAGCAGGGGTATGGGCAAATCAAGGGCCTTGCTCGGATGAGCGGTTAACTACCCCTCTATTGTCGTGTTGAGCAGAGCAAAAGATGTGCCTGAAAGGATCTTTTTTGAACATCAAAAGTGCAATTTAAACCCTTGCGGAACAAGGAACCTTGTGTTTAACCAAGAGGTGGAGTTTTCATCTCGCCAGACCTTCTTTCCGGTTTACCCTAAACGAAATTTGTTTTATTAGGGCACCTTCTTTCCATCCTTAAAGGCTTGGCACTTTTTTATCTTGCGAAGCCGGTAGGCTTTGCACCAGAGCATTGCATATTCATCCGGTAATATCTTGGCCCTTTGTCATGCTGATGTGTTTTCCAAAGCATCCAATCTTTAAGATCGCACGTATTCTATCCGCAATGCAGACCCTATCTCGAACAAAAAGCCCCTCAGATGAGGGGCTTTGCAGAAACAAGATAAACTCAATATGAGCTGTTGCTGTGCGAAATTTCTACGCCTTTCGTACAGATAAAACGAGGAACCCGCAAGGCGCTGGGGTTGCGCTGCCCATAAGAACTTGAAACGTTGTAAACCATCTGCTTCTGGCTTAGCCAGGCCACCTTCTCGCCAAAGAGATCCGTAAAGGACTGCGTGAGCCGCACATTATAGGGCACTTCTACCGTTCCATCCTTCTTAAGCAGCAGGGCACCGAAGCGCGAAGAGCCGGTAATAATGCCTGCGGAGGGGTTTACAAAGTTGATGTAATGCAGGTAAGGGATGTAAAGAATATCCTCATCGCGCGGCATGGCAAGCAAGTCTTCAAGGCTGTACACAGGGGCTGTCCCAGGCGCGATCACCAGGCTCTGGTGCTCTACGCTGTGGCCGGTGGCAGTTTGGCCGTATTCATCCGCCGAATCCTGATCCCAAGCAAAACCTTTAAACACGCCTTGCTCAAAAAAAGCAAAGGGTTTTCGGTTTATTCCCCGCATGTCTGCCTGTTGGGCATACAGTTCCACGGCTTCAGGGTCATCCACTGCGCTGAATAGTTTGGAAAGCACCTCTGTGCCAAGGTTTTCTTCCTTCAGGAAGGAATAACCCTGCTTCATGGCGCCGCCATGGCAGGCCCAGCCGCAAAGCATATCCAGCAGCTCGCCGGAAAAACCCGGCCCAAACACAACGGTGTATTTGCCTACCGGGATTTGTACGGCCTTATCGTTCACATAGTGCCGCACCAGCAAGGCCAGATCGTCATGCATGGCCTGCGGGTCAAGGTCGGTTTTCTTCTGGGCGGATTGCTCCGCGTTCACTTCCCATTTATCCTTCTCGGAAGAAATAACCGCCGTTATTTTAGCGTCCGTGCTGGCAAAGTATTGGGAGCCTTCTGCGGCCGTGCTGGTCTGGGCGGTGATGGTAACGCCGTTCATAAAAAAGCCTGAAAGCTGATGGTCGCTGTTTTCCAAACCGGCGCTGAGGGTGTTAAAGTAGGCCAGTTTTTCTTCGTTGCTGATGGCGGCCAGGGCAGGGTCGTACGGTCGCGTATCTACCAATCTTTCTTTGTAGACAGGGAAGCTCAGGTCATACGAAACCGGCTCTGCAAATTGCAGCATTTCTGCAACGCTGTCAATGGCAGCCTGCATGGTGGGCAGGTCATCCGGGTTCACAATCAGGCTGAAGTTGGCTTTTTTACGCCCATCGTAGGCAAAAAGCTCCAGCCGCACCAGATGCTCGCTGGTGTTCAATGAAATAGCCGAATTGGCAAAACGCATCAGTGCAGATATCTCTTCATGGTAGAAGATGGCCAGTTTCAGCCCTTTTTGCTGCGCGTAGCCGCGCAATTTGGCAAGTAAATCGAGAACGGGTTTTTCCATGCTATTCTCCTACGGTAACATCATCAAAGCGGCAGATCGGCACGCCGTGCCCAAGCTGCATAATCTGGCTGGGGGCACCTTTGCCGCAGTTGTCCACATACATGACCTGCCATGTACTTTCATCCCCAACCATGGAAAGGGAATTGTAGAACTTAAGGGTTTCACCGCGGTATGTGGCGTTTTTCACTACTTCTTTCTTTTCGCCGTCTTCCACCAGCCAGCCGATGTCGTTGGCAAAGTGGAATTGCTCGCGGTTAGAGCCGATAGACCAGCTTTTTTCTCCGTCCAAAACAATGCCGTGCTCTGTCTTGCAGATGATATCTTCCAGACTGCCATCCTGCCCGTAATCAATATTGATGTTGGTCATGCGCTCGATGGGTGCCCGGTAGAAAGCGCAGGCGCGGTTGGCGCCGCTGGATCCGTGGAAAATCTGCCGCTTCGCCTTGGCATTGGCTTCTTCAACCATCTGGCGGCCGTTGATGGCGCCAACCAGAATGCCTTTATCAATCAGCAGGTTATCTTGGGCGGGCACGCCGTCATCATCAAAACCAAAAGAACCCGGGCTGTTGGGCACGGTGGCATCTGCCCGGGCAGTCAGTTTTTCACTGCCATAGCGCAGCTTTCCAAAATCTTCCAAACGCACAAAAGAACCGCCGGCAAATGAAAGCTCATAGCCCAAAATGCGGTCAAGCTCTAACGCGTGCCCGATGGTCTCGTGGGTTTGCAGGTACATAATGCCGGGCAGCAAAATTACGGAGCGTTTGCCCTTGGGGCAGTCATCCGCCACCAATAACTGGCCTAGTTCGCGGACAATGCGTTCGGCATTCTCCAGAAAAAGCGCTTCGTTCAGCGTTTCCCATCCGCGGGTTTGGCCCTGGCGGCTGGGCTGAAATTTATGCGATTGCATCCCGCCGTCTTTATCCACCCCCATCACACGGATGCCCGGGAAGGCTTCAATGATGTTTTTCTCGATTTCAGAACCTTCGCTGTCGATAAAAACAATTTGTTTTTTGACGAACTGCATCCAGCTCATGCGCTGGGTCACTCCCTGGCGGTTAAGGGCCTTATCCAGCTTTTTCAGCAGGGCTACTTTTTCTTCAAGCGGAACGCTGAAAGGGTCAATTTTGTTTGGGCTATTAAAGCTATCCTGAATGGCATCTTTTTCCGCCAATCTCACCGGAAAACTAACCCGTTCTGCGGCGGTTTTGGCGTTATCGAAGGCTTTTTGGAAGGTGTTTTGCACCTTGCCAAGGTCAGAAGAGGCTGCAAAGCCCCAAGCGCCCTTGTAAAGCACACGCACCCCCAGGCCGCTCTCCTTTGAGGAATTAAGCGCTTCCAAATTGCCGTTGCGCATGAAAAGTGTGTTGCTCTCCTCGCTTGGATACCAGCGCACATCTGCGTAACTTGCGCCGCTGGCCTTAAGCTTGTCGAGTTGCTGTTTAAGGTCTTTCTTCATGGTTGCTCCTTTGCTTGGGATTGCAATAGATGCATTATACAAGCGATACTCCCGCTTGCGCCTTTTTTGCGACAGAAGTGAAAAAATCAGGATTGTTTATAAACGGAGGATCAATTAAGTTTGCAATCTTTTAATCACCTCCAAGATTTCATTGCTTTCATCACGCCCTGCGCTAAGGTCATGCAGCCATTTTCATTGTGACTTGGGCAGCATCCCTGCAATCATACACCCATACCCATCCCTTAATTCCCCTTCTTGCCAATAACCCTTTCCCATTTGCTGCCAAAGCGCTGCCCAGTCTGATAAAATCACTCTGCTTGCTCAAAAAGCCCAAGTTCTACGGGCGCAGGCTGAACACGTCTTTGAAAGGAAAAGTAATGGATAAATACCTTGGAAATTTATTGGGGGCCGCCGCCGGAGATGCGATGGGCGCAGCCACAGAAATGCGCACCATGGAGCAAATCAGCCAGAAGTTTGGCGGTTACGTACGCGATTTTTTTGCACCCCCTCAGGATACATTCGGCCGCGGCAACAAGCCCGGTCAAATGACGGATGATTTTAGCCTGGCTTACATGACCTGCCAGCAGATTCTGCGCGCGGGCGGCCGCATCACTGAAGAAGTAGCCAAGGAAGCCTTGCTGGCCTGGGGCGATGAATCCAACTACTATTCGCGCTTTATGGGCCCAACCACCAAGGCCAAAGTAGAGGAGCTGCGCGGTACGGCCCAGGCCAACCCAGAGGCCTTTGTGGTCTGCAACGATAACGCCAAAGCCAGCAACGGCTCGGCGATGAAAATCTCTCCCATTGCCCTCTTCAGTCATGGAGATATTGACCAGGCCATTCGCGATTCCTTCATTGTGGCTTCGGTGACGCACCCCAATAATATTTCCCTTTCGGCTGCCTGTGCCATTTGCGCGGCTACCAGCGCGGCCATGGCTCCTCAGCCCAGCCTTCAATCCATACTGGATGCTGCCCTCCGCGGTGCCGAACAGGGTGACCAGCTTGGCAGAAAACACTTTGCCACTCTGGCCGGCCCTTCCGTCTCCAAACGCATCCAACTGGCCTTTGAGCTGGGCCTTAAAGCGCGCTCTATGCCCGAAGCCCTTCAGGAAATCAGCGATATCATCGGCAGCGGACTCATGGCCGCAGAGGCAGTGCCAGCGGTCTTTGGCATTCTTGCCGCCGCTAAGGGCGATACTTTAGAGTCCATCTTTGGCGGGGTCAATATTGGCAACGATACTGATACCGTGGCCACCATGGTGGGCGGCATTGTGGGCGCCTGGCACGGGGCAGAGGCCTTCCCTCCGGAATACCTGCCGCTTATTGACGCAGTCAGCGGTACTGATCTCAGCGCGATGGCTGCGCAGATTCGCGCTCTCAAAAACTGAAATGCAAAAACCCTTTGTCGTTTTTTTAGGGGCTAATTGCTTCGATGAGTATTACCTCACAGAAGGGGAATTAGCCCCGGGCAATAAATTAATGGCAGAGTTTCGCTCAAAAGAAGTAGGCGGCATGATTGCGAATGCCGCCTCCGTTTTTGCCGGTTACGGCGGCTGTGCCTGCATGATGGATTTTTTGGATGCCTCGCCTGAATCGGATGAACTGATGCGGGCCATGCAGGGTTACGGCATTCATCCGGCGGCCATTAGCCGCGAACCCCACTATCAGAATGGCAAATGTATGATTTTGCTTTCAAAAGATGGCGAACGTACCATTTTGGTAGTGGAACCCAAACAAAAAACCTATGTACTGAACCAGGAGCAAAAGCAGCTGCTTACGGAGTGCGCCTTTCTTTACACCACCATCAGTGATCTTAAAAAACTGCAAGACTATCAGCAAGCTCTCAGCGCGGCTTTCGCGGGCGGTGCGCGGCTGGCCTTGGATGTGGAGAGTACCTCTTTCAGCGGCTCCGCAGATTTGGCGCTTATCCAAGAGGCGGAACTGGTTTTTGTTAATCAGTCTGCGCTCAAAAAGATGCAGGCAGCCTGTGGCACTCAGGTGTTGGAGGCTCTGCGCCAAAAGGTACCCATTCTGGTTCTAACCAAGGGGGCCCAGGGCAGTCAGATTTTCCGTGGTGCGGAATCCTATGCTATTCCTGCCTTTCCTGCGCAAGTAGTGGATACCACCGGCGCCGGAGATACTTTTAACGCTTCTTTCCTCTTTGCCCACATGATGGCTTGGGGTCTGCTGGAATGCGGGCGCTTTGCCAGCGCAGCGGCCTCCGAAAAGATAGCCCGCTTTGGCGCCCGCGCCGGCGTTCGCCCCCTCGCGGATATTCTTAAGCGCCTCGAAGCCGAAAACGCAAAAGGCTAATGCCTGGGGTTCAGGCTAAAGCCCTGGGATAAAGCCGTCATCTTGCCCCTTTAAGCTCATTAACCAACGCTTAATCTCTTGATCATCTTCCCTTCCCTAAAATAAAAGTTTTCATTATACTTAGTATAATAAGTTAAAAACGAAGGAAGGTCGGAATGAAATCAGAAGAACCTCTCTATGTAAAGGTCTATACCATTCTTCGCCAACGCATTAAAGACGGGCTTTATCCGCCCAAAGCATTGCTGCCCTCAGAGGCCATGCTTGAACAGGAATTTAAGGTAAGCCAGATTACGGTCAGGCGGGCCCTGCACGAACTGCAGACAGATGGCTACATCCGCAAAATGCAGGGTATTGGGGCTGTGGTTCTTCCGGAAAAGAAGCAGGATAATATTTTTGAACTCAGCGGTTTTTCAGAAGAAGTCCACCGCCAGGGCAAAGTGCCCCGCTCTATCATCCTTGGGTTGTTTCAGGTAGAAGCCTCTATTGATCTGGCAGAAAAGCTGGGTATTGAGCCGGGTGAGTCGGTCACTTTTCTGCGCCGTCTGCGTTTGGTCTCCGATGAAATCATCGGCATTAACGAAACTTACATCAGCCCCAGGATGAACCTGAATGTTGAGGTGGAAAGCTTTCAAAAGCAGGAATCCCTTTATGCCTTTTATTCCCAAAATGGCATATTTCCTACCACAGGCGTTGAAACCTTTGAAGTGGTCATGCCGGATAAAAAATTGAAAGCGGAACTTTCTTTGGAGCATCCGGAACCTCTCCTCCTTAGGCAGCGCACCACATTTGACCCGCAGAAATTAGCCATTGAATATTCAAGGAACTACTACATTGCCCGTTCCTATAAATTCACCATCGATCTCAAGCGCGACCTCTCTTTTGATAAGGAATAAGATGCGAAAAATGATAAACATCCATGGCCATATGGGCAAAACCAGTTCAGGTGAAGCGGCCGATCTAAGCCATTTAGTGAAAGAGATGGACCATTGCGGCATTGAGCTTACTGCTATCAGCAGCCTTTCAGGCATCGATAACAAAGTGCAGAACGATCTTGTCTATAACTCCAAAAAGCAATTCCCGGAAAGAGTGCGCGCACTTGCCTTCATCAACCCCAAAGCGGCGGATGTGCATAAGGAGCTGGATTTCAGATTAGGCGAGCAAAATTTTGATGGGGTAAAGTTTCACCCCTGGAAGCACGGCTACTATTCGGATAACACCCCCCAAATTGATGAGGTTCTCATGCATATTGAAGAATATGGGGTGCATTGTCAGGTGCATGTGGGCACCAGCCCCTTGGCCACACCCTTTGTATGGATTCGTTATGCTGAAAAACATCCAAAGATACGCCTTGTGCTTACCCATATGGGCTGCCGGGAATTTGGCTACAGTGTTCTCAAGACCGTCAAAGGAATACCGAACATCTGGCTTGAAACCTCAGTCATTTATGAACGCGATGTCATTGAAAATGTGAGGGAGGAAGTTGGCGCTGAGCACATTGTTTTTGGAACGGATTGGCCCTACAAGTCTACCGAAGTGGAAATAGCCAAGGTTCTCAAAATGGGGCTTAATGATGAGGAGCTCAAAAAAGTTTATTACCAAAATGCCAAAACACTTCTGGCAAGAAAGTAGGAGAAATGCAAGTAAGCATATTTCGGATTGATGACCGCCTGATTCATGGCCAGATTGTTACCAAATGGATTAACGAGGCAAACGCTAAAACTATTTTGGTTGTGGATGATAAAGCGGCAGGGGATAAGACCGCACAGATGATTCTTAAATTGGCGGTGCCAAGCGGCATAAGCATGCAAATTCTTACAAAAGCAGATGCGCTTGCTTTTTTGAAAAGTGATAAATCAACATCTTCTGCGCTTCTGCTCATGAAAACACCCGCAGAAGCCAATGCCTTTTTCGAACTTGGCTTTAAACTGGCAGAAATTAATCTGGGCAACGTAAGCAACGCAAAGTCTTTGACCGGCCGGACGAAGATGCTTGACTATATCTATTTAGAGGAGGCAGATATTGAAGCTTTGAAGAAGATTAAAGAGCAAGGCGTCAAAATTGTTGTAAAAGCAATACCTGAAGAACGTGCAAAAGATATTTTTGAATTAATTGCAAAACATACAAAATAATTGAATTAGGAGAGATGATGTCTTTATTAGTCAAAGCTCTACTTACCTCCCTGATTGTCTGGGTCGGGTTTTTGGATAAAAACTTCCTCCATACTTTCATCTACAGGCCAATTGTTATTGGCCCCCTGGTCGGCCTTGTTTTTGGCAACCTTTCCATGGGCCTTAGAGTAGGCGCCACCATCGAGTTAATGTTCCTGGCTGTCGTTTGGGTTGGTACCGCCGTACCGCCGGATGAAGTAATCAGCACCGGTGTGGCTACAGCGCTGGCCTGTGTGGCCAATAGCGCGGAAGTTGGCATTGCCACTGCCTTGCCTGTTGCCATGGTTGGGCAGATTTTTCGCCAGACCCGCAGTGCAACCATCTATGAAGTGACCATGAATCGGGTTGAGGCTGCTGCCGCAAAGGCAGATAGCAAGGGAATTATCCTTTGGACCTCTATTATCCCCAGTTTCTTCGAATACCTGTTCTTTGGCCTGCCCACCTTTGTTGCTGTTTATTTTGGCGCGCAGTACGTGCAGGCCTTTATCAATGCCATCCCTGAATGGCTGGTGGCCGGCATTGCCGCAGGCGGTGGTTTATTGGGCGCAGTGGGTGTTGCCTTGCTGCTTGGTACGGTTAAAAATAAAAGCCTTTGGCCTTACTTCCTGGTGGGCTTCTTTGTGGCTTCTTACCTGCATGTCAATATGATTGGTGTTACCCTCATCGCTGTTGTGGCAGTAGCCCTCAATTACATGCTGGATAAACGCATAGAAGAAAAAGAAACTTCCCGGGAATCAGAAACCCTAAGCGAAGTGCCAGCAAAAGACTACCGCATTATTAATAAAAAGGACCTTTGGAAAACCTATTTTTATGCGCTTGCAATCGAAAGTGGCAATTCCACTACCCGGCAGGAAGCGAATGGTTTTGCACAAGGGCTCATTCCGATTATCGAAAAAGTATACAAAACGGTTGAAGAAAAATCTGCCGCCTATATGCGCCACATGCAGCTCTTTTTAACCGAAGGCCGCATGGCTTCTTTCTGCATTGGCATCTCCGGTGCCATGGAAGAGCGCAATGCCTTGGTGGGCGATATCGAGCCTGAATCCATCAATTCCATCAAAGTTGCTCTAATGGGCCCCTTGGCCGGCATTGGCGATTCCCTCATTCACGGAACCTTGCGCCCGATTATGGCGGGTCTGGCTGTTTCCCTGGTTGCTGCCAGCAACTACACCAGCTCAGTCGGCCCATTTATTTTCTTCCTGGTGATGGCCGGGGTAGGCTTAAGCGTGCGCTACTTTGGTATTTTCAAAGGTTATCAGGGCGGTCTTTCTCTTGTTCAGAACATGCAGGAAGGCGGTATGCTGAACAAGCTTACCAAATATGCCGGTATTGCTGCCTTTATTGTTTGTGGTGGTTTTATTTCTGCGCTGGTCTACATGCATTTTACGGTCAGCTACACTAATGGCGAAACCGTTATTTCCCTGCAGGATGTGTTGGATGGGTTAATGCCCAATGTGATTCCCCTTCTGTATACTATTCTTATGTACTATCTCATTGATAAAAAGAAGGTCAATATCCTTTTGCTGATGTTCCTCACCCTTCTGATTGGTATTGTGGGCGTTTACTTCAAAGTGCTTGGATAAAACAGAGGAAATATGATTATCGATTTTCAGGCCTATATCCGCAGGGATTTTAAGACGAAAGAATATGACGTGGCAGAACTGCTGCGGGACATGGAAGAGAACCAAATTCAGAAAAGGGTTGTTACTGCTCTTGAGGGTCGCTCTATTCAAGCGCAAAATGACTTCATCGTGAAATTGGTTCAAGACTACCCCCGACAGCTCATCGGCTGCGCCATTCTCAACCCCAAAGAGGATTCTTGCCCTGCAGAGGCAGCAAGAATCCTGGCAGCCCCTGAAATTAAAGTGCTTGAGTTTCACTCGCTTGAGCATGGCTATAGGCCTGAAAAATTGCAGTTCCACATAGACCCGGTTTTGGAAATATGTCAGGAACGGGGAATACTGGTAAAAGTGTTTACAGGCCAGGGTTTTTACACCATGCCTGAACAATGGATGTTTTACTCAAAACGTTTTCCGAATCTGACTTTTATCATCGAGCATTTTGGGGGTAGCGATTTCAGTTATGGCACCATTGACTTGGTAAAATCCCATGAAAACCTTATGGTTACCACCTCATATGAAACGGAAATGCAGCCCCTCAAAATGGCTTTTGGAAAGTTGCCGGAAGAGAAGTATCTTTTTGGTTCAAATTATCCATTAAACTTCACTGACCTGGCATTGATGAAATACAATATACTTAACTTGAGCCAAAGCCAGAAAGAGCATCTTTTTTATAAGAACGCGTCCAGAATTCTCAAACTTATTGAGGAGCTGGAGAACAAATTGTGAACAGCATTCGAGAATTATTGCCGCTTGAACAAAGAGATTCTTTTGATCATATCATGCACGAACGGGTTTTAGGTGCCGGTTCCCACATCAGAATGATTGGTGATTTCTTTAAATCAATTGTCCTGAATGCCAAAAACAGCCGGGAAGCCTATGAAAAGATAGCTGCTGTGGGAGGTTTTTTTGCTGAAACCCGGGGTAAGTCCAGCTATGCGGTTTTGAAAGCAATTGAGGAGATGAGCACTGGCCTCCAGCCCCATTCCTCGGCTCCTTTAGAAGAATTCACTGCCTTGGTGATCACTCGGGTCGAAGGCTATCACCAGCATGTCCGTCAGAATGCTGAAAAGATTGTGCAGTTCGCCATTAAAGAATCCCTTCATTTTGAGAAAATTTTACTTTTCGATTATTCCAGCACGGTCGATAAATTTATTGCTGCCCTTCCCAGGCCCATTGACATCTATATTGCTGAAAGCCGGGTGATTAACGGCGGGTATCCCTTTCTTGCCAGTGCCTTAAATGCTGGTCATAAAGTCCACTTTTTTCCTGAAGCGAATCTGGAAGTTTTTATGCCTCAAATGGATGCTGTTTTCATTGGCGCGGAAACTTTTTATCTTGACGGAACCGCTTTTAATACGGCGGGTTCAGATGTGGCGGCTGTTTTGGCCAAGTTCCATCACGTGCCTTATTACGTATTAACCCCGCTTTCAAAGCTGGATCCAAGAACTTTGGAAGGCCAATACAAACAGGAAATATGGCGTGACATGAAGGCTCAGCTTACGGAGCGCTGGGAAGATAAAGATTGGGCCGAGCAGATCAGTTTTATGACCAAAGAATTGGTGGGGGTACGGCCGGAATTTATTTACCGTTACATCACGGAAGCGGGAATTTTCCCGCCGCATTTTATTCCTTTTTTTGTAGATAATCTTAAAATGGCAGGTGTTCAATGAAGTATCCGCAAGCCTTGGTCATGATTCAGCCAAAGCCACTGCCTGGCTCTTATCTTAACCAGGGTGAAACGCTGGCCCAAGTGCTGGATTATGTCATGAAAGAAGCACAAATGGTGGCTGATTTTGGTTTCGATGGCTTCATTCTGCAAAATATGCATGACGGCCCCGTTCATCAAAAAGCCAGGCCAGAAACAATCGCCTATATGACCTTCATGGGTAAATGGCTGCGAGAGAGCTTTCCTAAACTTACCTTGGGCGTCTTGGTTAACTGGGATGGCGTGGCTGGTTTGGTGGTGGCTGATGCAATCGGCGCAGACTTTGTGCGGGTTGAACATCTTTATACTGGGGTTAGTGTGGCTGCAACCGGTCTTATGCAGGGTCAATGCATTGATATTCTTGAAACGAAAAAAAGAATCAACTCCCGAGTTCCCGTTTTTGCGGATGTCCAAGAGGTGAACGCAAATTACCTCCTGCCAAACCCTAAACCGCTTGCCGCAAAAGAAACGGTTCATTCCGCTTTTGCTGACGGCCTATTTATGAGCGGCTCGAGCGCAGAAGAAAGCCTGGAATTGATTAAACAGACCAAGCAGCTTTTGCCTGATACGCCTGTTTTCTTGGGCGGGGGCGCCACCGGTGATAATGTCGAAGAATTGCTGGCTTGGTATGACGGCGTTTCGGTAGCCACCTGGATTAAAAATGGTAATATGCGCAACTCTATTGACCCCAAACGGGCAAAACAATTTTTAGAAGCGTGTGAAAAAGCAAAGAAAAAGAGAGAAAAGAAAGCATGATTGCTGTTATCTTATGTACACATAGCACCCTGGCTCAGGGCTTGCTTGATTCTGCTGAGATGATTATTGGGCCTCAAGAAAATGTGGCTGTTGTTCCATTGATGGATGGAGACAGTGTGGATGAACTTCAGGAAAAGTTGCGTCTGGTTGCCGCATCATTCCGCCAAAAGGGGCTGCCTTACTGTTATCTGGTAGACCTCTTTGGGGCCTCGCCCTTTAATGCCTGCCTAATGAGCGAAGGTTCAGGCGGAGCCAACGTTATTGCCGGGGTCAACCTGCCCTTTCTCTTGGAGCTTCTCATACAAAGAACCGGCTTTGGTGCTGAAAGCATAGATTCGTTTTTGGACGAAATGATCAAATCTGCCGGCAAGCTGACACGCATGAATGCCGAGATTGCTTCTTGTCTCTAAGAGCAAAAGCCATATTCTCATAAAAATTTATAGGTTTTGCCCAAGGCAGTCTATTGGCAGTTGGCACCTTTGCCAGACTTTTGGGCTTTTGAACTTAAGGCTCGCTGTGCCCTGCTCTTTGCAGGGCACAGTACTTTATGAAAAAAAAGGGAGGTGCATTTTTTAAACAGCACTAAATTGATATAATCAGTCCAAGAAGAATCTAACTTAATCATGGAGTCTGCCATGCTCTTTCTGGATAACCTAAACAACCACGACCCAAGAATCAACCTGGCCTTTGAAGAATATGCCATTCGCCATATTGCTCCGGATGAAGAAATTCTGCTTTTCTACATTAATGAACCTTCCATCATTATCGGCCGCAACCAGAACACGGTTCAGGAAATCAATGTAGACTACGTTAACGAACACGCCCTGCACGTCGTCAGGCGGCTTTCCGGAGGCGGCGCGGTCTATCATGATTTGGGAAACCTAAACTTCAGTTTTATTGCTCCCTTTTCTGCGGATAACTTCCACAACTTTAAAAAATTCACCGAGCCCGTGCTCAAGGTGCTTCAGGCCATGGGCGCCAATGCCGAACTTTCCGGGCGTAACGACCTTACCATTGAAGGTAAAAAAATTTCTGGCAATGCCCAATATGTTTCCGGGCAAAGAATGGTTAGCCATGGCACCTTGCTTTATCAGACCGATCTTGATCGGGTGGGCGACGCCCTGCGTGTAAAGGCGGCTAAAATTGAATCAAAGGGTATTAAATCCGTGCGCAGCCGGGTGGCCAACATTAGCGAGTATCTCCAAAACCCGCCAGATATCCTGAATTTTCGGCAGAAAATCATCGATCAGGTCTTTGCCAAGCAGCCTTTTACGGCCTGCACATTCAGCGAGGCAGACTGGGCTGGGGTGCGTCAATTGGTGCAGGAACGCTATGACACCTGGGCCTGGAACTTCGGCCGTTCCCCTGCTTTTAATCTGCGCAGGGAAACGCGCTATCCGGGCGGAGAGATCGAAGCGCTTCTGACGGTAACGCGTGGCATCATCAAGGAAATTCGTTTCTTTGGCGATTTTTTTGGCCAGCGCGAAATTGCAGAGCTTGAAGATGCGCTGCGGGGCACAAAATACCAGCCCGAGCAAATGCGCCGCGCGCTTGGGAATCTTAAAATTACGGATTACTTCGTCAACTTCAGTCTGGATGAGCTGGTCAGCCTTCTTTATTAGGCCTTCCTCTGCGCTTACTGAAAACACCCCCGGCCCTCCCTGAATGCTTGTATGCATTTCCTCTTCTCTTAATCGCTGCCTTCATCATTGTTAATCTGCTTTGTTCTTGGTTTTGATATTGACTAATCCAATTTAACGCAATATAGTTAAGCAAACGATTGCGCAAACGATTGCTTAAGGACTATGGCCACTATAAAAGATGTCGCAGTGAAAGCAGGTGTTTCTACAACCACTGTCTCCTACGTGCTGACAGGTAAACGCTACGTTAGCGAACCATTAACCAGGAAAGTGCGCAAGGCCCTCCAAGACCTCGGCTACAGCCCCAACAATCTTGCCCGAAGCCTCAGAAGCGGAAAAACCGATACCATCGGTCTCATTATTCCTGATTCTTCCAATGCCTTCTTTGCCGAAATTTCCAGACGTATTGAAGATATCGGTTTCAAAAAGGGCTATTCTGTTTTTCTCTGCAACAGCGATGATGACCCTCAAAAGCAGCAGGTTTATCTTCAATCTCTCATTGCCAAACAGGTGGACGGGCTTATTTTCATTTCAGCTTGTCACGACCCGGAACTTTTTGAGCAAATCAAATCAGCAGGCATTCCCTTTGTGATTTTGGACAGGCACGAAAACGGCCCAACCACCAATGCGGTTATTACCGATAACGTGTACGGCGCCGAAGCGGCAACGCAGTATTTGGCTTCACTTGGTCACAAAAAAATTGCCTGCATCGCTGGGCCGCAAAACGTTGTTTCCAGCAATGAAAGAATCCGCGGATATAAAGAGGGCCTAAGCGCAGCAGGGCTGGAGTTCAACCCTGATTATCTGCTTCATGGCGATTTTCGCTTTCATTCCGGCTTTATGGCCATGCAAAACCTGATGAAGCTCACGAGTCCGCCCACTGCCGTCTTCGTCTGTAATGACATGATGGCCGTGGGGGCTATCCGGCTTGTTCATCTTGCCAATCAGCGTGTGCCCGAAGATTTTTCAATTATCGGCTTTGATAACAGCCAAATAGCGGAAGTGGTTACCCCCGCGCTCACAACCATTGCCCAGCCTATCGATCAGATTGCCCAATCTGCGATGGATCTTTTATTTGAACAAATTACCCATTCCTCTGAAAAGGCCGCTGAAATAAGAATATTGCAGCCCAAACTTGTCATCAGAGGAACATGCCAGAAAATTCCAGGAGGAGATTGATGAAATTAGCTGTTGTTGGAAGTATGAACCTTGATATTACCCTGGTTGTGGAGCGCATGCCTGTATTGGGCGAGACGCTCCGTTCACAAAAATCGCTTCAGTCACCGGGCGGCAAAGGCGCCAACCAGGCGGTGGCGGCGGCGCGTTCGGGTGCCGAAGTGTTTATGTTCGGCCAGCTTGGCAACGACCCCTATGCCGGCTTCGTCATGGAAAACTTCAAAGCCAACCGTATTAATACCCAAGGCATTCTGACCGACCCGGAATCTTCCACCGGTCTTGCCTTTATTTTTGTGGAAGGCGGCGATAACCGCATTCTGCTTGCCAGCGGCGCCAACGACCGTTTTTTGCCCGCTCAGCTTGAAAGCCTGAAGCAGAGCATCTTATCTTGCGATGCGCTCCTCCTGCAAAATGAAATTCCCGTGGAAAGCATTGCTGCGGCCGTCTCTCTCTGCAAGGGAAAAATCCCGATTTTCCTCAACCCTGCCCCGGCTATGCCCTACCTGCCCGGCACGCTTGAGGGATTGGATTATTTCATCCCCAATGAGTACGAATTTGAATTTTACACACACCAGAGCCTTGAAAATATGCACGCTATTGAAAAAGGCCTTCAATTTTTACAAACCATGGGGGTCAAAGAACCCCTCATCACCATGGGCACAAAAGGGGTGGCCTATCTGGAAGACGGCCAGGCGCGGATTATGCCCGGTTTCAAGGTGCAGGTGATTGATTCCACCGGCGCCGGCGATACCTTCTCCGGTGCTTTTGCTTGCCGGCGCATGGCCGGTGATGCCCTGCCCGAAGCCATTCGCTATGCCCAGGCTGCGGCGGCCCTGGCTTGTACCAAACTGGGCGCCCAGTCTGCCATTCCCTGCCGTGAGGAAGTAACAGCCTTCCTTTTGCAGGCTGGCAAATAAGGAATAAAGTGAATGCAGCCCGCAAAGCGTATTCACAGAAAAAAGAATGAGTCATTCAAAGGAGAAATATGAAAAGACTAACCCTCATTATCGTTTTGGTCATGTGCGCATCCTTGGCCCTTGCGGCCTGTGTGCCTGCCGCATCCGCACCCAGTGCTGAGCCGGCAAAGAAACTGAAAGTAGCGGTTTCCATCAACACCTACAACAACTTTCACAAAGTTCTTTATGAAGCCATCCAAAAATATGCGGATGCCAACAACATCGAACTGCAAATGGTGGACGCCCAGGGTAAAGCGGATAAGCAGCTGACCGATGTGGAGAATCTGCTGGCTTCAAAACCCAACGGATTCATCCTGCTGCCGGCCGATGCCACCGCTTTGGGAACGGCTGTGGATGAAATCAAAAAGGCAGGCATTCCCCTCGTGGAATCTTCCACGTTTACAAAGAATGAGAATTTCGATGCCTTCGTTGGCGCCAACGATACCATGGTTGGCAACATCCAGGGAGAATACATTTCCAGTTATCTCGAAAAGAATCCGGAAGCAAACCTGAAATGCGGTTACCTGCGCATTCTCTTGGGCTCTCCCTTGGATAAGGCACGCTATGAAGGGCTTATTGAAAAAGTGCAGAAATATATTGACGCCAAACGTTTTGAAATTATTGCGGATAGGGATGGCCTTGCCACCGGCGATTACTCCAGCTCATTGTCCTCCGCGGAAGACTGGATGCAGGCTCACCCTGAAATGAACTGCATCATCGGCCAGAACGATGGCACTGCTGTTGCTGCCCTGCAGGCAGTTATTGCCGCAAAACGAAACGGCAAAGTGCTTGTTATTGGCTGCGACGGCGAAGACCCTGCCATTTCCGCCATCAAAGATGGCAATATGTCCATGACCGGTCTTATGCAGCCTGCTGTCTGGGGCGATACGGCCATTAAAACCCTGGTGGACCTGATGAACGGCAAAAAAGTTGAAAAATTCATCTTGATCCCACCCAAGATTATCACCAGCGAAAATGCTGGGCATGTCAGCAACTTTACTTACAGCGAGTAAAGAATAACGCGGCCCGGATGCCTGGGAACCCCCAGGCATCCGGCTCATTCACCCGCCATAAGCTAACCTGAAAGGTCCTTTTATGCTTAAACCTGAAACCAAAAAGCCCTTGGTGCTGATGAAAGGCATTAACAAGTCTTTTCCGGGCGTTCAGGCTTTAAGCGATGCCCAGTTGGACTTATATAAGGGTGAAGTCTTGGGCCTGATAGGCGAAAACGGCGCGGGCAAAAGCACCCTCATGAACATTCTGGCGGGCATATTCCCGCAGGATAGCGGCTCAATCTCGATCAATGGCAAAGAAGTTTGCTTTCGTAACCCAAACGAAGCATTAAAAGCGGGTATTGCCATGATTCATCAGGAGCTTTGCCTGGTTCCTGACCTGAGCGTTGCCGAAAACATCTGGGTTGGAAGGGAAAATAAATTTTCGCGTTTCGGGCTCATCAGCAAAAACCGAATGGCAAAGGCAGCCGAGAACTTAGAGTGCGAATTTGATATTCATTTGGACGTCAACAGGCCGGTTTCTGAACTCAGCATAGCCGAAATGCAATTGGTGGAAATTTTGCGGGCTGTTTCATTCAAGTCTGATCTTATTATCATGGATGAGCCTACATCCGCATTAACCAACAAGGAAATTTCAAGTTTGTTCAAGATCATTGATAACCTGAAGGCAAAAGGGGTAGCCTTTATTTTTATCTCGCACAAACTTGAGGAACTTCTTGCCACCTGTGACCGCATCGTTGTCATGCGCGACAGCCAGTACATCGGCACCTATCAAACTGACTGCGTTGATGAAGCCCATTTAGTCAAGCTGATGGTCGGGCGCGAACTGGGCGACTATTATCAGAAAGAGGAAGTTCCGTTGGGGCCGGTTGTGCTGGAGCTCAGGCATTTCAGCCGGGCAGGATACTTTAACGATATTAGCTTCAGCCTTCACCAGGGCGAAATTTTAGGTCTTTCAGGTGTGGTGGGGGCCGGCAGATCCGAAATTGCGAGGGCGCTCTTTGGCATGGATAGCGGCTGCGAAGGCGAAGTTTGGATCAATGGCCGCCAGGTCTGCATCAAAAACCCGCAAGAAGCCATCAGGCATGGCCTGGCACTGGTCACCGAGGACAGGTCAAAATCCGGCTTGGTGCTCAGCCTGCCGGTTCTGCAGAACGTGACCTTGGCGCGCCTTTGGGACTATTGCAAGGCCGATTTCATCCGCAGCCGCCTAGAACGCAAAGCCGGCCAGGCCATGATCAACAAACTGGCCGTCAAGGTTAATGCATTAATGCAGTTAACCAGGCAGCTTAGCGGCGGCAACCAGCAAAAAGTGGTTTTAGCCAAATGGCTGCTTTGCCAACCGAAAATTCTGATCCTTGATGAGCCAACGCGCGGCATTGATGTAGGCTCAAAATCCGAAATTTATAAGCTGATGAACGCCTTGGTCAAAGAAGGGATGGCCATCCTCATGATCTCTTCCGAATTGCCGGAAATACTGGGCATGAGCGACCGCATTCTGGTCATTCGGGAAGGTCAGCTGGTACGCGAGCTGCCCAGGCAAAATGCCACGCAGGAAGAAATAATCCGTTATTCAATCGGTTCAAAACAAAACGCATACAAAGCAGGTTGAGAAAGCAAAAATGATTGAGTCAAAACATTCAGAACCATCCATCCTCAAAAAAATCGGGAACTTCCTGATCGAAAACAAAATTATTTTTGTGTTTATTCTGCTCTTTGCAGCCCTTTCGTTTACGAACAAAATTTTTCTTACAGAACGTAACCTCATCAATATTCTCAGACAAATCAGCGTTACCGCCATTGTTGGCGTTGGCTTCACCCTCATGCTCATTTCTGCTTCCATTGACCTTTCAGTTGGTTCGGTCTTGGGTCTTTCCGCTTTTATTTGCGCCTTGCTCATGAAAAATGGGGTTCCAATCTGGGCCAGCATTCTGATCACATTGATTTCCGGCGGCCTGATGGGCGCGCTGACGGGAACAATAACCAACCTCTTTAAGCTGCCGCCCTTTATTACTACCCTGGCTTTTGCACAAATTTACCGCGGTCTCTGCTGGCTGCTCAGCGGGGGGCCGCAAATTTTTGAGTTTGACCCCAGGTTTCTCTTTTTAGGCACAGGTTATGTGGGTTTTATTCCCGTCCCCGTTATCGTCATGCTTTTAGTGGCGCTTATTACGGCGCTCATCCTCAACCGCACCCGCTTTGGGCGCAACACCTGTGCCATTGGCGGCAACCCTGTTGCGGCACGCGTTTCGGGCATCAATGTTTTTAAAACTTCCGTCAAGGTTTTTGTTTACACCGGCATGATGGCGGCCCTGGCAGGGATTGTGACCACGGCCAGGCTTGACCAGGCCCGCCCGGATGCCGGTAACGGGATTGAAATGGATGTAATTGCCGCGGTGGTTATTGGCGGCACTTCGCTGGCCGGGGGCAAGGGAACCGTTTTGGGAACCCTCATCGGCTGCCTCATTGTCGGCGTTATTAATAACGGCTTGACGATTAACGGCGTAAACCCCTACGTCACCATGGTGGCAAAAGGTCTCATTATTCTTATTGCAGTCATTATTGACAGCCGCGCCACCGATATCATCAGCGGAAAAAAGAGAATAAAGCTTCCAAGATCAGTGACAGGAGAACAGGCATGAAACAAATAAACGCAGAAATACCCCAATGCGCTTATGGGCCTCTTGACCCAAAGGTGCAAACGGATGGCGACTTCATCTCCGGTTTCAGCACTGAAAAACGGGCAGAAACCGATGAAGCTGAAGCAACTTTTTATAAAAAACTGACCCAGCCTTTCTCGGTGGATCATTTAATCACCAAAGCGTATGCCCGTTTTGCAGCGCGGGACGGGGCAAAAATAGCGGTAAAGATCTATCGCCCCAAAGAAGCCGCGCAAAAACTTCCTGCTGTGCTCTTTATTCATGGGGGCGGTTTTATCACCTGTACGGTGGAGTCGCATGATTTTGTTCCCAGCTACATAGCTGCTCACAGCAAGGTTTGCGTTATTTCTGTGGAATACCGCCTGGCCCCGGAAAATAAATTTCCCATGGGCCTGGAAGATTGCTATTCCTGCCTTAAGTGGATGGTAAAAGAAGCAGACGCGCTGAACATTGACGGGCAAAACATCTCCGTCTGCGGGGATAGCAGCGGCGGCAACTTCGCTGCCGTTTTGTGCCTGATGGCCAAAGCCCGTGCTGAATTCAGCCTGAAAAGCCAGGTGCTTGTTTACCCCGCCACAGATTTTTCCGGCCTGATTCCCAAAAAATCTTTGCAGGTCTACCCGGCAATTGGCGGTCTGGACTTCATGGGCCTTTATTTAAGACCGGAGCAATCAAGCGCAAACCCCTGGGTTTCACCTTTGCTGGCTGATGATCTTTCGGGTTTGCCGCCCGCGTTGGTGATCAACGCGGAATGCGATCCCCTTGTGGATGATGGCTTAATGTATGCAAAAAAGCTGCGGGATGCCGGAGTTCAGGTAAAATCGATACTCTATCAGGGCATGCCGCACGCATTTATCCTGCGAACCTATGACGAAACTTTCTCGGCGCTCAATGAAATCTGTACCTTCTTGGATGAAACTCTTGAAAAGGCTTGAGGTTTGATGAAAAACACAACAATCATAAATTCTGATCTTATTTCTGTCATGGCACAAATGGGCCATCGCGATGAACTGGTGCTATGCGATTGCGGCCTGCCCATTCCGGCTGGAACCCGCAGAATTGACCTGGCCCTCACGAAGGGCGTGCCCGGCTTTTTGCCTGCGCTGGATGCAATATTGGCAGAACTTGAGGTGGAAGAAGTTATCATGGCGGAAGAAATGAAGGCGGCTTCGCCTGCCATGCACGAGGCGATCGTAAACAAACTGCAGGGTGTTAAGCTGGGTTACGTCTCGCATGAAATCTTTAAACAGCGTTCAGCTTCGGCAAAGGCCTGTGTTAGAACCGGCGAGTGCACCCCCTATGCTAACCTCATTCTCATTGCGGCCTCTCTTTTTTAAGACCAGATGTTTTTGTAGAAACCGGGTTTGATAGGCCGGTGCCCTGAAAAAATTTTGACTCGTGGGCTTGGTGCTTTTTCTGAAAACGAGAAACTCAGCACAGCTTCTTCAGCCTGCTTGCAGGGGCAGCAGGGTGCCCTTATATGCCCATCACATCCGCCTAAGCGCAAAGCACCGCCCATATTGGGCAGTCTGAAACAGGCCTGGTTTTATTAAAGAATTCCTGATTGCTCGTATAATCTATGTTTTAGGATAGCGATGCTCACAAGATTAAAAACCCATCTTTCTCACTTTCTGCGTATTCGCCCTGAGGACCAAGTTCCGCAGTCGGTAGCGCGGGAATTCAAGCATAACGTCATCTTCAATACGCTTGACGTTACGTTTTTTGTGTTTGCGGATGCCTTTGTTAATCTGAGCACGATTATGACCGTGTTTACTGCCACCCTCACCAACTCCCCCTTTATTATTGGCCTCGTTCCCGCCATTTTATGGACCAGTTGGTACCTGCCCCAGCTATTTTTCAGCGGCATTGTCTCCCGCCAGAAAATGAAGTTGCCTTTTACGCTCAAAATGGGCGTGGTAGAGCGGGTGCCTTACATGTTCATGCCGGTGCTGGCCCTGCTTATCCCCCATATTTCCAAACAAATGGCCATTACCCTGCTCTTGGGTCTGATGGTCTGGCGCGGCTTGGGCGGCGGATTTTCTGCGCTGCCATGGCAAGAGCTGATGGCTTCGGTTATCCCGCTCAGCCACAGGGGCCGCTTCTGGGGCGTTTCGCGGGTCTTTGTGCAGATGGCGGGCGTTGTGGGCTCTTTGGTAGCCACCTTGGTTTTGGGTCGTTTCTTCTACCCCTACAACTATGCCATTGCCTTTACCATTGCCATCATTGCCCAATGGATTTCGTTCCTGATGATTTCCAAAACCAGAGAGCCCGAACCTGAAAACTGGCAGCAGCCTGACCCGCAGCAGAAAGCACTGGACTTTGAAAAATTTCGCCATATTTTGCGCACGGATAAGAACTTTGTGCTTTATATGGCCGCCCGTTCCATTTCTTTTGTGGGGGCAACCGCCACTTCATTTCTGGCGGTTTACGGCATTCGGCGCTTTGGTCTGGGTGATAATCAGGCCGCCATTTTTACGGGCATTATCTTTTTTACGGGCATCTTCAGTTACGCCTTGTTGGGAGGGCTTACCGATCGGATTGGGCCCAAGCGTATTCTTGTGCTGGGCTTTATCAGCCTGGCGCTTAGCCTGGTTATCACCTTGCTGGCGCCTTCCATTTGGTATTTTTATTTGGTTTTTGTTCTGCAGGGGGTGTACGGCGCTGCGGTGAATATGGGCGATATGATGCTGGTCATGGAACTGGGCGAGGAAAAATTGCGCCCTACCTATCTTGGTCTGGCACGCACCCTGACGGGGATTGTGCTTGTTTTTGTTTCAACGACCAGCGGTCTGGTAGTGGAGAAATTGGGCTATGTATTTATGTTCCTGCTGGCTGCGGTCAGTACGCTGATTGCCATTCTGCTTTTCTGGATGGTCAAAGACCGCCCGCGCGTTAACCTGAAGCGCCTGAAGGCCCGGATGGCTGAGCAGGCTGCCCAAGCCAACACGCTGCCTGAAGCTGTGACGGAAGCCGAGCGGCTGGCAGCTCTGGATGCGCAAGCGGCAGAAAACAGCCAAGCCCGCTGAGGCCGGATTTTAAACCACCGCACTCGTCATCAGTATGAGCATTTTTTGCGAAGGGTCCGGCCGTTTTGGTTAGCCCGAAGGCAAGCCAAATCCAAAAGCTATGTTTTTCTGCAGCCTATTCAAAAGCCTGATGCTTTGCCAAGTTCACCAGCATAACGAGGGTGGAGCGTACTGCGCAAGACGATTAAGCGATGTAATACCCCTTTAACCTCGTCATCCTGAGCATTTTTTGCGAAGGATCTGGCAGTTTTGGTTAGCCCTAAGGCGGGCCAAATTGAAGGCACAATAAAGCGCTTTGCCCCTGCATCAGGGCTGTTTTTGAGGATGAGAAACGCAAGCTTAAACCCTTTTCAGGCGCGGGCTTAACGAAAAAGACGGTAAAAGAATGCCGGAACCTGGAACTTCCCCAAAGGGGTGCGCAGCGCGGCATAAACAGAAACAGCCAGCATCACCATGCCGAAGGCGATGATGGCATAATCCCACCAGTGGAACTTAAGCGCATAGAGCCAGGTGCGTTTTCGCTCGCCGAAACCACGCAAGTCCATGGCGTTGGCAATATCTTCCGAGCCCACAATGGATGACATGGTTACCGGAATAAGAAGGGGGGCAAAGCGCGCAATCTTCTTAAAGATGCCGCCCTTAAGGTTTTCCAGCTCAAAACCACGGGCCTTCTGGGCATCAAAAGTCACCTGAAAGTTATGCCCAAGGGTCGGCACAAAACGGAAGGCAAGCTCAATGGTGTAGGCCAGGCGGTCCGGGAGCCCCAAGCCGGAAAAGGTGGGGCCGTAAGAGCGCGGGTCCATGGTATACGGGATGAGCACAAAAGGCATGGCAATGCCGATAACCCGAAAGAACTGGCAAAGCGCAAACCAAAGCCTTTCCACAGAAAGGTCCGAATGCAGCAAACGGCTGAACACCTTGAACCCCTGCGGCCACAGAAGCTGGGGCTGGCCGGCAGCGGCGGTGATCGCGCGGCTGTTGTTGGCAATCAGCAAGGTGTTGATGATAATCATCAGCATCAGCATGGAAAGCACCAAAACCCAGCCCTTGCGGGTATCACGCCAGGTCAGCTTGCTCAAACAGTACCATATCAGCGAAATGCAGAAAAGAACAAAAATCATCTTCCAGTTCCAGCTCATCGTCAGGGAAAAAAGCAGCAGCATGGAAAAAATCCAGCGCGTGCGCGGGTCAATATGATCCATGGGGCTGTTGCGAAAGCGAAAGTTGAGGCTGGCGATCATTTTTGTTTTCCCGCCTCTGTTTGGTCAGAGGCGGGAATTCCTTCTTGGTTTTTAGCGTGAATTACGGGCAACGATGGCCTGGTAGGCCACCATCAGCAGCGGCAGCAGGATGAGCCCATTAACGATATTGGAAAGGAAGGCGGGCACAAAGTCAATGGTGAGCGCGGTCAGGAAGTCCTTGCCTGAAACCCAAATTTCGGAGGCGGCAGCCAGGCCCATGCCGGCCGCAGAACCCAGAATAACCGAAAGTTCAGCCAGCAGAATAGACTTGGTGGCGCGGTAGTCCGTAATGGCGGCGGCAAAAAGGCCGGGCACAAAGCCCAAAAGGCCGTTGCCGAGGTCCCACCACAGCCAGAACCCATAACCGCTGATGAAATCGGTGATAATGTTGCCCAAAAAGCCGGTGATAAAACCCACCACAGGCCCAAAGGCAATACCAAAGAACATGGGGATGACCACTGCCGGGCGCATGGTCACATTGGCTCCGCCGGGCAGGTGCGCCCAGTTGGAAAGCATGCTGATGACGGCATAAAGCGCGGCGCCGATGGCGGCATAAACTACTTCACGGGTGCCAAAACGCCACAGGTTTTTATTGACCGCTTTTTCCTGGCGCCGCAGATCTTTGACGCCTTGTTCGTAGCCTTTTTTGACGTCACTGCGAACATCTTCGGCTTTTTTCTGAACATCTTTCTTGAATTCTTCTGACATAAATTCCTCCTATAAAATAATAAATGGTTGTTTACCGGACTTCTTCCGCAAGAAGATCGTTCCGGGGCTTGCTGTTTTCAAGGAAGGGGATGAGCGATTCTGCCCTCATGAACCTTCCGGTTTTCGGGAAGAGCTGCTGGTTCAGCTCCAAAAGCGAAGTGGGCACCAGGCGCCACTCTTTCAGTTTTTCGGGGTCTGCAAGCACCTTTTGCGGGCTTCCATCGGCAACAATGCGCCCGTTGCAGACCACCAAAACACGGTTGGCGTAAATCAGGGCCAGGTCCAGGTCGTGTGTGATGAAGATAATCGAATCAAAGCCCGGCATTTGCAGGATGCAATCCATAAAGGCGTTGTAGTTCCAATAGTCCTGGCCGGCGGTGGGTTCGTCCATCATCAGAATGCGCGAGCGCATGGAAAGCACTGAAGCAATGCTCACTCTTTTTTGCTGGCCAAAAGAAAGCGCCAGAGGCGGGGTGGGCAGCTCTTCTTCCAAATGAACGGTTTCAATGGCCCAGGCCACGTTTGATTCGGTTTTCTCCTTGTCAAAGCCAAGATTTTGGGGGCCAAAGGCCAATTCATCGTGGACTGTGGGCGCAAAAAGCATTTGGGTGGGGCTTTGAAACACGTAACCAAGCGTTTGGGCAGATTTGGCAATGGTGGTTTTGCGCGTATCCTTGCCTTCCAGCAGTACGGAACCGTCGGTGGGCTTAAGCAGGCCAAGGGCATGTTTTACGGTGGTGGTCTTGCCCGAGCCGTTATGGCCCAGGATGGCAATCACCTCTCCGGCGCGTACCTCAAAGTGGAGGTCGTGCAGCACTTCGGGGGCTCCCTTGCGGTAGGCAAAATTGACGTGGTCAAACTTGATAAGCGGCTTGCTTGCCGGATCCAACGCGGGAATGGCCGGTTTGAAGAGCGGCGCGGCTTCATTCTTGGCGCGCTCTACCAGTACCGGCGCAGGCAGTTTGATTTGATGATAATCCACCACCTGAACCAGGCCCCGGCTGTTGCCCTGATAAGTAAGACGCCCGTTTTCCATATAGAGAACTTTTTCGGGGCTGATGGTCAGCACGTCTTCCACGCGATGTTCAACAATCATTACCGAAAGGCCCTCATCGGCAAGCTCGCGGAAGATTTGCAGGGCTTCGCGGGCAGAAGCCGGGTCAAGGCTGGCAAGGGGTTCATCCAGCAGAAGGATCTTGGGGCGCATGGCCAGCACGCCGGCCAGGGCCACCTTTTGTTTTTCTCCGCCGGAGGTGTCAAACGTTTCTTTATCGCGCAGGTTGGCAATGTGCAGGCGCTGCAGGGCTTCATCCGCCCGGGCAATCATCTCCCGGCGGGGCAAGGCCAGGCATTCCAGGCCAAAGCAAACTTCATTCAAAACATAGGTGCCCAGAATCTGTTTTTCCGGGTCTTGCAGAAGGGTGCCGATTTGCTGGGAAATTTCGCTGAGCTGCATGCCGTAAACATCCTGCCCAAAAAGGGAAACGCAGCCTTGCATATCGCCGCGGTAAACGTTGGGGATAAGCCCGTTGATGCAGCGCATCAGGGTGGTTTTGCCGCAGCCGCTGGAACCGGCCAAAAGCATCACTTCGCCGGGTTCCAGGCTGAGATGGATGTTTTCAATCGCCCAGTTTTGGCGGGAATGATAGCGGAAGCTGAGGTCTTCAATGACCAGGGGAAGGCTGCTTTCAGGCAAGGCAGCCGCCTTGAACAGAAAAGTGAAGACGCATGAAAAGGCCGTTCTGAGGGAAAATGACCATCGCCTTAAGGTTAGCATTTGCGTCGTTTAGCGTCAAGTATCTCGGAAAAATTGGGTTTTCGTTTTAAGTGAAACTGCAGCAAAGCATGAAAAAAGTTGAATTGTTGGTTGGACAGGGGCTTGGTTTGGGGACCTTTCCGCATGCGGAAAGGGGTATACGGAAAGGGGGGGTACGTGCGGAAAGGTGGCTTTTTTCTGTTTTCAACGAGGAAAGTTTTGAACTGCAGGGTGAGAAGCTCTTGATTTTAAGGGAGAAAAAATAGGGAATGCGCAAAGGCAAAATGTTGCTATGGGAGGGGGAATTTTTGGGCTTTTTAAGCCATTCAGTTAAAGACAAGAAGCTTGAATTTTCCTTAGCGTTACAGTATAATACAGAACATTAGTTCTATATAAGGAGGGCAATGGCCAAATTTAAAAAAGCCTTTGACTATATGCAGGCTTTTGAAAACCGCGGTTTGCGATGGACTATTCCCCAATGGATACCGGAAGGCAGCGTAGTGCTGCTTGCAGGGGCAGCAGGGTGCGGGAAAAGTTTTTTGGGCTTGCAAGCCGCTATTGGGCTGGCTGGTGGAGGAAATGCCTGGGGGGAAGAAATAAAAGAATGGCGAAAGGTTTTATACCTTGGTGCAGATACCAATGCACACCTTTTTGGGCAACGCCTGGCATTATTGACTAAAGGATTAAGCAAAAAACAAAAGCAAGCGGTGGGGGAAAACTTTTACGTAAAAATGGAGCCAGTGGTTTTGGCGGAAAACAAAGCATTATGGGATGACGTGATTGCACTGGAAGCGGGCTTTATTGTGGTGGACTGCCTGGTACGGTATCTGGAGGGGAATACGGATACTGTCATCGCAAGGACATCACCCCTTTTCAGTATATTGAGAACTTTTGCGGGGATTGGATCTGCTGTGCTGGTTTTGCATCATTTTAATAAGGACAAAACGTTGGGAACGGACAGGAAAAGCCTGGCCAGGCAGATACGCGGGAGCAGCGATTTGATGGCAAGTGTGGATGTAGCCTATGGGCTGGAATCTGACGGGCAAAACGGCTTGATGAAGACCGTAAAGAACCGTGTGGAGCAGGAAAGAAGAGTTGGCTTGGGTTTTAAATTCGGTGAGGATGGGCTGGGTGCGTTTGAGGAAGTTATCCTAAGCGAGCGGGAGAGAGTGCCTTATGGAGAGATGGTTATTTCTTTGAAAAGAGTAATGGCAAGCTGCCAGGGGGAATGGATGAGCAGGACAGCTTTATGCGAAATTTTGGAAGATGAGGAGTGCCTGGCCGGAAGCAGGACGATGGACAAGGTTTTTGTCAGTTTAGGGAAAGATGAAGGCGTTGAGACGATGAGGGGAAGGCGGGGTGAAATGTTGTACCGAGCGGGGTCGGCTTAGATTCTGCGAGAGGGTTTGGGCATCATCCAGCAAAAAGGCCGGATGACATACAATCATTAAAAAGAAAGGACTGGGTTCTGAAAGAAAGAGAGCTAAGCCCATCATGTTTAATTTTTAATCCTAAGTTTATGTCAGTAAGCGAAATATTAGGCGGTGACGGTAATGAGACAGGCGAATAAGCTCATTTGTAAAACGCGGATTATCCACAGTGCAAAGCTTGATACCATTAAGTGTAGTAGCCAAGACTTAATCTGACATTTATGAATCATCGTACAAGTTGATTGGCAAATAAAATGTCAGAATCTTGAGTATCAGCCTCCTCTTTCACAAATAATGAATCAACCATCTTATTTTGGGCAATCGCCTTTGTCTCCAGAAAAGTTTGATAAGGTGTGCGACCAAAGCAATACTTGCCAGAATGCGTTCTCTCCAGATTATAGCCCTTCATCCAAACGTCTAAGTCGGTTTGCAGCTCATCCAAGGAGTGGTAAAGCTTTTTTCTAAAAGCCACAGCATAAAACTCATCCTGAATGGTCTTATGGAAACGTTCGCAAATGCCATTGGTCTGAGGATGTTTCGCTTTCGTTTTGCTATGGTCAATATCTTCAATGGCCAGATAGAGTTCAAATTCATGATGTTCCAATGTACCACAGTATTCCGTCCCCCGGTCCGTCAAAATACGAAGAAGCCGGACCTCTTCTTTCTCAAAAAACGGCAAGACGCGGTCATTGAGCATATCCGCAGCAACCAGAGCATTTTTCCGGTCATATAACTTGGTAAAGGCAACCTTGCTATAGGTATCGATAAAGGTTTGCTGGTAGATCCGTCCCACCCCTTTGATCGTTCCCACATAGTAGCTGTCTTGTGCACCCAAATAGCCTGGATGTTCTGTTTCGATCTCCCCCATTGCCACTTTTTCTTCTTTGGCTTTTTCAAAAGCTTGAACTTGCGCTTCGGTCAATATCAGATGTTCTTCAGCCATCTTGCTTTCTAATATCTTCAACCGCTTCTCAAAGGTTTCGGCTTGCTTCCTCAGCCATATGGAACGAACTCCTCCAGGTGAAATAAAGATGCCTTGCTTTTTTAGTTCGTTGGACACTCTCAGTTGCCCGTATCCCGGAAGGTCTAAAGCCATTCCCAGCACCGCAGATTCAATCGCCGGTTCTACTCTGTTTTTATAGATCGGTTTCTTGCGACTGATTTCTTGTAACCCAACTATCCCTTGCTCAGCATATAATTCCTTGAAACGGTAAAAGCTGTCTCTGGAATAGCCCATTACCTTACATGCTTGACTTACATTTCCCAATTGCTCTGCCAGGTTCAGTAAACCTAATTTCGTCTTGATAAGTTTTTCTTCGTTCGTCATCTTGACACTCCTTACTGAATATTACTGCTTTTTCTTTGAGTGTCAGATTAATCCGTGACTATTACAGATTATTTATTCCATGTCCTCTCGCAATAAGATGCAATTGCCCTGGACCAGAACGGATTTGGGGCGTTAGAATGCTCTATTATTTTTAATTTACTGAGCACTTATCCTCCAAGTTGATTATCCACCGGCCCTGACCTCTCATGGATTCGCCTCAACGCTTGCCGGCTTTGCTTCACATACCTACGCGTGGTTGTAATACTTGCGTGCCCAAGCTCAGTTTGGAGTGCAAACTCATCCGCCCCATTTTCGATCATCGTAACCGCGTTGGTTCGCCGGATCATGTGAGCGCCGGCCTTTGCCACTCCGGCCTTAGAAGCCAGCCGTTTGATCATTGACCACATTCCGAAGTAGGTCAGCGGTTCACCCTCATTACTCACCCACAATACTGAGCGGGAATCATGGCGCTTTCTCAAGTAGTCTTTGATTGCCCGCCTGGTCTTGGTGCCCATAAACACCCAACGCTCTTTGCCACCCTTGCCAAAACGTATTTTTACGTCAAAAGTATCCGGGTCTATGTCTTCTAAACTCACTCCAAGTGCTTCACTGGCGCGCACTCCAGTATCAAGCAAAAACAGTAATAATGCCTTGTCTCTTGCCCCCAAAAAGGTCTTGGAATCGCATAGTGCAAGCATCTGCTGAACCTCCTCCATACTGAGCGGATCCATGAGCTTTTCAGGCACTTTGGGTGCCTTAGCACGATTGTAGAGATAAGGCTCATGCTCTTTGCCGGCTTCCAATCGCCACCAACGATAGAACGCTTTGAACGCCCTAAAGAACGCATGCCGGCCACCTGGGTTATGGCCTTGGTCTTCCAGGTACAACATCAATAAGCGATGATGATCCGGCGTGAACTGGTCAACCTGTGTGATTCCCAACTCATTGCAGAACTTGACTACCACCTTGAGTTTGGCCTCGTAGTAGTAGATTGTGCCGGCCGAAACGTTCTGAGATTTCCTGTCAAGAATGAACGACTTTACCCACATTTCAAGCGTTCTATAACCACTCAAAAGTGTGTTAGTCCACTGCTCACGCTCAGTATGGAACATGAATCAGCACCGCCATATATGGAGTGAAGATGCTGTTTCTTGAGTTATAACCTGCTATTTGGGGGTATATGGCGAGGCTGGGATTTGAACCCAGAACCAATGGCTTATGAGTCCACTGCTCCACCGTTGAGCTACCTCGCCTTAAACGCCCGCTTATATTACATGAACTGGGCGAAAATGTCAACTTTTTCTCGGTATAATCATCTTATGGGCGATCACAAAAACACTATCTTTGAATCGAAAAATATCCAAGAGCGTTTTCCTCCATTTACAAGAGGGGCAGTTTCACGTCTTTGGAAGGCCATTCCTCAGCAGAAGCGCCAAGACCTTGAAGAATCGCTCAAGGGCCTGCCTTTGGATAGGAATCCACTTAATACAGTGATGGACCTTGCCATTATCCATTTTAAATCCACCTTTGGCAGCCCGCGCAAAGTTGCCATTATCGGCCCGGCAAATGTGGGCAAATCCACCCTTTTTAACCGCCTTATCCGCTCCAAAAAAGATCAGTCTGAAGTAAGCCCCATCCCCGGAACTACCAGGCTGAATCAGCAGGCGGATGCAGGCATTTTCACGGTGGTGGATACGCCAGGGGCTGATGCCGTTGGGGAAACGGGAGGTGCAGAACAAGCCCAGGCAATGGAAGCAGCCCACCAGGCAAATTTTCTGATTCTTATGTTTGATGCAACCCAGGGCATCAAGCAAACTGAAATCGAAATTTACAGGGATATTCTGGCCCTCGATAAGCCTTATATTATCGTCCTTAATAAAATGGACCTTGTAAGACAGGTTAAGAATGAGGTAATTCATCACTGTGCAAAAAATCTCGTGGTTGAAGACCATCAGATTATTCCTGTGTCAGCAATTAAAGGCGAGGGCCTTTCCAATATCGTTCTTTCTATTGTTGCGGCAGACCCAGCCATGACACTTTCGATGGCTTCTGCGCTTCCCCAATTTCGCAGCAAATTAGCCTGGCGAAGCGTGGTTACCTCCTCTTCGCTTTCAGCTGCGATTGCGTTGGCCCCCATCCCTGGTATCGACTTTGTTCCACTTCTTATCAATCAAACAGCCATGGTAATGACCATAGCCCGGATTTATCAATACAAAATTACTCCAGACCGTGCCAAAGAATTACTGGCAACCTTTGGAGCAGGTTTCATGGGTAAACTTCTTTTTGAGCAGCTTTCCAAATTTGGAGGGGTTCCGGGCTGGCTGCTTTCCTCTGCTGTTGCCGCTTCCATTACAGCCTCAATGGGATATGCTTCAATTGAATGGTTTAGTAAAGGTGAAAGGGTAAGCAAAGAAAAAATGCGCGAAATAAGCCAGCAGCTTGCCGCGCTTATCCTTAAACACCTTAAGAATGTCTTTAAACACAAACCCAATAAAAAGCAGATTGAGTTGGAACTGCAAAACCTGCTTGAAGAAGAAATTGCCAATTCCCTTTTAAATAAAGAAGCCCAGCCGGTGGATCACCCTCAGGATGCCGCCGACTGGACTTAGTTCTTAATATTTAGATTAAATAAGCCCGACTTCCTTGCCCACTTTTTCAAACACCTCCAGCACATGTTCCAGTTGGGATTGTGTATGCGTGGCCATATAGCTGGTGCGTAAAAGCTGCCTGCCAGGCGCCGTGGCAGGTTGGATGACGGGGTTTACAAAAACGCCGGCTTCAAAAAGTTTGCGCCAGGTGAGGAAAGTGCGCTCATTATCCCCAATCAGAATGGGCACAACAGGCGTGCAGGAATGGCCAATGTCAAAACCCAGAGCTTTATAACCCTGGCGCATGAACTCTCCATTTTTAATGACCTGCTGAACCAGCTCAGGCTCTTCGCGCATAATTTTGAGTGCCATAAGGGCCGTGGCTGTATTAGCCGGAGGAATACTCGCGCTGAATATCAAGCTGCGGGCATGATGTTTAATAAAATCAATTATCAGGTCATCCCCTGCAATAAAGCCGCCAATAGAAGCAAAAGACTTGCTGAAGGTGGACATAATTAAGTCCACATCTGCCGTCATTCCAAACTCTGCGGCGGTACCTCTACCTCCGCCAAGAACCCCCATCGCGTGGGCATCGTCCACCATCAATCTTGCCCCGTATTTCTTGCATAAAGGCACAATTTCCGGCAGAGGGGCAATATCCCCTTCCATACTGAAGAGACCGTCAACAATCACTATCTTACCGGCATCCTGCGGAATAGTTTTCAGCACATATTCCAATTGAGCCACATCATTGTGATGATACCGTTGAATTTTGCCGCTGCTAAGGATTGCGCCATCGTAAATACTGGCATGGTCATCCTTATCAAGAATAACGTAATCACCACGTCCTACCACAGAGCTGATAGTGCCCAAATTAACCTGCATGCCTGTGGAAAACACCAAAGCAGCTTCTTTGCCAACCCATTCTGCCAATTCCCTTTCAAGTTGTTCAATAAGAGACATATTGCCATTCAAGAAACGGGAACCGGTGCAAGATGTACCATACTGGTCAATGGCATCCTTGGCAGCCTTGCGCACGCGAGGGTCTGCCGTAAGGCCAAGGTAATTGTTAGAACCGCACATGATAATTCGGCGCCCTTCAAACACCACCTCCGTTCCTTCATTTCGATCCAGAGGAATAAAGTAAGGGTAAAGGCCTGAGGCTTTGGCTTCCTTAACGTCAGTAAAGTCATATGCTTTCTTAAAAATGTCCATCGTTCACCATGCTTTCATGAAGAATTATCAAGATAAAAACTGTGCAAATTATAAGACTTTTCCATATTCACCAAAACAAGCCTTTAGAAATCCTTTGCAAAGCCAGGGTACCAGGCTGAAAATGGATAATCATTAACAATAAAACCTATGCTTTATAATTCTAATGCATGGCGTAGCAGAGAAAACAAGATAAAAAGATAAAAAAATGAATTCAAAATTGCCTTGCCTCCTCATTGCCTCATTTTTCTTGCTCGCTTCATGCAACCTACCCGCAGAATTGGTAGATTACCAACCCATTGCTCAGCAAACCCCTTCGGCTCCAGGCCCCACAATACTGCCGGCAACAGTAACGCAAACGCTGAACCTGCCCACACAAACAAGCCCGAGACCCGGCACCTTTCCTACTGCTACTGCAACTCTTTTGCCAAAAACTGATGATTCCGCCTATAAATCAGGGAAGCCAACCTGGCTTTTTGACCTTAACGCACAAACCTTACCCTGGATAAGCCAAGATAATGCCCTCAAACTCTCATTGGAAGCTGAAGGGCTAAAAGTCACTTCGCAAGCTTCCCCTTTCTGGAGCCACTATCCATCCGCAGGAATCAATTTTAAGAATGCCTTTTACGAGATGAAATTTAAGTTTCTTAAGTGCAGCGGTTCTGACCGCTTTGGTATTTCAGTTGTTCATCAGAACGGCCCGCACTATTATTTTGCAATCACTTGTGATTCAAGTTGGGGCTTCACGTATTACGATTCTTACGATCAGACTTTTGATCTTATTCCCTATGCGCAATCCCCTCTGATAAAACCCTCTCCACAATATAATACGCTGGGTATTCTTGTAAAAGGCAATACTTTTCTTATGTTCATAAACGGAAGTAAAATAGGGGATATTACAGAGAGTTCAATTTCTGATCTGGGTTCTTTTGGCTTTCATATCATGCCCGTTCAGGATGAGGGCACCCAAGTGGTGATAAGCTCTTATATAATATGGGAGCAACCATGAAAGAAAACAAAGATAATCAATATTTGATGCATGCCGATTTAGGTTTTGATGCGTTGGATTTTCCAGGCGGACAAGATGGCATAGTTCTTTTACATGGTTTTACCGCTTCGCCTTTGGAAGTCAAACCTCTTGCCCTTGCTCTGCATGAGCATGGATATACCGTTTCTGCACCGCTTTTACCTGGTCACGGTACCCACCCAGATGATCTTAACAAAACACACTATACCGAATGGATAGAAACAGCTCAAGAAGCCATCCAGGCATTAAAAGCAAAATGCCAGCGTGTTTTTATCGGCGGAGAATCAATGGGCGGCTTAATAGCCCTTCGTATTGCTGAATTGGACCTCGAATTAGCCGGGGTCATGATTTACGCTCCAGCCCTCAAGGCATTTCACTTATGGGCCACTCCATTCGCCAAATATTTTGTAAAATATTTGGCGAAATCCACTGATGATAACAATCTTATTTGGAGCGGTTATGGTGTTTATCCGTTAAGGGCAGGCCATGAAATGCTCAAATTGCAGCGCATCACCCAAAAAGAATTGGCAAAAATAGCGCAGCCCCTCTTACTGGTAACAACAGAAAAAGACACGATGGTACCGCAATATGTAAGCCAAACCATTATGAATACCATTCGCTCCAATCAAAAAGAGCATCTTACCCTAAAAGAATCCTCTCATTGCATTCTGATTGACATGGAAAAAGAGGCTGCGGTGCATAAGACGCTCGAATTTCTGAGCAAAATCTGAATTCTGAAGCAATTTTCTTGAAAAATTAGCAAAGCAATGTAAAATCATGTCTATGATTTACTAAACTTTGTACATGCCGTACGGTACTTCAACGATTGTGCCCCACAATCGTCTATTCAAACTCCCAACCTCGGTTTTATCTTCAACACCATTCATCTTTATTATGGATTACTATGTCAACTAACAATTTATCTTACCCTCCTTACGACTTGAAAAAAGTAACCAGCCAGAACCAGTTACTGAATTTCTGGCGCATCATCAGCGGCTGGCACTGGCATTATTTTGGAGCAACATTTTTCGCTGCTGTTGGCGCACTTGCCCGGACGGGAATGCAGCTTTTTCTGGCTTATTTTATTGACGATATTCTCATCAAAAAACAATTTGGCGAAAAATTTTTACTTGCCATCATAGCCTTCCTGGCAATCGTCATTTTGCAGGCAGTTGCTTCATTTATTTCTGGCATGCTTTCTGCCCAAACAGCCGAAGGAAGCACCAGAAGACTGCGGGATTATCTCTTTGACCATATTCAGCGTCTGCCCTACGCATACCACTCCGAATCCAAAACTGGCGATCTGCTGGAAAGAGCCACTTCGGATGTAGATACGCTGCGACGTTTCTTTGCAGACCAGGCTATTGGCATCGGACGTATCATTCTGATTTTCGTTATTAACTTTGTAGCCATCTACAAAATGAACCCACGCCTTGCCTGGGTTTCCATCATTATTCTGCCGGTCATTCTGATTGTGTCAATTTTGTTCTTTAAATCAATTTCAAAGGCCTATTCTGCCTATCAGGACCAAGAAGCCATCCTCACCACCAACCTGCAGGAAAACCTGAGCGGTGTAAGGGTAGTCAAAGCTTTTGCCAGACAGAATTATGAAATGGAAAAATTCGACACTAACAACCTCGAAAAGCTCAAGCGTGGAAAAAAGCTGAATACCATGCATGCTTTCTTTTGGCCGGCTTCTGACCTTGTATGTGGTGCGCAGACCTTGGCAAGCGGATATCTCGCAGCACTCATGGTGCTTGATGGTGTTATCACCCTTGGCCAATTTGTCGCATTCCTGGGTTTGCTAAGTTGGCTTATCTGGCCAATCCGCAACCTCGGGCGGCTTATTGTGGATACTTCCCGTGCTACGGTCTCTTTTAAACGTATTAACGAGATTATCAAGCAAAAAGAAGAAAACCTCAACAACAGTGCTCTTCCGGAATGCATTGAAATCACAGGCAATATCAGTTTCGATCATGTGAGCTTTGAGTACGAAAAAGATCACCCTGTGCTTAATGATGTTTCGTTCGCTTGCAAGGCAGGCCAGGTTGTTGCCTTGCTTGGTTCAACCGGTTCAGGCAAGACTTCTTTGGTAAACCTTCTTCCGCGCTTTTATGACGTCACCTCCGGCAAGATTATTCTTGATGGGCATGATCTGCGCGACTACTCCCGCAACTGCCTGCGTTCGCAAATCGGTATCGTAGAGCAGGAACCCTTCCTTTTCTCCTGCTCCATCCGCGATAACATCACTTACGGGCTTAAACGTCAGGTCAGCCAGGAAGAAATTGAAAAGGCAGCTTCGGAAGCGGCCATTGATGAAGTGATTAAGGGTTTCAGCAAAGGCTACGACACCCTGGTTGGCGAACGTGGCGTTACGCTTTCAGGCGGACAAAAACAGCGGGTGGCCATTGCGCGCACCCTGCTTATCAACCCGCGAATCCTGATTTTGGATGATTCAACCTCTTCCGTGGATATGGAAACAGAGGCGCAAATCCGAGAAGCACTTGAAAACCTGATGAAAGAACGCACAACTTTCATCATTGCCCATCGCATCCAAAGCATTATGGATGCAGAGCTCATTCTGGTTTTTGATAAAGGCTGCATTGTTCAGTCCGGAAAGCACGCAGACCTTTTGGAACAGCCCGGAATTTACCGCAACATTTATGAGATTCAAACCCGCATTGACAGCGCCGTGCAAGAGGAGATCAACAGTGTCTCAAACCTATGATGAAGAAGATTTAAACGAAACAATTTCAAACACCAAGGGGGTCTTTAAACGTCTTTTTGAGGTCGTCAAGCCGCATTGGAAGACCATGCTCGGTGCCATCATCGGCATTAGCCTGGTTTCAATAGCCGATTCTGTATACACACTCATTCAGCGAACAGCCATTGACCAGGGCATCTTGGCAGGCAACCGTGCCGTCCTTTGGCAAATGTACTTGTATTACGCCTTGCTCATTGTCTTTCAGTCTGTCTTTGTCTTTATTTTTATCTACATGGTCGGGTTGCAAGGCGAGCGCATTCGTTATGACTTGCGTAAGATGATGTTCAACCACTTGCAAAAGCTTTCACTTTCTTATTACAGCAAAACACCGCTGGGATGGATTATGTCCCGAGTCACTTCTGATACCGAAAAAACCGGCGATTTGCTTACTTGGGGCATGACAGATATCACATGGGCAAGCGTAAACATCATCACCGCATCAGTTTTTATGCTGATGATCAACTGGAAGTTGGCATTAATTGTCATTGCTTCCCTGCCGTTGATGATTTATGTGGCTATCAAATTTCGTAAGCGCATCTACTATCACTATCGCCTTTCACGTAAAGCTAATTCGCACATGACCGCAAACATGAATGAAAATATTACGGGCGTTCGCATTGTCAAAGCCTTACGTCGTGAAGAGAAAAACCTGGATAATTTTAAAATCCTATCCACAGATATGTTTAGGTCCAGCTACCGCGCGGCTTATCTTTCTGCACTCTTTATGCCTACCATTCAGACCATCAGCGCTCTTTCGCTGGGCCTTATCCTTTGGTCGGGCGGCAATATGGTCAACAACGCGATCATCAGCATTGGCAGTTTGCAGGCTTTCATTTCCTTTATCATGATGATTCTCTGGCCTATACAAGATATTGCCCGGGTCTACGCCGAAATGCAGAACGCCCTGGCTTCATCCGAGCGTATTTTCAACCTCCTGGATACCCAACCCGCCGTACATAACCGCGCGAAGGCTATCCCCACTGCCAGCCTTCGCGGAGAGGTGGAATTTGATCATGTTTCTTTCCATTATGATGATGACGAAACGGAAGTAATCAAAGACCTAAGCTTCAAAATCCCGCAGGGGCAAAATATTGCCCTGGTTGGTTCAACCGGTGGCGGTAAAACTACCATCGTCAACCTGATCTGCCGTTTTTACGAGCCCAGTGCTGGCGTTATTCGCATTGCCGGCAAAAATTATTTTGATTACAAGCTGGAAGATATTCAGTCACGCATCGGCGTGGTACTGCAAACCCCGCACCTTTTCTCCGGAACAGTCATGGAAAATATCCGTTATGGTAAATTAGAGTCCACGGATGAACAGGTGCAGGAAGCAGCCCGCCTTGCCGGAGCACATGACTTTATTACTTCCTTTGAAAAAGGCTACGACCAAAATGTAGGTGAAGGAGGCAATTTGCTTTCGGTAGGTCAAAAACAGCTGATCAGCATTGCCAGAGCGCTTCTGGCCGATCCAGATATTTTCATTATGGATGAAGCCACTAGCTCAGTAGATACCCTCACCGAGGCGCTTATCCAAAACGGTATGCAGCAGCTGATGAGCGGCCGTACCAGTTTCATTATTGCGCATCGCCTGTCAACCATCAAGCATGCAGATCAGATTTTAGTAATTGACGAAGGAAGAATTGTGGAATCGGGCAGCCACGACAGTCTAATGAAGCGCAAAGGGCGCTACTATAACCTTTACACCCAGCAGTTCCGGCACAATCTGGAAACAGAAATGGACCCCTTTGCAGGTACTGAACTGAACAGTGCCGGGGTACAGATTTAAATATGCGTTTTGCAGTCAATTACTCTGTTCCCCTTGAAAACTTAATCCTGGCGGGAACACTCAAGCCAGACTTAATTAAATGCCCGGAATGGGGCAACATTCTCCATTTCGGGCTTAGCCTTGGTTCCTGTTACGTGCACAATGAAATTGCCTTGGGTACCCATACTCTCCAGCATTTGGATTTTGAAAAAATAAAGAAGTTCCTTCAGCTTACCCAGACTCCTCATCTGAACTGCCATTTGTCAGGGTCTTTTCCAAACTACTGCAACACCCCAGCGCAACGCCGTCAGCAAATGGATCTTTGGATGAGGGATATAGAGCTGCTGCGCCGCAAAATACCTGGCTGGCCCATCATTTGTGAAAACCTGCCGGCCATGCCCACCAGGACCTTTTGGCGAGTTTCTCTTTACCCAGACTTACTGAGTGAATTCATGAAAGAAAGTGAAACCGGCCTGCTGCTTGACCTTTCGCATGCCAGAATCAGCTGCATGAACTACGGAATGGATTATCAGACTTACATTGCAGCCTTGCCCGTTGAGCGCTTGTCTGAATTACACATTACCGGTGTAAAGCTCTACGGCGCCTACCCTGAAGACCACTTTGAGATGCAAAACGAAGACTGGGCCCCTACCATTTGGGCTGCACAGCAAATTCATCATGGAGAATGGCATACCCCAAGGATGGTTGCTTTTGAATATGGCGGAGTAGGTGATATTTTTAGCTGGCGCACTCAGGGCAAGTATCTGCAAGAACAGGTTCCCCGCCTTATGGAAATTTTTGCCTAACCGGACAGGTCTTTTATATGCCTGTCCGGTCTTTTTAATGATCCCTTTTATTTAAACTGAACATCTACAGGCATGCCAGGCTTCAGCTCCCGGCTGGCGTTGGGCACTTCAATACTGATTTTATAAACAGAAGAGCTGCGTCCATCCACCGTCTGAATATTTCTGGGTGTAAATTCCGCTTGGTCTGCTATTTTGAGAACCTTTCCGCTGAAAGTTCGGTTCGGGAAAGAATCCGAACTGATATTTACGCTATCACCCATCTTCACTTTACCGTAATAGTCTTCAGGAAGGTATACTTCGAGGGTCAGCTTATCCAGTGAAGCTAAGGTAAATGCCGTTCCTCCGGCTGTTACAACTTCCCCGGCTTTAAGATTCACGGTAAGTACCGTACCATCTGAAGGGGCTTTTAATTCTGAACGAGACAATTGCAATTCAAGTAATTTTAAGGCTGCATCTGCTTGGGCAACTGCGTTTTTCGCTTGAACAAGCCCTGCATTGGCCTGATCCAAAACCCCTTTTGCCAGAGAAATCTTCAGAGATTGATCTCCTGTTTGCAGGCTAAGCAGTTGATCCCTGGCAAAATCATATTTTGATTTTGCGACAGAAACTTGTGAACGTGCTTCCAAAACAGCTTCAGCATCTTTGCTGTTCAATGCATTATCATATTCTTTAAGTGCGGATTTAAAGCTGGATTCAGCCTGGTCGGCTAATTTTTGAGCCGCATCGCTTAGATTCTTGCTGTTTGCAAGCTTGGCTTGTTCTAAGGTTTGTTTTGCAATAGTCCAGTTAAGTTCTTCTTCGGCAAGATGTTTCTCAATGGCAACAAAATCTTGATTGTTGGTTTTCTCAAGTTCAGCATTTAATGATGCTTGTTTTTTTTCAAGTTCTTTTAAAGCTTCCTGAACTGTATTTTCAGCAGCCTCTAAAACCTCATTTTTTTGAAAATACCAGGAAGGGCGATAGTCATCTGGGCTTTTTGTTCCCAGAACTTTCATTCTATTCTGAACATCCTCAGCATGGGCGGCATCACGAGCTAAATCATATTGCAATTGCGCGTTTTGGACCTGAGTTTTCACCACCTCCATGGCGGATTCTGCTGTTTTCTGGGCAGCTTGGGCCTGTGCATACTGTGCTTTCAAAATCTCGTCATCCAAACGCAGCAGTACATCGCCTTCTTTTAAATAATCACCTTCTTCTACAAGCACTTCAGTCACTTTACCGCTTAGTTCTGGTGCAACTGCAACCGAATTGGCAGAAAGATAACCGCTGCCTTTGCTGGGGTCAGCCTGTGCTTGTACGCAGGCGCCAAGCACCAGGGAGAGGATAATTAAAAGGATGGGAAGCGTTTTTTTCATAAGAAACCTCACTCAGATATGTTTTCGGAAGGCAACAAGAGATGCAATGAAGTAAAGAATGCTGGTGATAATCATGGGAATCGTAGCCGTCCACAGAAGGGTAATGGCCGAAGTGCCCCTAACAATGATGCCGCGGGTTATCTGCAAAAATTGGGTAACCGGAAGCAACTCGCTGTACCAGTAAGTAAACCTGGGCATGCTTTCCCGCGGGAAGATCAAACCGGAAAGAATGATAGCCGGAATAACCACAATAAACATGGCAATATAAATAGCTTGCATCTGCGTCTGTGAAATATTCGAAATCAGTACACCCATACCCAACGAGCCAATAATAAAGATTGCGCTTAGTCCAATCAGGCTAAGCATACTGCCCCTGACGGTCACGCCAAAAAGAAGCCTGCCCAGCCAAAGCATGATAAAAAGGTCTATCAGGCATACAACCAAATAAGGAATGATTTTGCCAAGCATCAACTCCCAGGGTTTGATGGGCGTTACAATCAATTGCTCCATGGTACCCTGTTCACGTTCTTTCACAATGGCCAACGCAGAGAGTAAAAGCGTTTGCACTTGCAAAATAACGCATATGAGCCCTGGAATCATGTAAACTTTGATATCTCCTGAAGGGTTATAAAGAATACGCGTTCGGGCGTCAATCGGCATTTCAATTTTGTTTCCCATCCCGTTGAGCGTAAACATCCTTATTAACACATCCTGAGAGGCCATTTGGCTGAAAGCGTTAAGTTTCAGCTGAAAAGTTGAGGCATCGGTAGGGTTGGCAGAGCCATCAATCAGAATCACCACATCCACCTTTTTATTTGCAGAGAGTCTACGGCCAAAATCTTCAGGAATGAGCATACCCACTTTTACAGAATTAATATCAATAAGATGCTGAATTTCATTCTCGCTATTCACAAGATATTGCAGGTCAAAATCTCCGCTTACCGTAAACTTTTGAATAAAATCACGCGACTGGTCAGAACGGCTTAAATCTGCCACGGCAATGGGAATGTGGATATTTTCCCCTGAAATACCATAACCAAGCAGCAACAGTAACATTGCAGGCAAAATAATAATGAGGGCCATTGTTCTTGGATCTCTCCAAATGTGCAGTATCTCTTTTTTCATGATGGTCCAAAGTCTGAACATCTTTCTCCTCCGGGTCTTATGCCTGCTGGCGCCGGGCTTTCACCAGCGCGATAAATGAATCTTCCAAGGTTGGAAAGACCTCGCTCACTTCAGCATAGATGCCGCCTTGCCTCAATTTAGCCATCACCTCTGCAAGGCTTTCGGGATTTTCTAAAGTCATGCGCACCTGCACCCCATTCACACTCAGGCTGCGCACTTGGGGCAAAACTTGCAGTAACTCTACCGTTTTATCCGTGTTGTCATTGCTCACTTCGTAAAGCGAGCCCGCATAACTATTTTTGATTTCATCTGGAGCAGCCAGCGAAATAAGTTTTCCCTGATACATCATTCCAATTTGGTTGCAATAGTCCGCCTCATCCATGTAATGCGTAGTAGTAAGAATGCCTATACCCTCTGATGCCAACTGATAAATGAGTTCCCAAAACTCGCGTCTTGAAACTGGATCTACTCCCGCGGTAGCCTCGTCCAAAAAGAGCATTTTAGGGCGATGCACCACTGCACAAGCCAGGGCCAGTCTCTGGCGCCAGGCCCCTGAAAGAGCACGCACCTGTTCTTTGCCCAAGTTCTGCAGACCCGTCAGGTTAAATAGCTCATCCAGCCTTTGATTTCTTTCGCTTCTGGATTGAATGCCATAAACGGATGCATAAAAATCCAGATTCTCCAAAACCGTCAGATCGTTATAGAGTGAAAACTTTTGAGACATGTAGCCAATATTTTTCTTAATCTGCTCAGCCTTTTTGCGAATATCCTGGCCAAGCACATAAGCTTCACCCCCATCTGGTTTTATCAGACCGCAAAGCATACGGATGGTCGTGGTTTTGCCTGCTCCATTAGGCCCTAAAAGCCCGAAGATTTCCCCTGCAGGAATTTCAAAGCTGATATGGTCTACAGCCATAAAACTGCCAAACCTCTTAAAAAGATCCTTAACCTGAACAGCGAATACCTTTTCAACCATCAGGCAGCCTTTCTCTTGACATTAACATGATGGATGAAAACATCTTCCATTGTTGTCGGCGCAAAACGCAGAATTTGCAAACTTGCTCCTTCAGCAGCTAAATTGCTCCTTAAGTCTTCAGACACATGCTCGCCCTCTTTATGGCTGGCTACCGCAAGCCTCAAGCGATCGCCCACTGGGTGCCATTCCAGCACGTCAGGCATATCCTGTACAGCCTTCCGCATTAATTTGCGGGGGCTTGCCTTTACTTCAATCATTTCAAAGGGCAGCTGGGCGGTAAGATCCCTTGGGGCACCGCTTGTAAGCGTGCGGCCATCATAGAGCATCAGAACTTCACTGCAGCGTTCGGCCTCATCCATATAAGGAGTGGAAAGCAGCACAGTTACCCCTTCACTGATAACTTTTGAAAGCAAAGACCAGAGTTCCCTGCGCGAAACAGGGTCCACTCCCGTCGAAAGCTCATCCAAAATAAGAATTTGCGGTTCATGAACCATGGCACAGCCTAAAGCCAATTTTTTCTTCATCCCACCGGAAAGCTTGCCAGCTTTGCGGCTTTCGAAGGGTTTTAATTGCGTAAAGGCCAGCATTTTTTCAATGCGGTCTTTGCGTCTATCCAGCGGAACTCTGTGAATATCCGCAAAAAACTCCAGGTTCTCATACAGGCTCAGGTCAGGGTATTGGCTGAATTCCTGCGGCATATAGCCAATCATGCGCCTTATTTCTTCAACATCTTTCTTCAAATCAAACCCGGAAAGGGTGGCTGTTCCGGAACTTGGCGCAAAAACAGTGGAAAGAATGCGCAATAGCGTGGTTTTGCCGGCACCGTCAGGACCAACAACCCCAAAAAGACAACCCGCAGGAACTTCAAATGAAATTTCAGAAAGAGCTTCTTTCCCTTTGTGTTGAGAATAGCGTTTGCTTATTTTTTTGGCTGATATAAAAGATTCCATAAACTCCTCTTTTATACAGAATTGCAAGGCCACTGTGAAGTGAAAATCTTCATAAAAAATGAGGATGATTCTCCTGATTTGCATCACCTGACGAAGGAAGTGGTAAGATGAAACCGTGAAAAAACCCTTGGCAACCAATATCATCAGCCTCTACCGTTATTTTGCACTCCTTAGCGGTTTTTACTTTTTTGGAATTTATCTCTACCAAATTCTCTATGCTGAAGCACACTTTTTGCTGCGTATCCAATCCCTGATTAATATTGGAATCAGCCTTGCTTTGGTTATTTATTTTTCCTTCCCAGTCTTGGTAAAGCGGCTTGGAAAACGCTATCTTTCATACGGCATCTCCGCGCACCTCATTATCACAGCTTTCGCACTCGGGCTTACTTTTTTTATCCCCAACCTTGACATAGATATCGTTTTGAATTCCATTTGGTCTTTAATGCCCGTCTGGCTTGTGTTGCTGGTGATTATTGCCTGGCAGTACCCCTTTACATCTGTGCTTGTCTACACTTTTTTTGTCAACACGCTCGAAATTGCTTTAATCTTCTTTGTCGTGCGCAGTGCCAGCCTTCTAAACATTCAGTATTTGGGCCTGCCGGTTATCAATGGCTTTGCTTTCGTTATTGCAGGCAGAACCATTTCAGAACTGGTTACGCAGGAACAGCAGCGCCAAACTGAACTCTTAAAAGTAAATGAGACTCTTAGCGCCTACACGCAAACCTTGGAAGATCTTTCTGTCAGCCGGGAACGTAACCGTATCGCAAGGGAACTGCACGACACCCTCAGCCATACCCTTAGCGGCACGGCCATCAACCTTGAAGCAGTTAAACGTCTCATCCCCCAAAATCCCCAAAAGGCTTCTGATATGATTGACTCTTCGCTCTTTGCTGTGCGCAAAGGTCTCACAGATACCCGCAGAGCGCTGCAAGACCTGCGTGCTGCCCCCCTTGAAGAACTGGGGCTTACGGAAGCTTTGCGTCAACTTCTGCAAGGCATTCGCGAAAGAGAAAATATCAGGGTTTCTATCAACATTCCTGAAAAAGTGCCTCTGCTCACTCCTAAAGTGGAGCATGTTTTTTACCGCATCGCTCAGGAAGGCCTGGAAAATATCCTCAGGCATGCCAGTGCCGGCATTGTGAACTTTGATCTTGTTATATCTCCAAAAGGTTTGCAAATGATCCTCCAGGATGATGGATTAGGTTTTGACACGGCCGGTCAGCTTAGCAACGACCATTTGGGCCTTATCGGTATGCAGGAACGCGCCCAAAGCATTGGCGCGCATCTTACAGTTTCTTCTGTCCCCGGCAGGGGAACCATCCTAATGCTGATTTGGGAGCAGTAAAATGATCAAAATCCTTATCTGCGATGACCAGGAAATTGTTCGTGAAGGCTTGCGCAACATCCTTGAATCTGACCCGGACCTTTCTGTAGTTGCTGCGGCAGTTAACGGGCAGGATGCCTTGGATATGCTCAAAATAGTACAGCCGGATTTGATTCTGATGGACTTGCACATGCCGGTCAAGACAGGCCCTCAGGCCATACGTGAAATACGGGCTCAGAAAATACCGCTTCCCATCCTTGTGCTTACCACCTACACAGAAGACACTTGGCTTTTTGAAGCCATCCGTAGCGGAGCGAGTGGTTACCTGCTTAAAGACCGCCCGGGTGATGAGCTGATTGCAGCCATTAAAGAAACTTTTGCAGGCGGCAATTACATCGATCCCCAGGTGGCTGGCAAGTTGATTCAAAATATATCCGGTCATCTGCCAAATGCGGATCAGGAACCTCTCAGCCTCTCCCAACGCGAGCAGGAGATTCTTGTGCTTCTTGTAAAAGGATATTCCAACACCGAAATTGCCCGGCGCTTATATCTCTCAGAAGGAACTGTGCGCAACCACATGACCCAAATTTTCTCAAAGCTGGAAGTTACGGACCGTACCCAGGCCGCGGTTCGCGCCATCAAACTTGGTCTGGTCAGTTTTAATCAGATTTAGTTTTCGTTGACGCAATACACAGCCTCTGAAGTATAATTGTCTTGGGTAAAACCTATGGAAATTTTAGCGCTGACTGGAATTGAGAACCTTTCTGAAGGCTGTGCAGAAGAACCTGCAAAGCCTGGAGGGCGTTTTTGTTACCAGTCCCCCGCTTCCATGTAAACTGGCATGGGCAGGGGCTGGTCTATGCCCCTTGCGTTCGCAACTCCCAACGTTAAATCCAAATCTAAGACCTGTGTGAGGTGTCAGATGATTTATTTAAGCCAGTTGTTAAATCAGCCTGTCTGGGATGCTTTTGGCCATAAAGTCGGAAAAGTAAAGGATATTTTAGTCAACGGAACGGAGAAGAATATGCCTCCGCTGGCTGCCATGTCCCTAAAAAACCATATGGATAACGTTGAATTTATTGACATGAGCCAGGTAGCCACGCTTTGGCCAAGTATCACGCTTAAGGTAGACCAAAACAAACTCACTCCCTTCACTCCCAAAGGTCACGAGCTATATCTCAACCAGCGCGTAATGGATCAGCAGATAGTTGATACGGAAGGCAAACGCCTTGTTCGCGTTAATGACCTGCAGATTGGCCGCAAGGGTGAGGCTTTTTTGCTGACCGGTGTGGATGCAAGCACAAATGGTTTATTCCGCCGTCTGGGATTGGAAAGCCTTAACCGCGCCCTTGCCCGCACCTTCAAAAAAGAAGACAAAACCCAGGTAATCCCCTGGGAAACGGTTGCTTCCATTGAACATGATGACCCCCTGCGGCTTTCGGTTTCCCAATCCCGTCTGGTTCAAATGCCCCCGGCAGATATTGCCGCCATTTTGGATGATCTTGATCACCATACCAGCAAGGCTCTCTTGCAGGGTTTTACGGATGAACAGCTTGCCGACACTTTGGAAGAATCTTCGCCCGAAGTGCAGTTGACTGTGCTTTCGCATTTGCACCCAGAGCGTGCCGCGGACATCCTTGAAGAAATGGATCCTGACGAAGCGGCTGACTTGCTTGCAGACATGGATGACAAAGCCAGTGAACAGTTGCTGAATCTGATGGAAGATGAGGACGAAGAAGATGTGCGCCAATTGCTGGGCTATCCAGAAGATAGCGCCGGCGGCATCATGACCACGGAGTTTGCGCATATTCCGGATAACTACACCGTGGAAGCAGCCCTTTCTTATCTGCGCGCTTCAGATGATGCCCTGCAAGATGAATTCATGTTCTACGTCTATATCCTTGATGAAAAAGAACGTCTGAAGGGAGTCGTGAGCCTGAGAGACCTGGTTACTGCCCCTCTTGATTCGCCGGTTTCGAATTGGTTTGATGACGACCCAGTAGCCGTCAACCCGCTTGAAACCCAGGAAGAAACTGCTTATCTGGTGGCAAAATATGACCTGATGGCCATCCCGGTAGTAGATCCTGATACAAATAAAATGCTGGGCATTGTTACTGTGGATGACGCGCTTGATACAGTTCTGCCCACCGCCTGGAAGAAAAAATTGCCCCGCTTTGCAGCGAGATAGGAGGCCACAATGCGCAAAAAAATTAAAACTCCCATCTGGCTCGCCAGAATTTTGGCTATCTTTGCCATTGTCGGCCCCGGTCTCATTACGGCCAGCGCGGATAACGACGCCCCAGGCATTGCCACATATTCCATGGCAGGTTCGCGTTACGGATATGGCTTCCTTTGGGTTATCATTGCCATCACCATCGGCGAAGTAGTCATTCAGGAAATGGCTGCCCGCATGGGTGCCGTTACCGGCAAAGGAACCGCTGACCTTATCCGTGAACGTTTTGGCGTAAAAATCACCACATTCGCCATGTTCTGCCTGCTTATCGCCAACCTTGGCACCACTATCGCAGAATTTGCTGGTATTGCAGCGGTTGGAGAACTTTTTGGCATAAGCCGCTTTCTTACAGTACCTTTGGGCGGTCTGCTTATCACCATGCTTGTACTCAAAGGGGGTTACGATAAGGTTGAGAAGGTGATGCTTTTTCTATGTCTATCCGCTTTGGCCTATGTAGCCACCGTCTTTATTATTAAGCCGGATTGGGGAGAAATTGGCCGCCAGGCAATTAGCCCTCAGATTCAATTCAACAAAGATTACATTATCAATATTTTGGCTGTTATCGGCACAACCATTACTCCATGGGGTATTTTCTACTTGCAGGCATCCGTAGCCGATAAGGGTATTGATATGGATAAGTACGGGCATACCAAGATAGATGTAGGCTTTGGCGCAGCTTGGGGCAATGTTATTTCTGCCTTTATTATCATAACCACTGCCGCTACCCTCTTTTACAAAGGTATTGTGGTCACAAACGCCACAGAAGCGGCTTTGGCCCTTGAGCCTCTGGCCGGGCATGCTTCAAAACTACTCTTTGCTTTGGGTCTGCTGGGGGCATCCTTGCTTTCAATTTCTGTTTTGCCTTTAGCAACCACCTATGCCATGTGTGAGGCTTTTGGTTTTGAACGCGGCCTCAACCGCCCCGTAAAGGAAGCTCCGGCTTTTTATACCACTTTCAGCATCATTACCGTGCTCAGCATCCTTTCCATTTTGTTTATTCCAAGTCAGTCACTCTTTCAGTTCATGATGTACTCGCAAAGCCTGAACGGTATTTTGCTGCCCATTTTGTTGGTTTTGGTTCTAATTCTGGCAAACAGCAAAGATATTATGGGTAAATGGATTAATAAGACCTTCCAGAATGTTCTGGCTGTTGCGATGACGGTAATGATTTTTGGGATTACGGTTATTCTTTTTATTGAGCCTCTGCTGCCCTAACAGACTAAGACTCTTCTGTAAGAGCGCAAACCAAAGAATAAATGGACGTGTGCAAAACTGCGCGTCCATTTTGTTTTAAACGCCAGGCGGGTTTACTGCCTTCTCTAAAAACTTCAACCAGCGCCAGTTCCTGCTCGCCGTCTTCCATCACATCAAAACCTGAACGAATAAGAGCACGCATTGTCCAGAATTTCTCAATCCCTTCGCCCCGCAGGATAACGCGTTGGTGAGCCTCTGTTTCCGTCTTGAACTTACCGGAGTTCGGGTCAAACTCAACCCCCTGCCGGTTAAAAGTCTTGCCAAGTTCTCCATGAAGAACCAAATCCTCTGGCGAGCCTTGCCGCATGGAGCCGTTGCGGTCCATCAGCCACATCCAGTCAGCCGTTTGCAAGGCCAGGTCAAGATCATGCGTGGAACAAAGAACGGTCTTTCCCTGCTCATGAGCCAGGCTGCGTAGCATCAACATCATCTTGACGCGCCCAGGCAGGTCCAGAAAGGCTGTTGGCTCGTCTAAAATCATTAAAAGGGGCTTTTGCGCCAGTGCCCTTGCCACCATCACATGCTGCCTTTCGCCATCACTCAATTCAGAAACAAAACGCCCTCTAAGCTTCTCTGCATCCGCTGATTTTAGGGCATCTAAAACAGCTTCATCATCAGCCTTGCTGCGCCGGTCAAAAAAATTGGTGAAAGGGAAGCGCCCCATGCCCACCAGCTCTTCTACACGCATATAGCCAATCATAACGGGGCTGGTAAGTACCAGGCTAAGCATCTTTGCCAGCTCTGTTTCGCTCATCTGCCCATACTTCTTTCCCAGCATGGCAATTTTGCCGCCAAGAGGCGCCTGCAGTTTGGCAAGCGTGCGCAGCAGTGTTGTCTTGCCTGCTCCGTTAGGCCCAATAAGACAAACCAGCTCTCCCGCGTTCAAATTCAAGTCTAATCCCTCAGCAATCACCTGCTTTTCTTTGCTCCCATTCCGGTAGCCTATACTTAGCCCTTGTGTGGTCAGCACAGATTTTTTCATAGGGTGATGCCTGACCGATCTTTTCTGCGAAGAATGATCCAAAGCACAAATGGTGCGCCAAATAGTGAAGTAATCACATTGATGGGCAAGATAAACGAGGCACCGGGCAATTGCGTGAGAACATCCGCAATCAAGGCGAAGCTGGCACCCAAAAGAAGTACTGCGGGCAGAAGTAGTTTATGGTTAGAGCTGCGCAAAAGGTTGCGGGCAACATGAGGAACTGCAACCCCCAGAAAACCAATTGGCCCGCAAAACGCAGTAGCGGTCCCCGCAAGAATGGAAGAGCTGAGTAGAATAAAAAATCGGGTACGCTGCAAATTAAGGCCAAGTGATTTGGCATAATCTTCCCCAAGCAGTAAAGCGTTCAGATTCTTGGACAATAAACCGGCAATCAGCATGCCGATGATCATCACGGGTGCCATCACTTTCAACTGATTCCAGGTTACTCCGCCAAAAGAACCATATGTCCATATCATGTATGCCTGAACACGTTCCGGAATGCTGAAGTAGATCAGCAAGCTGACCATGGCGGAAGTAGCATAACTGAACATAAGCCCCAAAATTAACAGGGTATTGGAAGAACGCACACTTCTGGCCACCAGCATCACCAGCCCGAAAACAAGGGCAGAGCCCATCACAGCGGCCATAGCCACACCTAAATCCCCCATGGCGCTGATCTGAGTCATAAAAAGGGAGCCAACCGAACCGAGCGTCAGAATGACCAGCGCCACCCCCAAAGAAGCTCCGGCATTAATGCCTAAAATAAACGGATCTGCAAGCGGATTTCTAAAAAATGTCTGCATCATTAGCCCGGCCATGGAAAGCCCCGCCCCTACCAAAATAGCTGAAAGCGCTTTTGTCAAGCGAATGTTGAGTACAATTTCGCGCCATATGGATTTTTCTGCCTGCCCACCCCCTAAAATTTTAAGAACAGACCCAGGCGGTATCTTCAAACTGCCATATCCAAGGTCAAGAATAAATGCAAAAAGGAACAGAACACAGAAAATAAGAATCCAGCCCAAAAACTGCAGGCGAACGCCTTCCCGGAAAGGGACTTTTGCCTGAGTTTTCGGGCTGATGAAATCTGTCATTACACTTATTTCACTTGCTGATAGTAGAACAATTCGTAATCTGGCAAAAATTGCGAATAGAAGATCTTAATCAAGTCTTTAAGCACAACATCCGGGTTGACAACTCCGCTTTCATAGTAGTCTGTACCACCGTTGGCATTCATGCGCGCATTGTTGTTGAATACATGGTTTTCTTTAAGAGCCTTGAATTCGGCATAACGCGCGTCTTCAGCAATCAATCCCTTCAGGTCTGGGGCAAAGCCAGTATTAAGCCAATAATCGGCATCCTTGGCTTTTTCATATACCACCTCAAAAGCCAGCGGTGAAGAACCTGTGCCTTCAACAGTATCCGCAAAAATATACAGAGCACCCGCATCCTTGAAAAGTTCTGCAAGATAGCTTTCCTTGCCAGGCATATACCAGGTACCCTGATAGGCTGTGTTTACAAACACCGTTACAGGTTTTTCAACTTTTGCAGCCAGACCCTTTGCTTCCTCATATCTGGCAACAGTCTGTTCAAAAGCTTTAGCAGCCTCTGCTTCCAAATTATAGAAAGCAGCAATAAACTTTGTCCATTCTGCTCTGCCCAATGGGGAGTTTTCAAGGTAATCCGCGTTCAGCACCGTGGTAATTTTGGCCTCTTTCATCTTGGCCTCATCCAAATTGGAGGCGCTCATATAAGGCACCATTACCAGATCCGGGTCCAACTCAATGATCTTTTCGATATTGATTTTGCTGACAAAGCCATCGCCTATTGTGGCGATCTTTCCCGCCTCAACTCCGGCACGGATTTTTTCGTTATACGTGTAAGTAGCGTCATCAATGGCTGCGATTGATTCCAGTTTTCCAATCTGCTCCAAAGCAGGATAGTATGTGGAAGAAAGGGTGATAATTTTCTCAATCGGTGTTTCAATAACAATGGCACCCTCTTCGCTTATTTGAGGTTTGCTGCCTTTTTCAACCAAGGCATACTGCGCAAGCTTTGGACTTTCCGCCGTCTTTACCGTCAGAAGTTTATAACCCTCTTTATATTCAAGAGAAAAATTCTGAGCGTACTTGACTTCAACCTTCTCAGCAGAAACAGGTGCTTCTGTTGGCGCCGCACTTGGGGCTGCTGCTGTAGCGGCAAGGGTTGGTTGTGCAGTTGCAGCTGGAACTTCTGTGGGCGGAATTGAGGTGGGGCTTGGTTCAGCAGTGGGGCTTGGCGCAACTATCTGGCAGGCTGCCAGCATCAAAAGAGTAAGTACTGTAAGGATGGTAATAGATTTTTTCATGGTCTCCTCGCCATTAAAAAATGAAACCCAACCTTTTCCGGATTGGGTTTAAGAAGTAGACCTAAAATAGCCGCCTTCTTATCCGAAAAGGGTATGGTTCTTTTCCGAAGGCAGACTTCCTGACTTTTCAGCTCTCAAAAAGGCTGAATTTACAGTTGCGGTACAGTGTTGGCCTTTCACCAACTTCCGTCTTTACACCCTGGCTTCCGGGCATCGGGTTACCTTAGGTAGGGTTGATAATGTGCCTCACAAAGATACCATTTTCGGCAGAAGCCGTCAAATGTTTCTTTGCCTGCAAAAGCCGCTAACCCCAAAACGCAGGGCGAATGCATGTATGACTAACTCTCATGACTAACACTTTATAATAATAATGATGAGGTGAAAATGACAGAGAAATGTACCGAAAAGGATCCCGCCCTAAAATTGGCGAGGCAACGGTTCAGTGTTCTGGAGATGGCAGAAGCGTTGGGGA
>JAYFRD010000027.1:0-35811 GCA_034926255.1 Anaerolineaceae bacterium | reverse complement strand
ATGACCAAGGATGTTAATTTTGCCTTCTTCGGCAAGAAATTGCAGGGTGTTATATACCGTAGCAAGGGAAAGCGAAGGGAACTGGGGCTTAAGCGCCTGATAAATTTCATCCGCGGAAGGGTGCGATTGGGATTCTGATATATATTTGCAGATAGCTTCCCGCTGCGGGGTCCTTCGGCGATTGATATTTTGCTCAGGCTTTTTAGCATTTGATAATAATTCCATAATTAGAATTATTCTAATATAGATGCACAATGACTGAAAAAATGTATAAGGTTTTGTTTTTTGACAGCAGAGAAAGACTTTGCTCGCACATAACAAGAACAACGAGAAAAGGACTTGACTTTTTCAAACTACTATATATTGCGTTCTCTCTATGTTGAACCAAAGGGATTGGTACGGATACGAAATCTCTGAGTTTTTGTCTGGGCACATTGATATCTCTGATGGAACCGTTTACCCCATTCTAAGAAAGTTGAAAGCTGAAGGCTTAGTTTCAACCTATTTGCAGGAAGAAAGCGGGGGCCCTCCCAGAAAATACTATTGCCTCACCCCGCCTGGAAAAAAGGCCTACTTGGCCGATAAAGCAGATTATTTGGAATTTGCCAAGACCGTTGACTCTTTGCTGAAAGATGATGAAAAAAGATGAATATTTGAATCTGTTCGAAAAATCCTTGCGCAAGTATAAGGTGAATGACCTTGAAGATATTTTGGATGAATACAAACAGCACTTTTCTTTTAAACTTCTTGATGGTTATTCTGAAGAAGAGGTTGCAAGCAAGTTGGGAGATCCGGAAAAAGTCGCACTAAACTTTGCGCTGGATTATGAGGGAAGAAAACTGCTGGCGCTAAAGCCGGCAGGAAAGCGCTTAGCAAAATAGGCTTGTTTTTCCTGAATATTTTTGCTGCTTTATTTTTCCTGCTTCTTTTCGGCTGGGCTTTAGTCATGGCAATTCTTTCGATTCTTATCCTAACCGTTACTGTTTTGTTCTTACTGAGAGGGCACATTTTGCCCATGATTCCGCCCATGCCGTATACTTCGGTGGTATCGCTGAGTTTTGTCTTGTTTGCCATCGCTGTGCTTGTCGCCATAGGCTGTATTTACTTTGGGGCTTTTATCCGTCAATGGGGCAAAGCTTACCTGCGCTTCAAGCAGAATATCATGGCCCAAGCGAATGGGAACGCTCCCTTGCCTGCCTTGTCCATTTACCCCCAAATCCATTTGAAAGTAAACCGCCGCCTCAGAAATATTGCCCTTTTCGCTTTACTTATTCTGGTAGCCAGCCTGACGGTGACCATTGTTATTTCTCAGGTGCAATCAGGCAGCTTAGGTTTTTGGCATACCTGGCATTGGTTTGAGAAATAGCAAATCCCTCAGAAAGCTTGTCGAATAAAAGTGCAGGGTTTTTTAAGTTCTGTCTTGTATGAAAGGTAAAAAATGAAAAGTATTGTCATTACCGGTGCCAGTTCGGGTATAGGTTTAGAAACAGCTCGTGTTTTGGTAAAAGAAGGCTATCAAGTGATTGGTATAGGCCGCGATGAACAGCGCTGCAAAAAAGCACTGGAGGCCTTATTGGCAGAGAGTCCAAGCCAAAAGCCATTATTTTTTGTGGGGGATTTAATGCAGCAAAGAGAGGTTCTGCGTCTTGCTTATGAAGTGAACGGTTTTCTGGCTGATAAGCCTGATCAGGAACTGCACGCGCTCATCAATAACGCGGGCTGTGTCAGGTCTTGGTACACCACTACGGAAGATGGCTATGAACAGCAGTTTTCCCTTAACCATTTGGCAGGCTTTCTGCTTACCTATAAACTTTTTCCGTTTCTCCAAAAGGCAAAAGGAAGGGTGATAATGACTGGCAGCCAATCCCATCATGGCATCAAGATCCATTGGGATGACCTCATGTTCCGCAGAGTTTACAATCTGCTTTTGGCCTATAAGCAGTCAAAATTATGTAACTTGCTTTTTGCCAAAGCCCTCAATGATCGTTTTGCGTCAAAAGGGGTTAGGGCCTACGTTGTTGACCCAGGTCTCGTCAAGACGGATATAGGCAACAAACAAACAGGGATACTTGTAAATCTGGTTTGGTCTATGCGTAAGCACATGGGTGTTCCTGCCAACATTCCTGCCAAAACCTACGCCTACCTTTGCAATGAAGCAAATGCGGCGGATAGCCTGAATTACTTCCTATGCAAAAAAAGAAGCATCAGTAAGCAGGTTACCCCAGAAAATGCAAAAAGGCTTTTTGACTTGAGTGAACGTCTTTGTGGAATTAGTTATAAGAATTTGGAGCTTGCGCTATGAACGTTTTAATAACTGGGGCATGTGGTGGTCTTGGGCGTGTTTTTGCCGTCGAATGCGGCCGCCGAGGGTATAACCTTTTTCTAACGGATATCAATGCAAAAGGTCTTTTACCTTTGCAGGAAGGCCTTGAACGTCAATTTGACTCCAAAGTAAAAAGCATAGCTTGCGACCTTACCAATACGGAATCTGTTGATGAGATGCTGGCTTTCATAGACAAAGAGGGTATTTGTTTTGATATGCTTTTGAATGTTGCCGGCCTTGATTATGAAGGAGAATTTCTTAGGCGTGAAAGAGAAACGGTAACGCATATTGTTTCGTTGAATGATGAAGCTACAATGCGCATTACCCATGCTATTTTGTCTCGCCGCAGAAAGGGAACGCGCTTTACCCTGGTTTTTGTTTCAAGTTTAGCCTCTATGGTGCCCATGCCCCTTAAGGCAACATATGCAGCTTCAAAACGTTTTTTGCTGGATTTTTCTATTTCACTCCGCCAGGAACTGAAAAGCCAGGATGTAAACGTTCTTGCGCTTTGCCCAGGCGGCCTGGTACGAATGAAGATGCAATGAAAGGTATTTCTTCTCAGGGCTTTTGGGGAGATGTGACCACTAATTGTTTGGAAGAGGTAGGCCCTAAGACTATTGACCAGGCCTTGAAAGGCAAGGCAATCTACATTCCGGGTGCCTTGAATAAAACCATCTCCTTTTTTGGGCAGTTTATTCCGCGTCATTGGGCAGCTGCTTACATCTATGCGCGCTGGCAAAAGGCCCAAAATAAATGGCTTGATGATCTTGCGCAGCCTTCAAACACTGAAAGCGTTGGGTTGAGGCAAGTGATGGTGGAAAAATGGGAAAAGGAAAAATCAGAGGGGCCTTATAAGGCCCCTCTGATGCACTTTAAAACGAGTAGATTTGAGCGTACTTTTCTTTCAGGTAATTGATGTAATAATCCGGGTTCAAACGCTCTCCGGTTACCCGCTGCAGCAAATCCTGCGTATCGTAGCGCCGGCTCATCGAATGAACATTTTTTACAAGCCAAGCCAGAATCTCATCAAACTTGCCGCGCAGTATCTGCTCTTCCGTATGGGGAATATCCTTTTGCATCTTATCCCACCACTGAGCGGAAATAAGGTTGCCCAGGGCATAGGTTGGGAAGTAGCCGAACATTCCGCCTGACCAATGCACATCCTGCAGGCATCCTAGCGTATCCGTGGGCGGAACTACACCCAGATATTCCTTCATCTTGGCATTCCAGGCTTCGGGCAAGTCTTTTGTGTCCAGCCTGCCTTCAATCATGGCCAATTCCAATTCCATGCGCAGCATAATGTGCATGTTGTAACTCACCTCATCAGATTCAATTCTGATGAAAGAAGGCTCCACTTTGTTGGCAGCACGCCATGCTTCTGTACTGCTTACGTGTTCAAGCTGGGCAGGGAACTCAAGCTGCATCATGGGGTGGAAAAACTCCCAGAATGGCTGCGAGCGTCCGATCATGTTTTCCCAGAAGCGGGATTGAGACTCGTGCACTCCCAAAGAAGTGGCCTGGCCTAAAGCTGTTCCGCTCCAGGCTTTTTTGAGGCCAAGTTCGTATAGGGCATGGCCGCCTTCGTGGAGGGTGCTTAGCAAAGCCGCTAGCACCTGGTCGGTGTAGTAGTGCGTGGTAATACGCACATCATCCCTGCCAAATTCGGTAGTGAAGGGGTGTTCAGTCTCATCCAAGCGCGTTCTGCTGGGGGGCAGGCCCATACGGCGTGAAATAAATTCACCAAGGCGTTTTTGGGGCTCTATAGGGAATTGATTGCGGAATGGCCGGTCATCCACCTGCGGGCTGGCAGCAATCTTCTGCAAAAGCTCAATTTGCCTGGGGCGTAAGGCCTCAAAGATCGCCTGCACTTCAGCTTTTTTCATGCCAGGCTCAAACTGGTCAAGCAGTATGTCATAGGGGTGATCATACGGCTTAAAGAATTCCACCGTTCTTAGATTTAATTCCACTGTTTTCTTGAGCAGGGGTTCAAACATGGGGTAGTTGTTGCTGTGTTTGGCCTCTACCCAGGCGCTGTGCGCCTGTGCTTCAAGGATGGACCTTTCCATCACCAGTTCTTTGGGAATCTTGTGCTCGTGGTCATAATCTTTCTTTGCCAGCTTGATTTCCCTTGCCAGGTCATCATCCGCATCCAAATCAGGGATTTGGGATGCCAGTTCGCTGATAATCTTGCCTAACTCATCCGATGTGGCTTTCTCATGCATCAGGCCGCCCAGCAGCGCCATCTGATTGGCACGTACTTCAATGCCGTCTTTGGGCATATACACTTGCTGGTCCCAGCTTAAGAGGGACATAATACCGCTAAGTTCATTCAGCTCTTTATAAGCGGCCCGTAATTTGCCTAAATTTTCTTCAAAAGACATTTTTACTCCTCTTGATAGAGTCGATTAAATGATCCTCCAGCGCAGTTCTTCACCATCCAAAGCCCGCAGCACTTCTTCAGCAATGTCGTGTGCCACGCGCAGTTGGGCTTCTTTGGTTTGTGCGCCGATGTGCGGTGTGGCAATCACTTTGGGGTGGTGCACCAGTTTCCAATCGGTGGGCGGTTCTTTTTCAAAAACGTCCAAGGCTACGCCGGCTACTTTACCGGATTCCAGCGCTTTAACGAGGCATTCTTCCTGAAGAACGCCGCCCCGGGCTGCATCTACAATGCGCACGCCGTCTTTCATTTTCGCAAAAGCTTCGTCGCAAACCATATACTTTGTTTCCAGGGTGAGGGGCATGTGAATGCTAATGAAGTCTGACTGGGCATAAAGCTCGTCCATACTTACTTTTTGGGCGCCGTTGGCCTGCATATAGGCATCATCACGGTACGGGTCGTAGGCAATTACTTTCATGCCTATGGCTGCAGCGTATTTGCCGGTCAGGCGGCCAATATTGCCGTACCCTAAAACGCCCAATGTCTTGCCCATCAGCTCAACACCCTCAAATTCTTTTTTAGCCCAGGTGTCGGCTTTCATGGTGGCATCTGCACGGGGCAGCTCGCGCGCTAAGGCAAAAAGCATGGCCATTGCCAGTTCGGCTACCGCTTCTGAAGTTGCGGTTGCGGCATTCACAACAATCACGTTGTTTTCTTTGGCAGCCTTCAGGTCAATATTATCCACACCAACCCCCATGCGGCCGATCACTTTGAGGTTTTTGCCAGCTTTAATAACGTCTGCGGTCACTTTGGTGCGCCCTCGCACAATCAATGCATCCGCTTCAGGAATTACATTCAAAAGTTCTTCGGCCTCAATGCCTTTCTTATCCATAACGGCATGCTTAAGATTGATAATTTCCTTGCCGTTTGCTTCAAGACCATCGGTGACTAAAACTTTCCAAGCCATTTTTCTCTCCTGTAAATGTATTGTGATAAATCTATTTTACTATCCTTAAGACCCTTACGTCACCTTTTCGCATCGTTAAGCCAATTGTGTCAAGATGTTCCAAAAAAGCTGCTGCAAATTTGCGGCTGGTACTGAATTGGTCGCGGAATTCTGAAAGCGCCAGGCTGCCCTGTGCTTGAATTTTTGTCTGCACCCAGTTTTTCATCGCTTCATAGGCCTGCGGGCTGAACAGAATCTCCGCCGAAACCCTCACCAATTGTCCTGAGCCCAACAAGCCTTCGATGATCTCTGCGCCTAAGCTTTCTTCAAGCTCTTTTTGGTCAGGTGGGCCGTACGGGCTTCGCTCAAATCTTTCCATGAATGGCATGGCCTTGCTTTTTTGGGCTTCACTCAGGCACACCTGGTGGGTTTGGGCGGCCACTAATCGCCCTGAATCGCGCACAAGGCCTTCTTCCCTTAGTTTCTGGAGGAGCAACTCAAAAACTTCTTTGCTCTGCTGCAATGCCCCCCGCAGTTCTTCGCGCGGGAGGCCTGCTTTCATGGGGTTGGCTTGATGAAAAGCTTGCAGAGCTCCCAGCATTTCTTCACGGGTTCTGATGAAAGCTGATGTTCCCTGCCACACTTGCTCCTCCCAACTTGTTTCTTTGAGCAGCAGCGCTTCGCCTGCCTGGTTCAGGCTGGGCAGAATCTGCTTAAGTTCTTCTTCGCTCAGATGCAGTTGCGAGGCAATCTTTTGCGCCTTCAGCGGCAGGCTGTTGTTCAGCAGGTCAAGCACCGCGCGTGAAGAGCTGTTTTCCGCAAGGTTGGCAAGGTGTTCCAAAGTGCCCTCATCAAAGCGCTTATAACGCCGGGAAGGGTGTGCGTCCAGTACTTCACCGCCGCCCAGGGTGAGGGAAGGCGAGGCCTGCCGCAGGATTACACGGTCTGCACGCGCCGCTACAATGGGTTCTTTAAGGCGAATCTGTAAATAAGCTTCCTGCCCCGCTTTGAGGGCTTCCGTTCCCAGCAGGCGAATTTGACCCTGCACTTCACTGGCCCCGATGTAAAGGTTGCAGGGCTGGTTATGGCGCAGCGGCGCTGGCAAGTTCGCCAGCGCCCGCAGTCGCAGGTCTATCATGCGTGTTGTTTCGTAATCTCCGGCGTGCACGATAATGTCTCCGCGGTGAATCAGCTCTTTATTGATGCCGCTCAGGTTAAGGGCTGCCCTAAAGCCTGGCTCAATCTTTTGCAGTTTGTGGCTGTGGTTCTGAATACCGCGGATGCGGGCCGGAATGCCCTGCGGCAGAACAATCACTTCCTCGCCGATGGCAAAACTCCCATCTAGCAGAGTGCCGGTAACCACTGTGCCAAAACCTTGCAGGGTAAAAACGCGGTCTACAGGCAGGCGCGGTTTGCCCAGGTTCTTTTTAGGCGGGGTAGAATCAAGCAGCTCTGCCAGAGATTTTTTCAGTTCATCAAGCCCTGTCCCCAAAACAGAAGAAACCCTTACCAGAGGGGCCTTCTGCAGGCTCGTGCCCTGCAGAACTTCGTGAATTTCCATCTCAACCAGGTCAAGCCATTCGGCGTCATCCACCAGGTCAATCTTGGTCATCACTGCCAGCCCTTTTTCAATTCCAAGCAAATCCAAAATGGCCAGATGCTCGCGCGTTTGGGCAGAAACTCCCTCATCCGCAGCAATAACCAAAAGCACCGCATCAATGCTTCCCACCCCTGAAAGCATGTTGCTGATGAAATCAATATGTCCGGGAACATCCACAATCCCGATGCTCTCGCCGCCTGGCAGCTGCATGGAAGCAAAGCCAAGCTCAATGGTCATCTCCCGCTCAATTTCTTCTTTTAACCGGTCTGGATCTGTGCCGGTGAGGGCTTGAATAAGGGTTGATTTGCCGTGGTCTACATGGCCGGCTGTGCCGACTATGTGCATGCTTACCCTTTCTTATCCAGCAAAGGTGCAACTGACTGAATGGACTCCTGATAGGCCATCAGCAAAACTTGAATATGCTTTACCGTTTCTTTGGTAAGGCGTTCAAGTTCATCGCGGGTAAGCTGAGTGGTATCGCCTAAGCTCTGCAGCTGCTGCTGGGCGTTTTCCAACTGCTGGTTTATCTCACGCGAGGCTTCTTCCTGCCCCAGCATGTAATTCGTCCAGCGTTTGAGGTCATCTGATTTAAAGCTGGTCCATTCCTGCCGGAAGCGCTCATCATTAAGGCGTTGAATTTCGCTGATTTCATTAATGCGGCGTTCAAAGCGCTGGGTAGTCTCGTCCACACTGGCTATAGCGTAACCCACTGCCTTGCGCGACTTTTCCAATTCATCCATCTGTGAATTCAGGTTCAGATTAATCTTTTCAATTTCTGAGAATCGGCCTTCCCAGTTTTTGAAAGTTTTCTCTTTATCCACCAGAGTGTTGTTCACCTGGTCAATAAAAACAGATTGCGCTTCCTTGCGGTCTTTTTCAAAGGTTTGCAGTTCTGCAATGCGCCCGTCCAACTGACGGAAAGAGTCGTTGAATGCGTCAAAACGGGAACGCGTCTCTTCAACGCGCTTGCGCACCGAGGCAACTTCCCCCTGCAGGTCGGTAAGCCGTTTGGCTTCCTGCCTGCGGTTTTCTTCAAGAAGGTGCAGCGAGCGCCTATAGTCTTCGTCAAACCTGCCCACATCCAAAATTTTCGCCTTGAGTTCTTCAATCAGCCTGGCAAGGCGGGCATCTTCCACTTTATAGCTTTTAAGTTCGTTGCGTATAGGTTCAAATTGTTCTGTAAAGGGGTAAATCTCAGCAACAGATTTTTTGGTGGTTTCAATTTCCAGTTTAAGTCGTTTTTGGGTTTCAGCCAGATTGGCATCGCTGCGTTCATTCACATCCCGAATCTGCTTGGTAAGCTCGGAATTAACCCGCTCAATGCGGTTATCATATTTATCCATGCTGCTTATCTGGTTGGTCAGCCTGGTAATGCTTACTTCCATTTCTTTAATTTGCTTACGCAGGGTGATATTTTCCCCTTCAATGACGGTAAGTCTGTTTTGCAAAGAAGCCAGATTGGTTTTGTCGCTTCTGCGTTCGTTATCCAGCCACTCTACCCGTTTTTCAAGTTGTTCAAGTCCGCTATATTCGTCCATTATGCCTGCCTTTTTATCTGTCCTGATTATATAAGAGAATTGCTTTACTGGCTAAGGGCTCCTGCAAGGTGCGCAAACGGATCCACGATTTCCAGAAAGCGGTTCAGAAAGAGGTGCGGGAAAAAGCCAAAGATAAGAATCATGAGCATCCCAAGCAAAAGCGCTGCTAAGGTAAGCCGTTGGTGGGGCAGTTCCTGTTCAATAAGCGGCATATCTTTTACGGGGTCTTTTGAGCTCACCATTGCCATAATCATGCGCAAGATGAAAAGCATCATACCCAGCGTGCCCAGGGCAATCGGCAATAAATCGGCCGGGTTGGCCATGGGCAGGCTAAACCAGATATGACGCTTTGCGGGGAACAGGCTCAGTAAGGGCATTCCCATCAGGTTAATTTGTGCCAGCACCATCCCCAAGCTCAAAAGGGGTTCATTCAGGATAAAGCCGTTTAGCTTACTTAAGTCCGGCGAGGCGCCGGGGTAGCGTGTTTCAAGAATGGCCAGGCAGAATGACCAAAACCAGAATGAAATAATTCTTGGCAGAAAAATCAGACCAAGGGTATTAAAGCCTGCCCCCGGGGCCAACCCGATAATAAGCAGCGTATAGCCCGTTTCGTTAAGAAAGAGATAAGCGCTTTGGCGGCGGTAGTTTATTTGAAAAGAGGCAAAAAGCCCGGCAAGGGCAATAATGATGCTTCCCAACAGCCTGAAACTCTCAAAGAGGCCAGGTAGGTTGCGCAGCCAGGCAAATCTATCAAGGAATACGAGTAGCAGCAGTGGGAAGACAGTCTGCATGCCGGTTAGCAGAAAACTTACCGGCCAGGGGTGGTTCTCTTTAAAGAGCTCGGCAATCCAAACGTGAAAAGGAAATGCTGGCATCCATAGTACAAAGCCAAAAAGTACCATGGCTGTCCCGCGCAAAATCATGGGGTTAGAACTTTGCACGGTTGAAACTCCGGCAAGCATCCATGAGCTCAAAAGCACAAGTGTCATCGCTATGGTTTGCAGAACGATGAAATGCAGCAGGCCGCGCAAGGTTCTGGTTTCTTTTTGCAGCAGTAATGGAATGCTAAGCAAAGCTACCATTTCAAAAATGACCGCGGCATATAAGAAGGGCTCCACCGTAACCATCATCACCAGCATCGCCGGGATGATCAGGCTCATGGCCGGGAAGTTTGCTTTGATCTTAAAAAGAGGGCTGCAAAGTGACCATAAAAAGCCTGTAATATAAGTTAATCCGCAAAATGTTAAGAAGGAAGAGGGCAGAACGAAGCTCCTCCCTAGCAAAACGAGGCCAGTTCGGATCTCATATTGGTTTTTTCTGAACTCAAACACTAAATCCTGCGGGAGGATGAAGGCCGCTGCTGCCAAAGCTGCTAGCACCAGGCAGCTCAAAGCCCAGCTCAAACGGCGCTGGGCGCTCAAAAGCAGCAGAATAAAGCCTACAGCCAGAGGAACAAAGATAAAAATGAGAACCAGGTTAATCATAAGGCCTTCTTCTCCAGCGCGAAAATATAAGGTGCAGCAAGTGCAAGGCCTAATTTTACAAGGGTAAAGAAACCTTCCAACAATGCGGAGTATTCCAAAGAGGCATACAAAAGCTCAAAACCGGCTAAAAAGCCCAAAAGGCCTAGCAGAATATGAAAGGGCTCTGCCTTCAGTCCAAGCTGCATCAGCGAAAGGGCCATCATGCAAAGTGCGCATAAAAGCAGCGGTAGCGGGCTTCTTGGGAACATAGTTGCCTGCACCTGAGGCAGAAAGAAGAATACGAGAAGAATGAGCAAAATCCCTGTCACCGCCCTGAATACTTCACCCTCGCGGAAGGGTTCCAGCCGCATTTCTTCTTGCAGCATCCCTAAACCACGCAGCGTAAAGCTAATCAGCGCTGCTGCCGCTAAACCTACAATGAGCTTGATAAGGGCAATGCCCGGTGCCCAAACGCCGAGCAAGACAAAAAACAAGGCAATGGTTTGAATGGTCAGGCTAATCAGGTTGGGCAGCCAGCGTCGGCGCACAAGATTAAAAAGTGCACCGAAAACGGCCACAAAGGCTGGGATAAGACTCAAGGAAAAGTTCATGGCAGCTTGATCCTTGTCATAAAAAGGGTCAGCAAAATGACCATGAAAACCAGATACCAGATGGTGCCGCCTTCACTTTCAAACACTCCGCTGAGGAACTCACCGATGGAGCGCAAAGGCTTTATAAGCCAAATTCCCAGGCTGTAAACCCATCCCAGGCTGAAAACAGATTGAACCCCGCTGAATATGACTGGGATAAAGCGATAACCGGGTATCTTTTTGGTGTATGCCCTTAAAGACCTCCCAAAGCCAATTTTGAAACTGACAACAGCCCCAAAACTTACTAAACCCAAGCTGATAACCGGCGGCAGCCAGGGACTCATGCTCAGTGCTTCTGGCCTGCCGATAATGCCCAGAACCGCAATAGAAAACAAAATGAGGATGAGGCCAAATGGGAAGGTAAAACGCACATGTTTTTCCAAACCTGTAATGGTGCTGCTGGCGGCAGCTGTGTAGCGCAGGTAACCGGCAACAAGAAGGGCATGTGAAAGAATGAAGATTGCACCCGTCCAGGTAAAGTGCGGGCTGATCAGTCCCTGCCAGCCAATGCCGGCGGGGGTATAGGGTAGACCAACCAGGCCAAGCAAGGCAAGAAGCGGCAGAAAGTTGATTCTGCGTATAGGCGGGTCAAACAGAAAAAGCTCTCCTCCCACCAGCAGCATGGCCAGCCCCCAGGCCTGGCCGGCCTCAGGCTGCCCATTCAGGGCGGATTGCACCACAAAAGCCGAAAGAGCAATGATCCAATATGGCCTGCCCTGGCTCAAGTTTTCGCGCGTAAGCCAAAACAGGGATGCGTAAAGGGCTGCCAGTAAGGCAAAAAGATGTAGCGCGTTAATGAGCCATTTGGAAAGGGTTAAAAACTCGCCCGGCAGGTGGGCAATCAGCGTCAGCGCGGAAAAGGCGGGTGCCAGCCGGCTGATGGCCGCAATTCCGCGCGGAACCCTTTCGTTGGTAAGGTACGGCACGTAAATCGGCAGCACCCCCAGCCGCAGCGCCGCGGCCAGCAAAAAAAACAGGCTGGCCCCGCTGGGAATTTCAGCCAAACTGAAGCCTGGTTTTATCTGCCAGCCTGCCATGGTAGCTAACTGCAGGGCTAAGACACTCAGCCACCTCAAAGAAAGAGCAGAAATAAGCCTTTCGTTCTTCCCGCTGAAGGATTGCATCCTAAGCAGGTAGGCAAATTCCACAATGTCGATCATGGTCCAGGCCGCAATAATGCTTAGGGGGTCCCCGGCCGTGATGGCTGCAAGGTGCAGGCCGCCCAGCCCTAACAGCCCTGCCCAAGGCACGGCACTTTGCATATTTTGGGAACGGCTTGGGTCTGTGATGATGACAGCGGCAAGCAGGGTAATCATGGCTACGGCATACGGCCAGCTTTGATAGCTGATTTGCAGGAAAGGCGCATTATTGTAAATGGATAAGGGTTTCCAGGCGATAAGTTCAAAATGGGAAGGCAGGTAAAGCCGTAAAAAATAAACCAATGCCAACGCTATCAGACTGACCGCCATCGAAAAAAGCCAGGCCAGGCTAATTCGCTTCTGAAAACGGTTCATAACCAAAACAACAAGGGAACCCCCAAGAAGAAGGCCGATACTTGTAATAAGAATCATGCGTTAATTGTAATAGACTCTGCTTAGAGAATTTCCCCGCTTTTGCGCTTAAGGAATCTTCCGTCACCCGCTTTCCCAAACCATTGACCTTCTTTCACTAAAAGCTTGCCCCGCAGGTAGACTTGCCTGGGCATACCTTTTAGTTTCCAGCCTTCGTAAAGATTATAGTCTGTGCGCTGGCGGGCAAATTTTACGCCGTATTCTGCGTTAAAATTGGGATCCCAGAGAACCAGGTCCGCATCACTTCCAATTTCAAGGCTCCCCTTTTGAGGGTAAAGGCCAAAAATTTTTGCGGGATTGGTGCTGGTAAGGGCTACAAACTGGCTGGGGCTGATGCGCCCGCTGCCTACGGCGCTGCTCCAGAATACCGGCAGGCGGTCGCCTACCCCGGGCAAGCCATTCGGAATTTTGGTAAAGTTGCCCTTGCCCAGTTCCTTGCCGGGGATGGCAACTTCTTTGCCGTCATAAAAAATGGGCTTTCTTCCGTCAAAGAAAAACGGGCAGTGATCCGTTGCCAGCACCTGGATAGTGCCGTTTTCCAGCCCTTCAAAAAGGCGGGCGCCGTCTTCTGCAGTGCGCATGGGCGGCGAGCAAATCCATTTTGCGCCATCTTCCCTTTCCAGTTCTTTTTCAGTGAAGAAAAGATACTGTGGGCAGGTTTCGCCCATGCAAGGCAGTCCCTTTGATCGCGTGTAAGCCAGCTGGTCTACTTCGCCGGCTACATTCATGTGCACCAAATAAACAGGGGCGTCAGCCATGGCCCCGATGGCCTGCGTGCGCAGAGAAGCTTCCACTTCGCCCCAGCTCGGGCGGGTGCGGGCATGCCAGATCGGGCTTTTATGCCCTTCCTGTAGGGCCTCCCCAACCATCACTTCAATTACATCTCCGTTTTCAGCGTGTACCATGGTCAGAACGCCGGCACTGCCTGCAACGCGCATGGCTTTAAAAATATTGCCGTCATCCAGCCGCAAGCGGCCATTATATGCAGTGAAAACCTTGATGCTGGTAATGCCGCTTTGCGGCAAGGTTTTCAGTTGTGCGGCCACCTTTTCATCAAAATAGCTGATATTGGCGTGTGCGCCAATATCCACCGCGGCTTTGGCAGCCTTTTCCTGCCAGGCTGCAATATTTTTCTGCAAGTCATGGTCATCCTGAGAGATGAAATCAATGAGGGTGGTGGTGCCTCCAAAAGCAGCAGCCTGGCTGCCGGTATAGTGGTCGTCCGAAGAGACTGTGCCGAACATGGGCAAATCAAGGTGAACGTGCGCGTCTACACCACCGGGCATGATAAACAAGCCTGTGGCGTTAATTTCCTCGGCATCTTCCGTCTGAAGCTTGGGCCCGACCGCACAGATTTTTTCACCCTCTATCAGAATATCTTCTTTTTTCTGGCCGTCGGCTGTAATCAGGGTTCCGTTCCTGAAAAGCTTTTTCATGCTTCTCTCCTTATTGCTTTGCTAATCCGCCAAAAAGCGCCAAAATCATGGGGTCCAGCGGGAATTCAGGCAGGGTTTCTGCTTGGTGTTCATTGTTCTGAACTGCTTTTTGCCGCAGGGTCTGCCAGATGAGTGCGCGTTCTTCGTCATGTACGGGCAAATCAGCCATTGTTTGGGCTTTATTCAGTCGCCCGATGGTCGTATAGAAAAAAGTGATGCGCTTCCAGCTTCCGGCGGGGATGGGGTTTTGCAACGCAATCAGCGGGCCAAGCTGCAGTTTGTAATATTCTTCATTGGCTCTCGGGTGCCCAATCTGGTCGCGCAGCAGCTCCTTGCGCGTAGTTAATTCATGGCCTTTCAGCTTGGCTATCCGGCTTATCTGCCAGCGTTCAGCTTTGGCAAACTTGCCTGTCTGGTAAAAAGCCAGGTAATCTACCGAGATAATTTTGGGTGCACTTTTGAGGGGAATGCGGTACCATCCCAGCACGCGCGCAATCTCAAGGTCTCGTGGTTCCGGCAGAACTGCCACCAGAACCAATTCCGTTTCGGGGATCCCGCGCGTGCCGCTCATTTTTCTTTTATAGCTTTACAGCCGCTTCCTGGTTAAAGGCTTCAATCAGCTTGTCAATTTCCGGGCCCTGGGCCTGCACTTCGGTCCAGTAGTCATCATCGTTCCATTGGGCCTGAATTTCCTCATAGGTCTTGCCTTGCTGTTCAACCCAGGTGTAATACTTGAGGTTATGGATGCGTTTGCGATCCCAGTAGCCAAGTTCCTGCATATAGTCAATGCCCAGGCCTTTCAGGTAGCGTGCGTCATCCGCAATGGCTGCTTTTTCATCGTACTTGCCGTACTCTGCCTGCATTTCTTCCAGGCGGCTTCCGTAAAGTTCCATCGAGTCGGTCAGAACGGTAACAACCACATCTTTGCTGCTGAGCTCGTTGTACTTTGCAAACTTCATTGCTGAAAGCAGATTGGAAATACCTGAAAATCCCAGCAAATCAAGCTGGCTTACGGTCTTTTCTTCCACGCCGCTGTTAAGCAGGTGTTTGCGCCCGGCGGGTTCGTTGAACAGCCTGGCCAGCCGCACCACGGCATTATCGTCAATCGCGGTAACAAAGTCGGTGTTTTTAACGTTGTGCACCCAAGGCACGTGCTTATCACCAATGCCCTCAATGCGGTGCGCGCCAAAACCGTTGTTGAGCAGAGTGGGGCACTGCAGGGCTTCGCTGGCAACAATCTTGGAGTTGGGGAATTGCTGCTTAAGGTAGTCCCCGGTGGCAATGGTTCCGGCAGAACCGGTTGCTGAGCAAAATCCGGCTAGCCGCCCGTTATCTCCCATCACGGTTCTAACCAGTTCCGTCATGGCAGGTCCGGTGATACTGTAATGCCAGAGGTAGTTGCCCATTTCATCAAATTGGTTAAAAATCACCAGGTCTTGCCCTGATCGGCGCAATTCCCAGCATTTATCAAAAATTTCTTTCACATTCGATTCGGTGCCCGGCGTGGCAATCACTTCGTCCGCAATTTCATGCAGCCAATCAAAACGCTCTTTGCTCATGCCTTCCGGCAGAATAGCAACGGATTTGCAGCCCAGCAGGCGGCTGTCATAGGCTCCGCCACGGCAGTAATTGCCGGTGGAAGGCCAAACCGCTTTTTGGGTGGTTGGGTCAAATTGCCCTGTAACAAGCTGCGGCACCAGGCAGCCGAAAGCCGCGCCCACTTTATGCACGCCGCAGGGGAACCACTTTCCAACCAGGGCCACAATCTTGGCATCAACACCGGTAAGACTGGAAGGAAATTCAAGATAGTTCACGCAACCGTAAAGCCCGCCTTCTTCCACTGGTTCATTGTGCCAGGTGATGCGGAACAGGTTCATCGGGTGCACTTCCCAAAGGCCGATCTTTTTGAGCTTTTGCTTGATCTCATCCGGCACAAGGGCAGGGTTGCGCTGCTGCGCCAGGGTAGGGATGATGATTTTTTGCTCGCGCACGCGTTCAAGCGTTCGTTGAAGACGGTCTTGATGGACGCTGAGATCTATTCTGGTCATAATTAAATTCCTTCCTTATCCGTAAAAGGTCTTGGGTAACGTTTTTGGTCTAAACGGGTCGGTTCGTGGGCCGCATCGGGGCCTTCTGCCACAATATAAAGCGGGCGCTCACGCACCTGATCGTAAGTACGCGTAATGTATTCGCCGATCACACCGAAGCTGGCAAAAATGATTCCGGCCAAAAAGAAGAGGGCAAGCAAAATACTGAGCCCCCAGCTCCATTGTACGAACCCAAAGGCGGCCAGAATGCCCAGCAGAATGGTGATGGCAAGGGTAATACCAGAGCAGGCTGCGCCCATTTTCAGGATGAACTCAATGGGGTATGAAGAAAAGCCAAAAATGGCGTTCATGGCCAGTTTAAGCATTTTCTTAATCGGGTACTTACTCACGCCGGCATGGCGCGCTTCGCGTTTATATTGCACGCCAATCTGTCTAAAACCCACCCACGCGCTCATGCCGCGCAAAAAGCGCGCTTTCTCACGCATGGTGCCCAGCACATCCAGCACCTTACGGTCTAAAAGGCGGAAGTCCCCTGTATCCAGCGGAATATTCACATCCGCAATTTTATGGATGAAGCGGTAGAACATGGCCGCCGTGTTTTTCTTGAAGGCGGTTTCGCCCTGACGCTCAGAACGCACTGCGTAGACCACTTCATAGCCTTCTTTCCACTTGGCAATCAGGTCCAGCATTACTTCAGGCGGGTCCTGCAAGTCAGCATCAATAATCATTACGGCCTTGCCGCGGCTGTAGTCCATACCGGCAGTGGCTGCAATCTGATGCCCGAAATTGCGCGCAAAAATGACCGGGCGCACCCTTGAATCCTGGGCTGCCATCTCACGCATCATCTGCGTAGAGCCGTCTTTTGAGCCATCATCCACCAGAATGAGTTCCCAGCTTTCGCCGGTCTGCTCCATCACTTTGGCAACCCGTTCATACAAAAGGGGCAGGTTTTCTATCTCGTTGTAGATTGGGGCAATAACGGAATAAACAGGGTTATCCATGGACCACCTTCTTTAGGGCTTCAAGCCTTGGTTCAATGATGGGTGCGGGCTTCGATGCCAAACTGGCAGCCTTTACGTCTTTCAGACCGCTGCCGGTGCACAGCACCAGAGTAGGGCTGTTGCGGTTTAATTTGCGGTTGTTGCGGGCCTTGTTCATGCCCGCAAAGGCCGCGGCTGCGGCAGGCTCTACAAAAAGTCCGCATTTTCCAAGCATTGCAATGGCCTGCAAAATTTCTTCATCTGTTACTTTGATGAAATATCCGCCGGTCTGCTTGACGGCTTGGAGGGCTCGCAGCCCGTCGCGGGGTAAATCCACGCTGATGCTGTCTGCCAGGGTATGCGCCTCAACAGGCTCAATGCTTTCCGAATCGTTCATCCAGGCATTGGCAACGGCGGCAGAACCTTCGGCCTGAACGCCGATGAGTTTGGGGAATTCTTCAATCCAACCCAGCGCCATCAGGTCGCTGAAGCCCTTCCAAATGCCGGTAAGGATGTTGCCATCCCCAACGGGGATGAAAAGGGTGGCTCTCTGGCTGCCCTTCATTTGCACACGCAAAAGCTGTTCCCAAATCTCAAAGGCGGCTGTTTTTTTGCCTTCTGTGGTAAAAGGGTTATAGCCTGTGTTGCGGTTGTACCAGCCAAACTCATGGGAAGCCTCAATGGAGAGGTCAAAAGCCTGGTCGTAATTGCCGTCCACCAGAATTACTTTGGCGCCATAGGTGGTAAGCTGGGCTAACTTGGCCGGAGGGGCTGTGCGCGGGGCCAGAATAATCGCTTCTTTGCGTCCGGCGGCGCACATGCAGGCCATGGCCGCCCCGGCGTTGCCGGTAGAGGCGGCCACAATTTTATCCTCTTTAATGTCGATGGCGCGCGCCACCACAACAGCGCTGGCGCGGTCTTTGAATGAAGCGCTGGGGTTGCGGCTTTCATCTTTAATCCATAGGTTTTCCATGCCCAGCATTTCAGCCAATTGAATAGGCCGGTAAAGGGGGGTAAGGCCCACCTGATGCAAGGGCGTATGGCAAAACCCGGGGTCATTCACCGGAAGCAGCGGCGCGTAACGCCAGATGGAAGGCTCGCGGTCTTCTAAAATGGAACGCGCATCAGCAAGAACAGGGTGCTCCTCAAAATCGGAATGAACCGTAAGGTTGCCCCCATCGCGTGGGCATTGGTAGCTTACCTCATCCGGCGCATAACGCCGTTTGCAAACCGAGCATTCATAATAGCTGATGGCCATGCCTGGTTTTACTCTCCTTAGTGAGTGATAACTGTGCCGGTTTTGCCGTTCAGAGCGTCACGCATGTGTTCCGGGTCGGTAATAATTGCTTTTTTGCCGCCGGCACTGAGGTACTTCAGGATGGCTTCAATCTTTGGTGCCATGGAGCCTTTCCCAAACTGGCCTTCAGCAAGGTACTTTTTGGCTTCTTCCACCGTGAGCGTATCCAGCCATTTCTGGTCCGGTTTGTTGAAATGGATGGCAACCTTTTCAACCGCGGTGCTGATCATGAAGAGATCCGCCTGAATCATCGAAGCAAGGATGGCTGAACCAAAGTCTTTGTCAATGACGGCTTCAATACCGCTGATGCTGCCATCGGCGTTTTCAATAACCGGAATGCCGCCGCCGCCAACTGCCACAACTGCAAAACCGTTATCAATCAGGTTTTTGATGGCATCCGCTTCAACGATACGCTGGGGAATGGGTGAAGCAACCACCCGGCGCCAGCCGCGGCCGGCATCCTCCACACATGTCCAACCCTCTTTTTCCATTTTTTCGCGGGCCTGGGCTTCTTCCATGAAAGAACCGATGGGTTTTGTAGGGTTTTGGAAAGCTTGGTCATTGCGGTCAACAATCGTTTGCGTAATCACCGTGGCCGGAACCTTTTTGATGCCCCGCTTCAGAAATTCATTGTGCAGGGCTTGCTGAAACATATAGCCAATGGCGCCCTGCGTATCAGCGCCGCAGTAATCCAGCGGCACTTCATGAAGTTCATGGCTGGCAATTTCTGAACGGCGCAAAATAAAGCCCACCTGAGGGCCGTTACCGTGGGAAACGACAACATCCCAGCCGTCCTGAATCATATCGGCCACATGCCGCATGGTTTCAACCGCGCAGTCATACTGGTCATGAACGGATTGATGGTTTTTATCCTTGATGAGGGCGTTCCCGCCCACTGCAACCACCGCTAAACCTTTTTTTTGCATAGAAAGACTCTCCAAAGTAGATTTGACCCTTCGTCAGTGAGAAAGGCCTATCACCCTGCGGCTAATCGTTTGGCCGCTTTATTATGTTTTTGAACGTGTTTTTCCAAATCCAGCTTGGTCAGCTTGCCTTCACGTACAATCAGTTCACCGCCTACTACGTTGTAATCCACTCCCACCGGGGCGCAAAAAAGCACCGCCGCCATGGGGTCTTCAAGCGCGCCGCTGTATTCCAGACGGTTAAGGTTAATGGCAAAGAAGTCAGCGCACTTGCCCACTTCCAGTGAACCGATATCTGTGCGCCCAAGCACGCCTGCGCCGCCGCGTGTAGCAATCGAAAGGGCCTGGCGGGCGGTCATCAGGGCTGGCGCATTGGGGTCTGACCGCGAAGCGCCTTTAATGCCGCTGTTCAGGCGTGCCAGCAGCATGGCTTGTCGGGCTTCCCCTAAAAGGTGAGAGCCGTCATTACTGGCCGAACCATCCACACCCAGGCCAACCTTCACGCCCTGGGTCAGCATCTGCATAATGGGGGCAATGCCTGAAGCAAGGCGCATATTCGAGCTCGGGCAATGCGCCACCCCGCAGCCGTGTTTGGCATAAAGTTTTACCTCTTCATCATTGACCCATACGGAATGGGCAAACCAAACATCTTCCCCAATCCAATTGACTGACTGCATGTAGGCGACCGGCTTATAGCCAAATTTTGCCTTGCAGAAGTCATCTTCATCTTCAGTTTCTGCCAGATGGGTGTGCAGGTGCACATGATACTGCCGTGCCATCTCCGCCGATTGCTTCATCAGCTCGCCCGTAACGCTGAATGGCGAACACGGGGCCAGCACAATCTGAAGTTTGGAGCCCGCTTTGGGGTCATGGTAGCGCTCAATAAGACGCTGCGAATCTTTCAGGATGGATTCTTCACTGTCCACAACAGAATCCGGTGGCAGGCCGCCTTTCGATTCGCCTAGGCTCATCGACCCGCGGGAAGCATGCAGGCGCAGCCCAATGGTTCTGGCGCCGTCAATTTCATCGTCCAGCTTGGATCCGTTAGGGAAGAGGTAAAGGTGGTCTGAGGCAGTGGTGCAGCCGGAGAGGGCCAGTTCCGCCAAGGCGGTTTGGGTACTCGTAAAAACATCATCCGGGGTCATGCGTGCCCAAATAGGGTAGAGGGTCTTAAGCCAATTAAAAAGATTGGCATTTTGTGCGCCGGGCAGGGCGCGGGTCAGGGTTTGGTAAAAGTGATGATGGGTGTTCACCAGGCCGGGCAAAACAATGTGTCCTTTCAGGTCCAGCACTTCATCGGCCTCCTGCGGCAAGTCCGCAGCTTTGCCAATTTGCTCAATAAAACCATCCCGGCAGAAGATAGACTGCTCTTTAAGTTCCCGGTTTTGGGAGTCCATGGTAACGAGTAAATCAATATTTTTTACGAGCAGGGTACTCATAGCGCAATCATACCTTATTTGTTTTTATTGAGAGCTTTTGTCTGCAAGTTCAGCGGCATGCAGGGTGTTCTTAAGCAGCATGGCAATGGTCATGGGGCCAACGCCGCCTGGAACCGGGGTGATGGCACCGGCTACTTCGGCTACTTCGTCGTAAGCCACATCCCCGACCAGGCGCGAGCCCTTGGCTGATTCCGGGTCATCAATGCGGTTTATTCCAACATCAATAACTACAGCCCCCGGTTTTACCCAGTCTTTCTTTACAAATTCAGGTTTGCCGATAGCTGCAACCAAAATATCTGCCTGACGGCAAATAGCGGGAATATCCTTTGTGCGTGAGTGGCAAATGGTAACGGTTGCATCTGCGCGTACCAGCAAAAGGGCCACGGGCATTCCTACAATATTGGAACGGCCAAGCACAACGGCGTTCGCGCCGGAGGTCTTGCAGCCGCTTTTTTCCAGCAGAACCATACAGCCCGCAGGAGTGCAGGAAACAAAGCCGGGTTCGCGTCCTTTTTGGGCCAGCCTGCCGATATTAACAGGGTGAAAACCATCCACATCCTTTGAAATGTCAATCAGCGAGAGAACGCGCTCTTCATCCAAACCCTTTGGCAGAGGCAGTTGAACCAGAATGCCGTTGACCGTCGGGTCTGCATTAAGTTTTCTTACCACTGCTTCTACTTCTTCTTGCGTGGCGTCGGCCGCCAAATCGTTGCGGAAGGACTTAATGCCAACCTCGGCGCAAGCTTTGTGCTTGCTTTTCACGTAAACCTGCGAAGCCGGGTTGTCACCCACCAGCACGGTGGCCAGCCCGGGAACGGACAGCCCCTGCGCTTTTCTGGCCTCCACTGCCGCTCTTACTTCCTCACGAAGTTCTGCTGCGATTGCCTTGCCATCAATGATTTTTGCGCTCATTTTTCTCTCCTATCCCCAGAATTATAACCTAAGCGGTTATAATTCCTGCATGCCTGCGCTCTCTGCTCCCTTTGTTCTTGGCATCGCCGGCGGTTCCGGAAGCGGCAAAACCACCCTGGCGCAAAGCATCCTTGAGGAAGTCGGCATTGACCGTGTTGCCTTTCTCCCGCACGATGCTTACTACCGCAGGCAAGACCACATGAGCATGGCCGAACGCCTGGAAGTGAACTATGACCACCCCAACGCCCTGGAAACAGAGCTGCTGATAGACCATATAAAGCAGCTCAAAAACTGGAATGCGATTCACATGCCGGTTTATGACTTTAAGACCTATACCCGCTCCGCCGAAACGCAAATCTTGGAACCGCGCTCTATCATTATGGTTGAAGGCATTCTGATTTTTACGGAACCCAAACTGCGCAAACTGATTGATATGAAGCTGTTTGTGGATGCCGACCCGGATATCTGCTTTATCCGCCGCCTGGAAAGGGACACCCGGGAACGCGGCCGCACCGTGGATTCGGTTGTGAACCAATACCTGGGCACCGTGCGCCCCAGCTATATTGAATTTGTGGAACCTTCCAAGCGTTTTGCGGATCTTATCATCCCCGATGGCGGCCTCAACAGTGTGGCTTCCGAAATGGTGGTGGATCACTTGCAGCGTTTGATTACCCGAACTGCCTAAAACGCCCCTGCTTGATGAAGGCAGCATATAAGCTTTACGCTTCCTAAAAGGTGGATTGGATATAATAAGGCCATGGACCATTGGATTGAATGCGCTGAATCCCTTTTTGGCCTGAAGCTGAACGCAAGGCAGTCAGAACAGTTTCAGCAATATATGCAAATACTACTGGAGTGGAACACTAAAATCAACCTGACGGCTATTCGTCAGCCGGATGAAATTGTTCTTAAGCACTTTTTGGATTCCCTAAGTGTTGCCAAAGCCTGGCTTAAGGCAATACCCCCCGCCAGCCTGGTGGATATTGGCAGTGGGGCGGGCTTTCCGGGCATTCCCCTTAAAATTCTATGGCCTGAAATGAAACTGACCTTGGTGGATTCGGTCGCTAAAAAAATGAACTTCTGCCTGCTTGTGGCGGATGCCCTGCAGCTTGACGGCGTGCAGGTGCTTACTTCCCGTGCTGAAGAACTTGGCCAAAATCCGCAGCACCGCGAGAAATATCATCTGGTAACCGCCCGTGCTGTGGCAGCCATGCCCACCCTGCTTGAATACACCCTTCCCCTTGCCAAACCGGGTGGCTGCGTAATCTTGCAAAAAGGGGAAAGCGCCCCCGCAGAAGCCCAAAATGCTAAAAATATCATTCATAAATTGGGCGGAGACCTCAAGGGCGTGCTGCCCGTTGAAATTCCGGGCATAGAAGGCGCCAGATACCTTTTGCGCATAGATAAAAATGCCCGCACTCCCCAGGCCTACCCAAGACGGACTGGCATACCTGCCAAGTCTCCTTTGTCGCAATAGGAGCAAACTCTCATGGACTCAAAGCCTGAACTTACTTTTTTTACTGAACTCGAACCAAAATCCCTTACCAAACTTTTTGAAGACCGTTTTGTGCTGGATGACCTCAAGGCCCTCAATGCTTCTGTTTCCATGGGCCTTATTGATCTTTCGGATGAGCGTGCCGGGGTAGTTAAACGTCTCAATAAAATTGGGGTGCCGGTTATTGCCTGGCTTTTGCTGCCTAAAGAGCAGGGCTATTGGTACTGTCTGGATAACTACCCCTTTGCGATTGCCCGTTATGAGGCCTTTAAGGCCTGGACTGCCGCACATAAATTGGAATGGGCAGGGGTCGGGCTGGATATTGAACCTGACTACGAAGAAGCTATCCTGTTTGAGGCACGTAACCCAAAAGTTCTCCCCAAAGTTTGGAAGCGCCTGCAGGATAAAAAGCACTATGAGGAAAGCCATCTGGCTTATATGGGGCTTGTTAATAAAATCCATGAAGATGCTTACCCAATAGAGGCCTATCACAGCACTTTTGTAGTGGATGACCGCAAGGCCTCTTCCACTGTGCTCAAGCGTGCCTTGGGCCTCATTGATGTACAGGTTGACCGTGTGGTGCTCATGCTCTATTCCAGCTTTAATCGCCCTTACGGGCAGGCCATGCTGCAAAGTTACGCTTCCAGTACGGATTCCTTCGGTCTTGGGGTAACAGGGGGCGGAGTGGTGCAGGATGGCATTGATACAGTAGCCCCGCTCAGTTGGGCCGAGTTTGCAACGGATCTGCGCATTGCAGCCGGCTACCAAAAACCGGTGCATATCTTCAGTCTGGAAGGCTGTGTGCAGCAGGGCTTTCTTTCACGGCTGGTCACCTTTGAATGGAATGAGCCTGTTGAAGAACCATTGCTGAATCGCGCCCTTGTTGAAACGGGGCGGGGTGCTCTGCAATCGCTTTCCTGGATTCTTGAAAGGCCGTTTGTGTTTATGGTGGGGCTTGCGGGCGTCATTGGCAGCGCCATATTTCTCAAGGAAAAGAAAAAGAAAAATAAGAAGGCTAAAGCGGCTTAAGGCTTCTCTTTGAGGGCCTGTACCAGCCTTGCCCATTCTTCCAGCGTAAGCGTTTCTGCCCTGCGCTGTAAGTCTATTCTGGCTTCATTAAGAAGGTTTTCAACCGCTTCCTGTTTAAGGCCAAGACCGCCGGCAAGCGAGTTGCGCAGGGTTTTCCGCTTTTGGCTGAAGCCTGCTTTTGCCAGGCTAAAAAAAAGGTCAAGGTCTTCTTGTGCAATGGTGGGCTCCTGCAAAAGCGCAATGCCTAAAACAGCTGAATCAACGTCTGGGGCAGGGTAAAAAGAACCTGCAGGGATAATGCCGGCTAAAGAAGGCTTGCCGAAAACCTGCACGGAAAGTGAAAGCAGGCTCTGCTTGCCGTCTCTGGCACAAACGCGCTCGGCAACTTCTTTTTGCACGGTCAGCACCATCCGTTTGGGCTTTTTTTCAGCGGTAAGCAAATGGCGCAGAATGGCAGAACTGATGTAATAGGGGATGTTGGCAACCACCAGATAGCCTTCTTGCAATCCTAAACTGGCAGGGTCTTGCTGCAGGATATCCCCAAGAACAATCTTTACTTGAGGGTACGCCTCAACGGCTTCCTGCAAGGGGGCAATGAGCTGCTGGTCAATTTCTACTGCTATCACCTCACGTACACTTTGCGCTAATAAGTAAGTCAGGCTGCCTAATCCTGGGCCAATTTCAAGCACCTGGTCCTCAGGCTGCAGGGCGGCGGCTTCAAGCACTTTGTTTAAGCCTGCTGCTTCAACCAAAAAATTCTGACCGAGCGATTTCTTGGGCTTAATCCCAAACTTTTGCATAAGGGGGCGAATTTGCAGCGTCTTCATGGCATAACCAGCGGAATGGCAGCGGGAACAGGTTCAAGGAGGTAAAGGGTTGTCCAATGATGCCAAGAAACGTAATTGTCATCATCAAAACCAAGGTCAATCCAGGGATGTCCAAGGATGTTTGGGCCGGTATCGGCAATGGTTCCAAAGCCGTACCCGGGCACGTATACTTTTTGAAAAGCCATGCCGCTGTTATACCACGAGAGTTCCACGGCAATGATGCCTTTGGTAAGGGGAATACCCGAGGCGGTTCCCGTGCCTCCGTTGGAACTGGGTTTATAGCCTGTGGCATAAACGGAAAGTTTACGCCAGTAATGCAGCTCTACTCCATCTACAACTTCGCTCGTTATCACGACTTTAGAGCCTCGCCCAATTACCCCGTCCTGTGGGTCGGATGCCTTCCAGGGGCCTTCTGGTTCTGCGTTCTGAACCTCACCGTCAATCACTCTGGCCCGGCTGCGGGTCACCACGTAACCCGGAATGGCGGGTGTAAGCGTTTTTTGCGTATCCAATTCCGTTTCCGGGTCTTCTTGGTAACGAAAGCCTGCCGGGGTTTCTTCCTTGATAAGCGCAATCTGTTCTGACACTTTGTGCACTTTAATTTTTCCGTCCGCTGGAACAGACTCTTCTTCTGCGGGTTCAGCATAATCCAATCCTTGCAGGCTCATTCCCAAATCTTGCAGGGCTTTGCCCACACTTTGTGCTGCGCTAAGCCCGCTGAGGTTGGCAGCAGGGCTTTCTACCCAAATCTGTCGGGCTTTAAAGATTCTCAGCTTCAGGCCGTCGCTCACGGGGCTGCTCAGGGCAAGAGAAGTCTTATCCTTTGGGTGAAGCTGCACACCTGCCTGTTTCAGAAACTCCGCCAGCGTATCCGCCTGGCTGTAAAGTTCCCATGCCTGATCCCCAATTTGCAGGGTAATTTTTTTGCCTGGAACGCGTGTGTAGGCTGGCTTTGGCAACGGGTTCACAGAAACGCTGCCAGATTCTGGGGCGCTTGCATGCGCGCGCACAAACGATGCCAGCAGTACAGAACCGGCAATCAAAAGAAAAAGGGCAAGCCCCATGAGGGGCTTGGAATATTTTGCCACTTTTGGCAGTATAACACCACTTGCTAAAGGCGTTTATGCGGGCTTAAGGCTGCATATTAAGGTAGTAGACCGGCACCCATCCTCTGCGGCCGTCTTTATCCATTACTTCAACCCATTTGATTTCTTTCACCCATTCCACTCCCGTAAGAACCTTGATGCTTTCACCGATGCGCAGGTAGCCGATAACCGGTCCATTTGGAGTTTGATAAAGCAGCAGCGATGGAATTTCAAGCTTCTGCACAATGGCCGCGGCCGGGGTGGGCGTTAGCGTTTCGGTGGGTCGCTTGGTGGAGGTGGGCGTTTGTGTCTCTGTGGGGGTGGGGCTTGGCGTCAGCGTGCTTGTAGAAGCTTGGGTAGGGGTGGAGCTTGGCCCAAGTGTGGGGGTTGGTGTGTTGGTGGGTGGCTGCAGGGGGTCCAATTGCCTGACCAAAATTTGGTCCACTTTTATGGAAACCGGTCGGTTAAGTTTTTCCACCAATACCTTTTGCAGTTCTACCACCTGAAAGTGAGCCAAAGGAATGCCCGTCTGTACGGTAATGAGCACATTGAGCGTGCCGGCTTCTTCGTTAATGGAGGCGTTCACAAGCTGAACCGAAGCTAACTTATTCACCTCGGATACTATTGCTTCATTGGCCTTGCGTTTTTCTTCAGCTTCCCTGACAAAGCGAATACTGAAAACCGAAAGGAAGATAAGCACCGCCGCTACCAGCAATGCGGTGATGTAAATATCCTTTGGAACTTTATTTTCTCCGTTGCGGCGGAACATCGAAAAACCGCTCAGAAAGAATACCAGACCTGAAGCAAAGGTGATGGCTACTGCGTTGGTAAGAAAGAGCAGGCTTGCCCCGCCGGCAACAGCCAGATCGCCGGATGCTATGCCGATGCCTACAGTGCATAAAGGCGGCATAAGTGCGGTGGCTATTGCTACGCCGGGCAGTGCAGCAGAAAGCTTGGGGTGAGTAAGGGCGTATGCTGCTGCGGTGCCGCCTGTAAGGGCAATCAGAAGATCAATCGGGGTGGGGCGGGTTCTGGCTTTTATTTCAGCAGAAAAACCATCCAGGATGATGAAAGGCAATTTTCTGTTTACATAGGTGATAAGAATGGAAACAAGAACTGCCAGCAAACAACCCAGCACCAAAGCAATGGCGGCCTGCTTAAAAAGCCTGCGGCCTTCAGTATTCGAGGCCATGCCAATGGCAATGATGGGTGTCATCAGCGGTGCAAGCAGCATGGCTCCAATGATGACCGAAGGGGAATTGGTGATGAGCCCTAAAGTGGCAATGCATGAAGCCAGAAATGCAAGCAGAAAATAATCAAACTGGGAACGGATCGAAGACTCTAGGTCGTCAATAATGGTCTTCCGCACCGTACTTGGCAAGGGTTTAAAGAGCGTAATGAAAAAGTGCTCGTTTTTTTTCTTTTCCTGGTCCATTTTTACCTGTCTAAGACGGGTTTAAAAATCGGCATGGAAGAAGACTGATCTGAAAATAATATAAATAAAGTACATAATGACCAGGTAAATCCCTTCTATTTTGCCTAATCTTCCGCCTTTTTTCCAAAGAATAAACCATAGAATGGCCCCGGTCAAGGTTTCCCAGGGAAGATCCCATACGATGAGCGGCCTTGGAGCGGCATAAGTTGAAATAAGCGCTCCGCCGCCAATGGCAACCAAGGGGTTGGTGATGTTGCTTCCGATCAGGGTTCCCAAAGAAATACCATGTTCTTTATGGCGCAGGCCAGCCAGAGCGGTGGTCAGCTCGGGTAGCGCAGAGGCCAGGCCTAAAGTAACCACACCAATCAATGAGCCGCCTATTCCGGTGCGTTGCACAATAATTTCGGTGACGTTAAGCACAACGGAAGCTGCAAAAATGATAATTACCAGCAAGCCGATGGTGAAGAAGGCATCGCGCAGCACTTCCATGCCATTTTCGGGTATCTTGCCTTCAAGTTCATCGGATTGAATGTTGTTATCTTCTTCTTTATAGAATTTGCGTTCATCAATGTATAAATAATAGCTGTAAGCAATAAAACTCAGAAAAAGAATAGCCCCGTCAACGCGCGAAAAAGAACCATCCATCCCTAAAATAATACACATGATGGTGGTTCCAATCATGGGCAGCATGTTCTTAGTAAGTACATATTTTCGAAAATAAAGCGAACCCGCCAGTAAGACAATAATGCCCATAATCAGCGTTTGTTGCACTACATCTGAGCCGATATTGGAACCAAGCACAATCGCCGAACCAATTTTGTAATCCAGCGTCCCGCGCAAAATGTTGATGGAGGCAATGTAGTGAGAGGTGATTTCGGGTATCGAGGTGGCGAATGAAAGCACCGTCATTCCCATGAATGTGCTTGAGAGTTTGTAATAATTGGCAATGCCAATTATTTTTTCGACTGTCTTGTTTGCCCCCAAAACCAAAACAACAAGCATCAATAAACCAATCAGAACAACCGTCCAGAGATTAAGCGAATCCAGCATCTTTTCCTTTCTGAATTAATAACTGGCTGATTTTATAAGAAAATCACCTAAAAAACGCGTCGGGAAACCGATTTAACCTGGATTTAACAATTTCTGGAGTTTTTATTTTCAGGAATGAATTACTGCCAACAGGGAACAGGTTCTGTTGAGCTCATTAAAGGATGGAAGCACTGATTAATAAAGGCAATAACCTTTCCTTTCATGGAAAAGCCTCCCCACTCCCCCATCCCTCGTCATCTTGAGGTGCCCTTGCCGAAGCATCTGGCATTTCCCATCCTCCTCCTCCTCGTCATGCTGACCGCAGGGAAGCATCTGGCCTTTTGCTCCTTTTCTATGATCCGGCTTCTCATTACCTGGCACCTTTTCGCATGCGAAAAGCTACACACGCAGAAAGGTTTCCGTGCGAAAAGTTCCCTTCTGCGTTACACGCATGGCCCCATCTCCACCACCCCTACTCATCACCCTGCAAACCCACCCTCGTCACCCTGCATGCAACGAAGGGTCTGGCAGTACCGCTTGGCCCTAAAAACCCCTAAACCTGCGGAACATGGCAAATAATTTTTTTGTTCCTTACCTAAAACTTCAAATGCAAATTTTCCTCGTTGGCTTGCACCCTTTCCGCACATACCCCCCTTTCCGTATACCCCTTTCCGCATGCGGAAAGGTCCCCATAAACATCCTTAACAATTACCCCATCCACCCCTCGCCCCCCTTGTCATGCTGAACGAAATGAAGCATCTTTCTTTTTAGCTTCGCAAAATTTTCACGATGCAGGGAACGGCAACATGTAACGCCTAAAAAAACGCTAAAGCCAAAAAGGAAATATCATCCTAAACTAATACTGTATCGTCAGATCTTTAGTATCAGCCAATCCCGTTCAACTTGCGCAAAAAGCGCAGCAGGTAACTTTGCCAGTCTTCTTTTTCCAGCTTATCCGCACTAAGCCAATAACTGTTTTTTCCCGCGCGGGAAAAGGCATCTATTTCAGCAAGGTGGCGTTCCCGCACGCCGTTGGGTAAGGGCGGGTAATTAAGCACCAACTGCGTGTTAATGAATCCGATATTCTCCAATCCGGCTTCCTCCCCCAGTATCTTAACCCGCATCTGGTAAAGCAGGTCTTTAACGCCTTGCGGAAGTTCCCCAAAGCGGTCTGAAAATTCAATTTCCGCGGCGGTAACGTCAGTTTCACTGCGCAAAGTGGAAATGCGCCGGTAAAGGGTAAGGCGCAAACCCTGGTCCGGAATATAGGATGAGGGAATTTCGCTGGAAAGCGGCAAATCTACATTAATAGCCAGAGAGGGCATGTCCATAAAGGGTAGTTTTTCATACTCTTCAATAAGCGGCTGCCCGGTCGCTTTTCTGAGCTCCCGCACCGCGTTGCTCAGCAGACGGGTGTAAAGCTGAAAGCCGACGGCCTCAATGTAACCTGACTGCCTTGTGCCCAGCAAATCGCCCGCTCCGCGCATTTCCAGATCGCGCATGGCAATGGCATATCCGGCGCCAAGCTGAGAATTATCCGTCAGCACTTCCAGGCGTTCCTCCCCTTCTATGGTGGGCGCTCGCCTTTTATCATAAAAAAGATAAGCAAAAGCGCGCTGCGCTCCGCGCCCAACCCGTCCGCGTAATTGATAAAGCTGCGAAAGCCCGAAAGTATCGGCTCTGTCTACAATCAGCGTGTTGGCATTGGGAATATCGAGTCCGGATTCAATAATGGAAGTCGAAAGCAGAATATCAAGCTGCCCCTCGGTAAAGGCGTGCATTACATCTGCCAAGGCGGCTTCATCCATTTGGCCGTGGCCGATGCCGATGCGCGCTTCCGGGATAAGGGCTTGAAGATGGTTATAGACCGCCGGGATGGAATGCACGCGGTTATGCACAAAAAACACCTGTCCGCCCCTGTCCATCTCACGGATGACAGCCTCACGCACCAGTTTGGCATCGTAAGGTCCAACCTGTGTGATGATGGGCAAACGCTCTTCCGGTGGTGAGTTGATGGTTGAAATATCGCGCACGCCGGAAAGCGCCATATAAAGTGTGCGCGGAATGGGGGTGGCAGTCAAGGTAAGCACATCCACTTCGGCACGCAGCCTCTTGAGGTGCTCTTTGTGCATCACGCCGAAGCGCTGCTCTTCATCGATGATCACCAATCCCAGGTCTTTGAACTGCACATCAGAGCTGATAAGACGGTGGGTGCCGATGATGATGTCAATATTTTTTTTAGCCAATTGCCGGATGATTTCCGTCTGTTCTTTCTGGTTGCGAAAGCGGCTTAACATATCCACTGTTACTGGAAAGGCAGCCAGTCTCTGGCGGAACGTATCAAAATGCTGCTGCGCCAGAATGGTGGTGGGCACCAGAATAGCCACCTGTTTGCCGTCCGCAACGGCTTTGAAAGCCGCGCGCAGGGCTACTTCTGTTTTGCCGTAACCCACATCACCGCACAGCAGCCGGTCCATGGGCTGGTTGGACTCCATATCCGCTTTGACGGCCTGGATTGCTTTTAACTGGTCGGCCGTTTCAATATACGGGAAGGATGCTTCAAGCTCTTTCTGCCAGTCCGAATCCGGGCTGTAAGTGTAACCTTTGGCGGTCTGGCGTTTGGCATAAAGTTCAAGCAAATCACCGGCCACTTCCACAACGGCATGGCGCACCTTTACTTTGGTTTGGTCCCACTCGTTGCCCCCAAGGCGGCTCACTTCGGGGGTAATGCCTTCGGGGCCAACATAGCGCGAAACCCGGTCTGCCTGATGAATGGGCACATAGAGGGTATCGTTATTTTTATATTGAATGGCAAGGAATTCACGCTGGATTCCGTCCAGCGTGGGTTTGTGCAGGCCCGTAAATTGCCCGATGCCGTGGTCTACATGCACCACCCAATCCCCTGGGCGCAGGTCTCCCAAAAGAGCTTCGGGTGACTCGCTGTTAAGCATGGGGCGCCGCCGTGGCTGTGGGCGGTTCCACCCGAAAATTTCGCTGTCGCTCAGCAGGTGCTGCTGTATCTTTCCTTCCCCGTGTAGGATCCAACCCGCTGAAATAGAGCCTTCAATAAAACGTTTTTGGGTTTCCTCATCCAAATGGGGGTGAATTTCTTCCCAGAGTTGGCGCAAACGGGTCGCCTGTCTTGAAACAACCAACCAGGGCTCCTCTTTATGGTCAAGGTTCAGCAGGTAGGTCTGAAAATCCTTCAGCCGCCCCGCAAAACGCGGCCCCGGGTCAAAAGCTGCGCTTAGGGCGGCCCCTTCAATAGCGTGGGTATGGCCTAACTCAAGCACCTGCCTTTTGCCAAAACCGTCTTCAATTTCTGACCAGGTCAAATAAGGCAGGGCTGCATTTTGGTTCAGCTTGCCTTGCTGCACCAACTGGCTGAAGCGCCCAGAGGATTCTTCTTCAATGTCATTAACGGCTGCTTCAATGAATTCCTGGCCATCCAGCATGATGATGGCGTTGGCAGGCAAAAAGTCCATCAGACTGGATGGATAATCATAAAGGGCGGCAACATCATTTTCTGTAACCGCTTCAGGCATGGGGTTAAGCCGTTCGGCATAAAGCGGCAAAGCCTCTGCGGCGGGGTAAATGTTGGCCTTTTCCAGTTTCGCTTCGGTTCTTTGGGTTGCAGGGTTAAACTGCCGCAGTGTGTCTATTTCATCCCCGAAAAATTCGAGCCGCAAGGGCAGTTCTTCAGAAGGGGGCCACACATCCAAAATACCCCCCCGACGGGAAAATTGCCCGGGTTGCACCACAATATTGGAATACTCGTAACCCAATCCCACCCAGTGGCGGGCGGTTTCATCCATATTGCGCTGGTCACCAAGGGCGATGCGCTGGGTGTTTTTCAAAAAGTCTCTGCGCGGAATGGTGCGGGTCATCACCGCCCGGATTGGGCTCACGATAATCGGGGCTTGCGGGCTGGTTGTTTCGCCGGGCAGCCAGCTGCGGCCAAGGGAAGCCAGTACAGCCAGTCGCTCAAGCTTGGTGCTCATTGACCAGGGCAGGTCTTCGTAAAAAAGGGAGTTGGGCTCCGGAAAGTATTGGTTATTGGAATCAGGCAGCCAGAAATTCAGCTCGTCAAAAAGGGCCAGGGCTCTGTCTGCCCGGTTGGTAAGCAAAACGATGGGCAGATTTAAAGCATGGTGTAAAGCTGCCAAAACAGCCAGCCTGGCTGAGCGCGGCAGGCCCAGGCCATGCCGCGCAGCACGCGTAAACCCTGCGGCCTCAACTTCTTTTTCAAGGTCCTGATAGGCTGGCAGGCTTTGCAGTGGGCCAAGCAGCAATGCATTAACCGGCTTCGCCATTGTATCGATTCATGGCCGTTACCAGGCCGTCTTTCACAAAATTTTGGGCGGCTTCCACTGCAGTTTTCAGAACAATCTTCAGCAGTTCCTCTTCTTGCTTGGCAAAACGCTGAAGCACATAGTCAGCTGCTTCCATTTGTCCTGTGGGCCGTCCTATTCCCAGGCGCATTCTCGGGAACGCTTGCGTTCCTAATTTAGCGATGATGGAGCCCATCCCTTTTTGCCCGCTTGTGCCTCCTTCTGCGCGCAGGCGAATGCTCCCAAAGGGCAGGTCCAGTTCATCATGGATGACCAGCAACCGGTTCAGATCAATTTTGAAGTAATGCACCAGCGCAGCCACAGAAACACCGGAATCATTCATAAAGGTCAGGGGTTTGGCAAGCACAACCGGCTTGCCTTCTATGCGCCCTTCTGCCACCAGGGCCTTGAATTTCATTTTTTTGAGTTCAAGGCCGCATTCAGCAGCCAGTGCATCCAAGACTAAAAAACCGAAATTGTGGCGGGTATGCTTATATTCCAGTCCTGGGTTTCCCAGGCCGGTAATGAGGGTGATTTCGCTCTGGTTTTCCATTCTTTTGCCGGGCCTATCAATTGATCAATACAGAATTGCAATCTTAAAGTTTAACATAAGCAAAAGAAATAATCCAAAACACAGCCTTGGCTGCCAGGGCAATTGAATCTTATGGCGAGAGGGCATGCCATAAATAATCATTGGAAAGAGCCCATCGTCCTTCCCTCTCATCATACTGGGGAGTTTTCCAAAGCATCCCATCGCCTTGTCATGCTGATAATTCTTTACGAAGCATCTGGCCTTTTGTCTTTTAAGGCTTTAGCCAAGATGACTGCACAGACCCTTCACTGTGTTCAGGGTGACGAGTTAGAATGAGCAGTTAAAGCGATGAAAGGGCCTGAAGCAACCAACCCCCTCGTCATGCTGAGCTTTCTTTGCGAAGCATCTGGCCTTTTGTGTTTTACCTAATAGAAACTACCAGACCCTTCACTCCGTTCAGGGTGACGCGTAGGAGGCAGGATGTTCCTAAACCGTTAAAGCAGGCTTTATTCAACACTCGTCATTTTGAGTGAAGCGAAAAATCTGGCTTTTGACTATAAGGGTTATTAAGCAAGTTCGGTTTTACCCGTTAAAGGCCAGACCCTTCGTTGCACTCAGGGTGACGAGTGGATTGAGGTTGAGTTTCCAAAGCATCTGCCCTTTTGTGTTTTACCTAATAGAAACTGCACAGACCCTTCACTGTGTTCAGGGTGACGAGTTAGAATGAGCAGTTAAAGCGATGAAAGGGCCTGAAGCAACCAATCCCCTCGTCATGCTGAGCGTCCTTTGCGAAGCATCTGGCCTTTTGTGTTTTACCTAATAAAAACTACCAGACCCTTCGCTCCGTTCAGGGCGGCGCCCGAGGTAATGCAGGCTCACTGCCCATTATGCAGATGCAATTGCCCTGCTTTGCCTGAAGGTTTTGGCAAAAAAAAGTCCTGGAAGCCTTCATGCTCCCAGGACAAAAATAAATTATCCGTTTATAGAGTAAAGAAACTTAACGCCATGGGTAAAAGCACAGAGCCATGCAAAATGGCTTTCACAATACCTCCAAAGAAAATGACGCCCACAAGCACGCAAAGCAAAATCAAAACGCCAATCACAATCAAGACGATCACCCAGGCGGGCAAACCTTTCTTTGAAGGCTGAGTGGGGCTATAGGCTGGGGCCTGGGTGGTATAACTGGCACCGGGCTGACCATATTGCTGCTGCGGCACTTCTGCGGGCATAGGCTGTGCTCCATAGCTGGAGCTGGTGGGTGGAATGGGTGCTGGCTGCACAGGCTGCGCAGGCATTGTGTAGCTGGGGGCTAGCGGTTCAACCGGTTCAGGATGAGCAGTTTTATAGGCTTCCCAACTGGGGATCACGCCGCCTTCAGCGGCTTTGTTGCTTTCCACATCGCCGTAAACATCATTTCTCCAGGTGGAGGGGTCATTCGGGTTAGGTTTACTTTCGCTCAACTCTTGCAAGCCTTGCTGGGCGCTGTCTTTGGCGTTTTCCCAGGTGCTTTGAACTTCCTCTTTGACGGTTTGAACTTTTTCTTCGACGTTGGCGGAGGCTTCATCCCAGCTGCTCTTAATTTCTTCTTTTACAGACTCTGTTCCGTCTGCTACTTTTGCTGTGGTTTCATTCCATGTTTCCGCAAGCCCTTCTTTGACATCCTCGGTCTTGGCTTGAACCTCTTCAGAGACCGACTGCCATGCGTTTTCAACTTTTTCTTTTACGGTTTCAGGCTTCCCGTCAAGGGCTTCCTTTGCTTCTTCAACTTTTTTGTCAACGGTTTCGGTGCCGCTGTTCCAGGTGTCCTGAACATTGTTTTTGGCTTCTTCCGCAGTTTCCTGAACGCTCTCTTTAATGTCCTGGGCAGAATCCTTTACCTCTTTTACGACATCCTCTGCAGCGTTTTCAACCTTGTTCCAGGTATCTTGTACAACTTCCTTTGCTTTATCTGCAGCTTTGTTGACGTCATCTTTAATCTGATCGGCGGTATTGTTCCAATTATCGGTCATGATCTCTCCTATTCTAATCTTTTCCTTAATTATACTTACTCCGTATTTTTCTGAAAATCTGTATAAGATTGCTTTCCAGTTTTTTTTACAGTGCTCTGTTTTTTTCAAAATTAATCTTATAATTTACTTGACTTTATTCAATGGAGGTATGATGTCACTTCTTAAAGATTTCAAAGACTTTCTTATTAAAGGCAACGCGCTTGAATTGGCAGTTGGTGTAATTACAGCTGGAGCTTTCGGTGCGGTTGTCAACAGCCTGGTCAAAGATGTTCTTATGCCGCCGATTGGTTTGGCTTTGGGCAATGTAGACTTCACCAATCTCTATGTGGTTCTCAACAAGGCAGCAGTCAACGTTCCTGCTGGAACAACCCTTGCTGAGGCGCAAAAGATGGGCGCTGTCACTTTGGCTTATGGCAGTTTTATCATGACCATTATCAGCTTCATTATCATTTCACTTTGTATTTTTTTGGTCATCCGGGCCATCACCAAAGCCCGCGAAGGTTCCAAGAAAAATGAAAAACCGGCAGACCCCACCA
>JAYFRD010000038.1:0-17335 GCA_034926255.1 Anaerolineaceae bacterium | reverse complement strand
GGGTGATGCGTTGGGGTGAGTTGTTAGAACAATGAAAGCCTTTGAAGCACATTAAGACCTCGTCATGCTGACCGAAGGGAAGCATCTTGCCTGTATCTTGACTAAAAAACTGCCAGACCCTTCACTGCGTTCAGGGTGACGAGGAAAAAGGTTGATTTTCAGAAGCACCTGGCTTTGGCTTTTGAGTGATGAAATCTTCCCAAGAAAAACGGGAAGCATGGCGGAAGGCTTGTGCCATGCTTTTAAAGCGGGCTTCTCTCCCTCCATTTCGCTGAAGGCCCAAAAACCTTAGGGCTTCAGCCCTTCAAGGCGCTGCTGCAAGGCAGCCTGCAAGGCACTTAAGCCCGCACCTATTTTAGCGGCTTCCACCTTATCAGACTCGCTGATGATGGCATCTGCCAGGGCGCCTATCTTATCTGCTTCCGGCAGTTCATCCAGGTTCAGCATGACCCGCCGTAAGGCGCGGGCGCTTTTTGTGGCAGGGTCTTTGGGCAAGCGCGGGCTGCGGGCTTGCACCCGGCCCAGCTGCGTTTCCAGCCAGGTGTGCACATCCAGATAGGTGCGCCCTTCATGCTCTGTATAGTAAGCCAAAGCCCCGGGCCAAAAACCGGAATCATAGGCCACCACTTCGCGCAGAACGCGTTCGGGCATTTCCGCGCGGTCGGCCAGTTCCAGCAGGGGGGCGGGCAGGTCAAAAAATTTCATCAGCCGGCCGTAATAAATACGGTCCAAACCCAGCGTTTTTTGCAAGCTTTCGCGTGTACCTTCATCCAAACGCAGTTCAGCAACCTGGCGATAATATTCGCTTTCGTCCATGCCCGGGAGGGGTTTCAGGCCGTTGGCTTCGAGCACAATGCGGGCCGCGGCCCGGGCCTTACCCACCGGGGTGAGCGCCTTATATGCCATGTTCTCAGCAATTTGCTTGGCCAGGGTGGGCTGGTTATCGACCAGGGCCAGCACAAAAGGCTCGGTTTGTTTAGGATTTCTGCTGGCCTGAATAGCGGTGGCCCAAAAGCGGCGCTCTCCGGTCAAAAGCTGGAAAACATCCCTGCCGCCCAGGTTCAGAAGCTGGCCGGTAACAGGTTTTATCTGCCCAATATCCGAAAGGGATGCCCCGAGGGCCACCAATTCTTCCAGTTCGCGTTTGATCAGCCAGTCTTTTTCAGCCAGGCCGAACCAGGCCTCAACCGCGGCAGGCCAGGCCATTCTGCCCTGGTAAAAATCATCCCGCAGCGCCAAAGGCAGCAGCAAACGCGCCTGAAAACGGTCAGGCTGAATCATATCCAGAGGCACCCTGAAGACACTCTGGCGGTTATTCACCATTTTGGGGGCTTCCTGCTGGGTTGGGCCGCCTGCTTCTGCCGGCGCAGCATTAAATGCATCTGAAGTAGTGTTGATCAGTTTTTCGTAATTCACTTTGTCTGGCATAAGACCTCTTTTTTCGGGCCCAAACTGTGCCCATGGGCACAGAAGACCTGGTTAAAAGCCAAGCGCAGGGGCGCCTTTTGACCTTTTACGCGGCGTTAAGCCTCCCCCAACTTGCCAAGAACGGCATCCACCAGGTTCGAAAAACAGCGATAAGCCTGGCTTTTTTCAGAACAGTAAGAAAAAACATCATAGCCTGCGGTAGTTGCAGCCGAAATTTCAGCCAGATCCTTGATGTAGGGCATCAGCAGAGAACCGTAGCGGCGTTCCACTTCCTTGATGACATCGCGCGACTGGCGCCTTACCAGCTTAAAGCGCGAAGGCACAATGCCAAGCACGTTCAAGTCAGGGTTGGTGCTGCGCTTAATGTTTTCCACCATTTTGAGGATATCCACCAGGCCAATCAGTGAAAGGCCGTCTTGTTCAATGGGGATGAGCACATGGGTGCTGGCCACCAGTGAGTTAGTGGGCAAAAGCCCCGCAGAAGGCGGGTTATCAATAATGATGTAAGAATATTCGTTTTTAATGGGTTCCAAAAAATAGGTAAGCTGAAAAGCCGCTTCATCCTTGCTTTTCAAGGCCACTTCCAGGGCTTCCATACGAGCCTTATTGGTGCGGAAAATTTTCACCTTTTCTTCGCGGCTGCGCGGAATAAGCGAATCCACAATCAGAGAGCCTGAGGCGCCGTAGCCCTCCCCCAAGGCAGAAGCATAATTCTGTTCCGCAGAAATAGTCGGCACAAATTTATCATCAAAGCCCCCGCCCATCGCGGTAATGGTTGCGGAAAGCTGGTCATCCATATCAATGAGCAAAACAGGCTTGCTGTTCTTTTTGCGGGACTCATGCGTGGCCAGCCCGGCCGCCAGATTGATACTGATGGTAGACTTGCCCACGCCCCCCTTGCGGTTGATCAGCGATATAATTGCCATAATGAACCTTTACCAAGCTGCTTTCTGAAGGGTCTGCTGAGGCTTCTGTGCCCATGGGCACAGATTGACCTTTGTGCTTAACCAGGATTTTACCAAATTAACCGTTTTTTACAAGCTACAAGATTCAGTCCCATTTCAAAAAGAAGGCAGTTATTACAAGTAATTCATTATCGTTAAGCACTTGACTTAACTCACCCGCCCTTCTATGCTTTATGCATCAATTCTTTACGGCGGCGAGTTTATGATTACACCCAAACAACTTCTTGATGCAGGCCTGCTGGAAAACCCTTTCCAGCGTTATGCCGATACCCGCTTTTTCTACCCCAACCTCAGTGAGCAACGCAAAGTGATGGAAGTGGCTTACGGTTTCATTAGCGACCAGAAAGACCCTGCCAAAAACCTGGGGGTTATTGCCGGGTCTGCCGGCGCCGGCAAAGGCATGCTGGCCATGAAGCTGGCCCAAAGCGCTCTGCCGGGCATTTCTGCCGATCCGGCCCAGCCCAAGAGTGCCCATGGGCACACCCTGGGCCTGTACCTGAACACCAACACCGTCACCGAACCCAGGCACTTTCTGATGGCGGTGCTGGAAACCCTGGGTGTGCCGGCTTCGCGCTCCAACGCCAACCGCCTGGAAGGCATCTTTGAGCGCCTGGAAACCAGTGAAGACCAACTGCTTATTGTGCACGACGGCCCGCCGGTTGAACAGGAATATCTTACCCAACTGCTTTCCTGGTCGGTGGAACACGAGAAAAAAATAAAAACGCTCATCTTCCTGCAGGATCTGAATAACACGGTCAGCAATATTGGTTCGCTGGCCAGTTTTCTGGGCCTTTACGTGCCCTTCCGCGCCCCAGCACCGGCAGAAATAGTGAGCTGCCTCTACGCCAGAATGATCTTTGCGGGCCTTGAAGAGCCGGAGCTCTTGCTGCCGCAGGAAGAAGCCATGCAGATTGCTACCGAAAGCAAAGGCAACCTGAATGCCGCCCTGCAACTGGCCCATCAGCACCTGGAAGAGCTGCTGAACCGCCAAGGGCCCGGCCAAATGTTAAAAATCTTCCGAAATCGGAATCTGGGCAGCTGAAATTTCCGATTTTGACATCTTTACAGAACTGAAAACTGGACTATTATAGAACATATGTTCTGTATAGTACAGAAGGAAGGGAGAAGGAAAGACAAGAAGAACCGGCTTGGCCTCAAGCTTGCTGCCCGTCAAGGGTCTTAGGGGCCTCTGAGAGCTGGATGAGTTAACAAAAGCGATGGAAACACAAAACGCCTGGCCTCAAATCCGCGAAGCCCTCAGCGCAAACCAGCCGCTGATGGGCTTGGTTGATTCCTGCCTGGCTACGTATGAAGGCGTTTACAGCCTTAGCGCCCCTTCAGAAGCTTTCCCTGCGTTAGCGCTCAGCTATCCGCAGCTGGCCCGCACCGTTTTCAGCCTGACGCAGTGCCCGCTGCGCTTGCAGGTAGATGAGGCAAGCCCTTCGCCCCAGCCTGAACAGACAGGCTGCAATCCTCCCGCCCGGAAGGGTAAGGGAGAGGGCGCGCGCCCTGCAAAGCAGGTTTACGTTTCGCGCAGCGCGGAATTGCAGCTGCGCAACGGAGCCAGCACGGTAACGGATACCATCCTGCAGCCCGAATCCATTGCGGCGGTGCCCAGTTATCTGCTGCGCTTCATCCCGTATACGGGTGCCGCGCCGGTGCTGGTGGCCATTGCCCTGCGCCAGGCTTTTTACCGCTTCGGCAAATACCGCTCCGCTGAACAAAACTACCCCAAAGCAGGCGATAAAGTGAGCCTGGAAGTAGAACGCATTCTCGCCATGCTGGGCGGGTCCATCAGCCGCGCCAGCTTCTTCCGCCTTCTCAAAGGGGGCCACCTGGACTGGTTTGCCGCTAATCTGGGCTCCGGCCATCAGGTGGTGAACGGCCAGGTGAAACGCCTGCCCAACCAATATCAATATCGCGGGGCAGTGCTTACCCCCGGCGATGCCAGCGATCTGGCTGCTTTTCTGCTGGCGGAAGGCCTGCCCGAAAACCCTGCCAAGGCGCTGGCGCTGGCGCTTGAAACCCCGCGCAACCAGATTCTTAAGTTCCCCTTCCGCACCCCCCTCACCAGCGATGCGCCTTACGCTAAAGCGCTCTCGGTGCCGGAGCTGGTGCGCAGCTTGCTGCCGGGCACCCGGATGAGCCCGGAACTGATGGGCCTCTGCGATGCGCTTTCGGCGACGCTCATCCGCCCGGAAAGCTTTTTGGCCCTGCCATGGTACTGGTTCCACAAGGTTTTGCCGGTAATGGGCATTGATTTGGGCGGGCTTTACCTCATGGCGCGGGCCTGCGGTTATACCGATTGGGTAAGCGGGCAAGACCGGGACCGTTTTTGGGTCAGCGGTGGAGAAGCCACCCTGCAAGCCTGGGTGGGCTCCAAAACGCTGCCGAGAACGCTGCCCGCCCAAAAAGCTTCGGCGGCCGGAAGGCCGCGGCAAAGCCGGGTGCTGGAACAATCTACTTATGTGCGCAACTGGCGCGAGCGTGCCCGCGAAACGGCCGCCCCCTATCTGCTGCGCTGCGATACCCGCCCCGGTAAAGCAAACCCGAAAACAAGCGACTGGCAGCTGCAGGTGGGGCCAGTGGGTTTAACCCGCCAGGATGAAACCCTGCGCGATGCCCTCTATGCCTTCCTTTGCGCCGCGGATGCCGGCGGCGCGGCACTGCCCGCTGCCCTGCAAGCCCTCAAAGAGCATTCCGGGTTGCAGACTGCCCTTCTGGCCGCAGCGCGTTTTTCTGCCAAAGCTTCCCAACCCGCCGCAGATGGGCCTGAAAAGGCAGACCAAGGTTTGCAGGCCGGCGCAAGCAAGCCGTCTTTTGGCTCTGGTTTTCGCGCCTCTACCCCGGCAGTTTTCTCAACGGCTGCTGATCTCTGGCCTGCGGCAGAGCCTTTGCTGCCCGGCCCTGCGCTTATTTGTCATTTTGAGACGCTCATTCAAAGCGGAATTTGTCATTCTGAGACGCTCAATAAAGAAGCGATTTGTCATTTTGAGACGTTGGCACAGGCCTTAAATTGTTATTTTGAGACCCTTATTGCGTCGGGAATTTGTCAGTTTGAGACAGTGATTCAGATACTTTTAAGAATCAGAGACTTTGCCTTTTTCAGAAAAGATAGTTCCAACACCAAAAATTCGCTTGCCGAAGATACAGATCAGCCTGAAAGCCCGGCACTGCTAAAAGCGGCGGGGGAGGGTGAAAACACCGAGCCAAGGCAATTTGAAGCACTCTTTACCAAGATTGACCCGCGCAAAGCGGCTCAAATAAAGGCCCGCGGGCTTGAAACCAGCTTTGCAGCCTGGGTCATTTATGGCTGCATGAACGAAAAAATAAAAGACCCCTTAAACCTTGCCGTAGCCAAAACCCTGCTGGGCGCCCAGGTGCCTGAACCCGAATGCCTGGAACTGGCAATGCTTGGAGAAGAAGAGCTTAGTGAAGAACTGGCTGCGTATCAATTAAACCAAAAACGCGGATACTTGGGGGCAGAGAAGTGGGCACCTCATCAAAAAGGCCGTTTGGCGGAATGGCTTAATGAAAACCCTGGACCAAAAAATCTTGTGAAAAAGCTGGAGAGAATAAATGCCTTGCTTATCAACCCTGCTTGGCCCGGCATTTCTGCCGCGGGTGCAGAGGGAAAAGAAAGAGTAAAGTAGAAATACAATGCGCTTTTTCGGTCTTATTTCAATTTTTTATGGGCTTTAAAATGATTGCGTTACTGTTTTGCGGCTCTTCCCTTGACAATTTCTGGTACGGGGTTGTAGAATACGGCGATTTAACAATCCGACCTTTCACAAGAGAAAAGGGCCCTTCATGCCGAAGGGTCTTTTTTTAAGAAAAGACGTCACATTCAAAGAGAAAGGCAGTCATGGGCATTATCAGATTACCAGGCCTCATTGACCCGCATGTGCACCTGAGGGTGCCGGGAGGGGAATACAAAGAGGATTTTGTCACCGGCACGCGGGCAGCGCTGGCCGGCGGTTTCACTTCCCTGCTGGCCATGCCCAATACCAACCCTCCTTTGGTGTCGTTGCAGAGGCTACGCATCGCACAGAACCTGGCAAGAGAGCAGAGTCTGTGCGATGTTTTTTTATACGCCGGGGCTGCCGAGGCCTATATTCCCGAACTTGCTGCCCTTGCCCAAGAAGCCATAGCTCTCAAAATTTACGTGAACCAAACCTTTGGAGACTTGCGCCTTGAAGGCTTGAGCGCGCTTATGCGCGTTTTTGAGGCCTGGCCTGCCCATAAACCCATCTGTTTTCACGCTGAAGGCGAATCCATTGCTGCCGCGCTGGGCCTGGCCCAGAGTTATAAACGGCCGGTACACATCTGCCATGTTTCCCGCAAGGATGAAATTGAGCTGATTGCGCGCGCCAAGCGCAGGGGGCTTCAAGTAAGCTGTGAAGTGACACCACACCACCTTTTTCTAACCGAAAAGGATGCCGCCCGCCTAGGGCCTCTGGGCGATATGCGCCCCCTTTTGCAAAGCGAAGACGACGTGCAGGCTCTCTGGCAGGCCATTGGCGATGGCACGGTAGACTGTATTGGCAGTGACCATGCCCCGCACACCTATTGGGAGAAACTGGGCTTTGCCAGCAGTGAAGCCTGCGCCATTGCCAATGCCGCAGGGCAAGGCGCCGAAGATATATTGCGCGTAGACATACAAGAAATAGATTTTAATGCGGCGCAGGCCAGCGCTGCCGCGGGGCAAAAGGCCCATCCGCCAAGGCTTGGCCCAAAGCCCGCGCCGCCCGGCGTACCGGGCCTGGAATCGACCCTGCCGCTCATGCTCAGTGCGGTGCACGATGGCCAGCTTACACTGGAACGCGCCATCGCGCTGATGTACACAAACCCGCGCCGCATTTTTGGCCTTCCGGAGCAACCACAAACCTGGGTAGAGGTGGATACTGAGTCAAGCTATAGCTTCCCCGACCACCCCCTTTACACCAAAGCTGCCTGGTCACCCTTTGCAGGGCGCAAAGTTACAGGCAGAGTGCTAAAAACAGTCTTGAGGGGCCGCCTGCTTTACCAAAACGGACAAATCACTGAAAATAAAATGGAATCATAAGGAGCCACCATGCAAACAACATTAGACACACCACTTTTTGACCTCAACAACCGCCCTGCAAAGGGCCCCAAATTCCACGATAAGTGGACCGGCGCAGATATTCTTTCCGTCAACCAGTTTGAAAAACCTGACCTTGAATATATTTTTACCCGTGCCGACGAGATGTCGGAAATGTGCAAAGCCTGGGGTTGTTCAGACCTTCTGCGCGACTATGTGATGGCTTGTATGTTCTACGAGCCTTCCACCCGCACCAGTTCTTCCTTTATTTCGGCTATGGAGCGCTTGGGCGGCAAAGTCATCCCCATTACGCAGGGTGTGCAGTACTCCAGCGTTTCAAAGGGAGAGACCTTGATTGACAGCATGATTACCCTTGAGCAGTATGCGGATGTGATTGTGCTGCGCCATCCTGAAATCGGTTCAGCCGCCCAGGCGGCCAAGTATGTTAAGGCGCCCATTATCAACGCCGGTGACGGGGCAGGGGAACACCCCACCCAGGCCCTTTTGGACCTTTACACAATCCAGCGCGAACTGGGCAAAATTGACGGCCTCAAGATAGCCATGGTGGGCGACCTGCGTTACGGCCGCACGGTGCATTCCCTGACCAAGCTGCTGACCCAATACGATGTTTCGCTGCGTTTTGTTTCGCCGGATGTGCTGCGCCTGCCCCTTGACCTGATGAATGAGCTGATTGATGCCAAGCGCGATGTGCGCGAGACCAACAAAGTGGCCGATGTGATTGAGCAGGTGGATGTGCTCTACGTTACCCGTATTCAGAAAGAACGCTTTACGGACCTGGCGCAGTACGAAGAAGTGAAAAACTTCTTTGAAATTACGCCGGAACTGATGGAACGTGCCAAAGAGAAGATGGTGGTTATGCATCCCCTGCCGCGTGTAGGTGAAATTCACTATAAAGTAGACCGTGACCCCCGCGCCGCCTACTTCCGCCAGGTTCAAAATGGCCAATATATCCGAATGGCCTTGCTGGCCTGCGTTCTTGGACAGGCTTAAGCATTAAAATTACCAGTGGGGGAAGGCAAGCGCCTTTCCCCCAGAAAAAGCAGCCGGGATGCAGACAAACCGCCCGCAGAAATGGGCAGGGGCCAAGGCAAATAAAAGCTTCGGCCAAACAAGAAAAACAAATGAGGTGACCCATGAAATTTATTGACAAACTTAATGCGGCCATTGAACGCAATAATTCCCTGCTTTGCGTGGGTATGGACCCCAGCGAAAAAGTATTGGGGCAAGGCGCAGATGTGTACGGCAAACTGCTGGACTGGGCTAAAGAGCTGGTGGAACAAACCCAAGACTTGGTGTGCTGCTATAAGCCCAATATCGCCTTTTTTGAGGCGTTTGGGCCAAAAGGTTACAAGGCCCTGGCGGATATAATGGCCTGGATGCCCAAAGATATTCCGATTTTATTGGATGAAAAACGGGGCGATATCGGCTCCACAGCCGAGGCCTATGCCCAGGCCTCCTGGGTTCACTTTGCAGCCGATGCGGTGACCCTCTCGCCCTATCTTGGGGTAGATTCCATCAAGCCCTTTTTGGCAAACCCTGAAAAAGCGATTTTTGTGCTCTGCCAAACGTCCAACCCTTCCGCCAATGAAATGCAGGGGCATGGGAACCCGCCCCTCTTTGAACGCGTGGCCGAACTTAGCCTGGCATGGGGTTCTGCCGATCAGGTAGGTCTGGTTATTGGGGCCACCCAACCCGAAGCGCTGGAACGTGTGCGGGCAATCTGCCCCCAATCCTGGTTTTTGGCACCGGGTGTGGGCGCCCAGGGCGGTGACCTTAAAGCCGCTCTTAAAAAGGGCCTGCGCGGGGATGGCCGGGGCATGATTATCCCCGTTTCGCGTTCGGTGATGCAGGCCGCTGACCCCCGTGCGGCAGCCCAAACCCTGCGCGATGAAATCAATGCCATCCGCCGTGAAGTGGTGGAACAAGCACTTGACCGCGCCGCCGCCCTCGAAACACAGAAAGCCCTTTCAGACCCCGCTTCTGCTGCCCAGCAAGATGCACTGGAACTGCCCGCCCCTGCCGTTACCGGTAAGGAAGATGCTTATAAAGCGCTTATTCACCGCCTTTACCAAACCGGTTGTGTCAAATTTGGCCAATTTACCCTGGCCAGCGGCAAGTCTTCACCGGTATATCTGGATTTGCGCCGCCTGGTTTCCTTCCCGGATGTCTTGGACCTTGCTGTAGAGGCCTATATTGACCAGCTGGTAAAGCTGCCATACGATACTATTGCCGGCGTGCCCTACGCCGCTTTGCCTATTGCTTCCATCGCGGCCAATAAAATGCAAAAACCAATGGTCTATGCCCGCAAAGAGGTCAAAACGCACGGCACCGGCCAGATGATAGAGGGCGTTTTTGAGCCGGGCCAGGCGGCGGTAATGGTGGAAGATGTGGTTACCTCCGGGGGTTCCATTGTCAGCTCTGCCGAGACCCTCAAAGCGGCGGGCCTCATCATCCGTGATGCAGTTGTGCTGGTAGATCGCGAACAAGGCGGCCCCGCCAACCTTAGCGCCCAGGGCATTAACATTCATGCCGTGCTCAAGTTCTCGGAAATTCTTGAGGAGCTGAAACGCGCAGCCTTAATAGACGAGGCAACCTATACCCTGGTCTCTGACTATCTTTCAGCCGGCTGAAGCCCCTCAAAGGCTTAACCTTTGAAAAAAGAGAAATGCAGACACGTGAGCGCTTTTCTTCGGCGCTCACGTGCTTAATGTATCCTTTGCTTTCGCGCCTGGCGGCAGATGGCCTATTTTTGAAGGGCTTTAAAGACTTCTTGCTCTAATCCGGTAAGGCAGAAAACTTCTCCGATCTTCTCACGAAGTGCTGCAAGCTTCTCCGGTTTCAGAGCAGTGCTTTATAATAAGACCCATGGATGACATTAAACGCAGCAAGATTAATTTTAAAGGATCCCTCTTAGCCTAAGCAAGGGGTCAGCGTTCCCAGAAACTCTGATCCCGTTCCGTCGCCATGCGCTTTATGCTGGCGGCCTTTTTGCTTTTAAATCAGATAGGGAACCGAAATGAAACAAATTAAAAACAATCTTTGGAAATATACACTTTACACATTTTTGATTAGCCTGGCTTTCAGCCGCGCTATTTTCATGCTTTTTTTGAAAGATAAGGGCTTTACAACCGCCCAAATGGGTTTGCTGGAATCCGTTCTTTTTGTTGCAAGCTTTGTGATGGAGATTCCAACCGGCATCCTAGGCGATCGCATTGGCCGCAAATGGAGCGTTGCCTGCGGCATTCTGGCGGAAATTGGCTCAAGCCTCATTTTTATCACTCAGCCTGATTTTGCCTGGATGGTCATTGCTTTTCTGCTGACAGGAACCGGTTTTGCCTTTATCAGCGGCAGTGACCGCGCCCTTTATTATGACAGCCTTAAGGCCCTGGGCAAGGAAGGCGAATACCTCAAGCGCAAAAGCAGGCTGAATGCCATCAGCGTCTCTTCGCTGGGGCTGGCCATGATCGTCGGCGGCTGGATGCGCCGCTTTGGCTGGAGCACTGTTTACTGGATGGAAATTGCGGCGGCGCTGGTGAACCTTGCCCTCGTCCTCAGCTTTAAAGAAGTGCGGCTGGGTGAAAACCGTGAGGTTTCAGATGCGGAGCGCATGCTGCAAAAGAACAGTATGCGCCAGGCATTGAACTACTTTATGAAAGAACGCAAAAGCAGGCTGCTTATCCTGTTTATGGTGGGCATTGGCCTCTATGGGGCTTTCAACACGCCTTTTTCGATTTATAACCAGCTGCTGCTGGACTTTCATGGTTTTGCCGCAAATGAGGTGGCGCTTATCAAAGGCCTGGCCACTTTTTTTGCCGCGGGCCTGGTTTGGTTTGCGGGTTCTTTTTTGGAGAAAAAAGATCCGCATCGCGTTTTGATAAGCCTGATGGGGCTCAGTTTGGCCTTGCTTCTCTTTGAGTTGAGCGGATTGCCCTGGGTGGCCGTTGTTGTTTACCTGCTTATCGATGGCTTTGCAGAGCTGGCCTATGTGGTGAGCGATAACTTCAGCCAGGAAGGTATTCCCTCTTCCATTCGGGCTTCCATGCTTTCAGCGTTCAGTTTTTTTGAGAGCGTTTTTGTAGCCATTGTTTACACCCTCTGGGGGTTTTTGCTTGAGCGGGTAGAGCCGCCCCTGGCCATCACAGGCCTGGGTATTTTTGTGGTTTTTGCGGTTTTGGTTTTGTTCAGGCACCGGCGCCTCAGTTAATAGGCCTTGTGCACCTTCCCGTGGGGGGATGGCATTGATTCCCCCACGGGAAATGGCAGTGTTTGCTTGCGGCCCGGCCGCTGCGGTGATGGAATGCCAAAGCGGCTTGCTTTTTTTATGAAGTTGATCTCTAAGAGAAACTTTTGCACTTCCAATTCCGAAGACTGATGGGCCTGAGAGACGAAGCCTTTGATAGAATTACTGCCATGACACTTGAACTTGATTTTTTCGGCAAGAGAATGAAGAGCCCCTTTGTGCTGGCAAGTGGGGTGCTTGGCACCAGTGCTGCCCTTTTAGAACGCTGCGCTCTGGCGGGCGCAGGGGCTGTTACCGCCAAAAGCTGCGGGCCTGAAGCGCGCGCTGGCCATGCCAACCCCATTGCCGTGCCCTGGAAGGATGGTTTTATCAATGCGGTGGGGCTTACCAACCCGGGCGCGGAGGAAGAAGTAAAGGTGCTTCAAGCGGCGCGCGAACGCCTGGCAAAGCAGGGCTGCCTGCTTTTTGCCTCGGTTTTTGCCCCAACCGCCCGGCAGTTTGGTGAAGCGGCCAAAATAGTGGCGGAAGCGGAGCCGGACCTGATAGAAGTGAATATCTCTTGCCCGAATGTGGGCAGTGAATTCGGCACCCCTTTTTCAGGCTTTCCCAACACCGCTGCAGAGGTGGTGCGTTATGTAAAGCAGGCTCTGGAAGGCACGGGTTTGCCCATTTCCGTTAAGCTTTCACCAAATGTGGCCGAAATTCGCTCCATTGCCAGGGCCGTTGCCGCCGAAGGGGCCGATGCCATCACAGCCATCAATACGGTGCCGGCCATGATGATTGATGCCTATGCCGCCAAGCCCATTCTCAAGAACAAGACGGGCGGTTTTTCCGGTGCGCCGGTGAAGCCCATTGCGCTGCGCTGCGTCTATGAGATTGCCCAGGTTGTTAAGCTGCCCATTATTGCCATGGGCGGTGTGGCAACGGGTTTGGATGCCGCCGAATTCATTCTGGCGGGCGCTACCTTAGTTGGCGTTGGGGCTGGGGTATACCACGGTGGTGCAGAAATTTTCGGAACGCTGAACCAGCAGCTGCAAACCTACATGGCTGAAATGAATTACGCTTCGTTGGGCGCGTTTCGCGGCAAAGCCCTCCCGTAGGCGGGGCGGAAGGCTGTTCAAGTTTTGCGCTAAAGGCCACTCAGAAATCCTATACAAACGGAAGGCAAGGCCAAAATGGCCCCTTCTCATGCAGGCAAGAGGAGAAAAAATTGAACCATCATACTTGCTCACAAGGTCACCCAACCGAAGGCTCTTTTATGGCTTGCCGGATACAAAGCGTGCGGCGTGAAAACCCCAACACCCAAACTTTTGTACTGGACCGCGCTTTGGAAGGGGCAAGGCCGGGGCAGTTTTGCATGGTTTGGCTGCCTGAAGTGGGAGAAAAACCCTTCAGTATTGCCGGGTCTAACCCGTTGGCTTTCACCATTTCGGATGTCGGCCCGGTAAGTCATGCCATCAGCAAGCTGGGCAAAGGCCAGCGCCTTTGGGTGCGCGGGCCGCTTGGGCACGGTTTTACCCTCTGCGGAACGTCTCACCTGCTCGTGGGCGGAGGGTATGGGGCCGCGCCTCTGGCTTTTTTGGCGGCAGATGCCCTGGCTTTAGGCCATGATGTGGCGGTTTGCCTGGGGGCCCGAACCCAAGATGCCCTTATTTTTGCCGAGGAATTTTCACAGATGGGCGCTACGGTGCGCCTGGCCACCGAAGATGGCAGCTGCGGAACGCGCGGCCTTGTGACAGAATCGGTGCGCAATGCTCTCATTTGGGAACTGCCTTCCACCATCTATGCCTGCGGACCAACCGGTATGCTGCTGGCGGTTGCGGCTGAGGCCAAAAAAGCGGGGCTGCCCGCACAGCTTTCTTTTGAAGGCGTTATGCGCTGCGGGGTTGGCCTTTGCGGCAGCTGTGAACTGCCCGAGGCGGTTTGCCAAAGCTTAGGCATGTCTGCCGGCTGGCTGCCCTGTTGGGATGGCCCTGTGGCACATATCTCTTGAGGCTGAAAGCGGCTGGCAAAACAATTTTGCCTGCATGGCCCATGACCCTCCTTTCCTTATTATGCTGCGGCGGCCTTGCCGAAGCAACCGGTCTTTGCTTTTGAGTGGTAGAAACTGCCAGACCCTTCACTGCGTTCAGGTTGACGAGAGGAGGGGGTTGATTTTCCGAAGCATCTGGCCTTTAAGGGGTTGGGCGAACTGCCGCAGGAAAATGATCAACACCTTTGCAGAGGAGGCCCAAACACGCAACGGATTGATGGTATTAAGCCCGTTGAGGCGAAGGCTTTCAGCCTAGCACCCCGCGATAGAACGCCCAAAAAAACCGGCCAAACATTCTCGATTTACCCGGATTAACGTATAATTGTCAGGGCATCCCCTTGCCGAAAAACAGATTCCAGGAGCTATGATGGAACGCCTCATTGGTACAACAGTACGCGGTTTGCGTGCGCCGATCTTCCGTCAGGGAGACGACCTCAGCCTGATCATCCCCGACCTTTTAGAGCGTTTTTGGCGCGAAGAAAACCTCAGCATTGGCAGTAAAGATGTAGTTGCTGTTACTGAAAGCGTGGTTGCCCGCGCGCAGGGCAATTATGTCACCATCAGCCAGGTAGCCAAAGACCTTGACCGTAAATTCAGCGGTGACACGTTGGGCGTTATCTTTCCCATTCTCAGCCGTAACCGCTTTGCCATTATTCTGCGTGCTATTGCCAGTGCCCATTTTAAACGCATCATCCTTATGCTTTCTTACCCCTCCGATGAGGTGGGCAACCATCTGATTAGCCTGGATGCCCTCGACCAGGCGGGTGTAGACCCCTGGCGCGACACGCTTGACCTTAAAACCTACCGCCAGAAATTCGGCAGTCCCTTGCATCCCTTTACTGCCATTGACTACGTGACCTATTACAGCAGTCTGGTCACAGACCTGGGCAAGGAATGCGAAGTCATTTTCAGCAATCGTGCCGAGACTATCTTGGAGCACACCCAGCAGGTGCTGGCCTGTGATATCCACACCCGCGCGCGCACCTGCCGGCTGCTTAAGGCGCGTGGGGCCGTCTGTTACACCTTGGACCGGATCATGGATGCGCCGGTAGACGGTTCAGGTTACAACCCGGAGTTTGGTCTTTTGGGCAGCAATAAAAGCAGCGAAGACAAGATTAAACTCTTCCCGCGCAACGCACAGGCACTGGTGGAAGCCATCCAGGCCGAGCTGTTAAAGCGCACCGGCAAGACGATTGAAGTAATGGTCTATGGCGATGGTGCCTTCAAAGATCCGGTTGGCAAAATTTGGGAACTGGCAGACCCTGTGGTCAGCCCCGGTTTCACCTCCGGGCTGCGGGGAACCCCGAATGAATTGAAGTTAAAGTACCTGGCGGATAACGAATTTGGAGGCCTTAGCGGCGACGCTCTCAAAACTGCCATCCAGCAGCGCATCCGTGCCAAGGATGCCAACTTGCTTGGGCAGATGGATACGCAGGGCACTACCCCCCGGCAGTTAACAGACTTGTTGGGTTCGCTTTGCGACCTTACCTCTGGCTCTGGTGATAAGGGAACGCCGATTATTTACATTCAGGGCTACTTTGACGATTACACAAAGTGAGCATAAAACTGCAGCCCGCTGCGTGCTGATGACCTTAAGGGCCAGCTTGCCCCAAAAGGCCGCAAGGGTTTATTATTAGAAAAAGGAGCAGGAGAATGACAGCGAAAAACACGAAGAAAACCGTCTCAAAAAAGCAGGCTAAAAAAGAACCTGAAATCTCCTTGGAATCTATCGTCAGCTCTGCCAAGGATGATGGCTTTGAAAAGTCTAAAGCCTTGACCCGCAAAGAGATTGAAGAACTTAAAGACCAGCTTGAAGACCTGAACCGCAGCAACACAACCGGCGGCTAAAAACGCTGCCCGGTTCTATGCATGAATCGCCTGGGCTTTTATTGCCGGGCAGGTTATGAGGGCTGTGCCAAAAAGCGATAAAGACTGGCGGCATTTTATTTTTGCTGCTTTTCTGGTTGCGTTCTTTTTAGCAGCCTGCCAAAAAGACCCCCATGCAATTAAAGCTATAATTAAAAAAAGTTAAATTCTGGAGGCAGTGATGGATTATGCATTGATTATGGCAGGGGGTGCGGGAACCAGGCTTTGGCCGATTTCCCGCGAGCGTTTGCCAAAACCGGCCTTGCAGCTCTATGCAGATAAATCCATGTTCCAGATTGCGGTGGAACGCCTTGCCCCGCTCTTTGACCCTGCCCATATTCTGGTGGTGGCAGGCCCCTTGCACATTCCGGTTCTGGCAGAACAGGTTCCGGAAATCCCCAGTGAAAACTTTATTGTAGAACCGCAGGGCCGTGGGACCGCCCCGGCCATTGGCCTGGCTGCCATTCACCTGGCCCAGCGTGACCCCAACGCCGCTATGGCGGTGCTGACGGCTGATCATCACATTGGCAATACCCAGGTCTTTCGCCAGGTTATTGCTGCGGCGCTTAAGCTGGCCCGGCAGGAAGACTGCCTGGTAACCCTCGGCATTACGCCTACCTCTCCTTCAACCCAGTTTGGTTATATCCAGCAGGGGCAGCCCATGGGCTGCTTTGGCAGCTTTGAAAGCTACCGGGTGAATCACTTTGTGGAAAAACCGCCACTGGAAACCGCCCAGAAAATGCTTGCCGAAGGCGGCTACGTCTGGAATTCCGGGATGTTTATCTGGAAGGTAAGCACCATTCTTGCGCAGTTTGCGGAACTGATGCCGGATTTACACAGGGACTTAATGCGCATAGATTATGCTTTGAAACAGTCCGAGCAAGGTTCAGGGCAGGGGGGGCCATCGCAGAAGGCTTATGAGCAGTTGATGGCGGAACTTTGGCCCGGGATCCCCAAACAGACCATTGACTACGGTATTATGGAAAGGGCGAAGCACGTTGGTGTTATTCCTGTACAGATTGAGTGGGTGGATATCGGCAGTTGGGATAACCTGATGGGCCTTTTGCCTTTGGATGAAAACGGCAATGCCACCCGCGGGCAGGCCATGCTTTTGGATTCGCACGGCAGCCTGGTGATGTGCCATAATAAGCTGGTAGTGGGAATCGGCCTGGAAGATTTAATTGTGGTAGATACCCCCGATGCGATTCTGGTCTGCCGGCGCGATAAGGTGAGCCAGGTGAAGGGCATGGTAGAAACCCTTAAAGCCCGCGGCCGCGCAGACCTTACTTAGCAGGCTGGCCGCTCCCTTTGATGGTGAAAATGCTGCCCGACTGAACCAGCCGGGCAGAAGCTTTTAAGCCCGCCCCTTATAAAGTGTACATGGTTCTCGCCCAATTTTAATGGGAGAGGAAATAAACGCTAACCCTTTTTTGGCGACAAAGAAAGACACTTGTGTTAGAAAAAAAGCATCAAATTACTACGTCTAACGTAGTAATTTGATGAACAGATCTATGTGAGGAAAGAGGTATTGTTGTGACGATCGGAGATGGGGCAACACGGAACACCCCCTTAGTGCATAATGGGCTGGTCTCGAAAAAGTGGACACGAGCTAAGAGACAAGAATGAAGTGCTACCATTTATTGGACACAAAGTTAAGCAATAAATGGAGCAAGGATGGTCAAAAGACAATACGATCGGCAATTCAAACTTGCAGCTTCGAG
>JAYFRD010000020.1:0-97588 GCA_034926255.1 Anaerolineaceae bacterium | reverse complement strand
ATATTTGCAGAGGGGCAGCGCCGTTATGTGGAATCGCTTTCCTCTTATGCGCGCATGTTTCTTGGGCAGATGGACAAACCGGATGTTGATTCGATTGAAGGGCTTTCGCCGGCTGTTTCCATTGACCAGAAAGCCACATCGCACAATCCACGCTCTACCGTAGGTACGGTTACCGAAATTTATGATTACCTGCGCCTGCTCTTTGCCCGGGTGGGCATGCCCCACTGCCCGACCTGCGGGCGGCCGGTGCAAAAACAAAGTGCGGAAGAAATCGTGAATATTCTGCTTGCCATGCCCGAAGGTACACGCCTTATTCTGCTGGCCCCCGTTGTAAGAGACCGCAAAGGCACCTATCAGGCTGTGCTGGATGACATCAGCAAATCGGGGTTTACCCGTGCCAGAGTGGACGGCATGATCACGAATCTTGATGAAAAAATCGAGCTTGAACGCTATGAAAAGCATACCATTGAAGCGGTTGTAGACCGGGTAATTATCAGCAAACAGGAAAACGAAGCTGACCGCCTGGCTTTTACCACCCGCCTGACTGACTCAGTTGAAACCGCCCTCAAATTTGGGGATGGCTATCTGACAGTACAAAACATCTCTGCAGAGCCTCCCCTGGACATTCCTTTTTCAGAAAATCTGGCCTGCCCTGAACATGGTTCTCTGCTTTTGGAAATTGAACCGCGCACCTTCTCGTTCAACACCCCTCACGGGGCCTGCCCCAGCTGCCAGGGCCTCGGCAGCCTGCTGCAAATTGACCCGGACCTGCTTATTCCTGACGCGAGCCTTTCTTTTAACCAGGGCGCCATTGCCGTGCTTGAATGGAACGGCCCCCGCGAAGAAGGCGGCTATTACTGGCAGACCGTGCAAGCGGTTGCGAAACACGCCGGCTTCAGCCTGGATACGCCGGTTAAGAAACTGAAGAAAGAACAGCTGGATTTAATTCTCTATGGCACCAACGGCAAAGAAATCAAGGTGGATTATACCGGCCGCAGCGGGCGCAAGAGCAGTTTTAACACTTCTTTTGAAGGCATCATTGGCAATCTGGAGCGCCGCTGGCGGGAAACACACTCCGACTGGATTCGTTCACGCATCAGTGAGTTTATGAAGGAAACACCCTGCGCAGAATGCGGCGGCAAACGCCTGCGCAAAGAAGCGCTTGGCGTAACCATCCATGATGCCAACATCATTCAGGTTACTGCCTGGCCTGTGCAGCAAAGTCTGGACTGGGTGGATCATTTAGCTTCGGCAGAAAGCCCGCTGGCAAACCGCGAGCGCCTCATCGCCGAGCGCATTTTACGGGAAATTCGCGCGCGATTGGGCTTTTTGGTGGATGTTGGGCTGGACTATCTGACCCTTGACCGCTCAGCGGCCACCCTTTCGGGCGGCGAGGCACAGCGCATACGCCTGGCTACGCAGGTGGGTTCCAAACTGATGGGCGTACTTTATGTGCTGGATGAACCTTCGATTGGCCTGCATCCGCGCGACAACCACAAGCTGCTGATGACCTTGCAAGGCCTGCGCGACCTAGGTAATACGGTATTGGTGGTAGAACACGATGATGACACCATCCGTTCCGCAGACTGGGTAGTGGATTTGGGCCCCGGCGCAGGTGAACATGGCGGTGAAATTGTGGCGGTGGGCATTCCGGCAGAGATTGAAGCAAACCCAAAATCCATTACCGGCGCCTATCTTTCCGGAAGAAAGTTTGTCCCTATCCCAGAAAAGCGCAGAGAAGGCAACGGCCATTCGCTGCGCATTGTGAATGCCTCAGAGAATAACCTAAAAGATCTTTCCGTGGATATTCCTCTCGGCAAGCTGGTATGCATTACCGGCGTTTCAGGGTCGGGCAAATCCACCCTGCTGGTGGATATCCTTTACGGAGCTTTGGCCCGGCAATTGATGGGGGCGCACACCCCCGTGGGCAAGTATGAGCGCATTGAAGGGGCAGAAAACCTGGATAAGATTATCAATATCGATCAGTCGCCCATTGGGCGCACACCGCGTTCCAATCCGGCTACCTATATCGGGCTTTTTGATGAAATCCGCGACCTCTTTGCCAACCTGCCCGATTCAAAAATACGCGGCTACAGCAAGGGGCGTTTCTCTTTCAACGTTAAAGGCGGGCGCTGTGAATCCTGCCAGGGGCAAGGCGAACTGCGCATTGAAATGCAGTTTCTGCCGGATGTGTACGTGCCCTGCGAAGTCTGCCACGGTAGCCGCTACAACCACGAAACGCTGCAGGTTCGTTATAAAAACAAAAACATAGCCGAAGTACTGGATATGACAGTAGAGCAAGCCATCGAATTTTTTGCGGCTTTTCCCAACATCCAACGCAAATTGCAGACCCTTATGGATGTAGGCCTGGGTTATATTCGCCTTGGGCAGTCTTCTACCACCCTTTCAGGCGGGGAAGCGCAGCGGGTAAAGCTTTCAAAAGAACTTTCGCGGCGGGCTACCGGCAAAACCATTTATGTTTTGGATGAGCCGTCGGTGGGTTTGCACGCTGCGGATGTGCACCGCCTGATTGAGGTGCTGCAGTCGCTGGTGGATGCCGGAAACAGCGTGCTGATTATTGAGCACAACCTTGATATCATCAAAGTGGCTGACTGGCTGATTGACCTCGGCCCGGATGGCGGCATCCGCGGTGGCGAATTGGTGGCAGAAGGCACGCCCGAAGAAATCTGCGCGAACCACAAGAGCTATACAGGTCAGTTTTTGCACCAGTATGTGCTGGATCACCACCAGCGCGCCTGCAAAACGCCCGCCAAGCCAGCCTTGAAGAAAAAAGAACCCAAATAATGGCTGGGCTTTGGCAGTTATCCACTGCAAAAGGGTTAAAATAAGCCGAACAACCATTTAATTTATCTGGAGCTCAAGCCATGCAGGAAAAAACGACAGCCATGCGCATTTTGGATAGCGCCGGCATCACCTACCAGAACCACGAATATGAAACCAGCGAAGCAGCCAGCGGGCTCGAGGTTGCCCGTTTGCTTGGAAAAGACCCCGAAACAATATTTAAGACTTTGGTTACCACCGGAAAATCAGGCAGGCATTATGTATTCATGATTCCAGCTTCTGCCAACCTTGACATGAAAAAGGCGGCTCAGGTTTGCGGAGAAAAGTCGATTGAGATGCTGAAAAGCAAAGATCTTTTAACCCTTACCGGTTATGTACACGGCGGCTGCTCCCCTATAGGGATGAGAAAGACCTTTCCAACCTTCATTGATGAACTTGCCATCATCTTGAAAACCATTGTCATCAGTGCCGGCAAAATTGGCCATCAGGTAGAAATGCCCCTTGCTGATTTGCAAAAGGTTATCCACGTTATTCCAGCCGATCTAAGCGTTCAATAAATTCGTTTTTGCTTATTTCCAACCCCAGTCCAAGTCAAAATAAGACCCGCGGCTGATGCGCCATTCTGCAAGCGCCTCTACACTTGTATGGAAAACTGAAAAGAGGTGTCTGCATGAACAATCCCATCATCCTGGAAGCCCAGGACCTGTATAAAAACCTTTCCAATGGGGAAAAGGTATTCCCCATTCTGCACAAAATCAACCTGCAAATTGAAGAAGGGGAATGGGTTTCTCTTGTTGGGCCAAGCGGTTCCGGCAAAACAACCCTCCTTGGTTTGCTTTCAGGTATTGACCGGCCCAGCAAAGGGCGGGTAAACCTTGACGGGCAGGAGATAAGCAGTCTATCAGAAGGGAAACTGGCAAAGGTGCGCAACCGCAAGGTTGGGGTAGTTTTTCAGCAGTTTTTTCTGCTTAACAACCTCACCGCGCTTGAGAATGTGTGCGCTCCGCTCTATATCCGCAGGGATATCAAAAATATTACAGCCAAAGCCACAGAAATGCTGGGCTGGGTAGGTTTGGGCAATCGCTTGAATAATCTGCCTCACCAACTTTCCGGCGGAGAGCAGCAGCGTGTGGCAATTGCCCGAGCCCTGGTAACAGAGCCTAAAGTGCTTTTTGCGGATGAACCTACCGGCAATCTTGATGCGGCTACCGGAAATCAGGTGCTTGAAATGCTTAAAGACCTGCGCAAAACCCTGGGGCTTAGCCTGGTGATGGTAACGCATGATTCGCGCATCGCCGCGATGGCAGACCGCCAACTGCACCTATATGACGGGCGGCTGGTGGAAAATATGGTTTTGAATGCCAGCTCTTCCCAATTCCACGCCGAGCCTATCAACCCCTCTGTGAACCAGGTGAGGTCATGATGCAGCCCTTCCTCATGATGGCACTCAAGAACCTCAAACGCGGAGGCGACCGCATCGCTATCGCCTTTCTTTGCATCAGCTTTGGGGTTTTATCCTTGGTTTCTCTCACCAATGTTTCGCGCTCACTGGAACAGGCTTTTGTGCTGGAACCGGCGCTTTTGGTAGGCGGAGATATTACCGCAACACGCTCAGAACCCAGCTTTTCTGATAAAGAATTTAAAGATTTGGAAACATGGAAAGCGGAAGGCTTCTTAGAAGACTACACACTGATTGCCTATTCGCAAGACATCGTGTTTCGTAAACCCGATGAGCAAAGTTGGCATTACCCAGCAGCCGGCTTGGGGATTGACCTAAGCAACTACCCGATGCGCGGCGGCATTACCTTGCAGGGACAGACAGCAGCTAACCCTAACATGCTGCTTAAGGAGCCTGAAACCCTGTTTTTAACGATTGATTTGGCCGCAAAACATAAAATTAAGGCAGGAGACCATTTGGTATTAGCCTTATTAGGGGTTGGCCAGCCTGTAGAAGTGAAAGTTGCGGGTATTCTGACCGATACGCCCAATCATCAGGGCAATAAGCTGTATTACTCGCACGAAACGGCTGATAAACTGGCCAATGGCAAGGCCGCGTTAAATACCATGCTGGCAAGATCAGGCCGTATTCCGGAGGCCATGGAAAAACTGAAAGAAAATGGCTGGTTGGCCTTTGATGCCCCAGGCATGGCAGCCAGCCAGCAGCTTACGCGCGATTCGATGAGCCTGCTTTTAAGGGGCAGCGGTCTTTTAGGGCTGCTTGTTGCCGGCATAGGCGTTGCCAATACCATGCAGGTGCTTTTGAGCCGCCGAAAAAGAGAAATAGCTACCTGGAAAATGCTGGGATACAGCAATGCACAAACCAGATTGCTTTTCCTTTATGAAGCCGGCATCATCGGCCTTGTGGGCAGCCTAACAGGCGCCGGGCTAGGGGTGCTGCTTTCCAAATGGATGGCCCAACTCTTCATTAATACCTCCACCATGCTCATTAACTCACGCATTTACCCGCAAGTGATTCTGTTTGGGGTGCTCATTGGTCTTCTTACTACGCTGGTATTCGCTCTTTGGGCCATCTGGAGGGTGGAAAATGTGAGCCCGGCATCCATTTTAAGGGATGAAACATCAAATCTTGCCGCTGCTGAAAAGGCCAAGTCGCTACCGCTGTTTTTGGCACTTTTTGCAGCTTTTTACCTATTAAGCGCCTGGGTGATGCAATCCCCCCTTATGGGATTGCTGGCCATTGCAGTTTCTTTGCTAAGCCTGGGAATCGTGGGCTTGGTGTTGAAACTCCTTATCCTGCTCTTCAGCGCCCTGTTGCCGCTTGGCTTGGACCGCAGCCTGACGCTTTCCAAAAAACAGCTGCGCAGCAGCGGGCTTACCCCCATTCTGGCCGCAGTAGCCCTTTTTATTGGCGTGCTCATCAGCTATTTTTCCATCACCGCCATGAAAAGTGGCAGCCGCATCAGTACAGAGGCCGGCAAGAGCTGGCACGGCGCAAATATGGTCATCCTTGCACCGGCCAAAGCAGAAAATGAAGTGTTAGCCGCAGTAAAAACCGCAAAACCTTACAATCTTACGCTGGGATACAAGGCCGCTGTAGATTCGGTAACACTAAGTTCGGAACCGGAAGAGGATCTTTCACCCATTTTGATTGGGAGGGACAAGCCCGCTGAATACTTCTTGGATGATCAGGATTTTGGCTCAAAAGACGGCGTTTATGTTCAACAGTTCACGAAGTATGGGGAAGGAGACCGTGTTGTAGTCAGATTTAAGGATGGTTTAGAAAAAAGTCTGCCCATTATAGGCCATTACAGAGTAAGCCCGGATGAACAATTCGAAATAAATTCCGGCCCTTTGATGAGCACAAGCTATTTCAGATCGCTTGTAGAACCGGACCAAATAGCCGTATTTATGGAAATTGGGCCGGAGAACCTGGAAAAGGTTACCAGCAAATTTGACTGGATTTCAAGCTCTGCCATTGCAATAAACCTGATAGAACGCGCCAACCGCAATTTAGACAACAACAGAAATATAGCTGTGCTTGGCTTTGCCATGGCAGGGCTGGCCTTCATGGCAGGGCTGGTTCTCATTGCCAATTCTGTAAGCCTTACCCTGCTTTCGCGGCGTTATGAAATGGGAGTGCAAAAGGCGATTGGGTATTCTCAGTGGCATTTGCTTAAAACCTTGATGGTAGAATACCTTATCATTGCCATGGTTTCACTTTTGAGCGCACTCGGGCTTGTTGGCCTCTATATCCTTTTGCTTAAGCGTACTTTCCCTTACGCTGCCGCAATCTTCAGCCTCAATTGGCTCTCCGTGGTCTTGCTTGCGCTGTTCAGCATTGCCTCAACGCTCCTTATTGTTGCGGCTGTGGCCCGCAAACCGCTTCAGGTTTCACCGCTTGTAGTGCTTTCTGACAGGGAATAAAAGATGCAGGCACCCTTTTTTAAAAGCTTACGCGGCAAGACCACCCTTGCCTATACATTTGTTACCGCCTTAGGCCTCAGCCTTATCATTATGTTTCTCATGGTAATTGGTTTGGTGTTTTATCGGAGCAGCCAGCTTAATGGGAACGAGTATTTCAGTGACGCTCTTATTATCACCAACAGTAAGGCATCCCAATACCTTCATAGCAAAAATGACAACCCAGCCAGCCTGCAAAGCTGGCTGGAGAATTATGTAGCCAATGGACATGCCAGCCTTGAGCCCGTAAATGCCTTTGATGCCGGAGCAGCAATCATCCAGCCGGATGCAGACGCCTTAATAATTGACGCGCAATACAAAATTCTTGCCGCATTCTGCCCTCAAAAAGCCTGTGCGATAGGCTCCACTTACAAGCCGGATGAGAAATCGTATGAGGATAAATCCGTCAAGACCGCTTTTTTAGGGATGGGCGAACCCATTGAACACTACTATCAGCGAGATATGCAAGGCCATTACCGCATAGCCATCCCAATCATGGCAAAGGATGGTACGGAAATAAAGGCCGTGGTACTTCTAACGCTTTTGCCGGAACAACCACGCAAGATAGAAAACCTAATGCCCTATACCCCACTGGTAGTTGCTGTTATCCTGCTGCTGATGGTGCTGACGATTCCCTTTGGCGCACTTTTTGGCTGGATGGTCTCCGGTGGATTTTCAAGGCGCATGAAAAAGCTGAGCCAGGCTGCTGATGCGTGGGACGCGGGCAATTTGGATACCTTCCCTATGGATAAATCCAACGATGAGGTGGGCATTCTTACCCGCAAGCTGAGAGGCATGGCAGAACGCACCCAAACCGCCCTGCAAAGCCAACAGCAATTAGCCGCAGTTGAAGAGCGCAACCGTCTTGCCAGAGAGCTGCACGACACTGTAAAGCAGCAAAATTTTGCCACCCTGATGCAGATAAGAGCAGCCAGCAAGATGATTGCAAAGGACCCTGTGCAGGCAGGCAGCTACCTGGCTGAAGCGGAAAGGCTGCTTAAAAGTTCGCAGGAAGAGTTGGGCAGTTTGATTAATGAGCTCAAACCTGTGCAAATGAATGGAATCGGCTTGGGCACAGCCATCCGCCAGTTTTGTGAGGACTGGAGCAAACAGAATCGCATTCCGGTAGAAGTTGAAATCAGCAATGCGTTTGGGGTGGGGCTCGACCGCGAACAAAGCCTTTACCGCATCATGCAGGAAGCTTTTTCAAACATTGCCAGGCATGCCCATGCCAGCCAGGTGAAGCTTAAGCTCACTTATGAACCCACCTTTGTGGACATGGTTATTCAGGATAACGGCGAAGGCTTTACAGCAGAAGACGAAGCCATTAGGGGCTATGGACTGAACAATATGAAGCAGCGCGCCGAAGAACTTTACGGACAAATTTTAATCAACAGCCAGCCCGGCCAGGGCACAGCCCTGCGCGTGGTCTTGCCGCTGCCGGCCAACCGAAAGGCATAAATGAAAATGCGTGAAGGTACCATTCAAATCTTAATTACAGATGATCATGCCATGGTTCGCATGGGCCTGAAAACCTTTTTTGCCACCACCCCGGATATTAAAGTGATTGGCGAGGCCAGCAACGGGCAGGAGGCAATTGAACAAACAAAAACCCTGGCGCCCGATGTGGTGCTGATGGACCTGCTGATGCCGGGGATGGACGGAGTGGAGGCCACCCGGCAGATTAAGAGCTTTAGCCCCTCTACAGAAGTGATTGTGCTGACCTCCTATCACGATGATGAAAACATTTTCCCTGCCATCCGCGCCGGCGCCCTTTCTTACCTTTTAAAGGATATTGACCCTGACGACCTTGCGGAAGCCATCCGCCGAGCTTACGCACACGAAGCCGTGCTTAACCCCAGGGTGGCCGCGCGCCTGATGAAGGAACTGCACGGCGGCAAGCTATTAGAGGCCACCAACCCCTTCTCCGAACTGACAGACCGCGAACTGGAGGTTTTGCAGCAGGTAGCAGCGGGCAAATCGAATCTGGAGATTGCCGAGACTCTATTCATCAGCGAGAAGACGGTGAAATCACACATCACGAACATTCTCAGCAAGCTGCATCTGGCAGACCGCACGCAGGCTGCCGTGCTGGCCTGGCAATCGGGTGTGGTGCGGCGCACAGAAAACTAAAGCGCTTTTTATAAAATCAATTTTGAACGTACAAAAACATGATTTTTAGCTCGTGTTATACTTGACGAAACGCTGATTGCACGTTTATTATGCAGTTAATTGAAATTTGTGCCGTCTCGAAAGGATTGTGACGTATGGCAAAAAAGAAATCAAGCAGCTTACTTTCATCCTATCGTAAGAAGCGCCAAAGCGGGCGCACTTTCGTTTTTATTCTTATGGGTTTGCTGATTTTAGCTGGTTTAGTGCTTGTTGGCCTTTGGGGCTTCGGCAAGCTTGGCGGCGGCGCCTGGCCTATTTTTGCGACCAAAACACCTACCCCCACAGCAACAGCTACGGCTACCCCGGTTACCCCAACAGAAATCCCCAGCCGAACACCGACAGCTACGGAAACACCAACCATTACCACCACACCCACGCCCAGTGAACCATTTGATTATGTGATTCCTCCGGACTTTACCTCTTGTTACGATATTGTAGAGAAGTTCAAAACCACTTTGCAGCTTTTCTATCAGGTCAATAATATGACAGACTGTATCGTGCGCATTGGCCAAACCGTCAAGATTCCGCCGCCCGGTATGCCAATGCCTACTGAAACACCCTTGCCAACTGATATTCGCCCTGGAACCGTTATTGAAATTCGGGCCGAACCAGGCGCCAGCCTGAAAACCATTGCGGACTACTACCTTTCAACCATCGACCGCATTATCGCTGAAACGAATAAGTATCTGCTCAATCAGGGTCTGCCCACGATCACCGCGGATACCGCCCTCAAGGTTGACCAGATTCTTAAAGTGCCTGTGCATTTGGTTACCCCGGTACCCACTGCTACACCTACGCGCACAAGCACCCCCACGCCCTAATCAGGCATCTAAGCAAAACGCCCCGAGTTCGGGGCGTTTTTTTATTCAGGGGCGGTTTCTTCTTTTTTCTTTTTCAACCACTGCAGGCGGAAGATTTCTTCCCGGTCTTGCTCTTCCAGGTTTTCTTCAATAAAGTGGATGGTATCTTGATAGTTTGGAATAAATATACGCTCCAGGGCATTCACCCTGCGCTGCGTTTTTTTGAGCTCACGTGCCAAACGGGAAACGGAAACCTGCAGCATGGTCAGTTCCGGCACTTCATCCAGCACTTTTGCAAAGGCTTCGCGGGTCAGATCCAAAGCGACAGATGTGCCACCCATGCTGTAAGTGAGATCAGGATTAACCCCATAGGCTTCAATTTCAGGGAGAGGAACGCCCATCATACCGCGATTGAGTATTTTCACTTCTATGCTGCCCTTTACGGAAACAGCCGCCCATTCCATTTTCTCGCGCCCCATGGTGAGCCTGGCCGTTTCAAGGGCCTGGTAAGCCTGCGCCAAAAGGAGGTCTGTCTTTTTTTGCAGCATCTCCACCTGGCCGACGCGTTTCATCAACTCCACAGTAAGCACTTCACGCTTCTTATCCAGAATCGCATAGCCCTCTTTGGCAAAACGCAAAGAGTCTTTCAGACGCAGAAGGTTACTGCGGGTAGGGGCAATGTTATGGATGATCATGCGGCCGGCTTGTAATACTGGTCCAACTCTGCCTTGCTCAAGCGCAGCAGTTCTGTACGGGGGAGCATTGAAACCAAGTCCCAGCCGATGTTAAGGGTTTGAGTGATGCTTCGGTTTTCCGCATAATCCTGTTTCAGAAAACGCTCTTCAAAAGCGCGCCCAAATGCCAGATACTGCTGGTCAATTTTACTCAATTCATCTTCACCAATCACTGAAGCCAGCGAACGCACATCCTGCACATGCGCATAAAGCGCGTAAAGCTGGGAAGAAAGGTGAGGATGGTCTGCCCGGGTTTTGCCCTTGCCGATACCATCCTTCATCAGGCGGCTGAGCGAAGGGAGCACATTAATAGGCGGATAAATATTCTGCTGATAGAGGTTTCTGCCCAAAACAATCTGCCCCTCGGTGATATAGCCTGAAAGATCGGGGATGGGATGGGTAATATCATCATTGGGCATGGTAAGCACTGGAATCTGAGTAATGGCACCCAAGCTTTTTTTGATGCGCCCGGTACGTTCATAAAGCGAGGCCAGATCGCTGTACATGTAACCGGGGAAGCCTTTACGGGCAGGCACTTCACCGCGTTTGTTGGAAATCTGGCGCAACGCCTCACAATAGTTGGTCATATCCAGCATCACCACCAGCACCTGCTGGCTGCATTCAAAGGCGAGATATTCCGCCAGCGTAAGAGCCGCGCGGGGAATAAGCAAGCGCTCAATAGCCGGATCATCCGCCACATTAAGGAACATGGCCACACGGCCGAGCGCGCCGCTGCGAGTAAATTCCTGGCGGAAGAAGGCGGCCACATCGTGTTTGATGCCCATTGCAGCAAAAATAATACTGAAGTTCTGTCTGGCTTTGGCAAGGTTTTCCGGCGAATTCTCATCCTCATCTGCCGAAAGGCCAATCTGGGCTTGACGCACAATTTGAGCGGCCAACTGATCATGCGGCAAACCTGCCCCGCTGAAAATAGGCAACTTTTGGCCAATAATCAGGGTATTCATACAGTCGATAACGGAAATACCGGTTTGCAGATATTCTTCGGGATAGATGCGCGCAGAAGGATTGATGACCTGCCCGTTGATATCTGCCATTTTTTTTGCCAAAGGCTCCGGGAAGCCGTCAATAGGTTGGCCAAGGCTGTTAAAGACGCGCCCCAGCATTTCTTCTGAAACAGGAATCTCCAGGGAACGGCCCATAAATCGTACATTTGTGCCGTCCAAAGAAAGCCCTGTGGTACCGGAAAAAACTTCAATTACCGCAAAATCTTCGGCGACTTCCAGCACTTTTCCATAACGCGTCTGACCGCGGGTATCTCTAACCTCTACAATCTCATCATAGGCGACTGAACCCATGCCTTTTACAATCAGCAGGGGGCCTTCTACTTTTGAGATACCCAGTACTTCTTTACCGCCGATATCCTCTAAGTTATCCATTAATACTTCACCTCCAGCGCATCCAACTGGCTTTCAAGCTCTTGCCCAATTTCCTGAAAACGCTCCAACTGGTTGTTAGGCACTTCATTTTTCATCACCAGCAGGGAGTGAACAATGGGTGTTTGCTCCACATCGCCAATGACAGCACCCTTTTTGACAATGCGTAAAGCGCGTTCGTGAAAACGCAGAATCAAAGAGAGCATGGACATTTGCTTTTCGGGTGAAGCGTAGGTATCCACCTGGTCAAGCGCGCTCTGCTGCAAAAAGCCTTCGCGCAGTAACCGGGAGGTGGTCAGCACCAGGCGCTGCTCATCAGGCAGGGCATCCGGGCCAACCAAATGCACAATCTGGTTCAGGTGATCTTCTTCCGTCAGCAAGGACATGGCAGCTGCACGCTTTTCCTGCCAATCGGTATGGGTCTCATTGAGCCACCAGTCCGCTACAGACTGCACATAATCGCTGTAGGAACTCAGCCAGTTAATGGAGGGAAAGTGCCGCGCCGAGGCAAGAACCTTATCCAAAGCCCAAAAAACGCGGGTGTATTGTTTGGTCAATTGCGTAACAGGCTCAGAAAAGTCTCCCCCGGGCGGCGAGACCGCACCGATAAGGGTAACCGAGCCTTTGGCGCCGTTGAGCGTTTCTACCAAGCCTGCCCTTTCGTAAAACTCAGCCAGACGGGAAGAAAGGTAAGCCGGGTAGCCTTCCTGAGCGGGCATTTCTTCCAGGCGGCCAGAAATTTCGCGCATGGCTTCCGCCCAGCGGGAGGTTGAATCGGCCATCAGGGCAACGTTGTAGCCCATGTCGCGGTAGTATTCGGCAATGGTAATGCCGGTGTAAATGCTGGCATCACGCGCGGCCACCTGCATATTGGAAGTGTTGGCAATAATGACGGTACGCTCCATCAGGGCATGCCCGGAGCGCGGGTCAATAAGCTTGGGAAATTCTTGAAGCACCTCGGTAATCTCGTTGCCGCGTTCACCGCAGCCGACGTAAACCACCAGGTCTGCATCCGCCCATTTGGCAATCTGATGCTGGGTAACGGTTTTGCCCGTTCCAAACCCGCCAGGGATAGCCGCACAGCCGCCTTTCACAATCGGAAAGAACGAATCCAAAACCCGTTGACCGGTAATGAGGGGAGTGTTTTTGTCAAGCTGCTGCTTAACAGGCCGCGGCATACGCACTGGCCAACGCTGAACCATGCTAAGAGGGTGCTCGCCTTCTTCCGTTTTAAGGCGGGCAATAGTTTCCGCGATGCTGTAATCCCCTTCGGGTGCCAGCCAGGTGAGCTGGCCCTGCATTCCCAGCGGAACCATAATCTTATGCTTAATGATTTCCGTTTCCTGCACTTCACCCAAAATGGCAGTGCCGGCATATTGCGTGTTAAGGACAGCCGTGGGTACAAAGTGCCATTTCTTTTCCCTGTCCAGAGAGGGAACTTTCATGCCCCTGCCGATAAAGTCGCCAAATTGGGCTTCAATGACAGGCAAGGGACGCTCAATGCCATCAAAGATTCCCTTAAGAATGCCGGGGCCAAGCTCCACAGAAAGCGGCGCGCCCGTACCATAAACAGGAGCGCCCGGCCTGAGGCCGCTGGTTTCTTCATAAACCTGAATCGTCAGAACGCCTTCATCCATGCCAATCACTTCGCCGACCAATTGGGCATCCCCCACGCCAAGCAACTCGCCCATTTGGACGGTCTTGAGCCCTTTGGCTTTCAGCACCGGGCCATTAATCAATGAAATGCTGCCTACTTTTTCGTTCATTCCTGCCCCTCAAAAAGTTTGTGCGCGGCAAGGTTGCGCAATTGTGTCTTATTGCGTTCATAACGGGCTTCCAGCGTGTTATCAAAAAGCCGACGGCCATCCGGGGTGAATGCGATAATGCCATGCCCGGCATTAAGGTCATTGCCACGCGTTAGCGAAAGCTGATATTTTTTTGCCGTGGAATCCAGCAAGCCCGGGCTAAGCAAGGCCTGGGTGGCAGGGTCTGCCCGAACAATCAGCGTTTTTGAAGCCAGCGCGTTTGAGGCTTCAAGGATAAAACCGGGCAAAGCTTCAGCATAGGCTTCCTGCTTCAGAACCTCATCAAAACGCGCAAAAAGCGCTTCGCGCACCTGATTGAGCAGGGCCTCACGCGATTCAAGCCAGCGATGTTTTGCCTTCAAGTTCACCTCAGCAAAGCCGGAACGTTCAAAGTCTGCGATGGCTGCGCCGGCAGAATCAAGAATTTTTTTGCGCAGTTTATCAGCCTGTTCCTGGCTGCTTGCCAGAATGGCCGCTTCCTGTTCGGCGGCAGCCTTATGCAGTTCGGCGCAATCGGCTTCTGATTCCACTTCAATCTGCCTGCAAAGTTCCGCAAGGTTTTCTTCAGACGCAAAATCTTTTCCACTTAAAAGTTCCATATCAATTCTTTCCTGCGGGCCGCACGCCGATAGCTTCCTGCACCAGAGCACGCATGGCATTCAGCCCGCTGCTGCCCGCGCCCGGTCCGGGGATCTCCAAAAGTTCAGGCGGTTCCCCGCGGGACTGCAAGCTAATAAAACGCCTGCGAATTAAGTCTGCCGCATCACTGGTAAGCATGATGATGCCCGTTTCCATATCTGCCAAGGCCTCATCCAGCGCCTGATTAACCTCTGCCTCCGTTCCGGCCCTTACACCGGAAAGGCCAACCAGAGCAAAACCCTGCACAGCCTGAAGATGCCCAATCACCCGAATTTTCAAGCTTACCTGTTCAGAATGATGAAAGAAATAAGCAAACCGTAGATTGCGATACCTTCAGCAAGGCCCACAAAAATAAGCGCCTGGCCAAAAAGTTCCGGTTTTTCGGCAATGGTACCCAGCGCCGCAGAACCCGTATTGCCAACCGCAATACCTGCTGAAATGGCCGAGATACCTGTTGAAAGAGCGGCAGCCAGCGATGCATAAGGATCTGCCGCCGTTGAAGCCACCAAACCCGCTGCCTGCACGGTTTGAGGGGTGAAAAGCCAGAGAATGCCCAGGGCAAAAGCCGCCAACCCCACGATGACGTTGATGCCGCTCAGGCTGATAAAAAGGCCCTTACTGGCGCTATTCAGGCCGTGGCGCTTGCGGCGGATGAAGAAAATCACTGCCGGAATCAGCGGAATGAGGCCGATTAAAAGAATAAAAAGATATTTAAATGGGGACATTATTAAACTCCTTGCCTTGGATTGTTATTGAAAGTGAGCGGTTTATAGCGCAAACCGCCTCCCTTGAAAAACTTGCTAAAAAATTCATAGTATTGCAAACGCAGGGTTTGAATGCTGACAATCATGCCCTCAAAACCGATAATAAAGAGGTTGCCAAAAACAATCACCAGCCAGAAAGCCAGGCCCTTATTAGGGCTTACCATTTCTGCCAGCAGCATAAAAACACTGCTTAAGCCTGCATGAGCTACCGCAAATGCGCCAACCCGCACAAAAGAAAGGGAGTTGGAAAGAAAACCAAGCAGGGTCTCAAAGAGCTCAAAGAAGGCCGTAATAAAGTACAGAAAAAAGCCGCCTTCAAAAACTGGGCGTTTGCGCGTTATCAGCCTGCCCAAGGCATCCGCTGCCAGAATAAACAGCAGGCAGAGCACAATCAGCGCTTCCAGAATCACAAATGAAACAAAACTGCGCTTGAGCATAGATTGGATAATGACCAGCAAGAGCGACCAGTACAGAAGCAGGCCGGCCAGCCCCTTGCCGCTGAAAAAGGCATGCGCCCAGTCTTTCTGCCTGAGGTCGTTCAGAATAGAAAGGAGGTTTGCCAGAGTAAGGATAAGCGCTCCTCCGGAAAATGTAATGATCAAAATATCCATAATATGGTTGATGGGGTGTTTCCATAACGGGGCAATGACTTCTTCAAAACCAAAAAAACTGCCGTATAACCAGCCAAAAATAGCTGCCGAAAGGCCGCTGAGCACAATGACCGGCCCCAAAGCCTTAAAGCGTTGGAACCTGGATGATTTTGAGCGAAAAATCAAGAAACCGGCCAGAGCCAGCAAAACACCTTGCCCCAAATCTCCAAACATGGCCCCAAAAAGAAGCGGAAAAAGCACCGCGATAATCACCGTAGGGTCAATTTCACGATAGCCCGGCATGGAATAGGTGGTTACCAGTTTTTGAAAACCCAAGAGCTCAGCAGGGTGATGCAAGGCAACCGGAGGCAAAAGGCTGCTATCCAAATCGTTATCCGGCAGCAGATTTACAATCACATCTTCCCCCAGCTCATCAACTTTTTTGGCTAATTGCTTTTGAATGCGCTCGGGCACCCAGCCCGCTACTAGATAGTCGTTCTTGAGCTTGCCAAAACGTCCGATAATTTCATACATCATGCGGCTTAACCTCACCTGCCAGTAAAGCTGGTTAAGGGTACCTGTTTCCTGAGAGCGCAATGCTTCCAATCTGGTTTGGCCGTCTTTTTGTTCATGCTCTAATGCCGCAATATTGGCCCTGGCACGGCTAATAATTTCTTTTGGCGTACCTTCAAAACTATCCGGCAAATCCAGGCTGTTTAGATAGGCACTGCGAGCGGCATGCAACAAAAAATCGCGTTGCTGGTGGGGGCCAAGCAGCAAGACAGTCGCTTTTTCAGTATCCTTATGCAGCGGCAAAACAACATGCGGGATTTTGGCAAGGCTGTCTTCAAAGCGTTTGACTTTATCAACCGGCATAATACCTAAAATGGAGTAAATGTAACGGCGGTTGCGGATGGAGCTGAAATCAATATCCAGGTCTTCAAAGGGGGAAGTGATATTGAGATAGTTCTTTTCGGTGGTCAGCTTCTCATCAATTTCAACCAGTTTGGCATCCAAAGCCGAGATTTCTTGCTGAATTTTGTCATGGCTTTCTTTGAGGATGGCAGGGTCGCTTACTGCTGTCAGCGCGGAATTTGGAATGCGGCTGGGCTTAATCTTCAGCTGCTCCATACTTTTCTTCAAGTCAACTTCCAACTTTGCGAATTGCGCGCTGCGTTCCAAGAGTTCATCATCAAACTTGTTTTCCTTGCGCATGTTTAAAGAGCTCAGGTCTTCAATTTGAAAAGCACCGTCAGAGGCCAGAATTCTGGTTACTTCATCCAAACGTTTTTGCGGAAACTCAATTTCCACACGTGTCATTTTTTCAGCTTGCAACGCGCCCATTATTCCTCCAACCTTCCTTTAAGCCTTAATCTCATTGATGAGAAAAGGCATGTACCTTTCTCTGGGCACATTCAGGGTTTTCGCTTCAGCGAGCAGAGTCAGGTCTCTTATCTCGTATTCCAAAAGAAATAAATAAGCCAGGCTTGGCCCTAAATGAAAGGGGTTTCCCACAAAAAACTGGCGGCAGCGTCTGGCAAAATGGCGGTCAAGTTCCACTTCCCACCGAGCAAGCTTGTCTGCATCGCTGAGGTTTGAGTCAACTTTGCCTTTAAGCTCCGGGTAGAGGCTCTCTGCCAGTTCAGAAACATCGGTTCCGCCGGCGATCTGGCGGATTTGGCGGTCTTGAACACGGGGGGCAAAGCCCATTGTGTAGTTGATTATTTCAGCTTCCTGAAGATGGTGGAAGAGAAAATACCTGCCGGCCCAAATGAGGTTATATTTATCCAGAATCTGCCCTATGATGACGGCAGCATCCTTTTTATCTTCACCTTTCAAGTTTTGCACACTTTCCCAAACCATTTGCCAATAGTCCAAGTCCAAAAGCAATTCAATGGGAAAGAGTGAATCTTCCTGAGAAAAGCGCTGCACTGCATGAGAAAGGCTTTTATAAAAATGGGTGCCTTTGGTAAGCTCAATGGCACCTTCTACCGAGCCCTGGCCAGCCATTGCTTGATATGGCAGGCTTGCAAACGAACCCATGGGTGCAAGCAAATATCGAAGCTTATCCCAGGAGTCTGCGGCCCGAATGCCCCGTAAAATCACCTTGAGGTTGTTCAGGTCATAGAACAGGAAAATTCGGCGGAAGAGCTCCTTTGCGGAGCTTGGAGCTGATTTTTCTACCACCTGAAATTTTTCAGGAATTCTTTTGCGGATGGCGTAAGCAAAAAAACGCGGGTTTTGATTTTCCGCCGGAATGGCCAGCGTAATGCTGCCATAGGCAGTATCTGAGAGGTTTTGTAAAAAGGTCTGGAAGTCATTGCTGCGGCTTAGCTTGCTCCAGGTTTCCGGGCTAAGCAGCTCGCCGATTGCTGTTCTTACATGAACGTTTACCAGGCCATAAGCAGAGACGTTGCTCATGATGGCTTTATTGCTTTTGCGAGAGAAGCGTTTGGATCAGCTCTTCCACAACCGCTTCTACCCGTTTACTGGCATCATTTAACCTTTCCTGATTATTTGTGTTTTCCTTCACTTCTTCCATTGCCCTGTCCACGCGAGTTTTAGACTCTGCCCAGAGCCTGGCTACTTCATCCTGAGCTTCCAACTTTGTTTTTTCCAAAAGCGCATTCAGTTTTTTGTGAGCAAGTATGGAAGCTTGCTTTGCTTCCAAGAAGCAGGCCTGATAGGCATCGGTAGCTGCTTTATCTGCCAATAAAACCTTGTTCAAAATTTTCTGTGTATCCATTGCAAATTCTTTCCGCAGATTCTGCGGGATTTCCGTTTCTTATTTTACACCTTAGAAAGTCTTTTGCGGGGGCGCGTTCAGCCTTTTTTCTTAAGCTTCCTCTTGGCCGTAGGCATCAAGGTTTTCTTCATTCTCCGTCAGTTCAGGAACCAAGTTGTATTCACGAATGGTATGAATATCATGCTCCAGGAAGTAGTTCAACAAGATTCGCAGCAGAATAATGGCAAAAAGAACCAAAAGGTCCGCAAAGGAAGGCGATATTGCCAGACGCAAAATATCCGCCGCTACCGCAAATTCAAGACCCAGGCTTAATTTGTGACCTAAGCGCAGGCGGATAGACTCGGTGGAACTGATTTGCTGGGTGAGGCGCTGACGTTTAAAGGTTGCTCCAAAATAATTAAAAAGCGCTTGAACTGCCGCCAACCCAATAATAAGCACAGCAAAAAGCTCACAAGCCAAAACGGTATAACCAACAGCCTTATCCAGAATTTCTTCGCCCGGGATGTCGATCATGGAGCCCGCAGCAGGGCTTGTGGTTGCAATGCGCAACAAGAGAATCAGACCGATAATCAATAAGGTTGGCAGATAAAACTGACCAATCTGGTTTACAGGTATAGTTGGCCGCTTGGCTTTCCTTTCCGGAACCTGATCGTTTTCACTCATATTCATACCTCGTTTATAGTAATACTATAACTTTACCACCAAGCCCCCATTACGGGCTGATTCTAAGAGAGCTTGCATGGCAATTAAATTATTAATGGCATCCGAAAGAGGGAATTTTGGGATTGCCCTGCGGATAACCAGCTCATAAAAATGGGCAACCATTTTTTCATAGTCATTTTCCGCTTTAAAATTGAGCGTTTTCATCTCGCCGTTTTTCGTCAGAATCGCAGTAGTTGCAGCGGCATGGGGGTTAAAGGGTAATTCAATTTCCAGCAGGCCTTCAGAACCAATCACACGGGTGGATTGCTGAGGAATGGCATTGAAAGAAACATTAAAATGGCTGTGCACCGCTTCATCAAATTCCATATTGCAGCTCATTTGCAGGTCTACATTCGTGCTGCCCTGGTACATGTTTGCGTGCACGGAACTTGGCTCACGGTTGGCAAGCTGACGGTGAAAGTTGACGCAATAACAGCCCAGGTCGTAAAGGGCGCCTCCGCCCTGTTCCGCCCTCATCCGGATGTCATCAGGGTTGGTGAGGTTGAAGGTAAAGCTGGATTCAATAAAGCGAATCTTACCGATATCCCCAAAACGCACAATCTGGATAAATTTATCAAAACGCGAATTGTAGCGGTACATAAACGCTTCCATCAGCACCACATTTTTATCCAGCGAGACACTGACCATTTTTTGCGCCTCATCAGCGGAAAGAGCAAAAGGCTTTTCTACAAGAACATTCTTGCCGGCTTCCATGGCTTTGATGGCCCAGGCAGCGTGCCCGCCATTGGGCAGGGGGATATAAACCGCGTCAATTTCGGGGTCAGAAATCATATCTTCGTAGTCGCCAAAAGCCTTGGCAATTTGCAGCGGGGTGGCAAATTCAACCGCTTTGCTGAGGTCGCGGCTGGCAACTGCAATCACTTTGTTATGCTTGGTATTGTTAATGGCGGGAATGACCCAGTTCTTGGCAATACGCGCCGTACCGAGCACACCCCAACGTACTTCGGGCTTTTTGAAGATGTTGCCCCCCTCCTTTAATGATGATAAGATAGTCATAAATCACCTCTTTCAGGGCATTCTGGTCAAGTGGAATCGCTGAACTAATTATACTCACCAGTTTAGAGAAAGCTTGGCTTCAACATACATAGGAGAGCATCATGATCCATTCCGAAACGATCCTGGCCGTCCAGGAAAAAATCAAAACCCAGCAAGATGAAATTATCCGTTTTATGCGCGAGATATGCGCTATTCCCAGCATGAACTCTCAGTTGAAGGAGGTAGGGGAACGCATCGCTGCAGAAATGCGCAAACTGCATTTTGATGAGGTGCGTTTTGATAAGATGGGTAACATTTTGGGGCGCATCGGCAATGGGGAAAAAGTGATTGTGTTTGACTCACATATCGATACCGTAGGCGTGGGAGACCCACACGAATGGGAGTGGGACCCCTTTGAAGGGAAGGTTGAAGACGGTATTCTCTACGCCCGCGGTGCGTGTGATGAAAAAGGCTCAACCCCGGGCATGATCTATGGTATGGCTGCCGCCCGTGATTTAGGCCTGCTGGAAGGCTGGACAGCCTGGTACTTTGGCAATATGGAAGAGTGGTGCGATGGCATTGCACCCAATACCTTCGTAGAGGTTGACCCCAAAGTAAAACCGGATTTTGTCGTGATTGGTGAGCCCACCAAGATGCAGGTCTACCGCGGTCATAAAGGGCGCATTGAGCTAAAGGTCGTCGCCAAGGGCAAAAGCGCACATGCTGCCAGCAACCATGTTGGTATCAACGCCATTTACCTGCTGCTGCCTGTTATTGAAGGCATCAAGAACCTTGAACCCAGCCTGGGGGATGACCCCTTTTTGGGCCAGGGCAAAATTACCGTTTCAGATATGAAAGTGCAAACCCCAAGCCTGAACGCCGTACCGGATGAGGCCGTTATTTATATTGACCGGCGTATGACCTTCGGTGAAACCCAGGAAGACGCCATCCGCCAGATTGAAGCGCTCATCCCCGAGGAAAGCAAAGAACGCGTGAAAGTTGAGAAGCTGTTCTATGACGAGCCATCTTACACTGGTTTCGTGTTCCCGGTGGATAAATACTTCCCCGCCTGGGCCCTGCCAGATGCGCATGATCTGGTGCAGGCCGGGCTTAAGACCCGTAAGCTGATGGGCCTGAAAGACGCCCCTTCCGGCAAGTGGGCCTTCTCTACCAATGGCATCTACTGGGGCGGCAAGGCTAAAATTCCGGCGATTGGTTTTGGGCCGGGCGACGAAGTAACCGCACACACCGTACATGACTGCGCCCCTCTGGGGGATGTGGTGAAAGCGGCAGAATTTTATGCCCTGCTGCCTTCGCAGATTACAAAGTAATTTTTCAGACTTTAATGCATTCAGGGCTGTTCACTCATGAACAGCCCTGAATTTTTTAAAGAAGTATCTTTTAATCTACCCAGTCGAATGTGCGGGTAACCGCCTTTTTCCATCCGGCATAAAGTTTGGCACGTTCATCACTTTCAATGCGGGGGCCCCAACGTTTATCCATCTGCCAATTGGCGCGCAAATCTTCCTGCTTTTGCCAATAGCCCACTGCCAAGCCGGCTGCATAGGCCGCACCAAGAGCTGTTGTTTCTGCAACAACCGGTTTGATGACCGGCACGCCCAAAATGTCCGCCTGAAATTGCATCAGCATGGTGTTGCCAGTCATGCCGCCATCCACTTTGAGCTCCTTGAGGGCTACCCCGGAATCCTGATACATGGCATCCAGCACTTCACGAGTCTGGTAAGCTGTGGCTTCCAGCACAGCACGGGCAATATGGCCCGAGCAGATATAACGTGTAAGCCCGGCAATGACGCCTCTGGCATCGCTTTTCCAATAGGGTGCATACAGACCGGAGAAGGCGGGCACAAAGTAAATGCCCCCGCTATCTTTAACGCCGGATGCCAGCTTTTCGACATCTTTGGAATCTTCAATCAAATGCAGGTTATCACGCAGCCATTGCACCAAAGCCCCAGCCATGGCAATAGAACCTTCCAGACAATAAACCGGCTTTTGGCTGCCAATCTGGTAACCCAAGGTGGTCAGCAGCCCATGGTGAGACTGGGTGGGGAAGTTGCCCGTGTTCATTAACATAAAACAGCCGGTGCCATAGGTGTTTTTGGCTTCGCCAGGCTCAAAGCAATTCTGCCCAAAAAGAGCCGCTTGCTGGTCACCCAAGTCACCCGCGATGGGCACCCCTTCCAATCCGCCCAGTTTGCATTCAGCATAAAATGCACTGGAGGGCATAATCTTGGGGAGGATCGCGCGGGGAACACGCAGCGCATCGAGCATGGATGCATCCCAATCCAAGGTATCCAAATTCATTAGCATGGTTCTTGAAGCATTGCTGACGTCGGTCAGATGAATGCCGCCATCAGCACCGCCTGTGAGGTTCCAGATGAGCCAGGTGTCGATATTGCCGAAAAGAAGCTCGCCCGCTTCGGCACGCCGGCGCATTCCCGGCAGCTTGTCAAGCATCCAGGTAATCTTGGGGCCTGAAAAGTAGGTTGCCAGCGGCAGCCCCACCCGGGTACGAAAACGATCTTGCCCGCCAGAGCTGGCCAGTTCCGCAATGAGGGTATCTGTGCGTGTATCTTGCCAGACTAAAGCAGGGTGAACAGGTTTACCGCTTGATTTTTCCCAGATGAGGGTAGTCTCACGCTGGTTGGTAATGCCCAGCGCGGCCAGATCTTCGCGGGTAAGGTTCGCTTTTTGCATAACGCTCTCAATCAGCTTCTGCGTGTTGCCCCAGATTTCAAGCGGGTCATGTTCTACCCAGCCCGGCTTTGGGTAATATTGCTGATGCTCCATTTGGCTGTGGGCAACTATTTGGCCGCTGCGGTTAAAGATGATGGTACGGGTGCTGGTAGTTCCCTGGTCGATGGATAAAATAAATTCTTTCATGGGCTGCCCCTTTGCAAAACAGCTTATTCTTCAGGTTCATTTACTTTTTTGTTGACAATAATTGTATCAGGAGCTTTAAAAGCTCCTGATACAATCTTGAAATCACTTAAGGCAATTGCGTCAAGGTGTTCGTGCAAGCCATAATGGTCATGATGGCGCCAAAAATCAAGCCGCCCAAATAGGGATTTTTGGTGATTTTATAGAGTGAACGGTCCAGCATAACTGCCAGCGGGAAGTAAACCAGAATGGGGAAAAGCCAAATACCATAAATATTGGAAATGGAGGGCTTCATTACTTCCGTCCAGGACTTTCCGGTGGCAAAGAAAACTCCATACTGGATGATAACGTAGGCCAAAGCTCCCAACACCATAAAGAAAGCTAAAACAGCCACATTTACCCAAGCCTTGCCCTGCTTGACGTAATTAAAGGCGTTCACCGCAACGGAATGGATGAGATAGAAAAGCAGGAAGAATGGCAAGTACATCAAGATGATGCCAATCTTATCCACTGTAAAGGCCTTAACGGGAATAACCCAGAAACGGAAGTCTACCTTAAAGAGGTAATCTGAAATGAAGACCAGCAGGAAGGAAATGCTTACCACCGAGGCAGCAAAAAGCACCGACTTGCCAAAAGCCTTCCACCCAATGCAGACACCGCGTTCTTTCAGGCTGATTTCTTTACCGCCAAAAGCAAACCAGGTAATAAGCAGCAATACGGCCGTAAAGAGGGCATTCACCACGGCCCAAGCGCCAATAAAGAAAACGGGCGACTGCGAGAAGAAGACCGGCCTAAAGCCCGGTTTATTCACCAGCAAGGGCAGGTACAGATAAGAAACAAAGGAAACAACAGCTCCCAGCGTTAAGCTAACCCAGAACCAGGTGTTGTTCTTGCCCTCCGGCTTAGGGTAAGGGGCAACCTCTGCTTTGGTTTTAAGTGTCGCAAAATAGGGGGTATCCAGCAACACTTTTGCCAGTGCCCATACAAAGATGCAGAAACCGATCAAACCGATAATATTGAAGGCTTGCTTCCACTGCCAGGCCTGCTGATTGGAAGGGATTGGATTAGGGGCACCCAAAGCCTTCTCAAAGAAATCCAAACTGAAAGCAGAAACCTTGGAAGAAATAGTGTTCCAGGGGTGAATCTGAACCGGAGTATAAATAGCGCGGATGGCTTCTTTTCCATTAATGGTGCTGGTGTAGAACTGTTTTGCTGTTCTCAGCTCGGCACCGGCTGGGTCTACCCCAAAATTCAAGAAGGATTGGGCTGTTGGTTGGTTGATGTAATCTTTTGGCGCAGAATAACCGCCTTGGTCATTTTTAACCCTGAAGAAGAATTCATCATAGGCTGCAGCCACGATTGCAACATCGCGATTGCCGTATTTATTGTAGTAATTTCCGTCTTTATCTTTGTAGTTGGCATCATTGGCCACTAAGAGCACTGCGCTGATTAAAGGTGTATCTTTTTTATTGTCGTCATCTACGGCCAGGTTGGAAGCCCAGGCACCGTTGGAATGCCCAGTAATGCCAATGCGAGTCTTATCCACGAAGGGAAGGGAGGCCATCAGCTCTACTGCATCGGTCATACCAATGCCCCTGTTGGTGAGGGTTGAGGTATTAAGAACATCCGAGTTGCCATGCCCGTACATATCAATGGACATGACCACATAGCCCCTGCGGGAATATTCAATGAAGTTCATATCCTGCATTTCGCGGTTATTAAACCAGCCATGGCTGGTAATAATGGCTGGGGCGGGCTTGTCAGCACTTGCGTTTTTGGGAACAAAAAGCAAAGCACTCATCATCTTGCCGGAAGGTGTCTCCCAGCGCAGGTCAGTTACCCGCACCGAGTAGCCGCTGGTCTGCAGAAAATTGGCACCCAGCATGGCAATGATACACAAAACAATTGAAAAACAAAACCAGTATTTATTACCTTTTTTCTTCATTTTTCTCCTTTTATAAATTCGTTTTCACTATGGTAAGCCCTGACCAAAACCATTCAGGGTTAATTGAGTTTATTATTAATATTGAAAATGTCTTATTAATCAAAAAGCGTTTGCACAAATGTGCAGTTTTGGATAACAACAATGCACTTTTCTGAGAAACTTATTTCACCAGCATTATTTTTTTAGGGTTCTTGGCATAAAATAGAGAAGGGCACCATGATGAAATCAAAGGATGTTAAGGCTATTATAGCTTGCAGAATGTATTTCTTTCAGAAAATGACTACTGAAAGGATTGCTAAAGAGCTGCAAGTTTCTCGATCCACCGTTTCGCGCCTCATTTGCTACGCCAGAGAAAGCGGTTTGCTGGAGATAAGGCTGAATGATGAGGGAAACCAGCATCTTTTTTATGAAAGAAGCATTCAAAATTTTTACCAAATTAATGAAGTGCACGTTGTGCCAGTTTCAGACTTATTGGGTGAAACTGAATGGCTTGAGCAGGTAGGGCAATACAGTGCTCATTACCTGAATACTGTGTTTGATTCCAATATGATTATGGGCGTCGCCTGGGGCACAACCCTCACTTATGTTTCAAAATACCTGCTGCGCAAGAACACACACGATTCACATATTGTGCAATTGAACGGGGCGGGCAATACACGCTCGATGGGCATTGAATATGCCAGCCAAATTGTGCAGCGCTTTGCGGATAATTATGAGGCAAAGGCACACCTTTTTCCGGTGCCGACCTTCTTTGATTATTCAGGTACCAAAAAACTGCTTTGGCAGGAGCGCAGCATCCGCACTATCCTTGAAATACAAAACAAAGCCAACCTTTTACTTTTCAGCATCGGGGCCGTTAATGGCGGCGTGCCCAGCCATGTGTATTCCGGGGGTTATCTGGAAGAAAAAGACTACAAAGAACTTTGTAAACATAATGTTATTGGGGATATTGCTACAGTATTTTTCCAGCGCGATGGCTCTCACCTGAATATCCCCATGAACTTGAGAAGCAGCGGCCCCGACCTTGAAATGTTTAAAGAAAAGAAGAGCATTTGCGTGGTTTCGGGGCTTGCCAAAGTAGCGGGACTGGATGCCGCACTGAGGGGCGGTTTTATCAAAGTGTTGATTGTTGACGAGCCCACGGCCCGTTCGTTGATTGAGAATTTTACAAATTACAAAAGGCAGTAATATGAAAAAACAATTGGACTACCTGATTATTGGCGGAGGCGTTGTAGGCAGCTTTATCGCCCGGGAGCTAAGCCGCTACTCGGATAAAGTGCTTCTGATTGAAAAGGAGGCCGATATTGGCATGGGTGCCACCTGTGCCAATTCAGCCATCGTTCACCCAGGCTATGACCCCCTGCCCGGTTCGCTGAAGGCACGCATGAACGTGCTGGGCAACGCCATGTTTGACCAGCTTGCAGCTGAACTGCATTTTGCGTTTGAGCGCGTGGGCGACTTTGTGGTAGCCATTGGCGAAGAAGAATTGCCCGCCCTGCAGGCTCTTTATGAGCAAGGCATTCAAAACGGCGTGCCCGGGATGAAGTTGATTGGCCCGGAAGAAATGAAGCGCCATGAACCACTCCTTAACCCGGAAGTGAGCGGGGCCTTATGGGCCTCCAGCGGAGGGGTTTGTGATCCCTTCCAAATTTGTATTGCTGCTGCCGAAAGCGCGGTTCTCAATGGGGCTCAAGTGCTTTTAAACACCGCCTTTGAAGATTTTATTTTTGAAGGCAAGCGCATTGTTGGCGTGCACACCAACCGGGGCGACTTTTTTGCGCGCTGGGTGATTAACGCAGCTGGCATTTATGCCGATACGGTAATGCACAAGGCCAGTGTGCGCCCCGAATTTGAAATAAAAGCCCGCAAAGGGGAATATTTTGTTTTTGACCGGGCCGATATTGCCACCAACACCATCCTCTTCCCCGTACCCAGTGAAAAGGGCAAGGGTATTCTGGTAACCACAACCGTGCACGGCAATACCATCTGCGGGCCCAACGCCAACATCATCCCTGATAAAGAAGATAGCTCATCCACCCAGGAGGGCAACGAAGAAATTTGGAACGGTGCCAAAAAGCTCATTCCCTCTTTGAATCTGCGCTCCGTCATCGCTTCTTTCGTAGGCTTAAGGCCCTATGGCAACGGGCCCTGCAAAACACCCGGCGTGGCCTACAACCACGACTATATTATTGAAATCCCCGACAATGTGCAAGGTTTTGTGAACCTCGGAGGCATTGAGTCGCCCGGGCTTACTTCGGCACCAGCCATCGCCCTCGAAGTAGTGGCCATGCTGAAGGACCGGGGGGAGAAAATAGAAGCCAGATCTGCCTGGAACCCCATCCGGCCTGGCAGGCCGCGCTTCAGAGCAATGAGCCACGCAGAAAGGCAAATGCTTGCAGCCAAAGACCCACGCTTTGGGCGAGTAATCTGCCGCTGCGAGAATATTACAGAAGGCGAAATTATTAATGAGATCCATGCCCCCATCCCCGCCCTTACCTACGATGCCATCAAACGCCGAACCTGGTTGGGCACAGGGCGCTGCCAGGGCGGTTTTGACATGACCCGTGTGGTAGAAATTCTTTCAAGGGAAGTTCCGCTGAGCCCCTTTGAAGTGACTAAACGCGGGCCTGAGTCGCCTTTCCTTTACCGTAAAACCAAGGAGCTGCCCCATGCTTGACCAGACTCTTTTTGATGTTGTTGTTATCGGCAGCGGCCCCGGTGGTCTGGCGGCTGCCATTGCCGCCAAACGCGCCGGCGCAGAGAAAGTGCTTATCATCGAGCGCGACCGTGAACCCGGCGGCATATTGCTGCAGTGCATTCATAACGGCTTTGGGGTGGAAATCCTTAAAGAAGACTTGCCAGGCCCAGGTTATGCACAGCGTTTTATTGATGAAGCCAGAAGCCTGGGCGTTGAATTTCTGCTGAACACGATGGTGATGGATCTAAGCGCTGAGCGCAGGCTTTGGGTTTCCAGCGAAGAACACGGCTACGCGCAGATTAATGCCAAGGCAATCGTGCTGGCCATGGGCTGCCGCGAGAAAACCCGCCCGCAAATTCGCATTCCGGGTTATCGCCCCAATGGCGTATTCACCGCCGGAACCGCCCAGCGCTGGGTGAACGTGGAAGGTTACATGCCCGGGAAAGAAGTGGTGATTCTTGGCTCGGGTGATATCGGCATGATTATGGCGCGCCGGCTCAGCTATGAAGGCGCCCATGTAGAGCGTGTGCTTGAAATTCAGAACTTTCTTTCCGGCCTTTCGCGCAATTTTGTGCAATGCCTGCAGGATAACAATATCCCGCTGCAACTCAGCCACACCATCAAGCGAGTGATGGGTAAAAACCGTGTTGAAGCGGTAGAAACGGTGCAGGTGGATGAACGCTGGCAAATGATTGCCGGCACTGAAGAGATCATCCCCTGCGATACCCTGCTGCTTTCGGTGGGCCTTATTCCTGAAAATGAGCTTTCCAAACGGGCAGGGGTAAAAATTGACCCTGTCACGAGTGGCCCCTTTGTGGATGACCAATTCCAAACCAATGTTCCCGGCATTTTTGCAGCAGGCAATGTGGTACACGTTTACGACCTGGTGGATTGGGTAACAGAAGCAGGCTTTGCGGCCGGCGCAGGCGCTGCCAAATATGCTGCCGGAATCATCCAACCCGGTGATGCCCATCTGCGGCTTGAAGCCGGGCCAAATGTGCGCTATGTGGTGCCGCAGACCCTTAACAAAGAGACTTTAAAGACGGATGAGCTGCGCCTGCAAATGCGCGTGACCAAACCTATTGAAGAAGCTGTTTATGTGGAAGTGCACGACGGTCAGCAGCAAATTACCCGCAAGCTAGAGCGCTACGTTCGCCCCGGCGAAATGGTAACCATCCTTTTAAAGCCTGCCCACTACGAGGCAATACAAAAAGCTGAAAAGCTGGTTGTACAAATTACCCCCAAGGCGGAGGCATAAGATGAAAGAAGAACGAGAATTCATTTGCACGGCCTGCCCCAAAGGCTGTTTACTGAAAGTAGTGATGGATGGCAAAGAGGTAACCAGCATTGACGGCTATTCCTGCCGTAAGGGGGTAGACTACGGCAGGCAGGAAGCTATAGACCCGCAGCGCATGCTGGCTACCACCGTGCGCATTGAAGGCGGACTGCACCCGCTACTGCCAGTCTATACGCAAAAACCCATTTCAAAGGCCAGGATTGGCGCGGTACTGAACGCATTACGGTCAGTAAACCTGCATGCTCCCATCAAAGCACAGGCCATCGTGCTGCCTAACGCTGCCGAAACCGGCGTAGACATTCTGGCCAGTAGAGATATGCCGCTAAGCCAATAGAATACGTATAAAAAATATCTGCTTTCAGGCATTAATGTCTAAAAAGAGATTAACATTGAGAGATACTTAAGGGTCTCCATCTTTTCAAGAACAGATGGGGACTTTTTAGCATCAGTTTTCAGGGGCTGACTGCTTGTTTTTATCCAATGCATCAAGATCCTGCACATCGCCAAACCAAATGCTGCCCGCCAAAGCGTGCATTGCCAAAAGCCTTAGGCTCGCCCCTATGGGGTCGTTTTTTGCGGGCTGGTTGTATTCAAGTGCCGTCCAGAAATTACCAAGAAGGTCTTTATCGCCAAGGGCCATGGCAAGCGGCGCAGAGCAGCTTAGCAAGGCCAGGTTGGAGAAAGCTTTGGGATAATCCGCAGAGAGCGTTTCGGCCCCCAAGGGTTCCAGAAAATGCGCGTAAGCCTTGCGCGTGAGCGCATCCAGCTTGCGCTGCAGGGGAGGGGTCCACTCTGGGCCGCCCAGCAGGCGTGCCAGGCCCAAGTTAAGCAGCTGCAAAGCCAGCGATGCATCTTCATTGCCGCCATCCCCTGTCCATTCGGCTTCTGCAAGCAATTTCAGCGTTTCCAAATCCAGTTTATTGGCAAGTTCGCCCCAGTTCTTTTCTGGCTGGGCTTCCGCAAAAGTTTTAATAAAATGAGGTGCAAAGACTGCTTCGCCCAAGTCTTCCCGGCTGCGGTTCATCACCTCGTTCAAAGCAGTCAGATGAGCATTCGAGGTAACCAAATAGTCTACGCGCACAGAATCACCCCACTGGGCCATTGCCATCAGAGTGGCAAACCCCACCCATGCTTCAGCGTGCAAATCCGCATTCAGACGCGGGCTGCGCCCATCAGGCGCCATCTGCCAGGAACTTAGATCCTCATGGTCAAAAGAAGGCCTGATAATGGTTGAAAAGAGCAGGCGATCAAAAAGCACCTGTGCCTGTGGGTCTTCGCCGGCCATAAGCGTTTGTAGCAGCATTGCCAAACCCTGGCCAAAACTCGTTGACAGGTATTCGTATTTTAAGAGGCGTTTTGCAGTTCCGGTGCGCAGAAAAGCCCTGCGCGGGTCTTTTTCGGTCAGGATGTAACGCTCCAGCCAGTCAGCATAATTTCTGCAGATAACAGCTTGCATGCCTTGCAGGCTCACATTGGCTGGCTGCATGAGGCCAGGCGGCATCCGAGAGCTCTGCGGAAAAGGGTAGCGAAGTTTTGGGCTGGTTTGCATGAGCATTTTCTGCTGCTTTGCAATATTTAGCCGGGCTAAGAAAAGGGCAAGCACTAAAAAAACGACCAGCAGTATGAGGCTAAGGACCAAACCAGCATTTTCAGCCATTATTCCTCCTTGGGCTTGGAAGATTCAGAACCTTTTTTTACCCGCGCGCTGGGAGCGGCTGGCCTTCCGCTGTGGTTTGGTTTGCCCTCCTGACGGCGTTCCCCCGTTGAGGATCGGCGGCCGAAGGCAGGCTTTGTGCCTGAATAGCCGCCTTCTTTGCGGTAGGAACTGCGCGTTTTACTCTCGCCTTCCCGTCTGGGAGGGCGGTAAGTGCTGCGACTGTCCGTCTCTGTGCCGGTGCGGTTCGTGGGCTTATATGGGCCCCTTCTTTCCGAGTTATAAGGGGCTTTGGATTCGCCCGAGCGATACTCTCTGCCGCCTTCAGCACCTGGCTTAGCAGGGTTTCTCTGCCAGCTGCCTCTGCGCTCCGGCCTTTTTTCTTCCTGATTTCTCTGATAAGCTGCAGGCCTTTCATAGGCAGAAGTTTTGGCGTGCCCCTCTGCAGCAGGGCGGGTGCCCGGCTCGTAGGAGTCCCTTCGTTGAGGACGATAAGGCGGCCTGGATTCGCCGGGGCGGTATTCTCTGCGTTCCTGACCAGCCGGTTTGTTGGGGTCTCTCTGCCATGACCCGCGCTCTGTGGGTCTGCCTTCGCGGCTTTGCGGGCGTTCGGCAGACCGTTCACTGGTGCGCCGATCCCAGGAGAGAGGCTTTTCTGCGCGGCTACGGGCAGGTTCACCCGCACCACGGCGGCCAGAGGGCCGCCGCTCATCACGTTCAAAACCACGAGGTTTTTGTTCTTCTTTAACAACCCAGCCTTCAGGAAGGCGGTTGTGCAGAAAACGGCCCTGATCATCTTTAATCACGCGCACCTGTGGAGTTTCAGCCTGCGGGCGCGGAGGCTGATAGGCCTTATGGTGGTCCGTGCGGTCAGTCAGATAAACCGGGCGTGGAGCACGCCGTTCCCTGCGCTCTTTGTTAAACTTACGCGGCTCACGTTCAGGCATTTTTGGCATAACAGGCAATTCTCTTTTTTTGCGCCAGCCAGTAATGAGGGCCTTCTGCTGCATTTTACCGGTAAGGCCTTTTTCAACAAATATCTGCTCACCCGTCCATGGGTCACGCTCAGTGTAGTACATCAAGCTGCCGTAAGTGGAAGGTGTTGGGGTAAAAATCTGTACCTGTTCAGGCAATACGCCCAGATTTTGGGCACAAAATTCCTGAAGAGCCATCATTTCGGCATCTCCGCAGCCCGGATAAGCCGCAATCATGTAATAGGTTAAAAATTGCTCTTTGCCAATTTCTTTGCTTTTTTGGTCAAAAGATTCTTTAAACTTCAAAGTGCTGTTGATACTCGGTTTGCGCATTCGCCTGAGCACTGCCGGCTCAGAATGTTCCGGTGCCAGTTTCAACTGGCCGGAAACATGGTGGCGCACCAACTCATCCATGTAGGCTTCGCCGAAGTTTGCATCCGCCATTACCAAATCGGGGCGGATGCCAGAAGAAACAAAGACCTTACGCACACCGGGCAGTTCGCGCAGGGCTTTAAGCAGCGCTGTTTGCGGATCATGCGAAACCGGCAGCACCGGGCACACCTGCGGGTAGATGCAGCTTTGGTCGCGGCAGGCCCCTTTGGTACCTTTAACAGGGCACTCATAACCGTACATATTGGCAGTAGGGCCGGAAATATCCGTGATAATGCCTTTAAAACCCGGGCGCTTGGTCATTTCACGTGCCTCATCCAGAATGGATTCCTGCGAGCGCCAAGTGACTCGGCGGCCTTCATGTACAGCAATAGCGCAGAAACTGCATTCGCCGTAGCAGCCGCGATGAGTCACAATAGAATGACGGATGGTTTCAAAAGCGCGTACTTCACCTTTGGCGGCATCATAAGGATGCACGGCATAAGTATAGGGCAGGGCATATGCTTTATCCAACTCTGCGGTACTTGGGGTACGCGCCGGCGGGTTTTGAACAATATAACGGTTTGTATGACGCTGGGCCAAACCCTGCGCCGTCACCGGATCATTGTTTTTATAGAAAAGGTCAAACATCTGGGCAAAGACAACCTTGTCATCCAGGCATTCCTCGTAACTGGGCAATTCAAGATAGCCTTCGGGTTTGACCACCGAAGGGTAACAAAGCCCCCTTACCTTTTTAGGGTCGGTGCCATCCCGCAAAGCCCGCGCAAACTCAAGAACGCTCAAGTCAGCCATGCCGTAAAGAATGTAGTCCGCCTTGGCATCCAGCAAAATGGAGCGCCTGAGGGTATCGGACCAATAGTCATAATGCACCAGCCTGCGCAGCGAAGCTTCAATTCCGCCCAAAACAATCGGCCGGGTCATTTTGAAGTATTTGCGAATGAGGTTGCTGTAAGCAATGCAGGCCCTATCCGGTCGCAGGTTATTGAGACCGCCGGGGGTATGGTCATCCAGTTTACGGGGTTTGCGCAGGGCGGTATAGTTGGCCACCATGGAGTCAACCACACCGGCAGAAACGCCCCAGAACAGGGCGGGTTCTCCAAGGCGGGTGATGTCGCGTTTGGAATCAGGGTCAGGCTGGGCAATAATGCCAACCTTGAACCCTTCGGCTTCAAGTTGTCTGGCAATCAGCGAGATACCGCTGAAAGGGCTGTCAATGGTGGCATCCCCATTGACAAGAATTACATCCAGCTGGGACCAGCCTCGTGCTTTTACTTCTTCAGGAGTAGCAGGTATAAACATGAGCTTAATCATACCTTAGTTGTTAAAAATAAAACGCCTCTTGATGAGGCGTTTTATGCCTAAAATGGGCTAAACCTTATTTACGGTAATTCAAAAGGATTTTATCAATGCCTTCCTTCAGATTATCCCAACCCTTTGCAGCTTCTACCTTTACATCATCCCAGGCACGGGAGCTGTCAACCGCAAATTCATGCATGCGTTGTTTTGCCTCATCCATAAAGGCATCCAACTTTTTCAAGTTCTCATCCAACTGCGCTTTTTTCTCGTCGCTGGCATTTTTGGCTTCTTCGTGAAGGTTTTTCACTTCCTCACTCAGTTTGTCATATTCAGCCTCTGCCTTCGCCTGGAACTCCTCTTTTTCTTTATTTACCGCGTCGACAAGGTCATCCGCTTTGTCTTTTGCAGAATTTTTCATCTGGTTACGGTAATCATCCAATGCAGAACTGAAATTTGACATGGCTTTTGAAATTTCATCCTGTGCAAGTTTTGCAGCCTTTTCAAGGCCGGATTTCATTTCATCAGCAGCTTTTTTAAATTCTTCATTTTCCATTTTATCTTCCTTTTTCTAAACGGTTCATCAACTTAACACGAGTATACAGGCAATTCCTTAGCAAAATGTCAGAAAAGTGATTACCAGAGGTGTATGGTTTCAATCATCCGGTCAATTTCTTCCAGATTGGGGATGAACTGTTCGGGCTGCAGTTCGTTCATTTTTGTTCGCGTATCCTTGATATACTGCTCAAAACCCGCTGTGAAGGCATCCATATCCGCCGGGAAAGATTCCTGGTCCTTCAAAGAAGCAGCCTTAATAGGCAGGATGACAATCACGTATGTTTTCTCATCGTTTGAAAGCCCCTGATAAGTGTAAAAAAGATTGTAGTTGTCAACCGGCGCAAAGGCTTGGCCATACATTGCCAGATAACGCAGACCAATACCGTTTGGCGTGCGCAAAATTTGCGGTTTTGCACTGAAGATCTGAGCTGCGTTAAAGATAGGGAAAAAGGGAAGTTTTTGTTCCGGACCGATTTCCTTGCCTTGCGCTAAGATGTCTTTTAATCCATTAACTGAATCCTGAACAAAAGGCACCATATTTACAAATTCATCTACCTTGAAAGAAATGATGCGTGCGTCATGAAGCTGACCCTGTAATGGATAATCCTTGATGAGCAGACCGCCCAACTGCGGGTGTACTTCCATGGGCATTGCAGAAACTTCACCCGCTTTGCGGTCGCTGTTATCCTCAACCCAGTTAATGCCCATTTTGCTGTTGAGCAAAATGTTTCCAAACAGAAAAGAAGCTTCTTGAGAATAAATGGTGTCCGGGCTGCTTTTAGGCGTGACCTCCATTGACTTGACCATCATGTCTAAGCTGCTAAGGTTTGGCTTATAGTCTTCATTTTTGGTGTCAGAAAGAAAGTCTTCGATTTTTTTCAGATATTCAGCATAGTTTTTGATGAAGTTGTCATCCACGGCAGTATGGCTGCTTTCCCCATTCAACAAAGGGCAGAAAATGGGCAGAATAGCTGAAATATAGTATTGGCCATCAGCCGTTAAGCCCTGAAAGGTAAGCATCAATCCATCGTTGGTGGTTGGGGTAATGGCTTGAGTAAAAAAGGTCATATAGCGGATGCCGGAGCCATTCTTAAATTCCAGATACTGCTGCTGAGCGCTGAACTGCCTGGCGGCATTGAATATGGGCGGAAAGGGCAACTCATTCGGGTTTATACCATCTGCTGACTTTTTAGCAATGATTGCTTTTAACTGATTAACCGTCTTTTCAAAGGCTGGGTTTAGCTTGATGGATTCAGATACGGAAGAAATCTGAATTCTAGGAGTGTGAATAGAGCCCGGATGGTTATATTTTCTGAAGTCAAAACGGAAATAATCAGGATACTTCTCCCAATAGGGCAGATCCGGGCTTGCGGCTTTTGACTGATATACCGTCCCAAAAGAATCTTCTGCCACAGTCTCCGGCAGAAAGAAGCGAATGCCGTTCGCCTGCACTTCCTTGCCTTTCACTTCGCCCGGCTGCTCTTTGGGAAGAGGCTGTACGGTGCCCACCTGAACAGGAGGTTCTGTCAACGCAGGTTTTTGAGAGGCTGCGGTAGAAAGCAGTGTTGGCGGCAGTTGGGGCATTGCCGGGTTCTGAGCAGTTGCCTTTTGGTCAAGGGCCTGCGCAGTAAGAATGGAGGCTGCGGTTTCCTTTACAGACTCAGCAGATAACTTGGAACCCGTCAAATTGCAGGCCCCGGCCAAATTAAGAACAGACAGGCATAAGAGAATCAAAACCATAACCTTTTTCATGATAATCTCCGTTAGTCAATGGACACTTTATTAACCATATACTTTAGTCAATATTACTTGAATAATCGCAGAATACAAAACCCTCAGGGAAATTAAACCCAGAACCTCTGCCGTCTGAGGAATCTTCAAAACGATATGCGGCCAGTTGCAAACGATAAGCTTCGTATAAGGCTGCTGCCGTATTGTTGGAAGCGTTTTTGGAAAACCAGGGCCTTTCTTCATCCAGTAAAACAGAATCACGGGCTGCTTTGCAAGCTAAAATTTTGCCCATTTTTTCATGCAAGCCAGCTGAAAGCGTTCGGTCGTCATAAGACTGAAAAAGAATCGGCAGGGCATCGCGGGAGAGTCTTTCTACCGCAAAGACAGGGTCCAGCTTTCCAGTAAGCCTGGCTTCTTTCATATTGTATCGGGCAATATAGCGGTCCACATTGATTCCGGCTATTAAGACGCTGAAGACTGCCAAAGCCAAAAAAAGGGTAATAGCCATCCTTTTGAAGCACTTTCGCCATTCCATTACCAGCATGGCAGCCAAAACCAAACCCACAAAAACCATCAAACCCAGGGCAAGCAGGCGTTCCTGTGTAAGCCCATAAGCCTTAACATACAAAACCATGCGGCTGTATGCGGCTATCAAGACCACTCCCACCTGCAAATAAAGCAGTGTTATCACCCATGAAAAAGCACGTTTTTGTTTTGCTTCTTGTCTTGTGGTCACGGCGTTCAGAGCCCAATGAACCCATCCGCTAAAAAGAGCCACTACCAAGAGTTCAAAAAATCCTTTGCGGGCATAGGAAGAATAGGTATATCCCTCCACATTAATATTTGCCTGACCGGCAAAGAAATAATGAAACTGAATCATAAGGAAGCTCGCAAAAAGAACATTGAGCAGAACAAGCACTACCATGCTTTCGGTAATCCCCAGAAATGGTTTGAAGAGAGGCTGGTCTGGTTCTAATTTCTGTTTTTGAAGCGTGCGCGAGAACGAAAAGTAAATGGCCCCAAAACTGAAATATGCAAGAATGAAAGTCAGAATGGTTTGCTGAATAAGGTCTTTGAGGTTTTCAATCTTTATCCACGAAATAAGCTTGTTTACCTTTTGCGCATAAACCGGGTCAGCCGAGACAAATAGGGCACCGAATATCAATAAAACAGGGATGGCAATCAGCAAACCCATCAGATACGGTCTTAGAGTCTTCCACTGCTTTTGGTTCACTTCTTTTTTTCTTGGATTTTGTGCTCCTTCCAAACTGCGAGCGAAAAACATATTGAAGAAACCCGCCACGCATGAAAGGAAAAGATGAAACCCCTCAGCAAAGTATTCGCGCATCCGATAAAGAAGCCATTGTCCATTTAGAAGCGTAACCAAAAGTAAGCCCAGACCAAGCAGGCTAGCCATAACAGCAAAAATGATTGTGTAAACCTCAGTTCTAAACACGGTAACTCCTGCAAGCAGCGCGTTGATGGTTGCCAGAAAAAGGCTTGAATAGGGCAGTTTTTGCTTGCTTATCCGCGCAAACCCAAAAAGGCAAAGCTGCAGCAGCACAACAAAAATGAACCATTGCATTCCCGCTGCCTGTCTGTAGGTAAAGAATGTAATCACTGCGCCAAATGCGAGGGATATCAAAAGCAGCCACGCTAAGGCGTTTTGCATTGGGTGGACATCTGGATCTTCATCAGTAGCGCCTTCCATCTGATTTTTTGGGTTTCCACTAGCTGTTTTATGTTCAGAATAATCCATTTTATCTTGCTCCAAATCTGTCTTTTCTCAGCAATTGTAGCGTTTTGTCCCCATCAGGAACTTCCAAAAGCTATCAAAAATGGCCATCCTTGCTGCCTTTCGAGAGCTTCTTTAGAACCTCAAATTAGACAAAAATACGCGAGGTTGCTATACTCATCTCAGTTTAATGATACCCGAGGTGAGCCAATGAAACCTGTAAAAATCGTCACAGATTCCGTCGTCGATCTGCCAAAGGACCTTCAGGAGAAATACGATATCTCGTTTTTGCCCCTAACTATGCACTGGGAAGGCAAAGATTTCCGCGATCGCATTGACATTCAACCTTCCGAATGCTATGAGAGGATGGCTGCAGGCGCGCCCATTCCTCAGACCAGTCAGGTAAGTGTTGGCCAATTTGTTGCGTTTTTCAGGCCCTTTCTGATGGAAGGGCGCGAGGTGCTTTATACCGGCATTTCCAGTGGTATTTCGGCAACTTTCTTTTCTGCTCTGCAAGCAAAAAAGGAATTGGGAAGCCCCAATGCATTGCACCTGGTTGATTCAAAAACCTGTTCTCTGGCAGCTTGTTTTAAATTACTTGAAGCAGCAAAAGTTGCAGATCAGGGTGGGGATGGTCTGGCCTGCGCTCAGGCGGTGGAAAATTCTCATGCCAGGGTGGGAACTTTCTTCACCGTGGCCACGCTGGAATATCTTCACCGCGGAGGGCGCATTAATACAGCCAAACGCATTTTCGGATCCGCTTTGCAGATAAAACCCATGATGTGGATGAACAAAGATGACGGCAAGATTGACCTGGTTGAAAGCGTTATTTCCAGAAAAAAAGCAATTAACCGCATGGTGGAACTGATGGTTAAGGAAGTGGCAGGGCGCAAGGTGATGCGCATGGGGGTAGAGCATGCTCTGGCAGCGGAAGAAGCTGCAGAGCTTGAGCGAATGGCCGTTGAAGCTGTGCAGCCTGGTGAGGTGGTTCGTTCTGAACTTAGCCCGGTTATCGGTTCGCATGTTGGGCCTGGTACATTAAATTTAGCATTTATCTGTGAGTAGATAAAAAGCATTCAAGCATTAGCCAAAACCGCCCGCAATGCGGGCGGTTTTCTATTCATAAGGCTTAGGCTAGGCTTAAGGCGTTAAAAAATCAGGGCTTTACAAAACGCCCCATAAAAAGCGTTGCATTGGTGGTATTTTCGCGGATGATGAGCAAAAAGGGATGGTCAAAGCGCATCACCAAAGGGTCTTCAGGAGGGCGAGCAGAGGTAGGGCCAAAGACTATGCCTGTAGCTGCTGCGGCTTCCGTGCCCCTCTCGTTCACCTGCAAAAAAGCTTTATGGAGCACGTCTGTTATTTTCAGGTCCTTGCTGCCCGTCATGCCGGAGAAGTCAGCATCATCCCCAAAGGCGGCTTTCATTCCCATTGTTTTCAGGGTCTCAGCCAGGGCAAAGCTCTGGTCTAATTCAAACTTGGGCATTGAAAGCTGTACAGCAGTCTGCAGGGGTTTATCCGAAAAGAGTTTAAAAAGGTCAGCCCCCATCTCTTTTTCAAATTCCGTCAATGATTTATCTTTAGGCATTACTATCACCATAGAAAAATTGCCGCCCTCATAGGGAATTTCCACGGCATTAAATTTGCTGTTTTGACTAGCCGCAAATTGGTTTTGCTGACTCATCATTTTTACCATTACCGCGCTGCCATCTTCCAGATAAAAATCTGAATCGCTGGTTGCCTGTTCTTTGAATTGATTCTGCCAGTTGGCTTTAAAGTAGATTGCATTTGTCAGAACCATTTTGGTAGCAGGGTTCAAAACCCCTTGACCCATTAAGTCTTGAATGCGGTTTTTGGTTTGTTCGGCAACCCAGTCGTTAATGATTTTGCGGGCTTCCTCAGTCTTTTTATAATCAACCAGTTTCAGGCCGGCATCGTAGTTGGCAGAGAGTGTGTCCAAATATTCCGGGAGAAAGGGGTAACCCTTTTGCGCCCACAACGCATTGGCAATATTGAACTTTACCAGTTCAATATCTCCGACCCTGGCATTGGCAAGCAAACGCTGGCTGAGCCCATTCATGACCTGATGAATCTTTTCGGTGGTATACGGAAGGTGCAAGGTCTTAATCATTTCGCCTGCAGTGGCCTGTTTGGTCCCTGCATAAGCCATGGTAAGGGCAGAATACAGGCTAAAAGGGGAAAAGAAAAGATTGCCTGGTTCTTGGGCAACTTGCTTATAGAGATCCAAGGTAAACTGATTTTCAGCTTCGATCAGCGCTTTAAGTTCTGAATCCGTTATTTTTTGATTAAGAATATAAGACTGACCGCCCTGGAGGGTTTGGCCGGCTTGCTGAACTTCCAGCGGCACCTTGGTAGGGCCAAGCGTGGGCGTTTGTACTGCCTCAGTCGAAGGGGTTTGCTTGCCCTGGGCGATGGCTATGGTTTTCACAGGCTCCTCCGTGTTGGAAACCTTTATGCCGCTGATGGGTGTTCCCTGCACCAGGGCGTTTTGCGTGGGTTCAGCCAAATTGCAGCCCACTAAGAGCGTTGAGGCTATCATCAGACTTATCAGACTGGATCTTATCTTGTTCATGGCTCTCCTATTGGATTAGCTTACACCTTTTTAACGAGGAAAGAAAGAAAAGGTTCCCCTTCTTTAACGAAACAACCTGTCCGATGCGGTTCAGACAGGTTGTTCCAACAAGGAGGTGAAATGGAAATCTTAGAAAATCGCCCGGAGGCGATAATACACAAGCGAAGCGTACTCAGCCAAGGCATCTGAGCTTTGCGCAAAATGACTGGCACTGGGCATCAGGTTGCTCAGCACGTCAAAAGGCGCAGGTTTAGTGATATGTTCCCAAATTGTCTGGGTCACTTTATAGTCAGCCGGGGCAGGGATAACAGAAATGCCAGACTTGGTAAAAAGGTAAACAGCCTTATCCATCTCCAAGGCAGAGGTGACCACAACAGGCTTGCCGAGCCCTTCATTTTTCAGAATTTCAATGGCAAAACGAACTTGTTCAAGCGTTGTTTTGGATTTATCTTGCAGGGCAATAACATTTTCCGGCACACCCAGCCCAATCAGCTCGGTGCGGGCATCGGCGGCAGCCTGCGGGGTGCCTGAAATGATGATGCGCGGTGCAGCCCCATCGCGATACAGTTTAGCTGTGTAAAAAACCCTGTCCGCGCTGTCAGAAACTTCCAATTGCTGGCGGGGAGGAACCTGCGGCAGGATTCCGTCCGCAAGCAGAACAATCGCATCCCCCCTGGAACCATCCACAGGCGGCATGTAGCGCCATTCGAGTGAACGGGTGAGGAAGTTGGCAAAAAAATAGTTACCCATGACGGCGATAAGCAACAAAGCAAAAACTGGCATCCATGCCGCCCGCGAATCTCTGCGCATACGAATAAGGCCAAAGAATAATAAGAGGCCTACTATACCCAAGGGACTAATAAATTGACCGAAAAATTTACCAATAACTGCTAACATAAGGCTCCTTGTCTTTCTTCTCCTAAAGTTTGCAAGTTCCGTGCCCGGAAGAAAAATGCATATTAAATACCATTAAGAAGATTCTGTTTCTTAAACAGGCAAAGATAGCGTTTGAGCGTATCTATCAAAAAGAACAGTAAAATCGCGATTCTACGCAAGCGTATTCGGCAAAAACAAGACAAAAAAGGAGGAACATCTTGATCCTCCTGCAATAGTTGTCGAAAAGCTGCTTTTTAACTTTTAAGCCGGAAAGATGCCCTCATAGCACTCGGGGGCCCACTTTTCCACAGTTTCAGCACTAATGCTGTTCGTGCGGCAAATTTCGCTGTAGAGGTCAACGCTCTTTCTGCGTATGCGCTGCTGGGTGCTGGGTTCGAGACCCCACAAACCAAAGCGCTGCGTCCAACCGCGTTCCCATTCAAAATTATCCACCAGTGACCAGTGATAGTAACCCTTTACCGGAGCATTACTGTTGATTTCATGCCACATCGCCATCAGGTGATCTAGCAAATACTTTCTGCGGGTATCATCGGTAGGGTCTTCCCAGCCATTTTCCGTTACATAAATAGGCAGCTCAAACTGGCGGCCCCATTTGATGCAGTTACGGAAGCCATCCGGCTCATTGGCCAAAAAGCCAGTATAGGAACGCATGGCATCTTTGCGGTAAAAATTATTCGCAAAATTGGGCTTGCTGACATTGAACTTTACTTGGTCACGCGTGTAATAGTTCAGCCCCACAAAGTCATGGGCGCCTTTGGCGCCGGGTATTTCTTCTTTATAATAAACTGCGTCAAAGACCCCTGTTACCATCGCTTTAGTAAATGAGTCGTTATAGGCCTGGTGAAGTTTCTTGACAATAATGCCGGTAAGAGGGTTGGCATCGGCCTTTACAAAGTCCCTCCAGTTGATTGCCGTCCCTACCAGAGCATCGCTTTGCAATTCATGAATGGTTTTATAAGCAGCAACATGGCCCTTAGCCATATTGGCCATCACCTTCAGGCCAGTTTTCAAATCGTGCTTACCGGGAGGGAAGTCGCCCCATACAAAACCGGCCATCCCATAGACATTAGGTTCGTTAATTGGCACCCAAAGCTGGCAATGGGCCTTCAGCGCATCAACGGTGCGCTTGACAAAAGCATCAAAAAGCGCAACCGCATTATCATTTTCCCACCCACCCATCTCTGCAAACCAGATTGGGCTTGAGAAGTGATGCAAAGTAATCATGGCGCTCATCCCACGCTCTTTTAAACCCAGAAGCATTTCACGGTAGCGATCCAAAGCAGCCTCATCCCAGCGGTCCGGTTCGGGCTGAATGCGCGACCATTCCACGGATAAACGATGTGAGCTTTGATGGGTGGCTTGTGCACGGTCAAAGTCTTCCATCCACTTGCGGCCATTCCACCAGTCGCAGGCCTTACCGGATTTATCACCATTCTTGATGTGGCCTTCACCTTGCTCCCAAGCCCACCAGTCATTGTTTGTGTTATTACCCTCCACCTGATGGGCGGCAGTTGCCGTTCCCCAGATAAAACCGTTCGGAAATGTAAAAGTGGCTCGTGGCATGCTGAAACTCCTTGGGCTTTTCTTGAATTTTACCTTCTCTTTTTCAAAAATGTTGTGGTCTTATTCAGAAAAATCTGCCCCAGCCTTCCTTTATGATTCAAGGCAATACTGCCTGCTCAAGGGGTCAAAAATGGCGCCGCGAATGAGGGCATGCCTGAAACCCTGCTTAAGCATGCCCCCCACCGGCGAATCCGCCTCTTCAAAAACGCTGCCACTCTTCTCAAGCAATTGCCCGTGGTTGTCATAGTGAAAACTTGGCAATGCCGAGTCAAGAGCAAAAACACGCAACTGACGCTGCGCATCCACCAAGGCAAAAAGCGGGTTAAGAGCCCCATCCCCAAGCGCCAATAAATGCCGCATGGCTTTTTGTCCGTCTTCAACTTTATCATCCAGGCAGCTTATCTGTGCTGAACTGTCCATTTCCAGTATCAGCCCTTTCAGTTTCTGCCCGCATGCCGCATAAAGCTCATGCATCATTGCAGATGTGGAACGCAGACCGCCCATTTTAAAAAGCAGGTCCGCTTCCGGTTCAAGATTTTCCCAGGCAGAACTGCCCTGGTTATAACGCATCAGAACGCCGCCGGGATAATGCAGGTTCTGGTCGAGGGCTGCTGTATAGCCCTCCCCGCCTGAAAGCGCACCTGCACGGGAAAGCACCAGCCAATAATTGGTCATGCCCTCCAGATGAAGATCCATACCAAGGCTTAGGCGCAGCCATTCATAGGCTTCTGCTGAAATAAGGGCAGGGCTGCAGGCAGCGCTTGCCAGTACATTACCGGATGGACGGCCTTGAGAGTCAGCCTGTATCTGAACCAGCAGGCTATCTGCTATGCTACCCCGTTTACGCAGCCGCAGATCAACAAAGCTGACGCTAAGCCCCACAGCCGGCCGAAAGCTTTGCGCCAAGCTTTGGCAGAAAGCCGACATGCCAAAAGAAGCCGAACCGGATTGGGCAGGCATATTGCCAAAAACAGTAGGCGTGCTGCGGTAATTGCGCCAGGCAAGGGTACTGAACCATCCTTTGCCCTGAAGCAGCACTTCTTTCTCCTTTACCGGAGAAGCAACAATGGCTTCGCGCGGAAAAACCCGCTGCGCAAGGGTTCGCTGGGAAAGGATCAAGGCTTCTTCCGCACCCATACTGCCAGCCTTCAAAATCAGTTCTTTCACTCCAAAGTTGGATTGGCTGGCAAGATCTTCCACCCAGGGGCTCAGTACTTTTGCCCCAAAATCAGCGCCGGGCGCCTGTGAGCGGTAGGATACCGCAACGCGGTTAGCCATCTCTTTGAGGGAATAGCAGTGCCTGCCCATGGAATCGTGCAGGCTCACTTCTTCCACAAAGCCCCACCAAACCAGGGTGTGGGTTTCATTGAAGATCCGCATCCCCCAGCCCAGATAGCCCGCAAGGCTTTCAATATCCGCCTCTGATCCGGCCCGAATAAGCGCTTTTTGCGGCCCTCCCGCCAGGTTCCAGCTCAGGCTTCTCACGGAAGCTTGCTGCCAGGGTAAAGGCAAAACCTGCCCTTCCGGGCTTTCAAGAAAAATGCCCAGCTTCACAGAATCTGCCTGCGCTTTCTGCCCCAAACCCTTAGCAGAAATGTACGTTCAATGGCAGCCCTTCCGGAAAGGTCTTCTCCGCAGAGGAAAAGCCTGCCATATTGGGATGGAGGGATAAACAGCTCTGTGCCAAAACGGTTATGGCTTTGCAGTTCATGGCCTGCCAGCTTACCCCAACAGCGTCCACGGATAGGGTCATCCATTAACTTGCCACCATAAGCCAGCCCCGTCAGAGCCGTGAAAACCAAGTAACCGGACTGCGGCAGCAGCCTGAGGGCATCCGGTTCCAGCGCATGTGCGCCTGGCGCTGAGGAAATAACCTGCAATTCTATTTGCATCTCAGCCGGCAATTCAACCCCAGGCAAGGCGCGCTGCAGCAGACGCAAGGAAGGTAATTGCAGCAGATTCCCCTGAACACCCAGACCCACTGGCATGGTTTGCGCTAACAAAGCACCTTCGGCGCTAATGCGCAGGCGAAATTGCAAGCCGCTTTCTGCCGGCCGCTCACGCAGACGAAGCAGAGGCAGAAGCGCAGTGGCGCCCAATATAGCTGCATCCACATCGCTTATCCGGCAGCTAAAAAGTGTTGTCCACTGGTTTCCGCTCCAGCTAAAAGGCAGATAGGCCCCGCCCGACTCTGAAGCGGAAGGTACCGTGTTAGAACCGGCCGCTTCGGCCTCAAACTCCAGTTTAGGGAAATAGCCCATCACACCGCATACCAGCAGGCCCAATAAAACCTTGCCCAGCGGTTCACCGTTATAAGGGTTGGTAAGTTCAGTACGCAAGGAAACAGGCAAGCCACTATGGAAACCCGCCGTATTAACAGCTGCCACAGCATGGTGGCCGTTATGCCCGTCCGAATGGTTATAGAGCAAAACACCTCCTGTTTGGCTGCTGCCACCCGGCAGCGTGAGGGGCAGTTCGGTCTCGGCTGATTCATAATGGTTCTTTCTGCGCAGTGTCAGTTTCAGGCCCAACGTGCCCAAGCCAAGCTTGTCAAAGGGCTCCAGTTTTTCTTCCAGCCCAAGCTTAAGCACCGGGCTGAAGTAAGCTTCGCCTTCGGCCATCCTGCGCAGAAAGAGCACCGGCAAACCCGGCTGGTCCTGTTCTGCAGCCTCGGCAAAACCATAAAACGTCATCAATATGCTTTGAAGTTCGGCCGGTGAGCCACGAAAGAACAGTTCCAGTTCTTCCTCCACCTCCGGCAAACCGGAAATTCTGCGCAGATATTTGGCGCTGGCAAGAAGAGGGTGCCTACCTTTTCCAATCACCTGCAGCCAGTTTTCACTGCCGTTCAGATTGATTGTGCCAATCTCAAGGGTGTTCATACCACTGACCTCCCTCCACCCAGTTCCAAACTTTGGCAGGGGCCTCTGTGCTTGTCTGTAAGCCGAAACTGCGCAAAAACTCTAGAGAGCTTTCAAACTTGGCCTGCAGCCAGTCTGAACGGCGTTCAAATGCCAACTGGTCGCGCCCATCCGTGCTGCCGCGGGCCAGGCTGCTGCGCAGACAATAATCCAAAAGCTGCGCGGCGGCCCCTTCCAGTAAGGCTAAATGCCAATCTGCCGGCAAGCTGGTTTCTGCACTTCCATCCAGACCGGCTAAAACTGCCCGGCCGCCCAAGGCCAGGTTAAGCCTGGCCAAGGTGCGCCGGATGGCTTCTTCAAGGCTGCCATCCGGAATAGAAAGTTGGTAAAGATCAATAAACTGCCGGGTTAGGGCTAATTTCAAGCCGGCCAGGTCAGACATGCCATGCCCCCATCACCTTGCCGGCCGGTTTTACAAGGGCCGTTTTCTTCTGCTTAAGAAGATGCTGGTAATCACCCCAACCAAAAAGGAACTTTTTGCCGTGGCGGTCCACCACGCTCAGGCTGCCGTCTTCGGAATGATAGGCATAAGCCATTGCATCCTTCCCAACCAATTGCAGGACAATCTTTTTTAAGTTTGCATCGTCCATTGCACCTCCTTTCATTGGATACCCCAACTTGCTGAATCAGAGACTCATTCGATTTTTGGGCAATCAGTTTCGCAGCAGAGCGCTCAGGCCGTCTTCCAGCGCGGTGCCGAAGATGTAAACGGAAAGCACCGTCAGCAGACCGATAAGCTCTTCCCCCTGCAAGGGAAAATCGGGCTTGAAAACCTTGATGATAAGAAAAACCAGGCCAATGAGCGCCGCCCAGAATTTTCTTGAAGTCAGTAATTGTTTCCACTTGTTCATAAGGCTCCTTTCTTATCAGGCCACATTGCATTTATAAAGCGGACGGAAATCGTTCACCCAGACTGCCAGGAAGTGACGCACCTTCAGGCGGTGTTCATCGTTGGTGAAGACCGCAGGCGACAACTCATCACCGGCAATGAAAACTTCGGGTGCCAAGCCAAAACGCTCGCCCACAAAAATAGCCGGGGCTATGCGCGGGTCGCAAACTGCGGCCCAGTCGTTATCATCCGTCCATTCAGGCACTACCACCGGAACAGCGCTGCCTTTGAGCACATTGTCATAGACGTAGGTAGCCTCACGCACAAAACTGCCGCTGCATATTTCCATGGCTGTTTTCTGCAGACCGCGCGGAACCAGCATATATTTGGGGTTAACGGCCATATAAGGGCCGCTGCCATAAGCGCCGCTCACATTCTTGATGAGCATGGGCTGCTTGAAGACCCGTGAAGAAACAAGATCCCAGTTCACCGCATTCAAAGGCAATGCATCCAGATTGGAGTGCCCTCCGGAGCTGCTGACGGCGTTGTTGTTGAAGAGTGCGCCGCCATCGCCGAGGGTATTGCCCACGCCATTGGCGGAAGTAAAGATGGCAGCCACCAGCCGTGAAATTTTGCGCATGCCGGCACTGGCCAGTTCCCGGGCGTATGAACGCAGTTTGCGGGTCTCATCGCGGTCAATCAGCTCTAAGGTAAGCGGAATATACCCGCCGTATTTCTTAAAGTTTGCCGTTTCCGCGGAATCGCCCACCAGCAGTTCAGTGTAGGACCCTCCTTCAGCTACAGCGGGAAGGTCACCCACCGTACCCACCAGGGTGCCGGTGATGCCGTTGAGCGTGTTGAAGTGCTCCTGCACGGTCACCTGCTTCCACCAGTCATAACCGGCCTTGCCAAGCTCATCCCAGGTATTAACCACAATCTTGTTAAGCGCATTCTTAACCAAGCCGCTGAAGTCGCCAGTGTTGGCAAACTGGGCCCTTTCAGGATGGTAACCGCCGTGCATTTCAATATCTCCGGTGGTTGCCAGATAAAGCTCGCGAATGCCGCTAAGCCTGGGAGCCTGCACCTGCCTGAGCCTTTCTTCGCGAGGGTTGCCAAAAAGGTCATCCACCGCCGCCTGCAGGCGTTCGGCAGGTTCAACCATGCCTTCAATACGCGGAGAGCCAGCCACCCCCTTTCCATGTTCAATTTCGGCAAGCAAGGTGCGCGCTTCGCGCAGGGCTGACTGCAATTCAGCCGGAGCAAAGTCACGCTCCTGAAACTGAGCTTGAATGCGCTCTTTCATGGTCTTCGGCAAGTTGCTTGCCGAAAGGCTGGCTTCCAGCATCCAGGTGCTCATGGCTTTGCGCGTTTTTCGCATTTCAGCCAGTTCTTCCTGCAGAACCTGCACAGGGTCTTCGGCGCTCTGGGCTGTCTGCGCCGCCTCTTTGGCAGTGGTTTCAGTTAAATCACATAATTGCATTGCATAACCTCCTTGTAAGTAGGGTTTAAGCCCTATTTGGTTAAGAGCCCGCAGAAAAATACCGCCGCGGGCTGGGTTGTAAACCAGGTCAACGGAAAAAACTTTAAGAATTTTTTCCACCGTCCTGTCTTTTCCGTTGAAAAGAAGGTCAGCCGAAAAACCAAGCTTCACCGCCGGCAAGTCATGCTCATCCAGCACCTGTTTGCCCACTTCTCTTAACAAGTTTGCGGATGGCCCAAAAGCCTGTAGTTCCGTCCGGATGCCTTCTCGGCCCTCATCCCAGTTTGGATTGCGAAGCACCCCGGCAACATCGCGTACAGACCTGGAGCCCATATCGTGGTCAATAAAACAGTTCACCCCGTCCCACAAACTAAGTGACTGCTTTAAAACCTGCGCCGGGAATTGCCAGCCGTTGGCCGCCCCTACAGTGATCGCTAAAATCTCGAAGCGGTCATGCCGGAGGGCTTTTGCTTCCAAACTCAGTCTTTCCCTTACTTTTTCCATTTGCCTCCTCTCATTGCCAGGGGGCACCTGCCGCCCGGCACTTTATCCTTATTGCTTTTCACTTTGCGGAACACGTTCGCCCATAAAGCGGTAAACCAAACGCAAATACTCCTCTTTGCTGATGAGGTTTTTGCTGAAAAGCTCACTTGCAAGCGAAGCCACCTTGCTGCCGGCTTCCGCCAGTTCGCTGTTATCCCGGGCAGAAATATCCGCACCGTGCACCTCAATGAGCGCCTCTGCCGTAAGGTCTAAATCAATGCAGGCACGCCTCCTCAATGCTGCTTGCAGCAGGTCGCGCACAATCCACTCCAAAAGACGCTGCCTTTCTTCAAAGTGCCTGAAGGTTGGGCCTCCGGCAGATTCCGCCGTGGTTCTGGTGGAAGATTCGGGCTCTGCCAGAAAATGCAGGGGTACGCCCATTCCTGCCGCAATCATCTTTTTAACAGCCAAGCCATCCGTAGAAGCATCCAGCGCTTCCAGCTTTGGAGAAAGCACAGACCATTCTTCGCTTTCATCCGTCACCAGAATAGAACCGGGCTGCGGCGGGTTGGCAGCCAGGCGTGCCTGCCTGGCCTGCCGGGCAGCCTCATTGGCAAAACGGGCCTTGATCACATACATAAAGGCATTCCGAAAACGGTTCAGCCTTACGCGGTCTTCCAGCCAGGCTGCATAACGCGCCAGCCACTTAAGGGCGGGCCCCAGGTCAGGCTCACCCCATTGAGCGCCAGCCGGGCGGTTGACGGCATAGTGCAGCACCGCCGTCTCAAAAGCGCCTGCTTCATCCGGGGCATCCGTATCTGGGTTATAAGCGCGGTAAAGGCTGGTGCTGCCATCCAAGGCGGCATAGGTTTGAAAGCTCAGCTCCTGCTCGGCATCGTTTTCGCGGCTGTTGATTCTTTCCACACTGGCGGTCGGCAGGGTGCGCACATAAGACATGCCGTTGCGGTCCGTTGAAAGCAGAATAAAAAGATTACCGCTGCGCACCAGTTCGTCAGAAAACTCCGTCAGCCGTAAATCCAGGCAGTTAAGGCGTTCATTCCAGAAAGCTTTAAGAAACTGATGGCCGGCCTCATCGGCGCAGCGCCAAAGCATGCCTCCACCCGCCGCGTATTGGCTGGTCAGTTCCACCAGGCGCCTGGCCAGCGGATTGCAACGCCAGGCATTCAGGCAGTCTTCCAAAACTTCTCTGCGGTTGTACTGAGGCCGGTCCAAGTAGGGTGAATCATAGGGTTTTGCGCCCACCAGAAAATGATTCTCAGTCTCATCAAGGGCTAATTGAGCACGCCGCCTAAAGGGCTGCAGCAGTTTGCTTTGCAACGCGGAAAGCGTGAGGTTCATACCGCCTCCCCTTTAGGGAAGGCCGGCATAAGGCCCGGCACGGGTCTGAGGTTTTGCCATCGGGCAGCAGAAGCGCGAGGGCATGCCAGCCCGTCAAACGGGCAGCTGCGGGGGCTGTCTGCGGCAGAGCGTCCAAAATAAGCCAAAAGGGACTCTCGGCCTCCGTTCCAACGGTTGTAATCCATATACGTGCCCGGGCCGCCGATGGAAGGGCCGCGTTCAGCCGTTTGATGAATCAGCCAACGGTTCAGGCCTTTTGGCAGGGCCGGAGGGCAGGGGTATTCATACGTAAATTCAGGGAAAGGTTTGCGGAAGTAATACTGCGCCAGCCACCAGTCTACTTCCGGCAGTTCTGAAAGCAGAAGATAGCGCTCTATCCAGCTTGCCCTGGAGTACACAATGGGATAACGCCCGGTCTCCATCTTCAGCTGCTCCAGGCAGCGGGCCAACGTATTGGTAATCACCATGCGCGTCTGCCCGTGGTCAAGCTCCACATCCAAAACCAGCCTGAGTTGCGCAATGTCAATGCCATCCAAAATTTTCAGGAAGGCGGCTACCTGCCGCAGGGCCGGTTCAGCCGGAAAAATAACATGGTAGGGCAAAATACACAGCCTGGCTGCTTCAGCCTGCACATAAAAGGATGTGAAAGCAGGGTCGGTATAGCCCCAACTTTGCCCGGTACGCAAGCCGATAAAGTCCACCTTGGGTTCGTGCCTGCAAATGGCATCAAAATTCGGCTGGCTTTTCATGTCTGCGCTGGCGTTGTAACGTGAAAGGTCAATGCCAAAGGCATACTCCTGGTTACGAATAAAATATTTCATGCGAATGCTCCCTCCATTTCCCGGATGGGGTCTAAAGCAGGAATAAAAATAGGTTCCAGCGGCATACCCCAATCCTGTTCGTCCAAAACCCCTGCCATTGCGGCGGAGATTAATAAATCGTCATGCAAAGGCTGACGGCTTTGCGGTTCGCGGGCGCCTTCCGGTACGCCCCAATGCAGTACCTTTTCCGGGCCGATGCTGACCTTATACTGACAGGCCAGCATCTGGCGCTCAAACAATTCTTTCAAAGCAGCTTGTTCCCGGCTAAAAGCGTCTTCGCCCAAGGCCTCGTAATCCTGAAAGCGCCCTGTATCAATTACGGAAAGAAAGTTCCATCCCAGTTTGGATTTAATCCCCTCGCTAAACACCAACGGAAGCACGGCCTGCGCCAGACGGTCACGCAGCATGGAAGCCACCCCAGCCCCCACCCCGCTTGCATCCACAACCAGCTTGCGCACTTGCCAGAGCTCCGCCAGAGAAAGCAGCCTTTCAAGCAAAAGCCCCTGGCGCAGGCCCGTCCATTGATAACGGCATACAACCCGATAACGCGGGCGCCTGAACAAGGATTCTGAAAGCCAGCGGGTATCCACCTCTACCACCGTTACCGCGCTGCAATCGCGGCCGGGGTTGGCAAGGCCCTCCTGGGAAGGGTTTTCGCGCAGGGCCTCATCTTCGCCGGCCAAATCTACCAGCATGGCATAGGTTTTGCCCGGCAAAGCCCCCCGGCTGGGCTGGTGGCTGCCGCAAAGAAGGCTGAGACGCTGGGCGTTAAAAAGGCTGCCTGCGCCCTGAATTTCTTCACCAAAGTACTGACTGCGCACCGTCGGATGGTTTCGCCCCAGCCGGGCCACAATCTCATCCACAAAATTGCCGTAAGCAGGCACTTCCCGGCGCACATCTTCAGCGCTTATCCAAAAAACACGTTTGGCGCCATCCCGCTTTTCTGCCCGCTGCGCCTCGCGCAGTTCACGGGCCAGTAAGGTCTGGTCTGTCCAGGCCGTGCCCCAGAAAATACGCGTAGCATTGGTTGAAGCAGCCATGGGAGCAATCTGCTTATCATATTTTTCAATGCTGATATCCTGCGCCTCATCCAACTCAAGGAGCGTGGAAGCAGTTGCGCCAACCACATTGCTTTCGGGCGCCGCCGAAAGAAAGCTAAGGTGCGAGCGCTCAAAACGATAGTGGTTACCGGCGTTTTTTTTCCATTGGCCGCGTGTAATCAGGTTGGCTTCCAGTGCGTTTTCAAGCCTTTGCATGGCATTCAGCGCCTGAGGCTGAAAGGTCGGCGAAAATTTGACAATTTCCGCTCCTTTATTTGCAAAAACCGCCATGAAAAAAACTTCGAGTTCTGCCTGAAGCAGGTTTTTGCCCGTCTGCCGCGGGAACATGACCACAATACTGTGCCCCAGATTTTCCATTACCGAATGCGTTACGGCTTGGGCTACTTCACGCTGGTAACTGCGCAGACAGACCCTGCCGAAAACTTCCGTAAAATAAGCCGCATCGCGCAGGCTGCGCAAAAAGCCGGGGCGGTTTTCCTCCTTATCAAGCGGATTTACGGGGCTTGTATTCCACGGGCCTCGCCCCACAATTAAGGGCTTGCTTAAGCCCTGAAAGGCAGGGTATGGATACTTAAAGAACTGCATCTGCTTTTACCTCCGGCTGCGCCTCAAAGTGAGCAGACTGCAGGGCTGCCAGTATCTGCGGAATCAGATCTTTTTGCTTGCCCGAACCTAATGCCGCGTTCACCTTCATCAAGACCGCAATGCGCGTGCAGGCAAGGCCAATATGTTCCAGCAGCAGTGCGCCTTCTTTTTTTGCCTTTTCTATATCCTCTTTCTTTTCGTCTTCTGACTTCTCTTTTTTTTCAATCTTGTTATCCTGGCTTTCAGCACTAAAAAGCGCACTGAAGCAGTAAAGGCAGTGTTTAAGAAGCATGATTTCTTCATCCAAACAGTTCAACGTTTCTGCAGACAACTGCAAACGCTGAGCCTCTGAGTAGGTTTTGGCCAGGTTTTGAGGGTTGATGGCACAATTGCGAGCCATGAGTGCTTTTACAATCTTGCGATAATTAAGACTTTTGGAAACCTGGTGCTTTTCCTCCGGATGGTGCAGGCCTGCCTTTTGAGGGCAGGCTTGGCCAGGGAAGCTTTGCTCTTCCCGGAGGGCGGGCGTATAAGCCTTAAAAGTGGGGTTTAGTTGCTGCATCTTACGCTGCCTCCTTTATAAATAGAATATTTGTTCTATTTATTGACACTACTATACCAGCCTTTTGGAAAAATGGAAGATGTCAAAATCGGAATCTTTGGGGGTCAAGATTCCGATTTCGGAAGATTTTTAACAATTAAAAGCTGTTTTGGCACTTTAAATACCAAGAGCGCCTTGTGTACAAGGCGTTCTTCCACATACTATTATGTTCTATTCTCCAATGGGGGGCAGGCTGCCGCCATGTTTTTTAAGCCAGGCGCGGGGCTCTCTGAAATTTGGAAGCAGCTCTTCTACCAGATTCCAAAAGGCAGGTCCATGATGATGGCAGCGGGTATGGCAAAGCTCGTGTACCGCAACGTATTCCAGACAGGCCAGGGGTGTAAGCGCCAGGCGCAGAGAAAAGTTTAATGCGTTTTTTGCGGAGCAGCTGCCCCAGCGTGTCTTTGCGTTATTGATGCGAACCAGCCCATACTGAGCACCTAAAAGCGGAGCATAATGCGCTAAGTAGGCCTGGCAGAGGCGCCGGGTCTCTTCCCGCAGAAAACGTTCAAAAAGCTTTGGGCCCTCCGGCCGGCGTTGACGCTCCAGCTTAAAGCCCTGCCCGGCCAGAAAAGCCAGCCCACCCGGCTGCTTTTCCACCACGGCAAGGGGGTAAAGCTTTCCCAGATAGAGCAACTGTTCACCATGCGCAAACTGATAGGGCGCAGGAGGAGGGGGAAGGCTGGCCATGCGCTGCCTTGCCCGCACAATCCAGACTTCATGGGCCTTTAGAAAAGCCTCAATGAGGGCTTCTTTGGTTTTAAGCGGCACACGCAGCACGGTTTTGCCGCCCGGCACAACCGTGAGGGTCAGGCATTTGCGCTTGCTGTAAATAAGTTCATCAATGCCATCAATCATCCCTTGATTATAATGTTTCGGGCCAGGGCGCAGTCAAGCGTATTTGCGATAGAATTCATTTGATGCGTAAAAAGATTGCAAGCGGAGGCCTGCTTATAAGCCTGCTTTTGGCTTTGCTACTTTCTGCCTGTAAGCCGGAAGCGGAGAGCCTGCCCCTTAGCGATTACCAAAACCCGGATGGGCTTTATACCCTGCAAATCCCCAAAGATTGGTCAGCTGAGTACGATGCTGAAAAAAAAGTGCTCAGCCTCAAGCCCGCCCCTGCCGCAGACCAGCCGGAAAGCCTACAGGTTTTCATCCTGACCGTGCCGGTTTCTCACCCCAACCCGGATGCCAAGCTGACCATGATTAAGGCTGAGTTTGAGCCCTTTCTGGAAGCGCACATTGATGCTGACCAGCAAATCATCAATAAGGGCGAAACCAGCGTTGACCGCATGAACGCCATGATTGTGGACTTTGGCAAACCCTGGCAGCAAAGTTATCTGACCGGAAGAGAAGTGCTGGTGAACAGCGCAAGCCACGCCATTGCCTTTTTGGGGCTGGGCGAAGAGAAAGCCTGGCAGAACTTTCTGCCCACTTTCCGCAAAATATTGGAAAGCTATCACCTAAACAGCCCGGAACCTACCCCCCTGCCCGGAGGTTACAGGCCATGAAAACAGATCCGCGGAACTTTAGGCCTGCCTGCGGCGTCATTGCAAGAGGCAAGAATCCATGAACAAAACTGTACAAACTCAGCGTTTAACTTCCAGCCTGATACTGCTGCTGGTTTTAGGGGCCTGTTCCCATTTGCCATGGCAGCAAAAGCAAACTGCCCAGCCGCCTTTCGTAGCGCCTTTGGGGGCTACCGGCACGCCTGCCCCCAGCCCCACACCTGACCCGGCTTCTTTCATTTTGCTGGCGCCGGAGCTTACCGTTAAAGAAGGTGCTTATGCCTTTCAGCCGGTTACAGCCTGGAAAGCAACAGGCGAAAAGCTGAATTTGAACACCCAAGGAAGCATGGCCTCCATGACCAGCCCCGACAAGGGCCTCTACCTGAACCTGAACAGTGAAAAAAGCGGCGTTAACCGCAATTCCGGTGATTGCCTCAATATGATTCGCGAGCGCATGGGCGCTTCCATGCAGGCCTTTAAGGCCACAGACCCTGAGCAGGTGCTTGGCAACAACATCCCCGGCCTCACCACCAATATCTCCGGCCAGCTTGAGGGGCAGCCCCTCAGCGGCAAGTTAGGCGCTTATTTTCTGAACCAGCGCTGCTTCAGCCTTATTGCCTTTAACTACGGCACGGATGCCGATGCGCAATGGCAGGCTGCCGGCCGCTATGCTTATGCCAAACTGAGCGCAAGCCTGCGCTTTCTTGACCAGGCCCAGGTGGCTTCCTGCCAGATTGCCGCGGATTCCGCTTACGGTCTGAAGGCGGATAGCCCCATTCGTGTGGGTAACACCCATATCGCCGATGGGCTTGCGCGCGAAGAACTTTACCTTAACACCCTGCGCGGTCCGCAATTCCAGCCCATTACCTTTACGCGCCTGGATCCGCTTTATAATGCCGCCGGGGAGATTGTGGATGCCTATCAGATTAGCTATGAAGGGCTCGCCGAACCGCTTACACTTTACTTTGACATCTATAAGTTTGAACCGCCCTTGGCCCCCATCGGTTTCAGCTGTGAAGCCCCCTTTCCTTTGAGCGCCCCATAAGCAGCAATTGCCCCCTTAAAAGCAAAAATGCTTCCTGTTTTTCTGTAAATCAGAGGCTTGCCTTTACAATTAAGCGGCAGGAACTTTCTTATGACTCTCAGCAAGACCTTACCCTTGACCAAAGGCAAATCCGGCTCGTTTTGGCTGCTCTTAAGCGGCCTTGTGCTTTCTTCCGCGGGCACCAGTATGGTTTGGCCCTTTCTGATGACCTATGCCAAAACACAACTGAACCTGCCTATGGTCATTGTGGCATCGCTGATGACCATCAATTCCATTACGGGTTTTTTGGGTTCCATTATCGCCGGGCCGCAGTTGGATTTGCGCGGGCGCAAGTGGATTATGGTGGTTGGCCTGCTGGGCACCGCCCTGGCCTATCTGGGCTATATTGGGGCCAACACCTATTTGCATTTCGCCATCATTATGGGCCTCACGGGTTTTTTTGGGCCGCTTTACCGGGTTGGCTCTGCCGCCATGATTACCGACTGGTTCGATGCCGAACACAGGCCGCAGGCTTTTGCTTATTACCGCACCGCGGGCAACCTTGGCTTTGCCCTCGGCCCTGCCATCGGCGGGCGTTTGCTGATGGTTTCTTACAATTACGGCATGATTGCGGCCTTTATAACCTTGGGCATCTTCGGTCTGATAACCATTTTTCTCATTCCTGAATCGCTTCCAAAGGAAGGGCGTTCTTCCAGCCAGACTATCCGCGCTCAATTTAAAGATTACGTTGATTCTTTCAGGGATAAACGCTTCTCACAAATTTTAACCGCCTACACCCTGCAGGAAATTGCAGCCCGTGTTGTGTGGGTGCTGCTAGCAACCTACATGAGCATTACTCTGGGCTTCCCAAAGTCTTATTATGGTTGGATAGCGATGACCAACGGGCTGATGATTGTTTTTTTACAGCTGCTGGTTACCCAGCAAACCCGAAAATACCCTGAAATCAAGGTTTTACCGGTTGGGGCGGCTGTTTATGCTGTGGCATTGCTGGTTTATGGCCTGGTGCAGACCATCTATGGCTTTGTATTGGCTATGGCCATCATGACCGTAGGCGAGATGATCAACGCCCCTACCGCCACCACTTATGTGTCTAATATTGCCCCGGCCACCAAGCGCGGCCAGTACCTTAGTGTATTCAACCTTACCTGGTATTTTGCGTTGGCGCTCGGCCCTGTGGGCGGGGGTTACCTGGCGGATAAAATAAGCCCGCAGGCCCCGTTTTTTGGGGGATCCCTCATGGCCTTGCTCTCCGTATTCGTTTTTATCTACATCGGCTTTGCATGGCGCCGGGAATCAGGCAAAACCCAGCCGCCCTCATCTGCGGAAGCCTCCGCGGCCAGCGATGGCCCCGTTAAACTTTGATATTTCATTTAAATCGTTCTTTCTCGAAAGGAATAATGCCCAAGCGTTCCGTTTTTTCGTTACTCGCCCAGCCTTGACTCTCTTGCCTTTCTGCTGGATAATAGAACATATTTTCTATTTATGTCCGGAAAAGCTTTGCGATGAGTACACTTTTTATCTTTTACCCCGATGGCAGTTCCACCCAGCAAGAAAGCAAAGAGCTGGCCTATAAAGTGGTGCAAGCCATCAATGAAGGGCTATGGGAAGCTTACCTGCCTTACCCAGCCTCCATGGAACATGCCTGGAAGGCCATGCAGTTAGACCAGCGTGTGCTTGTATACAGCCCCATCCCCGAATCATCCTTAAACTTTCCCCCCATCCACGTCCGCGAAATTCAGCTGCTGCAGTTGTTGGTTTCGGGCCATTCTTTCTCACAAATCGCTTGGATGATGCATATTCATCTTCGCACCATCTATGCGCAACTGGCCCGGCTGAGGCGGAAACTGCATGCGCGTTCCAACTTTGAGCTAGTTGCCATGGCAGTCAAGTTTAACTTGGCAGAGCCCGGATTCCCGGAGGATTAAAAAGATAAAGATTCTGCGGAAATTTTTACTTTGCCAAAAACACGCGCGTACAGGTTACAGAAAAACTGGAACCGGATTAATCCGGTTCCAGTTGCGAGTTTACAAAAATTGGTCCCCCTTTTTCGTCGGTTGTCCAGGCCGATTTGTAAACCCAAACCATGACTTATTGGTCAAGGACCGAATAAGTCAGGTCCCAAACGGGCATAAAGCCCGATTTAGGTAAAGAGATAGAAAACATTCATTAATACCTGAGCTGGATCAATGCACATTATTGTATCATATTTGTTTTCAGTGTGAAGGTTTGTAAATAAATTGTGATGGAAAGGCTGTTTTTTACCAGGAAATCCTTAGAATTCCGGCAGCCGAATAAGCCGGCAAAGCCGCCCCAATGAGGCTTACTACCAAGGTTGTCCACGTGTAACGCCAAAAATGGATGCGCTTGGCGCCAGCAATAGTGCCAATAATCTTTGGGCTTACTGGCAGCATGCGCCCAAAAATAAGCAAAGGCACTGAGTCAACGGGCAAATCCCTTAATTTTTGGGGCAGTTTGGCCCATAGCGCTTCAATATTCACAATCGCATTCATTTGCGCACCCATATGATACTCTACAAGTCCTGTTAGGGTCATTCCCAGTGTGCCAATCAGGGTAGCATGCAAAGGCCCCACCATTGCAGCCAAAAAAACCGTCAGCGGAAAGGAGGGGATGAGCGTCATGCTCCAGGCAAAGTAAATCAGCACAGAAATCAGCCAAATCCATTGCGGATTCATCCGAATGAACTGTTTAATCTCTTCAAGGCTGAAGCGCACAGCAATAAAAATGCAGACTGCCACAATCAAAACCAGAAAAATCAGGCTGAGCCATTTCTTGCGCCTTGGCAGCCTTTTATCCCGCAAGGTTTCTTCTACGGGAGGCAAGCCGGATATGTTTTCTTTTTCCATGCTTTTCTCGAATTAAAAAGACACGCTGTAGAAACAGCGTGTCTATATACTTAAGCTATTAAATTACTCTTCAATTTTGATGGCTTCGGCGGGGCAGTCGGTAGCAGACTGCTTGCAAAGCTCCTGGAATTCTGCAGGAATCGGATCCAGCAGTACTTCAGCATAGGGTTCATTTGCGAGGCTGAAAACCTCAGGGCAAATACCTTCGCAGACGCCACAGCCAATGCACAGATCTTTATCAACAGTTACTTTCATTTCTTTTCCTTTTTCCTTTGTTTTTTTATCAGCAGGTTTTTGCCCTGCTGCTTTCTCATGACTTTCTTTTTCAGGGGCGGCATGGCATTCATGCGCTTCTATAACAATTGCTTCCACCGGGCAGTCAAGGCTGGCCTGCTTTACTTCGGCCTCTTTCTTTTTAGGAACGTCCTTGACCAGCACTTCTGCGGTCGCGCCATTTTCCAGGCTAAAAATACCTTCCGCAACGCTTTCGCAAACGCCGCAGCCGATACACAAATCTTCGTTTATGCTTACTTTCATACCTGCTCCTTTGCAAGGCTGCAAACTCCCTTGCTCGGGATTAAAGTATATCATGCCCCATCGTTTTAATAAGCATTGTCTAACTTATTTCGCTTTAGTCCAGGTGAAAAAAAACGGCAGCTTGAAAACACTGCCGGCTTTCCTGAAGCCTCTTTGCGCCTTCGCAAAAGTTCAACCCTTTAAGCTTACTTCCTTTTGATAAGCCCAACGGTATTGCGAATTATTTCAATAGCGCTGCCAAATACGATGCCGCCCAAGATGATTTTAGGTACCCAAGTGATGAAATGCTGTTGAGATTCCTCTAAGCCCAGGGATTTCAGGTGTTGGATCACTGCCTGGCTGATAAGCCCGGGTTGGCTAAGCCACAAATAGGCTAAAACAGAACTAAGAACTGCTGAAAAGATGCCTGCAAAGAGCACCAGGCGGCTTTTCTGCCCTTCGACAAGCCTCACTATTTCCCTCAGCAAATTTACGAGGCCCAAACCTAAAATCATCCAACGGCTTGAAGCGTGAACAGCCGGGTCCAAGCCGTTAAGAAAGGTGCTTGAAGGGCTGGGTACCACAAAAAGAAAAATGACCAGAAAGATGAGTGAAAAGACAATGCCTATAATGCTTTCAGCCCTGGGAATGCATGTTTCAGCATTTGGCAGTTCAGGCAAGTGATCCAAAAAATCAGTCTGTGATTGGATCTTTGCACCGGTCCTATGCAAAATAGCAAAAATAAGGGTTACCCACGCGAGCATCATCAGGCTTCCGGAAAATATATCCTCGAATGTTTTCAGAAGAAAAAGCGCAAAGCTTGTACCTGAGAGGCCGTTTGAAAAATAATCGATTGTTTGCCCTAAAATAATGCCGGAGGCCACAATGAGAATGGCAATGGGTAAAATCTGTTTGTAATAGTCATAGTGGGGCTGCCCGATCAAAGCTCTGGTGGCTCTCCCTTGGTACTTTTCAGCCAGTTCTGCCGGGTTGCCCATCTCATTAAGAAGGTCGCGGACCTGCCCTGCGCTTGCCTCTGCCCCTTGCGCTTTGGCTTCCAGCATATCTTCAATGCTGCTGCGCAGTTCCATGCTTACGTCATCACGTTTGGATTCCGGAAGCTGTTTTGTGACTGCATAAATGTAACGCTCAATCAAATTATTGTTATCCATTGTTTTCTTCTCCTAATAAATGTGCAACACTGGCCACGGTCATCAGCCAGTTTTCCTTCAATTTTTCCAAAACCTCCTGCCCAAAAGGGGTTATTTGATAATATTTGCGGGGTTTGTCTCCATCTACATTCCATTTACTTTCCAGCAAGTTTTGCTCTTCCAGCCTCCTAAGCAAGGGATAAAGCGTATTCCCCTCAGCCTCCAGACCAGCATCCCCCAAAAAGCGGATGAGCTGGTAGCCATAGCTCGCTTCCCGCGTTGCTGCAAGTACGCTTAGAACAAGTACGCCACGCTTCAGTTCAGAACGGAAATTATTTATTAAATTCTCTTTTTCATTCATACTACCTCCTATGCAAAAAATAATACTGTGTATTACACATTAAGTCAAGATGTAATTATATTATTTGATGAATGGGTCTATAATCTTAGAACTTCTTGAAAACGGAGCTGTTTATGATTTACCATATCACCACCCTTAACCAATGGAAGAAGGCCCTTGAAAGCGGAGCCTACCTGCCCGCAGAATATGCTAAAGACGGTTTTATTCACGCTTCAGAGTGGTATCAGCTGGAGGGTGTGGCCAATCGCTTTTACCAAAACCAAGCTGACTTAATTGTTTTGGAAATCGAAACCCGCGCCACAAACCTGCCTTTGGTCTATGAAAACCTTGAAGGCGGACTGGAACCCTTCCCGCACATTTATGGCCCGCTGCCCCTTACTGCGGTAATAGACACCTTCCATTTCATCACTCATCCATCAGGCCGGTGGCGCGTACCGCCCCACAAAGACCGCAGCGTTAAAACAGGGCCTACCCTCATTCCCTTCAAATTGCCGGGCAAAATATATCGTTCCTGCATGCCATTCAGCAGCATGTTTGACCCAAATGCATTGGTTTTTGCCGAATATGCCAAACTGAATATCCAGGTTATCGTGATTCTCAACGAAGCAGATGAACTTTTCCGCCATTCCGGCCGTGACCTGCCAGGGCTTTACAAGAGATCTGGCTACCAGGTTATTCATACACCCATGGAAGATTTTTCTGCTCCGGTGGCAGGGACCCTGAACCAAGATATTCAGCAGGTTCACCGGCTTCTTCTGGATGGAGTCAATGCAGCCATCCATTGCCACGCCGGTATTGGGCGTACGGGAATCTTCCTGGCATGTCTGGCACAGGATATTTTGGGGCTGGACGGAGATGAGTCAATCATCTGGCTGCGCCAATTCATTCCCAATGCGGTTGAAAACGAATACCAAAGAGCCTTTGTTTTAGCTTATCAGCAAAACAAGTGAGTTGGCAAAAAAGGCAGATTTTCTTAAGGGTTATCACATTGTTAAATCTTTTTGAATAACCTTCGTCTCGCTGATTCCTATGTTATGATTCTTTTGATTTTGCCCATAGAAAAGCTGAGTGAAAAATGACAAAAACCTTGTTCTTAATGCGTCACGGCAAATCAAGCTGGAAGGAAAAAGGCATTCCGGATGAAAAACGCCCGCTGAAAAAGCGTGGGGTTGAATCTGCCACGATGATTGGCCGCACCCTTAAGGCGAATGAAATAGTACCGGAGCTTATTCTTTCCTCCCCCGCAAAACGCGCCAAAAACACAGCTGAAATAGTTGCCAAAGAAAGCCACTACCCCAATAAACCGGAACTGGTTGAATCCTTTTACATGGGAGAACCAAGCGACTACATTGCCAGGCTTCAGCAAATCCCTGCCGAAGTAGATAAGGTAATGCTAATCGGGCACAACCCCGGTCTGGAAGCGCTTTTGCAGCTTATTGACGGCCATGTGGATGCAATGCCAACCGGCTCCTTGGCGGTTGTTAAGTTGGATGTCTCCTCATGGGAAGCTGTTTCGATGGAAACAACCGGCAATATGATTGCTTTTTGGGACCCTGAACAAAAGACCGTCAAAAGCAGCAAGAAGTAAACGGTTTCTGCAAAAAAGCACCCCAAGTGTGCTTTTTTCTATTATGCCTTGAATTTTCCGGAGTGATTTTAGGCCTTTTCCAGATATTGCAAATCCCGCCAGATAAGCAGCCCTGTTTCCAGGTCTTCAGATCGGTCAAGATAGATGGAAGTTTGCAGGCAGCTGTGTTCAGCCATCGTAAAGGCATGCAAAGCCAGGCGCATGACCCCCGGGCGAACTTCCTCAGGCTGGATGTAACCAAAACGCACCAGGTTTTCATTTACTTCTTCAATGATCTGAAGCTGTTTTGATTGGGCCTTTGCGCGCAGGTTGGCAAGCAGCGTTTGGCGTTCCTTCTCACCGGAGTAGCTATAAACCGAAGTAAGAATAGAAATGCCCATCTTCCAAAGAATCAAGTGATCGCCTTCGATACGGTGCTGATATTCTTCCTGAAGGCGCAGTTGCCACTGGCTTGAGATTTCTACAGTATAGATGGTCATTCTGCTGATTGCATTCCTTCCTCAAACCTTTCCTGCCAGGCGTTGCTAAAGCGCTCGTAGCTCTGTTCCAATGTTTCAGGCAAAACCCGCGTTTGACCAACCACAGAAACAAAATTGGAATCACCCACCCAACGCGGTACCACATGCAGGTGCAAATGCTCAGCAATGCCTGCCCCAGCCGCGGAACCAATATTCATACCCAGGTTAAAGCCCTGAGGCTTGTAAAGCAGCTTGAGAACCTCAACTGCTTTAGAGGCTGCAGACATCATTTCTGCTTGGGTCTCAGCGTTCAGGTCTTCAAGGTTTTGCACATGCAGATAGGGCACTACCATGGCATGACCGGAAGCGTAAGGATACTTATTGAGAATGATAAAGCAGCGTTCTCCACGGTAAACAACCAGGTTTTCCGGGCTATCTTCCTCCATGCACAAGGCAGTGCAAAAAACGCAGCCTTGCTTCTCGGAAACTTTACCAAGATAAGCCATACGCCAGGGGCTGTATATTTGTTCCATAGCCTTATTTTAATCGAGATTCTCTCTTTTTTCTGAAGATTTCATTGACAAAGCGCATAAGCTCTATTTACAATCAACGAAAAGTTTATCGAGGAAAAATGCCCTCTGAAGCCTTCCGGCAATTAAATGAAGAAACAAGAAATGCACTGCTCGGCGCCCTGATTGAACATTATGCGCTTCATCCCCAAACACCTCCCGTGCTGGATTACCTTAAACGAATCTGCGGGCTGCCGGCAGAACAATTACGCCAGCTTTTCCCAAATCCTGAAGATTTTTTTGCTCCCGTTCAAGAGCTGCTGCATACGGAAAAAATGCAAATGGTCAACAGCATGACCCGCCCCTTTGCCAACCTGGATACCTTTTCCTATATGCGCTGGCTGATGCAAGTAGCCGTACTTTTTGAGCTCAAATTTCCCAAACTCGCCAAAATTGAACGTGACCACCGCAGTCCTTATCGACCCCAATTGCAACTCCCGGCAGAGGACGCACCCATTGAAAACACCAACCCCTATAAAGACCTGATGGTGCAAGGCGTAATGCACGATGATATTGCTTCTTGGGTGGATGTGGATATGGCAACCTTTCTGCTGACTACCGCCATCTCTGACTGTGCTCCCTACCTGGTGGAACGCATGGGCAGCAAAGCTGACGCCTTACGTGAGGGCTCTGTGGATATCGTTTACGATCCCTTTGTGCAGGATTTGTTTGACAGTTTTATGGACCTTTTTGAAGCCGGTATGGCAAAAGACCCTCAAATCCGCAAAGATTTTTATTCCAAGTAAGGAACCTGCTGTTTTCTCTTCCCTTTGTACAAAAATGGGCCTTTTTAAATAAGGCATCTTCCTGCAAAAAAAGTGGGCGCCTGAAATCAGACGCCCACGCAAATGCTTTTATCCCGGTTTAGTTGTACTTTTCAAGAAAAGGATGAAAGAGCTCACTGAAGGCCTGTGGTTTTTCTATGTGCGGGCTATGGGCTGTATCCGCAATCACATATTCGCTGAATTCACCCCCATTTGCGGCATAGGCTTCAAACACGCTGCGGGTTTGCGTCACCATGGGCTGAGGGGGATAGATTTCATGGCCTGGCCAGCCGGGTATGTAACCAAGGCAGCCCAAAGTTCCCAAATCGAACATGGAATGATCTGAAACAATCGCATCCGCATCACCGCGCACCCAGAGAATGGGCGGTTTCTGGGTTACGGCAATCAAGCTCTCCACCTCCCCGCCAAGATACTTTGGCGACCAACAGTTCACCGGCCCCCAAACACCCGGGGCAAGATGCGGCCAGTTCTCAGAAGCTGCCGAGTCACCGGGATAACGTTCAGACCCCGTCTTTTCTGCCAGTGCCCCGATCAGAAAATCCTCCTCGCGGCCTGCCCTGAAGGGCGGTTTGTAGTAGAAACTGTTGATGACGTTCAAAGGCGAATTTGGATTCTCAAGGCCCCGTTCACCAGCTTGAATCAGGCTGACGAATTCCCGGTTCACAACACCCCCGCCGGAACCAGCAAAATCTGCATGGCAGGGTGCGCCTTCCCGCCCCTTTGTACCCCCAAAACCGTAAGGGCTGACAGGGGAAATAAGTGTGACTGAAAGAAAACGGGCGGCATGGTCAATCAGCATTCGATAGATAATGCCTCCACCCATTGACCAGCCAACCAAGTGAGCCTTCTTTACATTCAGCACGTCTAAAAGAGCGATAAGGTCTTCGCTCCAGTCCCGCATGCCGCGTGTGGCGTCAATCACCTTATCTTCCGTCCATCCGTAGCCGCGCAAATCTGGCGCAATACCCCAATAAGCTTTAGGCAAAGCCAGCATTGTTTCTTCCCAATACAGGGCAGAAGAAAAATTACCGTGCAAAAAAAGAACAGGGGTTCCTTTTTCGTCACCGGAAAAATAAACATTCTGAGCCAGCCTTGGGGTATCTACCGTGCGGATAGTCACGCCATTCAGAGCCTGAGGTCTTTGCATCTTAACTCCTTTTGCGATTAGTCTTAAATGAAGTGCTTTGATGGTCAAATTTTAACATAATGGGTTGGGGCAGCATAAAGAAGAACGGGAAGTAAAGTCCGTACAAAAAGGCCGGTTTTACCCGGCCTCTCCTTCAATCTTCCATGCTTACTTCCGCAAATAGTTTAGCCCCGGACTCTACCCCCAGGCAGGTACCCACTTGCAGTGCGCCGCGAATCCAGCCATGATTGGGAGGGATGGGCTTTCCCTTGCCGGCAATCTCTTCAAGCCCTATAAAGCTCATCACACCGTTCTTACGGCAGGCCATTCGACCAAATTTTTCTTTTGCAACCATGGCAACAGACCATTCCGCCAGTTGAGTGGCGAGCAAACGATCCATTGCGGTGGGCGTTCCACCTCGTACCAGCGAGCCAAGGATGGTAATGCGGGTTTCAAGCCCGGTGGCATCTTCCAGGCGTCGTGCAAGCAGCATGGTTTGGCCTGAATAATTATTCTCAATGCGTTCCAGTTCTTTCTCTTTTTCTTCGGGGTTGCTGGCCTTGCGCCGCGCAGCAGCTTCCATAAAATCAACCAGCTCCTTAGAGCGTGCCCTCTCAGCTACGGCAACCAAGGAAAAATTGCGTCCTTTTTTCTTGCGCGCCTCAATGGCCTCTATGACCACGTCCATGTCATAGGGAATCTCCGGAATTAGAATAACATCAGCTCCGGCAGCCATTCCTGAACCTAAGGTAAGCCAGCCTGCCGTGTTGCCAAGCAGTTCCACAATCATAATGCGATGGGTTGCATTGGCAGTGGTGTGCAGACGGTCAATAGCCTGGGTGGCAATTTCCCTAGCACTGTCAAAACCGATGGATTTATCGGTGTAAGGAATATCGTTATCAGCCGCTTTGGGGATGCTGATTACCTTCAAACCCGCTTGGGAAAGTTTATAGGCCGCTGTTTGCACTTCTTTATCCCCGATGCAGACCAACCCATCCAACCCGTGGCGATGGTAAGTATCCAGGGCAGCCTGGGTGCGGTCTTCAACCCCGGTGTTGCTCGGATAGGCGTAGGGCAGGTTGAGGCTGGTGCCAAGAATGGTGCCTCCCTTTGTCAGAATACCGCTGTAGGCGGCACCACCCTGCAAATCAAAGGTTTCATCTTCAACAAGGCCATTAAAGCCATCCCTGAAAGCCACTACTTCCATCTCATAGGTTGAAGTGGCTGCTTTGCCAAAACCGCGAATAGCCGCGTTAACGCCGGGGCTGTCGCTCCCAGCGGTCAAGATTCCAACCCGTTTACCCATCTGCACCTCACAAAAGAATAATCTGCGGATGAAGGCTAAAAATTCACCCATGATAATTATAGCTCCTACGCCTGTTCCCGTCAGCTTTAAATAAGTGGCTGCCTGCCTTGAAGAAAGCTGCCAAACACCCTTTTGCAGCACAAAAGCCTTAAGGCCAAGCCAGCCAAAGCGAATGCGGAAAGATTAAACAAAAAATCCCCGGCTTATTTGGGGATTTTGGTAATGCCGAGTCACAGACTCGAACTGTGGACCCTTCAATTTTCAGTCGAATGCTCTACCAACTGAGCTAACTCGGCAATAGGAATGTGATTTTACCCGCTGGGCTTCTGACTGTCAATGACAATCAGCCACTATATGCAAATTCGGATAAAAGTAATGACTACACCATACCATTCCTAAACAAAAAGACTGCTCGAGCAGTCTTTTTGCCTTGCATCTTATTCAAACTTATCCGTCAACGCCATCGTCGGTCGGGGTTGGAGCATTCTGACCGTTCCGGCCGAAGCCACCAAACATGCCTTTATCAAACATGCCTTTGCCGCCTCTGCCATTTTGTTCAAACATGCCATGGCCACCAAAGAAGCCCATTCCGCCTCCCTTACCGCCGCGCATACCGCCAAGGCCCATACCCATGCCATTGAAAGAATCTAACTGGGTCAGCAGCGCATCAGCTTGTGCTTGCGTAATCGTGCCCGCTTTCACTGCATTGTCGAGAGCTGTTTTAATGCCAGCCTTCACATCGGAAAGGAAAGTTTGGGACTGCATCAGAGCCTGCCTTGCGGCAATCTCATCCGCCTGTGCCTGTGTCAGTTTGCCACCAGCGACCAACTGACCTAAACGATTTGTCTCCACCTTAGCACGGGCCTGCGCCAGAGCGTCAGCGCTAATCCCAAGTGCCTCAGCGAAGAATGCGTCCTTATCTAATTTTGCTGCTTCCTCAGTACCTGCCAGGCGCAGCAAAGCACCCCAACTGTACCCATTACTGCTGCTTGTTTTCAATTGTTCTGCCTGGGCAACGGTGATGGCGCCATCGGCCAGGGCTTGGTCAACAGCTTTCACAAAAGCAGCCGCTTGTGCTGCCTGAACCTCTTCTACCGTCTTATTGAGTGCGGCAGCCAGAGCATCATCTCCATATTGGTATTGTCTTCCCGGAAGAGCTTGTGTCGTTTGCGGTGTTTCAGGGGTACTTGCCTGTGCGTAAACACCTTTGAGGCCGGTAAATCCGCTAACCATCAGTACAAGGGTCATCAACCCTCCCGCAATTGCAATTAAAGTTTTTTTGTTCATTTTTTCCTCTATATTTTCTTTGTATTAGACTCCATTTTGGAGTGACTTAAAGATACAGAACTGGAATTCAGAAAACATGAAATTCAAAATACTTTTTGATTTAGTCCAATAAAACCGAGAACGCCGGCTTTTCTCGTTGAAAACGGCAACTTGTTCACAATTGATTAAGAAAAACTATAGCAAAGGCCAGAATAAGGAAAATACGCGAAATATATGGATGCCAAAAAATCACTCTGTCAACGGCTCGGTATGACTGGCCGGAAGCAGAATCTTAAAAGAAGTACCTTTACCTATTTCGGACTCAACATGAATTTCACCTTGATGCGCAATTACCAAGGCTTTAACAATAGCCAGCCCTAATCCGCTTTGATTCTCATCCGTATGACGCGACTTATCCGCTCGGTGGAATCGCTCAAAAATGAGCGGAAGCTCTTCCTCTGCAATACCGCTGCCCGAATCCCGTACTTCAATCAGGCAATGGCTAATACCAGAAGTGCTAAGCAAACTGCTCTTTAGGTACACCTTACCGCCCTCAGGGGTGTAGCGCAAAGCATTGGCCATTAAATTTTCGAGCACCTGCATTAAACGGCTTTCATCCCCGCTAATTGTCATTTCTCCCACGCGTGCAGAAACGGTAACATTAACATTCTTTTGCGTGGCCTCGTTATCAAAAACTTCTTTTACCTGGTTCAGCATTTCTGCAGGGTCCAAAATCTGCATATTGAGCTTAAGCTCACCTGCATCCGTGCGCGAAAGCAAACGCAAATCATCCACAAGTTTCTCAAGGTGACCAATTTCACTATTAATCACTTTTAATCTTTCGGGGGTGGGGTCCAAATCGCCGTCCTGCATGGATTCAATGTAACCGCCAATCACCGTCAAAGGAGTACGCAAATCGTGTGCAATGTCTGCAGTCATCTGTTTGCGCAAATTGTTGCTCGTCTGAAGTTGTTTGCTCATGTCGTTAAAAGCAATGCCGAGTTCACTCACTTCATCACGTCCAACAATCTTTACTTGCTGGGAGAGATCTCCCTGAGACATCTTCATTGCGGCCTTTTTAAGGTCATTTATTCTTTTGCTAAAGCGGTCGGCCAAAATAACGCCCATAATTGCAGAAACAAAAATCGCTCCGTGGAAAGCTACATTAATAGCCCAGTTGGTTCTTGCAAGAAATTGCTTCTCAGCCGCGTTGTACGAGGGTAACCGTGCAACCGAAAGCAAGGTGCCAACCTTTTTGCCCTCAACTTCAATAGTTTCCCCTTTCTTCAGCACCGAATCGGAGAGCTTAAGGCCGGTCAAAGGCATATTATCCCTGTTTGGGATGATTAAGATTCCGTTTTCATCAGCCAAGCCAAATAAACGGCGGGGCTCTCCGCCATTTCGCCCTCCAGGCCCCATACCCCTACCCGGCCCCATTTCTACTGAAAGGTTAAATGGCTGGCAGGTTTGCCCTTGCGGGCAATCTAAAGGATGTTCCCCAGCGTTTAAGACAAGGCCAGCCCAGGATTGATTGCTTTTGTAGTAATCCTGCAGAGCGGTGATGATAGTATTGGTTTGCTGCTCTAAAATAAACTGGTCAAATCGATTGGCATTAAAGTTGATGAAAACAAAATAAAGTACCGCAGCTGTCAGGGTAGAGATAATAATGAAGACCACCGCCAACTTAAATTTAAGCGAGACCTTCAAACAACCTCCCTCTTATTCATGCGGTAACCGATACCAAACACGGTTTCAAGGTATTCGGGCTTGGCAGGGTCTTTTTCTATTTTAAGGCGTAAATTACGGATGTGCACATTAAGGGTACTTTCCAAACCCGCAAAACCGCTTTCACTCAGGGCTTCAACCAGCTCACCGCGGGTAAAAACACGCCCTGGGGTGCGCATCAGGGTTGCCAAAAGGTCAAACTCCAAGGGAGTTAAGGTAACCTCCTGCCCGGCAGATTTTACTTCGTGCGTTGCGCGGTCCAGCACCAGTTCACCGTTGCGTAAAAACTCCGCTGTTTCCGTCTGGTTTGTGTGCCTGCGCAGGCTGGCTCTAATGCGCGAAGTCAACTCACGCATACGGAAGGGCTTTACAACGTAGTCATCCGCCCCCAGTTCCAGTCCAAGCACGGTATCCGTTTCTTCATCGCGGGCAGTCAGCACAATCACCGGGGTTTGGCTTTCCTTACGAAAAGAAGTCAGAAACTGGAAGCCATCCATATTGGGCATCATAATATCCAGCAATATTAAATCAGGGTGTTCATGCCGCGCCACAAAAAGCCCTTGCTGCCCATCCTGAGCCTGTACAATGCGATAGCCTTGGCTGCTCAAGTAATCCTTCAGTAAGGTGCGAACATTCGCTTGATCATCAATAACAAGAATTGTTTCAGACATAGCCTACTCTCTTAAGCTATCATTTTACTGAACTGTCATTCAGATTTTATAAAGCAAAAGAACATACACAAACAATTGGCTGTTTAAAGCCAACACCAATTTTACAGTACAATTATTTTATCGTTATTATGAAATAAAGGAGGGCATATGCCTCTGTCAAGCATTTTTTTCTTAGCACTTCTTTTCATTTTGATCGTCACCATTATCACGGTGCTGGTGCGCACTGCTACTTTCCCATTGGAAACTGAAGAAGTTCCTCCAGTCAATCTGCCTCAGGTGGATGGCGAATCGGTTGCCCAGCGCCTGGGTTTGGCTATTCAGCTCAAAACGATTTCCAGCACCCACATAAAAGAGATTGACCCAACCCCCTTTTGGGGCCTGCATCAGCTCATGCACACCCTCTACCCTATGATTGATGAAAAGTTGGAACGCGAGACCATCAACGAGTATGCTCTGCTCTACACCTGGAAAGGTTCAAACCCTCAGCTTGATCCGGTTTGTTTTATGGCCCATCAGGATGTGGTTCCTGCTGAAGAAAATGAGGCAAACGCCTGGAAGTATCCGCCTTTCTCCGGCACTGTAGCCGAAGGTTACGTATGGGGCCGAGGCGCCATTGACTGCAAAGGGGTGCTCGTCGGCATTTTGGAGTCCGTTAACAACCTCCTGCGTGAAGGTTACCAGCCCTTGCGTACCATTTACCTTGCCTTTGGGTTTGATGAAGAAAATATGGGCGTTAACGGCGCAGCCGCCATCTCTCAGACTCTGCAAAAACGCGGTATCAAACTTTCTTTTGTGCTGGACGAGGGTGGCGCCATTACCACCGATCAAATTAAAGAAGTAGACCAACCGGTTGCCGCTATTGGAGTCTCTGAAAAAGGCTTTCAAACTCTGCGCTTAAAGGCTAAAACTGCTTCAGGGCATGCCTCCATGCCGCCGGAACATACCGCTATTGGCTCTCTGGCACTGGCTATTGCCAATCTGGAAGCCAATCCCTTCCCCCAACGGCTGGAAGTGGTTCAATTTATGCTCAGCCATCTTGGCAGCGCATTGCCCTTTTTGCAACGCATGGCCCTGGCAAACACCTGGCTTTTTGGCGGCTTGCTGCGCAAAAAGCTGGCTGGGCACCCCACCATGAATGCCCTCACCCGCACAACCCTTGCCCCCACCATCATTAAAGGTGGTCAGACATCCAACGTGCTGCCCGCGGAAGCAGAAACCATGATCAATCTGCGCATTATGGCCGGTGAAACACGCGAAGAAGTCTTCCAGCGCGTTCATGAAATGGTGGGTGATGATGTTGTTTCCGTGCTGCCCGCCGAAGGGGAAACCCTCAAAGAAGACCACGGCTGGAACCCTTCCCCGGTCTCAGATGTCGAATCTGCCCAGTTCGCGCTTCTTGCCAATCTGATTATGGCGGCTTATCCCAGCACCCTGGTGATGCCAATCATGTTCACCGGGGCAACAGATGCTCGCTATTACGGCCCTATTTGTAAAAACACATATCGCTTTGCGCCCTTTGTGCTTTCCAGTGAAGAATTGGCTACCACACACGGTGTTAACGAGCGCCTTTCAGTTGCCAACTGTGCCAAAGCCGTGGGTTTCTATATGGAATTGATGCGCGCTGTCTCTTCTATCACTTCCGAAGAAGAAGCTTCTTTTGGCGAAAGCGATGAAGAAGATGAAGATGTGGCTGAAAAACCGCTTAAACACCCCCGCTCTTCAAAAATTGCCGACCCGGAGCAAAGCCCCGTCACACAGATGAATGCCCATCTTCCCGTTAAAAACCTGAAGCAACCGCCTGCCCAGCACATCGCCTACCCCAAAGAACCTTTGGAAGCCCCGCAGGCCCAGCCCACGGCTGAGCAGGCGCAGGAAAAAGAGACCTTAGCTTCTGAACTCCGCCCCGTAAAGCAAACTCCAAAGCAGCACTCTACGGATTTCGAAGCCCTTCCGGAAGATGATGAGCCTCTGGTCGTAAAACCCTTGAAAAAATCTTAATATGAACGCGCAAAATAAACCTATTGTCATCCTCATCATCGTGCTTATCGCGCTTTTCCTGTGCTGCTGTCTCTGCACGGTAGCAGGCGGGGCATTGTTTTTAGCTAACTCAAGCCATCTGAAACAAGAGGCCACCCTGCTCCCAAGCCCAACCCTGCAAACCACCGGACAACCCATTTCCAAACCCAGCACAATCGACTCTGAGACCCTCACGGCAATGGATGCCATTGAACAGGAAGTGAGCAAACTGCGTGGCCTCACCTTGCAGCAAACCCTCAAACGGGATTTTTTGACTCCCAAAGAGCTGGAAGAACGCGTAACCACTGAATTTTTCAAGGACTACACGCCTGAAAAAGCAGACAAAGACGTTACCACCCTTTCTCTGCTGGGTTTGCTGCCCAAGGGCTTTGACCTTTCAGCTTTCTACAAACAGCTCTACGCTGAGCAAATTGCCGGATATTACGACAACGAAACCAAGTTGATGGTTGTGGTTGCAGGCCAGCATTTCGGCGGTTTAGAGCGCAGTACCTACGCGCATGAGTTTACCCATGCCCTGCAGGATGCCGCCTACGATTTTAAAAATCGCCTGGGCTTTTCAGATGAGGCCTGTGAGAAAAATTCTGAAGCTTGTGCAGCCTTGCAGGCCCTGATAGAAGGCGATGCAACCTACACCCAGATGGCTTGGATGAGTGAATATGCAACCAAGAAAGATATACAGGAAATCCAAAAGTTTTACATGAGCTTCAAAAGCCCTGTTCTCGATTCTGCACCTGCTTACATGCAGGAAGATATGAGCTTTCCCTACAATCAAGGGAATGTGTTCGTCAAAGCGATTATCGCGAAGGACGGCCCGCAGGCTCTTGATAAAGCATTTACCAGCCAAAAGCCGCTTTCCACTGAGCAAATTATGCACCCTTCCCGTTATCCGCAGGATATACCCCAAAAACTCACCCTGCCGGATCTCACTGGCAAATTAGGCCAAGGCTGGCAGGAACTGGACCGCGAAAACATCGGCGAATGGTACACCTGGCTCATTCTTGCCAGAGGATACGACAAAAACTACCGCCAAATTGACTCCATCGCCAGCGCAGCAGCTGAGGGATGGGGTGGTGATGAATATCTGGTGCTCAGTAACGGAACCGAGTCCGCTTTTGTGGTCAAATACGCCTGGGATATTGAAAAAGACGCGCACGAAGCCTATAAGGCCTTCCAGACCTATACGCAGTTACGCTTTGGCAAACAGGATGCTTCAGATATTGCCTGCAAAGACGGCTACTGCAGCTCCCTGATGATGAATGAGGATAATACTTTTACCTGGATTATCAGCACATCCCGAGATGCCCTGGCTGTTTTGCAGTCTTCCGGCCTTAGGTAGGAAAATCCTTTGCAAAACCCTCCTGCTCCAGCTATTGAACGCAGCCGCATTCGCGCGCTTATTTTTGACATTGACGGCACCCTGGCGGATACGGATGATCGAATGGCCTACCGTATTGAAGGAGCCCTTAAACCCCTGCAAGCCCTCATCAAAGCGGACGCTGCCAAAAAATTTTCACGCTGGTTCGTTCACTTCGCGGAAGCCCCCATGAACTGGATTCTTAACGTTGCCGATAGAATTGGCATTGATTCCTGGCTGGCTTACATTCTGGACTGGCGCGCTAAGCGCGACATGCGCGTGCCCAATAAACACCACGTTCACCCCATGATTCCAGGCATTATCCCCATGCTGGAGGCTCTTGCGGCACATTACCCTATGTCTGTGGTCACCAACCGCAACGAAGTGACCACGCGGGCCTTTTTAGATTCCCACGGCCTCAGGCACTTCTTTACGGCCATTCTGGCTTCCCAGTCTTGCCGGCACACAAAACCCTTTCCAGACCCGCTTATTGCGGCGGCAAAAGCCATGCAGGTCAAGCCTGAAGAATGTCTGATGATTGGTGATACGATTGTAGATGTTCATGCTGCCCATGCCGCAAAATCGCAATCATTAGGGGTTCTCTGCGGTTTTGGCACTGAAAAACAGTTGTGCAAGGCTGGCGTGCAGCAAATTCTGCCAAGCACAGCCTTGCTTGCAGATTTTCTGCTTTCCGATCGGCAGCAGTAAAAAAACGCATAAAAATCTTAGATTTGCGTTAATTCCCCTGTGTTTTTGTTGACTCCTCATTTTAGAGATGATACATTTTTATTCGGCAAAAAAATGGTTTTTGCTGGCCCCTTATCCAACAATACCGTTGGAAACCGCATGGATAAATAGTATATACAGGTATTTATAAATGATACTCGCCCAATCTGCTACCCGCGGGTGAGAGAGCTTGAGCTTGGAAGAACGCAGGAGGAATTAAATGAAAAAGGCTTATCAAAAAGAAATCAATGAAGTTCTTGCACATTTTCAGACTGATCTGGAGCAAGGCTTAAGCAAAGACCAGGTTTCAAAACAAATCGAAAAGCATGGCAGAAATGAGCTTGCAAAAGCTGAAGCAATTTCTCCCTTAAAAATTCTGCTCCACAACCTGAACAACCTTATCGTATATTTGCTGATTGCGGCAGCAGCACTTTCTTTTTACATGGGCGATGAAATTGAAGGGATAGCTGTCATCATTGCTTTACTGATTGCGGTACTGACTGGATTTTTTACCGAACTGCGTGCCCAGCGCTCGGTGGAGTCATTGCAGAAAATGATTTTTACCACCGCTAAAGTGCGCCGCAATGGCCAGCTTGAAGAACTGCCTTCGGCAGAAATCGTGCCAGGCGATTTACTCTTTTTAGAAGAGGGTGATTCTATCGTGGCGGACGCCCGCCTTGTGAAGACAAGCAACTTTGCCTGCATTGAATCTGCACTAACCGGGGAATCTGAAGCAGTGGATAAAGATGCCGAAGGCCTCTATGAAGAAGAAACTGCTCTGGGCGACCGTTTGAATATGGTCTTTTCCGGAACAGCCGTTTCGCGGGGGAACGCCTATGCCGTTGTTACCCAAACGGGCATGCAAACCGAAATAGGTAAAATTACCAGCTTGCTCAGCCAAAGCAAAAAGGAAAGCACTCCCTTGGATAAAGAGATGAACCGCCTCAGCCGCATCCTTATCTATGTTGCTTTCGCAGCCGGTATCGCTGTTGTCATAGCCGGCGCACTTACCAAACAACCGCTTAATATCATTCTTCATACAGCCCTTATTCTGGCTGTTGCAGCCATACCCGAAGCCATGCCGGCCGTTTCCACCATTACGCTTGCCAGAGGTCTCAAAAAAATGGCTGAATATAAAGCCTTGGTTAAGAACCTTCCAGCCGTTGAAACCCTGGGCGCCACCGCTGTCATTTGCTCTGATAAAACAGGCACCTTAACAGAAAACCAGATGACTGCGGAACTTATCACCCTGGCGGATGGCACCAGTTTTAAAGTGGAAGGCAACGGCTATGATCCCAAAGGGAATATTACTCTCAATGGAGAAGTTGTTGAACCGGCTGAGGATGACACGCTGAAGCGCCTTATTATTTCCGCGGTCCTTTGCAATAATGCAACCCTGGTGGAAGAAGACGCTAACTACTCCATTATCGGAGACCCTACAGAAGGCGCGTTGGTGGTTCTGGCAGAAAAAGCCGGCTTCGGCAGAGAAAAACTGCACGGTTTGGGCTGGCAGCGCATTGCTGAAATCCCCTTTGACTCTTCCCAAAAATATATGGCAACCTCCTACAAAAATGATGGCATCCATGCCTTCGTTAAAGGTGCGCCGGATGTTTTATTGCGAATGAGCAAGCAGCCACAGGCAGAAAAAGACTCCCTTAAAGAGGCTAACCATCGGATTGCTTCAGAAGGAATGCGCGTGCTTGCAATTGCTGAATTGGAAGCTTACACAGAGGATGGCAGCCCTGAAAGCATGCAGCAATCATTAGAAAATCTGGTGGTATTAGGGCTTGTCGGTATCATGGACCCGCCCCGCAGCGATGTTAAAGAAGCCATCAACATTTGCCAGCAAGCTGGCATCCAGGTAAAGATGATAACGGGCGACCACCCAAAAACAGCTTCCATCATTGCATCTGAAATCGGCATTAAAAACCATGAGCTCTCTATGACTGGCCGCAAGATTGATGAACTGGCAGGCACGGATGCTTTTGCTGAAAATGTAAGCAATACGGCCGTATTTGCAAGGGTTTCTCCTGAAAATAAAATGCAGATCGTCAACGCTTTGCGCGAACAAGGCAAAATCGTTGCCATGACCGGCGATGGTGTCAATGATGCCCCGGCGCTTAACAGTGCGGATATCGGAATCGCCATGGGTATTCGCGGCACCGAGGTGGCCAAAGAGGCCGCGGATATGATTCTGACGGATGATCGTTTCTCAACGATTGTTAAGGCCGTTCGCGAAGGCCGAATAATCTTTGCCAATATCAAAAAATACATTTCCTTCCTTTTCTCATGCAACATGGTCGAGATTATGACGGTTCTGTTGAGCATCATTTTCCTCATGCCCATGCCCATTCTGCCGCTTCATATTCTCTTTCTGAACCTGATTATTGACATCGCCCCTGCGATGGCGCTTTCTTTTGAACCCGCCGAAAAATCCCTGATGCAGGTTGGGCCGCGCCCTGCCAATAGCGGTCTGGTTAACAAGCGCTTTCTCACCCGCATTCTTATCAGCGGCGTGCTCATAGGTCTAAGCGCTTTCCTGGTCTTTAATTATTTCATTGGCAGGTCAGAAAGCCTGAATTATGCCCAAACAGCCACCTTCAGCTTCATGGCCTTCGCGCAGCTATTTCACACCCTTAATGTACGCAAAGAATCTCGGTTTGGCTTGAAAACGCTGTTTTCTGAAAACAACATTCTTTTTGGAGCGATGCTGTTTTCCTTTGTTTTGCAGCTCCTTGCAATTTACACCCCCTTCCTGAATCAGGTGCTTGGAACCACTGCACTTAAACCAAGCACCCTTTTGTTGATTTTAGTCCTGGCCGCGGCCTCATCAGGGGTGGTTTATCTTGGTAAAAAAGTGTTTCTTAGGGCAAAAGCCTGAACCTATGCTAAGCATAAGACTGCAGCGGTAATGAACTGCAGTCTTTTTTATTTTAAAGCCAGCAAGGAATAATGACTGGCTTAATGGGTTTCAGCCTCTTTTTCAGCCGCTTTAACCATCCGTTTTCCGCCGGGTTCCTGGTCATCCAGGGTATAGACATCCTTTTGCAAGAAGCCGAAGAGCCCCAGAAAGAAGGTTAGAACCCCTGCCATTACATATGTAGCCGGAATGCCAAAACGCTCTGCCAGTGGGGCAGCCAACATAATACCGAGCGGCATGGCCGCCATGCAAAAGCTGCCTGTCATCGTAAACACTCTGCCTTGCATTTCAGGCGGAATTTTCTCATGCATGATGGCGCCAAGCGGCCCGTTGGCAAATGCCGCTGCAAAACCGGTTAAGCCTGAAAAAACAATGGCTGCCGAAAGCATTCCCTTCGGGCTAAGCCCAATGCCCGTAATTCCTGCCGCCATCAGAATAATGCCTGTTAAAGTAGTGAACATTTTTTTCTTAAATCCACCCCAAACCCCCAGAATGAGCCCTCCCACCACAATACCTATGCCCATGGCCGATTCTAACCAGCTTAATTGCACTGCCCCACCGCCAAAATGTTTGGTGACCATCAGGGGCAGTAATGAACCGGTGGGCGCAAGGGTGAAATTAATAAGCCCCGCCATTAAACCCAGCTTAAGCATGCCAGGCCAGGTTTTTACATAATGAAAAGCGGAGCTTACATCTCCCCAAATTTGCTTGACAGAAACAGCGCCGCCCTCATCTGTTCTATGAGGCTGCGGAACTTTGACCAAAACCAGCAGCAGTAAAATGGCAATGGCAGCCGTTACAACATCCACAGCCAAAACGCTATGTAATGGCCACACAGCTATTAGCAGTGCACCCAACGGCGGAGAAATAATATTGATAATGCCGCCAAGCGCCTGGTTCAGACCGGAAAGTCTCGTAAAGTGTTCTCTGGGCACCATCAGCGTAATGGAAGCACTCATGGCGGGCTGCTGGAAAGTTCCTGCCACTGCCCGGATAAAAATGGCAAGATAGATATGCCAAACCTGGATAAGACCAGAGGCAAATAAAGCAATCAACACAAGAATTGCCAGGGTCACAATCAAATCGGCCACAATCATGGTAATCTTGCGGTTCCATCTATCTACCAACGCCCCGGCAAAAGGCCCCAAAAATACACCCGGTAAAAGCGCCACCAAACTGGCCGCTGCTAAAACGGTGGCCGAGCCCGTTTGTTCGGTTAAGTGCCAAATAAGCGCAAACTGCACCACAGCGCTGCCAACAAGAGAAAACATCTGCCCGATGAACATCGGGACATAATTGCCCAGCCAGTTCTTGGGCAACTCTGGGTTATGGTTTTCCATCTCAGCCTGCCCGTCTTTGGGCACAGAAGGGCTGTCCGCATTCACTTCAGCAGTTTTGTGTTTGTTGTTTCTTTCTATGGTTTCTTCCTGCATTTTTATCCATTCGCTTTCATATTATAGAGCTTTTGAGTCACTTAAGTCTTCTTTTGAAAAAAATCTTGCTAAGATCTTCCAAAAATTTTTTGAACCAGACTTGGAAAAATTGCAAAAGATTGAACTTCCTTCTTTTCCGGGATAGGTTTGCACATATTTTTGAGGGCGCTTAAATAGTTTTCATAAATACTTTCTTTCTCTTGCACGCTACGCCTGCAACCGGCAGAAGTAGGAATAACAAATTCATCTTTTATATATCGGCTAAGCTCAATGTGGTTGTTCATGGCAGCTCCTTTTCAATTAGGCATTATAGGGATTACGAGAAAAATTCCTATCAACCAGTTATTGAATAGGGCCTTTTTTTGCATTCTCAGGTTGATTTTTCGCTCAACCATTAGTTGAGCAGCCGTATTGCATCAGCCAAAAGATACCCGAGGGCAATTACTCTGACTGCCAGACCCTTCGCACCGTTCAGGGTGAAGCGTGAGGTGATCCAGGTCCTACGCCCACCATGGTGGTGCATTTGCCCTGGAGACACCTTGCATTTTTATGGAAAATTGATATTTCCAGCGTATCATTAATGGGTTACAGGAATGAGGATCTATGGAATACAAGGATTATTACAAAACATTAGGCGTGCCCAAAACAGCTACTGAGGATGAAATTAAAAAAGCTTACCGCAAACTGGCGCGGGAATGGCATCCCGATATCAACAAAGATAAACCCAACGCAGAAGATAAATTTAAAGAAATCAATGAAGCCTATCAAGCCCTTTCGGATAAGGATAAACGCGCCAAATACGATCAGTTTGGTTCCTCTTGGCAGCAATACCAGCAGCACGGCGGCCGCCCGGAAGATTTTGATTATGGGCCCTGGCGCCCTTCCGGTCAAGGCGGAGCGAGCTACCGCACCGTTACCCCTGAAGAAATGGAAGGTATTTTTAGCGGTGCAGGCGGCATGGGAGGCTTTTCTGACTTCTTTGAAACCCTTTTTGGCGGCATGGGCGGTTTTGGAGGGAACTTTAATGCCCGCACTAATTCACGCGGCAGTGCAAGCCCGCGAGGCCGATCTTATCAGCAAAACCCCATGGCACCCGTCATTGAACAGGAGCTTGAAATAAGCCTTCAAGAAGCTTTTAGCGGTACAACGCGTCAGATGGGCATGCAGGGCGGCACCATGCAGGATGTCAAGATCCCCGCCGGCGTAGATACCGGTTCCAGAGTGCGCCTGCGCGGCTTTGCGGACGGACAAGATGTTTATCTGCGCATCAAGGTAGTCCCTGATTCTAAATTCACCCGCGAGGGCAGCAACCTCCGCGTCACAATCCCCATTGATCTTTACACCGCCATCCTGGGAGGTGAAGTAAATGTACCCACCCTTGCTAAAAACCTGGTGCTTACCGTTCCTGCTGGAACAGACAGCGGAAAAACCTTTCGGCTGCGCGGCCAGGGTATGCCCCAACTAAAAAATCCAGAACAAAAAGGGGATTTGCTGGCCACCGTTCAGATTCATCTGCCTCACAAAATGACCCCGGCTGAAGTGGAGAAAATCCGCGAACTTAAAAATATGAGACATGCTTGATGGCTGAACAGACTTCCCTTAAGGCCAACCAACCGCCTGATGCTGAAAAGCATTTTTGCCGCAGTATAACCGTCTTTGCAGGTTCTGCGGTTGGCCTGCACCCTGTTTACGCCCAGGCAGCTTACGGACTGGGCAAGATTATTGCCCTGCAAGGCCGCACCCTGGTTTATGGAGGGGGCCGCACCGGTTTAATGGGCGCAGTGGCTGAGGGGGCTTTATCACACGGTGGTCAAGTGATCGGTGTTATTAACGAAGTCCTTAACCTGCCCAACCTTTCGCATAGCGGCCTTTCCCGGCTTGAAATTGTGTCTGACATTCAGATTCGCAAAGCCAGGCTCATTGAACTTGGAGATGCAATGATTGCCTTGCCCGGTGGTTTTGGCACCTTGGATGAAATTTTTGAAACGCTTACCGGCTCGCAGATTGGCTTGCATCGCAAACCCCTGGGCTTTCTCAATACCGTTGGCTATTACGAGCCTCTCCTTAAAACACTCAGCTTCGCCATGGCAGAAAGCTTCATTTTCCCTGCGCACCGCCATCTTTACATGGCACAAGAAAACCCTCTGCTCCTGTTGACTGACCTGGATAACTTTGTTCTCCCTGAAAACCTGAACGCCTGGCTGGACCGTAATGAATAGCCCGCGCCGCATCACCACCCTGATTCTGGACTTGGATGACACGCTTTACAAACCGGAAACGGGAATCTGGAACATGATCGGGGTTCGAATTTCAAAATTCATGGAGACTCACCTGCCTGAACTGAACCCGCAGGAAATGAAAGCGCTGCGCGAACGCCTGCTAAAACAATACGGTACCACCTTGCGCGGCCTGCACCTTGAAAAAAACATTGACGTTCATGCCTATTTGGAAGAAGTGCATGATTTTGACCTCAGCAAGCTGCTTAAACCAGACCCCGAACTACGCAAGGCTCTGGCCCTTTGCCCGCAAAAGAAATTCATTTTTACCAATGCCAGCCGTAAACATGCAGAAAACGTGCTTTCCTGCATGGGCCTTGCCGACCTTTTTGCAGGCATTACGGACGTGCTGGATGTTTACCCATACTGCAAACCTATGCCGGAAGCTTTTCAAATAATGATGCGCCGCCTTGGCATCACCGATACCCAGGAATGCCTTTATGCCGATGACAATCTTGCCAACCTTGAAACTGCGCAAGCCTTGGGTTTTCTGCCGCTTTATGTTGGCCATAAAAAAGGGCACCGTTTTGCTGCCATCTCGGAGATTTCAGCTCTTATGAACCTGCCTGAACTTGGTTGCGGTCAAGCCTCTCTTTAGCCTCTTTTTAAGCGCTTGTAAAAAGATGGAAATGACGATTTTTAAGGCTTGTGGTATTCTTTTCCCTAATTTCATCCGGAGATGAACTATGAATAAATCAACGAAAACCTTCTTAATCATCCTGCTTGGGCTTGCCTTACTGGCCGGCGCTTTTGGCACGGGCACACTGGTTGGAGCAACCATTAACAACCCAGTGCTGAACCAGCTCTTTCAACGCACTCAACCCGTCCCTGACGCAGCCACGCAAATCACCCCTAAAGCGGCAAGCCAAGCAGCGCAGGATCCTTCCCATCTCACACCCGCCGAGCAGCAAGAGTTATTTAAGCCTTTCTGGGAAAGCTGGAAATTGCTGCACGAGAACTTTGTGGATCAGCCCTTGGATGATCTGAAGTTGATGCGCGGCGCCATTTCCGGTATGCTGGCCGCCACAGGCGATAAACATACCTCTTATATGGACCCGGAGCAGTTTAAACAAGCCAATACCTCCATGGAGGGAGAATACGAAGGCATCGGCGCTTGGGTGGATACCACAGGCGAATACATTCAGATTGTTTCCCCCATGAAGGGCTCCCCTGCCGAAGCAGCTGGATTACGGGCAAAAGACATCGTGATTGCTATTGACGGCCAGGATATGACCGGAACACCCGGAGAACTCGCCCTCAAAAAGATTCTGGGCAAAGCCGGTACATCAGTTTCATTGACTGTCCTTCGTAACAATGAGAAACTTGAATTTACAATTACCCGTGCAAAAATCACCGTTCCAGTGGTCGAATCCAAAATGCTGGATAGCGGTATTGCTTACGTTTCCCTGCATAGTTTTAATGACCAAACCATGCCTCAGCTTAAAAATGCCCTTAAAGAGGTGATGGCCCAAAACCCTAAAGGCCTCGTTTTTGACCTGCGCGATAACGGCGGCGGCTACCTCAACACCGCTATTGAGGTGGTTTCTCAGTTTATTCCGAATGGCGTAGTAATGTACGAACAATACGGTGACGGCACAAAAGATACCTACAACGCAAAAGCGGGTGGCATAGCCACCAATATTAAATTAGCCGTGTTAATCAATGAAGGCTCTGCCTCCGCCTCAGAAATCACCGCCGGAGCCATCCAAGACCGCGGCCGGGGTAAATTGATTGGGGTTACCAGCTACGGTAAGGGTTCTGTACAAAACTGGATTCCCCTTACTACCGAAGAAGGCGGCGTGCGCATCACCATCGCCCGTTGGCTTACCCCTAATGGTACCCAAATAAGCGGCAAAGGCCTTACCCCGGATATTGAAGTGAAAATGACTGAAGAAGATTACAAAGCTGAGCGCGACCCGCAATTGGATGCAGCCGTGCAATACCTGCTTGGCGAATAAAAGTTTCTATTTTTTTTCTTGATGTGGAGGGGTAAATGCCCCTCCGTTTTATATGTATACAATTCCTCTGCACAAAAACCAAAATGGTAGAATTAATATACTTTAATATGAGATTAAGCTCTAAATACTGCATTCAATTAAGGAGTTAATACATGAATTTAAATTACCTCATTTATATGCTGCCAGCCATCCTGCTTTCCCTTTGGGCGCAGATGAAGGTAAAAGGCGCCTTCAACCGTTGGGGCCAAGTGCCCAATGCCCATAAGGTCACCGGAATTGAAACAGCAGAACACCTCAAACCCCGTATTGGCCTCCACCAAGTGAGCTTAAAACGCGTAGCAGGCACTCTAACCGACCATTACGACCCACGGGATGATTCCCTCTCCCTTTCCCAGGGTGTGGCAGACGTTCCTTCGGTTGCTGCTATGGCCATCACTGCCCACGAACTTGGCCATGCCCTTCAGGATAAGGAAGGCTATGCCCCCATGCGCCTGCGCAGCGCTATTGTACCCATTGTTGGCCTTGGCTCTAACTTGGGCATGATCTTGGTGATGGTTGGCATCGCCCTCAATATCGTTGGGCTTACCTGGCTTGGCATTATCCTTTTCTCCGGTACAGCTGTCTTCTCCCTCATAACCCTGCCTGTGGAGCTGGATGCTTCTAACCGCGCCCGCAAAATGCTTGACGATTCAGGCCTGGTTACCAGTGAAGAAGAGCGCAAAGGTGTAGATGACATGCTCAAGGCTGCCGCCTGGACTTATGTAGCAGGCCTCCTTACCTCCCTTGCCCAAATCTTTTACTACATATCAATGGCCGGTCGCGCCAGCGGCAACCGCCGTTCATAACCTTTATGAATGACAAAAGGTGTGCAAAATTTATTGCACACCTTTTTTATTTAAAAATTAGCTGAAAAGTCCATCAGCAAAGCCATGGATGACCCGCACCGGCATCAGATAAATACGGCTGCCCAGTTCTGCTTGGGCAACTTCCTCGTTCAGCAGGCTGCGGCAAACAGCCTGCGCGGTTGCAGAGTCGGCAAAAATCAGCAAAAGCTCTTCCTCATTGGCAATATCCAGGCCCAAAAAACTGTGCTTAAGGGGCCCGGCTTTCATGCGTGAGTGCAAAACCGTAGCCCCTTTGGCGCCCGCTTTGCGGGCAAGTTCCAGAATAGGTTCAGATTGACCCTGAAAAGTCCGGATAAACAGCAAATAATGAGGGCTCATTTCGCCTCCAATTTGTCGCTTAGGCTGGATAAACCCAAAATCTCGCACACATCAATAAGCGCCGTAATGCCCGTATTAGCCGCTTCCAGGTTCAGAGCCTCTCTAAATAGCTCAAGCAGCTCCTTGCCGCGTTCTTTCGGTGTTACGATAACCAAAAGCTCTTTTTCAGGTTCAATCACCATATCCAGCACTTTATGCAGGCTGGCTGCTGAACCGTGTGCCCGCAGGATGGTTCCCCCTCTAAAACCATGCGCCTGCGCCAGTTCCATCGCGTAAACAGCCTGGTCTTTATCGGTTATCAGCATGGCCAATGCATGGCTTTTCTTTTTTGGCAGATCCTCTTCCCCTCTCAGAACCCTTTCGGCTTGCTGGCTGAAGTATTCCTCCAGCTTTTCTGGGCTTGGCTCCAGCATGGAGAAAGAAGCCACCATCGGCAGAGTGATTGCAATACCAGTATTGGTCTTATCAAAGAGGTGTTTTTTTACCAGTTCTTCAAAAATTGGGGGCACTTGTTCTTCACTAACAAAAGAGATGATGACTTCTTTCTCTACGGAATCCAAGGCCAGTGTTTGCAGAAGATGCCCTGGCATCGTTCCGCTAGCCAGCACACAGGATGCAGCATGCGCCCCTGCTGCAAGCAGCATATTCTGAAGTTCCCTCCCCTTCCCCCGGGGGCAAATGAGAACCATCATTCTTGAAATAATTGAATGCTCATCCAAGCGATGCACCCTATTCCTCCTCAGCCAAGGCAGCTTTGGCCGCCTTTTCATTAGCCCGAACCTTGAACTTGTAGATCAAACCTAATAATTCCAGGGTAATCAGAGGTGTCATGGCCACCAGGGCAATCACCCCAAAACCGTCCTGAACAATATTTGCACTGGGTGTATAAGCGGCTGCTCCGTTGGCAAACGGCAGAATAAGCACTGCAATCATCGTACCCGAAGCCACCCCGCCGGAATCAAAAGCAATACCCACGAAAAGCGCAGGCACAAGAAATGACAGAATAACCGCAATCAGAGTGCCTGGCAGTAAAAAGTGCCAAAGCAAGATATGCGGCACAAGCACTCTCAGGATTGAAAAAACAACCGATAAGGCCACCCCAATGCACATTGCCAGCATCACCACCCTTGCTCGGATAGCGCCCGCTGTTTCATCCTCAATGCGTTTTGTCAAAATGTGAATGGAAGGCTCTGCCGGGATGGTAATGACACCCAGCACCACACCCACTGCTATCAGTAGCCATGGTTTTTCCATCGCCGCAATCTGAAACCCAATTTGTTGGCTGGCTTCAATAAACCCGGCATTGACCCCTGTCTGAAAAATGACAATGCCTAAATAAGTATAAGCCGTGCCTATCCATATTTTGTGAATTTGATGTGCTTTCAGTTTAAGCGAAATAGCGTTCACAATCAAAAACACCAGCAGAATCGGCAATAGAATGATTGCCGTTTCTACGGCATAGTCCGGAATGGCTTTCAAAAAGGCCAGCAATACTGATTGCTCAATCGGCTGTGCTGCAGGCAAGCTTCCTCCCAGCAGACCTCCCTTGTACAGCAGGCCTTGAAGCATTACGGCTATTACTGCGCCTGCCGAAGCAATGCCCAGAATACCAAAAGCATCATTGGTTTCAGCATCTTTTCTGCGGCTCATCGCCGACATACCGGCTGAAAGTGCCAGCAAAAAGGGCACAGAGATTGAACCCGTAGTGGAACCGGAGGCATCAAAAGCAATAGCCAGAATATCAGGTTTTGAAAATATGCCCAAAATAAGAATGACCCCATAAAGCACAGCCATCACGCGGTTGAGAGGATAATTCTTGAGGATGCGCAGCAAAGAGAGGGCCACCATTAAACCAATAAAACCCGAAACCAGTAAAATCATCAGTCTGGAATCAAAACCGCCTTCGGTAATACTGCTCACCTGACGGGCCAAAATGTGCAAGTCCACTTCGGCAGCCGAAGCAATAAAACCCAAAAAAACAGCGCCGCCCATAATCCAGCCCAGGCGGTTGGTTCTAACAAGGGCTTCGCTGAGGTGCTCTCCAATAGGAAGAATGGAAAGGTCTACCCCATAGAGAAAGATGGGAATACCCACCACCATAAAAAAAGCACCCAGCAGAAACTTCATCAGCGTGTTGGTATCCAGACGGATAATAAAGAAATGCAGCAGCAGAATGGCTGCAACAATCGGCATCACTGCCCATATAATCTCTTTAAACTTTTCGCGGATCGCTAACAAGAACTGCCACCTTCATGTAGATTAAGCCGCCTTCCCCCATCCTCTTAAAACGACAAATCACACTATAACAGACCTTCTGCCATGTGGCAACCGTTTGTGAATTAATCTAAAGCCATTAATCGCAAGCGTTCAGGCAGAACGCTCTCACTGCTTCTGCCACATAGGCCGCATCATCCATGCTCAGGTGAGGCCCTATCGGCAGGCTCAGAACGGTTCGATGGATTTCTTCCGAAATGGGGAAATCGCCAGTTTTATAACCTAAGTCTGCGTATGCTTTCGAAAGGTGCGGCGGCACAGGGTAGTGAATAAGTGTGCCAACCCCTTTTTGAGTCAACCATTCCTGCAGTGCATCGCGTCTGGGGTGACGCACTGCAAAAATATGCCAGCCATGTGGGCAGCCTTGGGCTACCATGGGCAGGCTAAGCGCGGGCAAATTGGCAAGTGCTTCGCGGTAGTAATCTGCTATCCTCGCACGGCGCAGGTTCCAGGCTTCAAGATACGGCAGTTTAGCCCTCAAAAACGCAGCCTGGAGGGGGTCCAAACGCGAGTTATGGCCTTTCATTTCATTAAAATACTTTTTCCTGGAGCCATAATTGCGGAGCATGCGCAACGTTTCTGTAAAGCCCTCATCATCGCTCAGAACGCAGCCCGCATCCCCATACGCCCCCAAATTTTTGCCGGGGTAGAAGCTATAACCCGCGGCAGATGGGCCTTTTATGCCCTTGGCAGGGGTATAACCGCGCAGCTGCATCTGGGCGCTATCTTCAATGACAAAGAGGTCATGGCGGTTTGCGATTTCAACAATTGCATCCATTTCTGCCCTTTGCCCATACAAATGCACAGGCATAATGGCCTTGCAGGCCGGTGTAATGGCGGCCTCGATCAGCTCCGGGTTAATGTTATATGTGCCAAGCCTGGGTTCAACCGGAACAATCTTTGCCTCCGCCTGCGAGACTGCCAGCCAGCTGGCGATATACGTATTGGAAGGCACAATAACTTCATCCCCGGCGCCAATTCCCTTAGCCTTTAGGCTCAGCATGAGCGCTTCAAGCCCATTCCCAACCCCAATACAATATCTTGCGCCGCTGAACTGCGCAAATTCAGCTTCAAAATGCTCCACTTCTTCCCCCAAAATATACCAACCGGAATCCATCACGCGCTGATAAGCAGCATCCAGTGCCTCTTTAGCCTCAATGTAAGCAGCTTTCACATCAAGAAATGGTATTTTCACGCTCACGCACCCTCCTCAGATACGCATCATAATCGCGGATGTAATCTTCAGGCTTGTAGATTTCTGATGCCAAAACCAGCAGTACGGCATCGCTGGAATAATGGTGTTCCATAGCCCACACCATGGGGGGAATGTAAAGGCCGAGTGTTGGGTCATCCAGAAGAATATCCTGTTTTTTAGAGCCGTCATCCACCAGAACACGGCATTGGCCCTTAAGGCAAAGCAGAAATTGTTCGCACTCCAAATGGGCATGGTCCCCCCGATTTTCAGGGCCGGGCACCGAGTAGACCACAAAATAACGCCTTGGAATAAAGGGCAGACCGCAGCCTAATTCTCCTACGGTTAAGTCCCCTCGGGAATCTGGATAATATGGCAGATGGTAAAGCCGAACACCCTTTACCTCTAATTGATCAACGGATACTTTCGAGCAGACTGTCCGCGATGGTTTTTCATCCCTCATGAGCAAAACGCCCTTTCAGTTTTTTGGTGATTAGTAGGTCAGCACCTGAGCCTGTTTCTGAAGCTCTTCTTCTTCCGGGTTTGAAGCCTCAAAGCGCATTTGATGGGGCCTGGTTTTCCCTGCATCATCCACATAAACAAAAGTCATAAAACCTTCTACTGCCACTTGGCCTTTAACGGTGGCGTTCACATGCGAAATCAAACGGCTTTTACCTGTCCACACAAGGGCAGAGCTGAAGCGTATCACTTCTCCGGGAAAAACCGGCTTTTTGAAAGCCATCCCATGAATTTTCATACAAAGAATGTATTTGGCAGGCAAATAATTTGCCGCAGAAACAAAACCAGCTTCAACAAACCATTCAGCGCCGCGGCCGGCAAACAAAGTTCCGTGATGGTTAAGGTCTTCTCCCTTAACAAGGTGATTGATGACAAAACGCTCAATTTTCATTAATTATTCCTTTGGCCGCAGCAGTTTGTAATTATCAAAACCCACTTTAAAATTGGCTTTTTCAAAAGTGCCGGCCACTAAGCCTACCGAACCAGGCCTAAAGTCCGGGTCCACAATTTCGCCTAAAAGTGTACCATTGACGGCCAACCCCAGCCCTTGCGAACCGCAATAAGCAGCTAAATGATAGGGTCCACCGCCGGCAACCTGGTCCGCATAAGTCCAGTCAATCAAGGCGCTTGATTCCTGGCCGTTTTGTTTCCAGATTGAATAGTAGCCGTCTTCAGAAATCTCAAGTACCCAAAAGTGTTCTGTATCCTGCAGGCCGCAAATAAAGCCGAAGTCCCCATCCCCAGCCGGGTTTAGGATGCCTGCATCCACACTCATGACTAAATTATCATAGTTGTAATCCAGTGCGCTCCATTGCAAATAATTTTGCTGAGTGACCGAGATGGTATAGTAGCCGTTTTCATAACCCTTTGAACCGTAATCATTCTGTTTGGATGACCAACCTGAGGAAGAGTCAGAGAAGTCGTCTTCAAAGATGGTCAGCCCCCCAGCTTGGTAAGACTGGCCTTCGGTTGAACCGGCTTCAATGGAAACCTGCCCTGCCATGGCCTTTTGGATAAGGGGCATGGCAACCTCAACCGGCCTAAGGGCGTTAATGAAGCCGCCGGTTGGCACACAGGTGTCATTATCGTCAATCACACCGTCACGGTTGGTATCGTAGATGGCACGGCAGTCAACAATCGGACCTCCTTCCACATCGCCGCTGCCGACCTGTGAAGGCACGCCAATCAGTTCGCCAGCTTCATTCACTGCTAGCCCGCCTGAATTCCCGCCCGAAATGGTGGCATTCGTCTTGATCCAGGCGCGGTTGCCATAGGGGCTTTCAGCGGTAAAGCCGCTTACTTGCCCCTTAGTAAGCGTAATCGTCTCCCCACCGATGCCGGGGTAACCCAGAACCGTAACACTATCCCCCAGCTGCAAAGCATTGGAGTCGCCTATCGGCACAAAGGGCAGATTAAGGGCATTGTAATTGATGGGGTTGCCATTCATGTCTGAGCTCGGCTTGATAAGCGCGATATCCATATTGGCATCTGCCTGCACAATACTGGCGATGTACATATCTTTTGGAGGCTGATCCTGAGCCACAGTCAGCGAGATGATGAGATATTGCAGATCGTAAAGGCGCGGGGCAAGCACCACATGAGCATTGGTCAGAACCAGACCATCCTTGCTGATAATGGTGCCGGAACCCGTCCACCCAACACGGTCATGCCCTTGCATGCGCAACACCGCTTTTATCTGCACCACCGCCTGGTAAGGTATCTTGCCCAAGGAAGGGGGCATGGACGTAGATGAAACACCTGGGTTCCAGCCGCTGGGGTTGGTATTGCCCGAAATATCCACATTCATGGTGAATTGATAAGAATCTGCAGAGGTCGTCACAAATCCTGCGCCGTTCAAGCGGCCAGGGTTCATCGAATTAAAGCGAAAAGTCACTTCACCGCTGCCATTCGGGGCAATGCTGTCATCCAAGGCCATTACCAGATTACCGCTCGCATCCCGGGTTGCGGTCAGGTTGGGGTCTGAGCCAAGGTAGTTGACCTGTTCCATAAAAGAGGCGGGTATTTGAATGCCGGTAACGTGAGCGTTATATTGGCTGGGGTTTGTGATGGTAAGCCTGATATCAAAATTGCGGCCTTGCTGGATGGGTGTGCTCGGTGCGCTCACCCTTACCTCAATGCTGCCTTGAGGAGATGCCGTAGGCTCAACAAGCGCAGTTGGAACAACAGAAGTACACGCCAATGCAGCCAAAACCACTACGCAAAGAATGGGGAACAATTTACTGATGGAAGGTGATGTTTTCATCTTCAGCCTCTTTTAACTATAAAAAAACGGGTTAATTATAAGACCAATCAAAGCGCTTTTTTCATGTTGGAGAAAGCCGCCAAGCTCACTTGCAGGCAAGAAATACGCAAAAGGAAAATAGAAAAAGCTTACCTAACCTTATAAAAAAGAATAAAAAGCATTTCTAAGGTATTTCTACGTTTTCAGCTTTTTAAAATGACATCAGTTTTACAGCTTTCAATAACTGTTCACACTTTAACTTCAAAAGGAAGTCCCTACAAATCTAAACCGCAGAAAATCAGCATTCCAACTTCAAATGACTTTTACAAAAATCTTTAAGGCGGTCAAAGGTTTCAGGGCTGATATCGTGTTCGATCTTGCATGCGTCGCGCTGAGCAATCTTTTCGTCTACACCAATATAACTGAGGAAACAAGCAAAAAAGCGATGACGCTCTGAAACTTCCTGCGCAATCAGGCGCCCTTTCTCAGTCAGCTTTACCCCTTTTTTCTCCCCTATTTCAACCAAGCCCAATTCGGCAAGTTTATTGATAGTGATGTGAACCGTTGGCCGGGAATATCTCATCAGATTAGCAATATCCACCTGACGCACAAATTTCTCTGCACCTTGGAGGATATCAATCGACTCTAAGTACATTTCAATTGATTCAGGATAAGCATTATCTCTATAATCCATATACTGATTCAAGATTATAACCAGAAAACTGCAAAAAGGCTTGACAAAAATGTTATATAGCTCTAACATTTTGTTAGACAAGTATAACAAGAAAGGCTTTTATGGTACCGCTCGTTTTTGCAAACACAATGTCATCATACAAAATACTCAAAACAGGGGGAAGCCCTGCCTGCAAGCATCGCCTTGAAAGTTTGGGGTTTATACCTGGAGAAGATGTTCAGATCATTTCTGGATTTAATGGGGATGTGATTGTCAACATCAAAAACTCGCGGCTCGCACTAAACAAAGACCAGGCAAGGCATATATTTTTGGAGGAATTAGAAAAATGAACACCTTGAATCAGTTACAACCTGGTGAAACCGTTATTGTGACACGTGTTTTAGGAAAAAATGAGGTCAAAAAAAGAATTCTTGATATGGGTATTATCAAAGGAGCTCAGATAGAAGTGATTAAAAAAGCTCCCTTGGGAGACCCTGTTGAAATCAAAATAAAAGGCTATAACCTGTCTCTCAGAAATACTGAGGCAGCGCTTGTGGAAGTATGTAAAAAAGGTGAATTATCATGAAATCATGTGTTATTGCCCTTGCTGGCAACCCTAACTCCGGAAAGACTACCCTTTTCAACGCCTTAACCGGCTCTAATCAATATGTAGGCAACTGGCCAGGTGTTACAATCGAAAAAAAGGAGGGCACTCTTAAAGATCATCCCGACATCTTGATTCAGGATCTGCCCGGCATTTATTCGCTTTCCGCTTCATCCCTGGAAGAAGAAATTGCCATCAAACAGCTTACAACCAAGCGTCCCGGCTTAATTCTAAATATCGTGGATGCCACTAATTTGGAAAGAAATCTGTATTTAACGATGCAGCTTCTTGAACTTGGCCTGCCAGTATTGCTTTGCCTTAATATGATGGACCTTGTCCACCAGAGCGGTGCTGTCTTCGATCTGGATTCTCTTTCTAAAATGCTTGACTGTCCCGTTGTAGGCATTTCTGCCATGAAAGGTGATGGCTTGCCAGAGTTAAAAGCGAAAGCGGTCAAATGCCTTAAGCAAATTCAAGGGGGAATTCAAAAAGCCCCAAAAAAGCCAACATATACTGAAAAAGTAGAAGAGAGCCTTGTTAAAGTTGAAGACCTTATCAAAGTATTTGTTCCAGATGAACAGCTGCGCTTTTGGGCAGTTCAGGTTTTAGAAGGCAACAATAAAACTGTTTCGCAAATGCTAATTCCTGCTGAAAAACAAGATGCCGCTGCAGAACTAACCAAAGCATTGGAAGATTCGCAAGGGGATGACGCCCATAGCCTGCTCGCGTTTGAACGGTACCAGATTATCAACGGAATTGTGTCATCGGCACAAAAAAAGAAGGCAAGCGAACATATCAGTCTCTCAGATAAAATCGACCGCGTTGTTACTCAGCGCTGGCTTGCATTACCAATATTCGTCACGGTAATGTTTGTGGTTTATTATATTTCCGTTACTTCCGTGGGAACTTTGGTAACGGACTGGACCAACGACGTCCTCTTTGGGGAAATTGTGCCGCAGTGGGTGGCAAAATTCTTGGACCTTCTAAACGCAGATGTCTGGATGAGAAGTTTGATTCTGGATGGCATTATTGCTGGTATGGGCGCCGTACTGGGCTTTATCCCGCAGATGCTTATTCTGTTTGTATTTTTAGCTTTCCTTGAAGGCAGCGGCTACCTGGCCCGAGTGGCTTTTATTATGGACCGAATTTTCCGCAAGTTTGGTCTTTCCGGCAAAAGCTTTATCCCCATGCTCATTGGCAGCGGTTGCAGCGTACCTGGCATTATGGCTTCCAGAACCATTGAAGAACAAAAAGATCGCAGAATGACCATCATGCTGACGAGCTTTATCCCCTGCAGCGCAAAGTTACCCGTAATCGCGTTGCTGGCGGGAGCCTTATTTGGAGGGAAGTGGTGGGTTTCTCCCAGCGCTTATTTCCTCGGCATCGCAGCGGTTATCATCTCCGGTATTCTCCTTAAGAAAACTAAACCCTTCCGTGGACCGGCAGTTCCCTTTGTGATGGAACTGCCAGCATATCGTTGGCCGAGCATCGGTTTTATTTGGCGGTCTACCTGGGAAAGAGCGTCGAGCTTTATCAAAAAAGCGGGAACCATTATTTTCCTTTCCAGTATTGTCATATGGTTCCTTTCCAATATCGGTTTTGTGGATGGGCGTCTTGTTCTCGTTGAGGATCTTTCGGATGGTTTCCTTTCTGTCATCGGCAATGCAATCGCCTGGGTTTTCTCTCCGCTTGGATGGGGGAATTGGAAGGCATCCGTTGCTGCTATTACCGGGCTTGTTGCAAAAGAAAATATCGTCAACACATTTGGTATTCTTTATGCTGCACCTGAAGATGAGCTTGAACTTTACAAAGCGGTTGCACAGTCTTTTACAACCATCGCAGCCTACTCCTTTATGATTTTTAATCTGCTTTGTGCACCTTGTTTTGCTGCAATAGGCGCAATCCGCAGAGAAATGAACAGCGCAGCTTGGACCTGGTTTGCCATTGCATACCAAACCCTGTTTGCTTATTCTGCAGCCCTGATTTTCTATCAGACTGCTCTTTGGCTGCAAACCGGACTCTTTACTGTTTGGACAGGCATTGGCTTATTTGTTCTTGCTCTCATCCTCTTTTTGCTCTTCAGGCCAGATTCCAAGCAAAGAGAGGCCAAGTTGAACTTTGCTTCAGAAACGATTCAGTAAATGTCAGCAGGCACAATATTCCTTTTGATTTTGCTGATAGCCATTGTAGCATTCATTCTTTTCAGGATGCAGAACGGTTGTGGGCATGAGCAGCCCGAACAAGGACCCTGTTCGGGCTGCCCCCTGGCCGGCCGCTGCCCTTCCAAGAAAAAGACCGTAAAAAATCGACAATCCTGATTGAATTACAGTGCCGTTTTTCAGAAATTTTTGCAGATTTTAAAAATTGAGAATCATGAATACAAAACAAAATTCGGCTTCATCCGTATTTGATTACAAACCAATTGAAGCCATGGCCCTTTTGATTGCACTGGGGGTTTTAAGTTTAGCTCTTTCGCAAAATGCGCTGACTACAGAAAAGTGGTCAACATTTACCAGCATTTTTTTGGGCATATTTATCGAAGCAATTCCCTTTCTGCTTTTAGGAACCATCGCTTCAGGATTGGTGGAAGTTTTTGTTGAACAAAATAAATTAAAAGCTTTCTTCCCTGACTCACCTTTCCTCTCTGCCCTTTATGGAAGTTTAATGGGGCTTCTTTTTCCTGTTTGCGAATGTGGGGTTGTTCCCCTCGTCAGAAGACTCTTTAGAAAGGGTCTACCCATACCAACAGGCGTAGCTTTTCTAATGGCGGCCCCCGTTATCAACCCTATTGTCATCTTAAGTACACTTACTGCTTTTGGCTTCGGCAAAATCCTCTTTATGCGCTTAGGCTTTACAATGCTGATTTCAGTGGTGACCGGCCTTGTATTTGCCTCGGCACAAAACCAATGGGAAATTCTTAGGCCAACCATATGGATTGACAGTGAATCTTCAGACCTCACATGCCATTGCTGCGGTCATGCGCATGACCATGATCACGACCATTCTCACTCGGAAGATACGCATGCTGCGGAAACAAAACAAGATAAAAGAACAACCCTGTCACTTACAGGAAAAAAACTTGAACAAGTTTTGCAAATCACATTGGATGAACTTTTTGAAATAGGCCGATATCTCATTGGCGGTGCCATAATCGCCGCCGCAATGCAAACTTTTATCCCGCAGACTCTTTTGATAAGCATAGGGCAGGGCCCCGTCGTTTCCGTTTTAGTGATGATGGCACTTGCAGTCATTTTATCCATTTGTTCAACGGTTGATGCTTTTGTGGCTTTGGGGTTTACTAATGTTTTCAGCACAGGTTCCATCCTTGCCTTTTTGGTCTTTGGCCCCATAGTAGATATCAAAAGCATTTTGATGTTTTCGAGAACTTTTAAATTGCGATCTGTTATTTATATGGTTCTAATCCCGATGCTTTTTGTTCTCCTCATTAGCATCTCCATGAACCTCTTTTGGGCTGGTTAAGCAATGAATAAACCCTCATATAGACTCATTCAGTCATTTCTGGTTATAGGCCTCGCGTCTTATTTATCCGCTTTGCTGACGGATGGAAGCCTGGCTAATTATATTCATCACCGCTTCTTTTACCTCACAGCAATTGCCATTTCTATCTTATGCTCACTTGGGGTGATTGGATTCTTTTCCACTCTGACTGAGTATGTTCAGAAAGCCGTTGATTCACCCATTAAAAAGATACTGTTAAGTGCTGTGATAATAAGCCCGATAATACTCACAAGCAGCCATCTGATTACCCCAAAAACAATGGCCATTATCCTGTCTTTGCTTTGCTTATTGATTCTTTTAGCGCTGAACTTTCGTAATATGGCAAAAACGCTGCATGAATATGAAGAAAAAGCCATCATCTCACTTTTATTTATTACCTTTCCCCTCGTTTTGGGCTCAATGGTTCCCTTTAAACCACTCTCTGCTTCAGCCTTGAAAACAAAAGGGTTCAACCTTGCTTCTGTAAGTCCTGCATCTGAGCAGGGCAATCAGCACACGATTGACCCAGAAAAACGCAATATCATGGATTGGGTAAAATTGATTAATAAAGAAAAAGACAACCCGGGAATTCTTGGTCAAAAAGCAGATGTTATCGGTTTTGCTTACCACGATTCAAGGCTGGCAGAAAACCATTTTATGGTTGGAAGATTTGTAATTACCTGCTGTGTTGCAGATGCCTCTGCTATTGGCATGGTAGTCGAATGGACCGGAGGTAAAAATGTGGTCGATAATCAATGGATCAGAGTGAAAGGAAAGGTAAGTAGTACGGTTTTGGATGGTCGCATAGTGCCCTTTATCCAAGCTGAAAGCGTTGAGGAAACAAGCGAACCTACACAACCTTACTTATATCCATGAAAAAAATAGATAAGACCGCCATTGGCACCATTCTTATACTGGCTTTACTTGTTTTAGGGATAGTCCTTGCAGGCAAGTTAATGCCTGTCAGCTTAAGATGCCAGTTAAAAGGCAAGCCTTCTCTGGTTGGGCCCTTTGGTTTCATTCCTCTTGAATTTTCAAAACCGGTCGATTCTAAGAAAATAGAGTCTCTTATTAAAACAGAACCTTATTTTCCAGGCAAACTTATCTGGACAGACAATAAAAACGCAAAATGGGTATTCTTAAAGCCGCTTGCCGAGGGACAGGCTTTTTCACTAAGCGTTAGCGCTGGGCTTGCGGGCCAAAACGCCGAAAAAACAAAAAATCAAAGCTGCAGCTTTCAAGTGAGAGCGCCTGGCATCATTGCTATTAAAGCAGAAAGTGAACATTCTGATCTATTCCTTTTTGAAACAAATCCAAAATCAAGCCCCATAAAACTGACCGAAAATAAAGGTCAGATTCTCGGTTTTTCACCTTCCCCGGATGGCGAGAAAATCGTATACGCTTTAACAAATGACGCTCAGGGCTCAGACCTGTGGGTTGTTAACCGTCCTGCAAAAGAGGCCAGCATTTTACTTGACTGTAACGGCGATCTTTGTGTTGCGCCTGCGTGGTCACCCGCTCTTAACGAAATAGCCTACACCCGGCAAAGCGCCGGTCTTGATACGCAAGGCCCGAAAGGGGCCCCCCGGATTTGGATTTTAGAACCCGAAACAGGAAAAACATACCCGCTTTTTACAGATTCACAAGAAATTGGTTATGGCAGTCATTGGTCACCTGATGGCAGTTGGCTAAGTGTCTGGGATGGAAGTAACGGGGGCATAAAAATAGTTAACCGCCAAAGCTTTGAAAGTTTACTGATGAAAAGTGCATCAGGATATCTTGGAGCATGGTCCAAGGACAGTCAAAAGCTTTTTGTTGCGGACGTCATCCATAACGGCACAACCTATACAGGAGTCATTAAAATTCTTGATATCCATGATCCAAAGAATGTCGTGATTTTGGATCTGCCTTCAGAAAATGAAGATAAAAGCTGTGACAACCCAATCCCAAATCCTGTAAACGATTGGATTGCCCTTTCTATTCAGCCGGATCAAAGAAAGCCTGAAAGATATCTGACCATATATAATCCCCAAACCAAAGAAAGCCACTTTATTAAAGCAGACCCTGGCTACGTACAGGATTTCTTTAGCTGGTCACCTCAAGGGGAATATCTGGTTTTTCAGTCATTTCAATTAGGTCAAAAAATTCCCCATTATCAGGTGAGAGTATGGAATGCCAAGACAGGTCTTTCCAATTTAATAGCAGAAGACTATCGCATGCCTGCTTGGATACCTTAAGCCCCGCTGAACCCTAAACTATAACGCTTTGTGCGCCAACTTAACAAAAAACCGCCTGTAAAAAACAGACGGTTCGCTTTACCACGTGCAAAACGCTTTATTGCGTTTATTTCTGAGTGGGGTCAGCAGGCCAGCCTGCCGCCACAGGGTCTGCATACCAGTCAAAAATATTGATGCCCTGGGTTTCTTCACCCGCTTTTACTTCTACATCAATCAGGTTATGGTCTGTACAGCTCGCGTTCAGACCGCAGGGAACCGCCTGAGAATAGCCTGCCATCAGGTTTTTTGGGTCTGAGATGAGGTAGCTCATCAGATGATAGGTTCCGGGCGGCAATTTCTCAAAGCTATAGTTGCCTGTGCCGGCATTCGTATTCTGCCAGTAGTAATAGCCTGTTTTGATATTAAAGGCCACCACACGCTGGGCAGGAATTTGTGAGGATGGATAATTCAGCGAACCCGCTACGCCGCCGGTTGGACCTGAGGTGGCATATGGCTTGGGCGGCACGGTTGCAGCAGCCCCCTGGGTGGGGGTAACGATAATCGTTGCCGGCGCGCAGGTAGGGCAGGGTGCTAAGGTGGGGCATGCCTGGGTTGGAGCTTTCTGCTCCGCTGAAAGGGCCTGAGCAGTAGCAGCCATGTTTTGTTCCATCAGTTTCATCTGCACTTCCATGCTCACAAGCGTAGCCTGATATTTATCATTTTCTGCAGTATTGATAATGCCGCAAGCCGATACAATAAACAAGATTGAAAGGAATGCTAAGCAAATTTTTTTCATTTTCACCTCCATTTGGTATTTAGCATTATACCCAAAAGCGCCTTCGGCGTTTTTGGCACTTTCTTTTGATTCAGGGCGATTGCATCTTTTTACCCGTTTTCCTGGTTGCATGGCGCACAGCGAAAAGGGCGTCATTTGTATGACTAACTCTCATGTCTAACACTTTATAATAATAATGATGAGGTGAAAATGACAGAGAAATGTACCGAAAAGGATCCCGCCCTAAAATTGGCGAGGCAACGGTTCAGTGTTCTGGAGATGGCAGAAGCGTTGGGGA
>JAYFRD010000021.1:0-10711 GCA_034926255.1 Anaerolineaceae bacterium | reverse complement strand
TGCTCTGGTGTGTTCAATAATTTCTTTTTTACTTTGTTGGCTCATCATAGACTTTCTCACGGCTGTTTATTACCGTGTAAGTTACATCTATTTTGAGGCAACGTTATTTCGGATAGTTACTTTATTTGTGAGGCAATGCGTTCTCCGCCTTACTGCCTTCACCCCTGTTATAATTCTCTCTGCACTTTGCCGCATTGCGGCCTATGGAGGATTTATGGAAATAATCTGGTACGGACATTCCTGCTTTCGCCTCACCGAACGCGGTTTGGCTTCAGTGGTCACAGACCCCTTTGACCATGCGCTTGCGGGTTACAACCCCCTCAAACTGAAAGCAGAAATTGTTACCGTGAGTTGTAATGATCTGGCGCACAATAATATTTCCGCCGTCAAGGGCGACCCATATGCCATTACCGGTCCCGGGGAATACGAAATTGGCAAAGTTTTCATCACTGGCATTCAAACCACGCCGCACGGTAAAGACTTCAAAGGCACCCGCAATACCATCTACATTATGGATTTTGGCAGTGTCACCGTTGCCCACCTGGGTCAGCTCAAAGATGTACCCACTCAATCCATGGTGGAAGAACTTGGCACCATTAACATTGCCCTGGTTCCGGTTGGCGAAGGCGGCAGCCTCAACTCTGCAAAGGCCGCTGAGGTCATCAGCATGCTTGAGCCTAATATTGTCATTCCCATGCATTACGAAACGCAGTATTCCAAATTAGCTTTGGATCCGCTTGCTAAATTCCTTAAGGAAATGGGCCTGACTGAGCTGGAAACAATGGAATCTTTCAAAGTAACATCCGCTTCCGCCTTGGGCGAAGAAGAAACCAAAGTAATTGCGCTTGACCCCAAACTCATAACTCTTTAGAAGCAAATGGCAACCGTAAAAGTAATTCTGACCTGGAACATCAAAGCAAATAATGAAGAGGAATACTTCAAGTTTGTCATGCACGATTTTATGCCCCGCGTAAACGCCGCCGGTTTAGAAGTAACCGATGCCTGGGCCACTGTTTACGGTGATGCTCCCCAAATCCTGGTAGGGGCGGTAATGCCTTCCTTTGAAGAAGCCCGCAAGCTCTTGGAATCAGCCGAGTGGATGGCGCTTGCCAACCAATTGATGGATTTTGTGGATGATTTTAAAGTAAAAATCGTTAACCCCAAAGGAGCCTTCCAGTTCTAAAAGTGGAAATAGCCGCTCCATTGCTCGCATGGTACGACCGCAACGCCAGGGAACTGCCCTGGCGTTCTCATCCCAGCCCCTACCGCACCTGGGTTTCAGAGATTATGCTGCAGCAAACCCAGGTTGAGACGGTTCTGCCTTATTTTGAACGTTTCATGGCCCGCTTTCCCACCATTGAAAGCCTCTCCAACGCACAACAAAGCGAAGTGCTCAGCCTTTGGGAAGGCTTGGGCTACTACTCCCGCGCCCGCAACCTGCATAAAGTCGCTCAAAAGGTATGCGCAGAATTGAATGGTGTATTGCCGGATTCGGTGAATATCCTGCTAACTTTGCCCGGCATTGGCCGTTACACCGCCGGGGCCATTGCCTCTATAGCTTATGGGCGCAAAGAAGCCGCCTTGGATGCTAATATCCGCCGGGTTTATTCCCGCCTCTTAAACTGCAAAGAGCCTTTAGGCAGCAGCGATAAGTATTTGTGGCAATTTGCAGAAACTGTATTGCCGGAAGAACGGGCAGGCGATTTTAACCAGGCCCTGATGGATTTAGGCCAAGCCATCTGCCGGCCCACGCAGCCGCTCTGCCTCTTATGCCCCATCTCTCAAGCCTGTCTGGCCTATGGGAACGGCACGCAGAATGAGATTCCCCTTGCCAGGCTTCAAAAAGAAGTGCCGCATTACATCGTGGCTGCCGCCGTCATCCAACAAAAAGGTACTTTTCTCATCCAGCGCCGCCCCCAAAAAGGCTTGCTTGCCGGCCTTTGGGAGTTCCCCGGAGGCAAATTGGAAGCAAAAGATGCAAGCCTTCAAGACTGCGCCAAGCGCGAAGTCAGGGAGGAACTGAACGCAGAAATTCAAGTGGAAGCTCCCTTTGGAATTTACAAGCATGCCTATACGCATTTCAGCATGACACTTCATGCCTTTTTGTGCCAACTGGTGCAGGGTGAAGCCATCCCTGAGTCTGAAGCTGTGCGCTGGGTTCTGCCGGCAAATCTAAAAGATTATCCCATGGGCAAGGTTGACCGCCTTATAGCCCAAAAACTTGCCCGGGCTTGAGTCCGCTCAACCTTCCTTCGTTCAAAAATCCGGTTTTGGCGAGCCTTCACAGGTTCAGAATCAGAGAATATCCAAAATATCGCTGAGCGCCCTAATCTCAAAATCGGCCGTGGTATCTTTTGCTTTGCCTGAACGGTTAAAATAACAGGTGTCAATGCCGTATGCCTGACCGCCGGCAATATCAGAGCTAAGAGAATCCCCAATCATGAGCGTGCTCGCCTTCTCCATCCAGCCGCTGCGCTCGCATGCAATTGCAAAAATATAAGGGTCAGGTTTAGCCGTGCCAACTTCTTCAGAAATAACCAGCGCCTTGATGAAGGGTGCGATCGCAGAACGGTAAAAACACTGGTCTTGTACTTCTTTTGCGCCGTTGGTAACAATAGACTGGCTGTAGCCCCGCTGCGCAAGTTCTTTCACTACCTCTTCCGCCCCAGGGTAAAGAGATTTGTGCTCTGCCAGGCAATTCAAATAATCCTGGTTTAAAGCCGCAAAATCCATATCGCTCTGGCTAAAAAGCTCTTCAAAACGTCCTATCAGCACCTCATCCTTGCTGTACTGCTTCATTTCCAGGCCCTTCCAGCGTCTGTCATTCACTACCCTAAACTCCTCAAGAGAGCACAAAGGGTCATATGGCAGGCCGTGCTTTTCCATGGCATACTGCAAAGCCTTTTCTTCGGCAGCATCAAAATCGAATAAAGTGTTATCCAAATCCCACAAAATAAGTTTGTACTTCTTTTTCATCGTCGCTCAAAAATAAGAAAATGCCTGGCGCAAACTGTTTTACGCCAGGCTAAGGGTTTCGCTTTCCGTTTAGGTGCCAAACTGTCTGTCGCCGGCATCACCCAAGCCGGGCATAATGTAGCCGTGCTCATTCAGTCTTTCATCAATATGCCCAATATGAATGGGTACATCAGGGTGGGCCTCATGGAGGGTTTTTATGCCTTCGGGGGCCGCAATAAGGCCCAAGAACTTAATCTTCTTCACTCCCCACTTCTTCAGGATGTCCACCGTGGCCACCGCTGAACCGCCCGTAGCCAGCATGGGGTCAAGAATAAGGCAAACCGAAACCGTCGGTTCAACCGGAAGACGATTGTAGTAAGATACCGGCTTAAGAGTGCGCTCATCGCGGTAAAGCCCAATATGCCAAACTTCAGCGCTAGGCATCAACTCCCAAACCCCTTCCACCATGCCAAGGCCGGAACGCAAAATTGGCACAAGCCCAACGCGTTCCATCAGTTCTGCTCCATCGGCTTCAGCCAGCGGCGTCTGCACTTTCGTGGAGTTGATGGCCAGGTCTTGGGTGGCTTCATAAGCCAGCATCACAGCAATTTCGCGCACAACTTCTCGGAATTTTTTAGGTTCTGTATCCACACTGCGCAGCAGGGTAAGCTTGGTTGCCATCAAAGGATGGGGAGAAGGAAATACGTTTTTCATCATCACCTCAGCTCAAGAAAGTTAAAGGTTAATAGACCATACAAAAGCCCTTTGCGCAAGGGTATTAACGCGATTTTAAGACTTTTTGCTGTTTTAAAATAACTTCCTTTCAAACATCTTGCTCCCCTCAGAGACATTCTTAGGATTCCGCTTTTTAGATTGGCAGGATGATGGAGCAGCCCCGTTCTCAGCTTCCTCTTGTTTTGGTGTCTGATTAGAGGCGAAGGTTAATGCAGGGATCTTATACTTCAAAGCCGGCAAGCGCTGCATTGCCAAACAGCCAATTCATCCATTCCCGTTTACAATTGACCTATGCAATACCTAATTGATGGCCATAACCTCATCCCCAAAATGCCGGGGCTTAGCCTTTCAGACCCTGAAGATGAAGAAAATCTCATCCAAGCCCTCTCAAGCTGGGCAAAGACTGGCCGCCACAAAATGGTGGTCTTTTTTGATCGGGCCCCATTGGGCCGCTCAGGCACCCGCAAGGCGCACGCTATCAGTGCGGTCTTTGTGCCGGCAGGCAAAACCGCCGATTCCGCCATCATGGATGCACTCAGCAGGCTCAAAGGGAATGCCAAAAATGTTACCGTGGTTAGTTCAGACCGCATGATTCAAGCCGCTGCACGTGCTGTACACGCCGCCATCCTGCGCAGCGAGGATTTTTCAAAGATGGTGGCAGAAAGCAGAACGGCACAGGTTTCCGCACAAGAACCAGCTGCGTTAACATCAGATGAAATCAAAGAATGGGAACTTCTTTTCTCTGAAAATAAAGGTAAAATTCAGTAGAATTTATAAGGTTACCTTCTACAAAACGTCATAAAATGCTTTGGTTTTTGAAATAGGTTTTTTTGTTTTTCGCGTTAACGCCAGCCATAAGGCTGGAGAAGGAATAAATTCTGAATAAGAAGCGGCTTCTTGTAATTCAGGCCCATCCGGATGATGAATCCTTTGGCGTGGGCGGAACTTTAGCCTGGTATGCCCGGCAAGGCATAGAAATTACGCTGGTAACAGCTACCGGCGGCGAAGTAGGGCCTATCCCCGAACGTTTCAAAGAAGCCGCAGACTCCCCCAAGGCCATTCGCGCTAAAGAGCTGGACTGTGCTGTTAAAGTCCTCGGCATTTCACGTCTTATCCGCTTGGGCTATCAGGATTCCGGAATGCGCGGCTGGGAAACCAATAAAGACCCCAACGCCTTCATCAACCAGCCTGTTGCTGAAGTGAGCAAGCGCCTTCTCGAAATTATGCTGGCGTTTGAACCTCAAGTCGTACTCACGCATAACGCCAAAGGCGACTACGGCCATCCGGATCATATTCACGTTTACGAATGCACTGCGCAAGCTTTCAGGGAATATCTTGCCCGTAATGAACAAGCCCCCCACCAAGGGCCAGGCCCCATCCTTTACGCCCACCTGATGTCGCGTTCCATGCTTAAGGCTGCTGTCTTCTTTTATCGTCTTTCCGGCAAAGACCCTCATCACTTCGGAGAAAATGGAGATGTAGACCTGGTGGAACTGGCAGAAATTAACTTTCCGGTGCATGCATTCATCAAATATCGTTCAGTCCAAAAAGCAAAAGAAGCTGCTTCAGCTTGTCACGCCAGCCAGGGTGGCGGAAAAATAGGCACAGGCTTTCAAAACCTCATTCAAAAACTCATCGAAAAACCGCAGGATGCGTTTACCCAGGTCCTTCCGCAACCCCTAAATAATCAGAAAATAAAAACGGATTTGTTTGAAGGCAGGCTCTGATGACTTCCATTGACACCTATTCTTCCGAGCCTACCCTGACCATAAAGGTGGTGCAGTCACGCACCGGCATCAAGCCGGTTACTTTGCGCGCCTGGGAAAGACGTTACACACTTTTGGAGCCTGTACGCATGCCCAATGGGTACCGTCTTTTTTCCGAAAGAGATGTACAGTTATTGCTTTGGGTTCAGCGCAAGTTGGATTCTGGTGTTAGCATCAGCCAGGTGGTGCAGCAATTTCTGGGCTTGCGCGCCCAAAACCAGTGGCCGGAAACCATCCAGAATCTTAAGCCCCAGGCGCCGCGTCTTAAAGCGCCCCGCCCCGCGCACGACTATTCTGAAATGCTTTTTGGCGCAATGATTGCCCATAACGAAAAAAAATCGGCCGCCTTGTTGGACGAAACCCAAAAATATTTTGACCTGCTCACTATCTTCCAACAAGTCATCAGCCCGGCGCTTGAGCTCTTGGCTGAAGCCTGGTATCGCGGGGAAATCAATATTTCCACAGAGCACATTGCCACCGGTTATTTAAAAGGAAAACTGCTTGGCCTGCTGCAAAGCCTGCCCATGAGTAAAGAAGGCGCTCTGATTCTCGTAGGCTGCGGCCCGGAAGACACACGTGAAATGGGCTCGCTGATGTTTGCAGTGCTCCTGCGCCAGCAAGGTTACTTTGTGGAATATCTTGGGCCGGATTTGCCGGTTGACGACCTGCTGGATTATTCCTCTACCGTACGTCCAAAGCTGGTTTGCCTGGCTATCAATCAGGAAAACACTGCCTATCTGCTTAAGGGTTTTGCAGGCCAGTTAAGTACGCTGCGTGGCAAACCTAAATTTGCCTATTTTGGCCTGTACCCAGATAAAGAAGAAAGCATTCGCGCCAGTTTGGGCGGAATCTATTTAGGCAAATCGCTTTCCGAAGGCCTGGATAAAGTTAAGCAAGTTATTACTTTAAACTAAAAACCCGGAAACTTTCCCGGGTTAATGGTATTTCTATTCCTTGTTGCGAGTACTAAAACCCTTCCAGCAGCGAAATATCCGCATAAGGCTTAAGGATGTCGGCAATGCGGGTGAGCATGCCCAGGCGTGTTTTGCGCAGTTCTTCATCTTCAGCCATCACCAACACTTTCCCAAAAAAAGCATTAATGGGCTGCACTAATTTCTGCACTTCCCTTAAGGCGTTTTCAAAGAGCGGCTCAGCTTTCAGCTTCTCTTCTGCCTTCTGCAGTGCCTCAAAAAGCGCCTTCTCTTCCGGTTCGCTCATTTTCTGGCGCAGAACCGGCAAATCTCCCGCCAAATCACGGGTGATGCGTACGGTGCGGCTGTAAGCAGGCAGTATTTCCTGCCACTGAGGCTGGCTCACCCAGGCACTAAGGGTTTCGGCATTCTGGTTGGCAAGGGCCGGGTTAAGGGGGTTCACCTTTAGTACGGCATCCACAATGTCATGGCGCAGACCTTTTTCAATCAGCAGCCCACGCAGCCGCCCGCTAATAAACTCAGCCACGGACTGCGATGTTTCAGTAGTGAAGGCAAGGGGCAGGTTCTGCCCAGCCTCGGCCAAGGCCCCTTTAAGATCAAAGTTTATGTTTTTGCCCATCAGCAGCAGGCAAAGCCCCAGGGCGCTGCGCCGCAGCGCAAAGGGGTCCTTATTGCCCGTAGGGGCCAGACCAGCCGCAAAAAGCCCAGCCAAAGAATCAAGTCGGTCTGCAATGCCCACACACAGACCTGTTTTTGAAGCAGGCAGCATATCTCCGGCATTTCTGGGCAGATAATGCTCAAAAAGAGCCTGCGCCACACGCGGGTCTTCACCAGACTCCAGTGCGTAATACTTGCCCATAATGCCCTGCAGTTCAGTCATTTCTACCACCATGGCGGTGGCCAAATCGGCCTTGGCAAGTTCCGCTGTGCGGTCGGCAATTTTCTGTTCGTCTTCCTGCAGGCCCAATGTCTTCCCTAAAAATTGAACCAGCCTGCGGATGCGGTGGGTCTTGTCAAGCATGGTGCCCAATTGCTTCTGGAAGGTAAGTTGGCCAAGGGCAGGCACAAAATCCGCCAGACGTTTTTCTTCATCCTGTTTTACAAAGAATTCAGCATCCGCAAAACGGGCATGCACCACCTGAAGGTTGCCATCGGCCACCAAATCTGTGAAACGCTCATCCCCGTTGCGCACCAGAATGAAGTGATTCATCAGCGCCCCTTCAGAATCCAGTACCGGGAAATAACGCTGGTGCTTCTTCATCACCCCGATAAGAACCTCTGTCGGCAAAGACTGCAAATAACGTTCGTCAAAGGTGCCCAGAATAGCCGTAGGGCGTTCAACCAGATTGTTCACCTCTTCCAAAAGGCCTTCATCCTCCGGCAATTGGCCGCCGATCGCGCCCGCAATTTCTTTTGCCTGAGCCCAAATGGCCTTTTTGCGTTCAGCGGGGTCCAAGATAATCCCTTCCCCCGAAAGGTAGGCATCATACGCATCAAGAGAAGAAACCGCCATTTCCACCGGCTGTGAAAAACGCAGCCCCCGGGTAATATTCCCGCTGGAAAGACCTGCAAAGCGGAAGGGAATCACTTCTCCACCCAGCAGGGCCAAAAGCCAGCGCACCGGGCGCGAGAAAGAAACATCTGTTTGGTTCCAGCGCATCGCCTTGCTGAAACGAATTTCGCCATATAAAGCGGGCAGCTTTTCACTGAGAATCTGGGCGACAGGCTGGCCCTTTTCTTCCAGCTCAACCACTATATAATTCTCTTTCACCCTAAGGTCTTTAAATTCAAGGCCGCGGCTGCGGGCAAAACCTTCGGCCGCTTTGGTAGGCTGGCCCTGCGCGTCAAATGCTCGGTCAGCAGGCGGGCCTTTTACCTCAATCTTGCGGTCTGTCTGCTTGGTTTGCAGGCCCGTCACCTTCACCGCCAGACGGCGCGGAGTGCCCTCCACCTTTATTTGGTCATAAGAAAGTCTGGCTTCCAAAAGCAGCTTGGATACCAGTTCTTCAAATTGAGCTAGCCCCGCTTCAAGGTCGGCCACCGGCAGCTCTTCTGTGCCAATTTCCAAAAGCAGGTCAGCCTTCTCGGCACTTGGCGTCGGGGTTGGCGCCTCAGCCTTTGCGGCTGCTTCAGGTTGGGCAGACAGCCATGGAAAACCCAGTTCTTTGCGCTGAGCAAGATAAACCTCAGACACCCTGCGCGAAAGTTCGCGCATCTTGCCAAACAGCGCCATACGTTCGGTATAACTCACCGCGCCGCGCGTATCCATCACATTGAATATGTGAGAGCACTTGATGATGTTATCGTAAGCAGGCAGTACCAGGTTCCTTGAAAGGGCCAGTTCGGCCTCAGCCTGATGCAGCACAAAAAGTTGCCGCAGCCGCTCTACATCCGCCACTTCAAAATAATACGTGGAGTGTTCCTTTTCCGCCACCTGCAAAATTTCACCGTATTTACGTTCAGAACTCCACTGAATGTCTTTAAAATGGCGTACACGCTGCAGGGTCATGGCAATCCGTTCCAGCCCGTAAGTAATCTCAACCGCGGGCACCTCTAACGGAATACCGCCCGACTGTTGAAAGTAAGTAAACTGCGTAATCTCTTGCCCGTCCAGCCAAACTTCCCAACCCAGCCCCCAGGCAGAAAGCGCCGGGCTTTCCCAGTTGTCTTCCACAAAGCGAATATCGTGCTCTTCTGGTTTGATGCCAATGGCCTCCAGAGACTTCAAATACATTTCCTGCGGGTTGCCGGGGTCCGGCTTCAGAATCACCTGAAATTGATGATGCTGCTGCAAGCGGTTGGGGTTAATACCGTAGCGGCCGTCATCAGGCCGCACCGAAGGTTCAACATAAGCTACTTTCCAGGGTTCTGGCCCAAGCACACGCAAAAAGGTGGAAGGGTTCATGGTACCTGCGCCTAATTGGGAATAATATGGTTGGGCAAGCAGGCAGCCTTGTGCCGACCAGTAAGTTTGCAGGGCAAAGATCATATTCTGGAAGTCAAGCGGTTTTTCGGGCATATTCATTCCTTCAACTTAGTTTAACAAGGGAATTATACAACAAGGCCCGGCGCTCCCCGCCCCTTCCGTATTGCCTCACAAATAAAGTAACTATCCGAAATAACGTTGCCTCAAAATAGATGTAACTTACACGGTAATAAACAGCCGTGAGAAAGTCTATGATGAGCCAACAAAGTAAAAAAGAAATTATTGAACACACCAGAGCACGCTACCTGAAAGCCAGTAAAGCAGAAAAGCAGATTATTCTGGATGAACTAACTGCGACTACAGGGTACAACCGTAAATATGCAATTCGGATTCTAAGGCATCCCAAACGGAGTAAGGGGCTCAAGAAAGCTGGCCGCAAGCAGCGCTACAGCGGGGAAACGGTCCAGGCACTGGAGATGGTGTGGGAACTGGGAGGACACCTGTGTTCAAAACGTTTGCACCCATATCTGCCTGAATGGGTGCGTAAACTGGAAGCGTGCGGGGAGATTTGTCTGACAAATGAGGTGAAGGCTCAGCTTCTAAGCATGAGCCGATCGACGATCGACCGGCGCCTGCAGCCAGCGCGCTGCAAAGGGAAAAAGCGCGGACTTTCCACCACCAAACCCGGCACATTACTCAAGCAGCAGATCCCCATACGGGTTTACACACCTTGGGATGAAGAGCAGCCGGGTTTTCTCGAAATTGATCTGGTCGCCCATTGTGGGGAGACCACAGCGGGTATTTACTTGAATACCCTGACAGCCACGGACCTTGCTACTGGCTGGACTGAATGCCTGGCCTTGCCCAATAAAACCCAGACGGCTACTTTTGAGGCCATCAAAAGTCTGCAAGAAGCTTTACCTTTCCCTTTGCTTGGCCTGGACTCAGATAACGGTTCAGAGTTCATCAATGACATACTCTACCGTTATTGTTTGGATAAGAAGATTACCTTTACCCGTTGCAGACCTTACCGCAAGAATGATCAGGCGCATGTGGAACAAAAGAACTGGTCTGTGGTGCGCCATACGGTGGGCTATGACCGCTTTGAAACCCCAGCAGAACTGGAGCTGCTGACCTCCATCTATACCGACTTACGCCTCTTTGTCAATTTCTTCCAGCCTGTCCAAAAGCTGATCGGCAAGACCACGCTCAATGGGGTGACAAGAAAACACTATGATGTCGCGAACACACCTTATCAAAGGGTTTTGGATGATCCCAGGGTCAGTGTGATCATAAAAAATCGTTTGCGGAACTTGTATAATTCACTTAACCCGGTCAAGCTTCGGGACAGCCTAATTGTGAAAACTGCCCAAATCTTAAAGATTGCTTAGTTACCT
>JAYFRD010000008.1:0-235426 GCA_034926255.1 Anaerolineaceae bacterium | reverse complement strand
TGCGCGGGTAATGCCCTGCCCGCGTATCTTGCCTGCCCTCCGTCCGCTCATACTTGCTGGCATGCGTCAGCCGGTCTGCTTCGGCATCCAGTAGCCCATTGAGCACCTCCTCTACACTCTGCCGAACAAGTTCTTTGAGTTCAGACTTTATGACTTGCTCGTTTAATTGTAAAATCTTTTCTGACATGGTTCTTTCTCCTTGGTCTGCTGATTGTGACAACTTCATCTTACCAAGTGAACGAGAACCATGTCCTCTTTTTAAATGTGCGAAACTTATATTACCTTATCATTATTTTTCACATATAAACTGGGGTTCTTACAGTATTTAAAACAAGCCTTACCGCTATTTAAGCAAGCAAGTGGATAGAAAAAATCTGAAGGGGAAATGGAATATAAGCCAAGCGTTTAAGATGCTAAAAAATGCACTTGACTCCATTTTTGTTGTGGAGATTTGATCTTTGCTTATTTTAAAATATTGAACGAAAACCTTCCAAGATAAGCAAAGACGACCATTTTTCCAGTTTTCCCTATTGCACAAGCCAGCAGATACTTCCAGACCGGAATGCGCAGGGCTCCGCTAGCCATTCCGGCCAAATCCATCAGCGGGTTTGGGATAAAAGCCAGAAACACAATCATCCAGAAAGACCAGCGTGGATGGGTTTTCATCCAATTTAAAATTCGTATATAGAATTTCTTATCGGAAATTAAGCCTTGCCCGCTTAGGCCGGCAGCGTAGCCCGTCAGTTCTCCAATGGCGGCCCCCAAGCCAGAGGCAATCGCAACCCCGATTGGATTAAAAATAGCCCCCATTGCAGTGGTAAGGGCAACCCCCGGCACCGGAATAATGATGGTAGCGTTAGCCGCAATAGAAAGAAAGAATATGCCAAGATATCCGTATTGCTGCAAGTGCTGTAATTGCTCGCGATAAATAAAAAGCAAAACCGTTAGACACAGTACCGCCAAAAGAACAAAAAAACGCAAAAAAAGAGAAGGGTTATTGCCATTCTTGCCTTCAGATTTAGCCATGCCAATCTGGGAGTCTGGTTTTTCCTGGAGTGAGTCTTTAATGGGATCGGTCATATTATTTCAGAAATCCAAACGAGGCCCAAGACCATCAGGGTTTAAGCCAAGACCCGGGTTTGACCAAGTGTGATGAGGAGGCTGAGCGAATAAATCCGAGTCGCCATTAAAGAATGCAGGATAAGCAAAAGCCAGTGCATCATTCCTTAATTTTTCCGAAGGTGCGTCACCCTGATAAGGAGCCAACATCAGCATTAGGCTAAGCGTACGTCCGTTGTAAGAAGGCGCCATGGCGGCTAATTGACCGGCAGGTGCAATGCGAGTAGCCAGGAAGCGCCCAAGGCCTGTTTCCGCAAGACTGTAGCGATATTGGCTACCAGAATAAGAACCAAAAGGGTTCAAACGCAAAATCGGGCCATTTTTACCCATCACAGAACGCATTGGACAGAATGCCACATTACTTATGTAATCAGCATTCTGTGCAAGCAGCAGGCCCTGCCTGCCATCCGAAATAGCCACCCAAGCAGCAGTAATGTGATTATTGATATTTGCTAAGGTTTTGTTGGGAGTAAAACCTGAATAATCCGGGCTGTAATGGGTAAGAAAGCCGCAATAATCCTGCTTCCAGATTTTGAGGCCCGCAAGGTGAGCAAAGGAGGGGGTGATTTCAAAAGGAGCCATTTCTTCCCAGGAAGCATCCCAAGCTTGCTGTAAACGCCTGGCTTTACTGGTATTGTATTTCTGATCAGGTGTACGCGGTAAAACCAGCTTTTGCCAGATATAGAGATAGGGCAAACCTGCTAGAAGCATGAATTCTCTGCTTATACGTACATGATAACCACCCGGCAAGCTAAAACTGCCCTGCATTTGCAGACGGGCAAGAGGGCCTTCTATGGAAGGGATAATGCTTTCCCAGGCATCGACTTGGAAGCGTTTAGCGCCATACTGAATATAAGATGCGCTTGATTCAATTGTATTTTGGTTAAAAGCAGGGCCTGTCAGCCTTGTAATAAAGCCTTTGCCATCCAAACTGAGTTTAAGCAAGCCATTGCCCAAACCATCCACCCCAGAAAAAAGATCTGAAGAGACCTTTTCTTTTGAAGCCGAGGCAGGGGCAATGCGATAGGTTTTTTGTTCAAGGGCTTTAAAGTTTTCTTTAAAAACAAGGAGGTTACGGCCATCCCTTTGGATAAAGGCATAGTCAAGTGGATCTTCTTTATTCCATAAAGCCATGCCCTTCATTTGCTGAGGGTCTTTTACTTCAACCTGGATTAGCTGGCTGGAATCTTTGCCATCAAACGCAACAGATTGATTGGAAAAGCCACGTATATAATCTCGCAGCTCAAAACCCGCTTTAATAGCAGGAGGCAGCACCGTTTGCAAGTTTTTTTGTGAGTCAGCGATGAGATCTTGCAGCATTTTGGCTGCTTTCTTTTCGCGGGTAAGGTTCATTAACGGGGCAGCCATGCCAAAGTGTGTCGTACTGAGCAATTTTACACGCTGATCCAGAGTTTTACGTAAAGTTCCGCCCAGCAAAGCCGGGTTATAGCCTGCAAGCGCAAAAGCCTGCAAATCCATGATTCTGGAGCGTTCAAGCCCTGTAAAAACCTGGTGGTTGGACCATTTTTCCACCCAACTTGTCATCCCATCAAAGCTGCCATCTGCAGCATCCTGGCCAAAACTTATTTCACGCAGGGGCTTATGGGTTTCAAGGTAGCGACACGGCGTCGAAAACTCGATAAAATCAAGGTCTTTGATGCTTTCTGCCAAACCTTCAAGACCGAACAAATCCGGGTAGACCTTTCTTATCCAGTTTGGCATTCCAAACCCAAACCAGAACGCGTCATCCGCGTCTTGATCCAGGATAAGCAGCATATCCGCAGGGTCTTTTGATTTCAGCTGCTCCTTGCGCATCCGTTTAACCCAGCAGCGCAGGCTGAGGTGCTCAACCAGGTCGCCAACGTTATAAGCAGGCAGAAGGGTCATGCTTTCCTCCAGACCGGGATAGGCAAGCCTAAGCGGGTTATAACGCTCCTTAAAGCCAAGCAAAGGAATAAAGTTGCTGAAAGCGTTAAAAGGAACCGCGGAATAATAGAGGCTGATCGCCTTAATACCGGCCTGCTGATAAAGCCTGAGATGAATAGGGGAATACATCATCTCTTGAGGCCTCACTATTTCAGCCACCTGAGTGCCAAAAAGGTCCTGCAAGCCAGAACCCTGCGGGTTGCTGCGCGCCAGGCCCATGGCTCTTTCAAACTCTAAAGGGGTGTGCGCATTCATAAAGCCATTGTTGTAGGACATAAACTCAACTTCATCCATGCCAGACTGAACCCTGCCCTGAATGGTTTGAACAATATCCGGGCAATGCTGGGGCATAATGGTTTCCAACGAGAAAAAATTTTCAAAGTCCCAGGTGCCGCGCACAGGTATTTCATGGGTATTCAGGTTATCCAGAACCCGCAAGGTGTTACGAATGATGCGAATATCCTTACCAAAACCGAGTTCATCCGCTGTATCACCACGGTATGAATGATAAAAGTTCACGTGAAAGCGGAAAGCAATGTGGATTTTTAGTTCGGACATTAGCACTCCTTTTGATCTGCTTAACGAGCAGATGGCACTAAAGCAAGTTTTTTTAGCCTGAAAAATCTTTGCATCCCACGAATTATAGGCAACCTTTATGGGGCCGCTATTTCATCGGCTTTTTTTGACTTCAATTGCCGGCGCAGCCATGAAGCTGCACGCGTTTCGTAATGACGCACAATCAACGTGGAACAAGGCGCCTCCAAACGCACCTTCTCCACCAATTCACCAAAGAGCGGCTGGTCAAGGTCCTTGCCTTCGTAAGACCCAATGATAATCAGATCATAACCGTGGTTTTTCGCTTCATCCACAATGGCTTCAGCGGCTGAGTCCGATTCGCTGATGTGCAGGCCCACGTTGCCGGGGATTTCTTCCAACTCCGTCATCACAATTTCCTGCAAGTAAGCCATTTGGTCCTCGTAGATGGTTTGGTCCAAACCTTTGGGAACCACACGCAGGTAATCAACCTGTTCGCCCGCCGTTGCGGTAAGGTCATCACCAATGTGGATAGCCAGACGACAGTGATAGCCGCCGCCTACCGGCACAAGAATATTCTTCAAGTCATGAACACCCTTATCATAGAGCACCCCAATATTGACCAAGCCAGCCTGCGTAACCTCCTCAATGGTTTGCCGGAATACTGCGATATCCTTTGGGTCTTGCGGCCAGCGGAAAATGACCAATTGCACATTGTTATCAAGGCGGGTTACATCCAAAACACCTTGAGAGAGAGATTCCCCTGTGACGAATTTACTATAGATGGGTACATTTTCTTCCACAGCATAATTAATGAATTTGCGTAATACGTAGCGGTTGCTTTCATCCACTTCCTGTGAGTCAATTTCACTTTTTTCATCCTGGCTGCCGCCTATCATTACCTGCAAAATACACATGGTTGTATCCTGACGGGCCTTGGCAAGCATGGCGCCCAGTTTTACTACTCCATCCATCTTTTCATTAGGTTGGTAGGGCACCACCAGACGGTACCTGCCAGGTGAAAGGCTGCGTTTGCGCTCTTCAAACCAGGCATGCAAGCCAAGCCGAATAAAGTAATAAAGGGTAAAAAGCAAAATGACAGAGCCTGTAAAAAGGAGCGCCTTCCACTCGGAGAAAACAATAATCACCAGACAGGTAAGGGAAGCAACAATAGGCGTCAGCGGGAAGAGGGGTGCCTTGAAGGGCCTGTGCAAGTATGGGTATTTGCGATGCAGGGTGATCATTGCGAGGTTGGAGAAGAAAAGGACAAAGAGATAACCCGCCGAAGTCAGATAACTTAAGAAATCCACCCAACCAAAACTGGTAATAAGAATAGAAATAGCACCAATAGTGATAATGGCCATAAATGGCACGCGCACCTGATTAAGACGGGAGAGAAAAGCCGGCCAGGCGCCATCACGGCTGAGGGTAAAGGTTTCGCGCGTTGCAGAAAGCATGGATGAATTGACCGAAGTGAGAGCACCAACCATCCCTGCGATACCGATAATGATTACACCCAGGCCAGGGAAAAACTTGCGTACCGTATCCGAAAGGGCGGTGGAACTGCCAGCCAATTGAGTGTAGGGGGTGGTTCCAAGAGCAACCGTAACGGTGAGGCTGTAAATAACCGTGATAAGAATCAAACTGACAATAATGGCAATGGGAATATTTTTGGTGGGGTTGGTTACCTCTTCGGCGTCATCAGCGATCACCTCAAAGCCCACATATGCAGCATAAATAAGGGCCAGCGTGCGCAAAATAACGCCAATATTGGCAAGAGGATTCGTGGACGTGAAAAAGCGCCCGTTTGGCAGCAAGGTTTGGGGGTGAAAGCCACTGGGCGAAACAAAGCCGCCAATGATATATACCAAAAATGCAAAAATAAGCCCAGCCCCCATTACCAATTGTACATTCCCCACTTTGGTAACCCCAAGAATATTGAGAATAGAGAAAATGACAATCGTAGCAATGGCAACCGGAACAATAGGCAGGGATGGGATAAATACCGAAGCGGAATATGCAAAGCCGACCGCAGAAAGGGCCGTATAGAAGGTGGAAGAAATGCTATCCATGGAGCCAACCAGAAAGGCCAGGAGGCCTTTGCCCCAGGCTTCACGCACATAGGTCATCGCCCCACCGGTTTCTGGATAGGTGGTTGCCAGTTCGCAGTAGTTAAAGGCAATTGCAAAACTGAGAATGCCGCCGATAATAATGGCTAAAATGGCTGCCGGCCCGGCCACAGCGGCCGCATGCCCAGTAAGCACAAAAATGCCCGAACCCAGCGTGCCGGCTGTGCCAAGCATAATTGTTTGAACAAGACTAAGTTGCCTCTTAAGCGTGCGTTTTGCCATAGAGCCTCATTGCTTTCAATTCAGTTTAAACAAACCCAACCATTATAAATCAGCAAGTGTTTTTGCTCGTCATATACAAACATCCTATACAAACATTATGGGAATTCGTTTAAAAGTAAAAATTTGCAAAGTGAAAATTTTAAGTTTAAAAAACAAAGGGCTCCAACAAGAGCCCTTTGTTTTTTAAGATATATTACTAAGTTAAGGTTATGCATCCAGCTTAAGGAATTTTGCCAAAGGACGTTTGACAATTTCAGTAACAGCCAAATAGCTGAGGGCAATGGTGATAATAGTTAGAAGCTGGCTCCAGGTTGGCAAAATAAACTGGAAGAAATTCCGCGTGATGGGAATAAGCGGGATAGCAACCGTAAGAATCATGGCACCGTAGGAAAGCAGTTGAATAATTTTGGAGGGAGCTCCTGCTTTCCAGATTGGCTTAAAGGAACGGATGGAGAAGATGAGCAAAAGTTCTGTCAGCACACTGCCAATATACCAATTCGTTTGCAGCACAGCAGGAGAAATGCGGTAGAAAAGGGCAAAATATAGAAAGTCAAATACAGTGCTTACCAGGCCCAAAGTGACAAAGGTAATATACATTGACTTAAAATCATATTTTTGAGGATGGGCAATTTCATCATCTGACACTTTGTCGAAAGCAATGGCCATCATTGGGAAGTCTGAAAGCAAGTTAAGCAAAAGTAATTGCTTGGGCAGCATGGGCAGAAAACTGATGAGCAAAGAACCAATTGCAACCGAGAAAAAGTTGCCAAAGTTTGAGATGAGCGTAGCCCGAATGTATTTGAGGGTATTGGCATGGGTTGTGCGCCCAATACGGATGCCATCCACAATCACCCTCAGGTCACTCTCCAAAAGCACAATATCTGCCGTTTCACGGGCAACGTCAGAGGCTGATTCCACCACCATTGACACATTGGCGGCCTTGAGTGCGGGCGCATCGTTGATACCTTCACCCAGATAGCCCACCGTAAATTTTTCCTTGAGCAGGTTGATAAGGTCCAGCTTCTGTTCGGGTGTGGTGCGCGCAAAAACACGGATGAGGCCCAGGCGCTCGTGCATTTCTTCAACAGGGAGCTTCAAAAATTCGCCAGCTTCAATCACCTCATCGTCATGAGAAACTAAACCGGCCTCACGCCCAACCGCTTTGGCAACCACCAAAGAGTCGCCGGTGATAATGGTAATCTTTACATTCAGTTCTTTGGCAGCTTGCACTGTAGCTTTTGTAGATTCTTTTAACCTGTCCTCAAAAGAAACAAAGCCCGCAAATTTTGGGCTGCTGCCATCATCATAGCTCGTTCCTAAAATACGGTGACCCAAGTTTTCTTCCGCATCCATCCAGGCTTGCACAGCTTCTTTTTTGACAAGTCCCAACTGAAAAAAGTATTCCGGGCTGCCGCGCCGAATATGAATCTGACTGCCCTCAGTGGAGCGCACAAAAGCACCATTGCTGCGCAGGGCTGGGTCAAAGGCCTCTTCCTGCTCAAGGGTAAAGCTTTCCACCATAGTACGCTGTGCCTCATTGACGGCTGCATCCACTGCCTTATCAAAGGGTTCGGGCACCATTTTGTTCAGATTAATGGCAGCCAGGCGGGCCAGCACCATCGGGTCAAACGCTGAATTAGCATCGCGGTATGAATCCTGATAATAAAGCTTGTTCTCTGTAATGGTGCCGGTTTTGTCTGTGCAAAGCAGATCTACACTGCCCAGGTCTTGCACGGAGGAAAGTCGTTTGACAATCACCTTCTTTTTAGACATATCCATGGCCCCGCGCGAGAGCGAAAAAGTGAGCACAAGAGGCAGTGCTTCGGGAATGACAGAGACTGCCAGGGCAATGGCAAAGATAAGCAGTTGGGGAATATCCACGCTCTTGCCATTGATCAGAATATTTGCAATGACCAAGGCCACCAAAACTATCAGGGTCAGGCGCAGAATAAACTTGCTGATGCGGTCTACACCTTGGGTAAGGTCGCTTTCGGCCTGCACCTCAGAGGCTTTTTTAGCAATTTTGGCAAGTCGGGTTTGGGTGCCTGTGGCCGTCACTTCAGCCAAGGCATTGCCGCTGATAAGGTTCACTCCCTGCAAAAGCAGATGCTGAGGATCCGATTCATTTTCAGGGGTGGCAGAAGCCGTTTTGGTAACGGGGATACTTTCGCCGGTGAATGTAGTTTCATCTACCATCAGGTTAAGTGACTGCATGATAACGGCATCCGCAGGTACAATATCGCCTGATTCCAGTTTGATAACGTCCCCTGGAACGAGTTCTTCAGTTGGAATGTTGAGGGATTGCCCATCCCGTACCACGGTGATGGTCTTAACCAGAAATGTTTTCAGCTTATCCGCAGCGTCATTGGCCTTAAATTCCTGATAGACATTGAGGAAGGTACCTAAAATAACAAAAAAGAAAATAAAGGCCGCATCTGTGGGTTCACCGAGAATAATGGTAATAATGGCCGCAGCTATCAGCAGCAGGTTAAAAATGCCCGCAAATTGGCGTAAAATGAGCTTTAACAGGCGATGCTTCGGTTCAGGAATCGCGTTGGGCCCATATTGTTTTTGGCGGACAGAAACTTCTGCACTGGTCAATCCGTTCAATGATGTCATTTTATTACCTCACTAAAAATATCCCCATAATTCTACAACAGTTAGCAGCAGTTTTTTGAGGTTTTGAGACGAGAAGTCTGCGGGAAGAAAAGCCCTTGCATAAAAACCTGGCAGATGACGGCTGGTTTATAATAAATGGGATGGAAAAAAGCTATTCTGACCCTGAACGCTATTTTTCATGTGAGCCTGGTATTCGTAAGATTGCCATGGAACTTTATGAGGGTATCCGTCATTTGGGTATTATTTCCCCTCACAGCCACGTAGACCCAGCACTTTTTTCCAGCCCCGAAAGACGCTTTGGCAACCCTGCTGAACTTTTTATCATTCCCGACCATTACGTCTTCCGCATGCTCTATTCCCAGGGAATACCCCTTGAAGCATTGGGAGTAGCCACCCTGAAAGGTGAAGTAACGGCTGAGCCCAGAGAGGTGTGGCAGACCTTTTGCGCGCATTATTATCTTTTTGCAGGGACGCCAACCAGTCTGTGGATTCAGGATGAGCTGGCTGCCGTTTTCGGAATAAACGAGCAGCCTTGCGCAGAAAACGCGGGGAGATTATATGACCGGATTTCTGAAGCCCTGGCCTCGGCAGAATATTCACCCCGGGCACTTTTTGACCGCTTTAAAATCGAAGTTCTTTGCACCACCGATTCAGCCACCGACGCACTGTCAGCTCATCAGAGTTTAAAGCAAGGGCCCTGGCAGCGGCGTATTTTGCCTACTTTCCGTCCGGATACGCTTTTCAAGCTGCCAAGCCCAGGCTGGAAAAATGCGCTTGCAAAGCTTGGCAGTCTTTACGGAAAAGAAATCAGTTCTTATAAAGTCTTTCTTGAAGCGATAGAAGAGCGGAGGGCTTTTTTTAAGGCCATGGGTGCGAAAGCATGTGACCACGGCGTTTTGAACCCATTTACTGAAAACATCAGCACCGAGGCAATGGAAAAAATTTTCCAGCGTGCGCTTGCCGGCACAGCCAGCAATGAGGATTATGCAAACTTTTCAGCCCAGATGCTGATGGAAATGGCACGCATGAGTTGTGAAGACGGGTTGGTTATGCAACTTCACGCCGGATCTCTGCGCAACCACAACCAAGCGCTTTATGAGCGCTTTGGGGCGGATATGGGGGCTGATATTCCGGTGAGTGCTGAGTTTACACGCAACCTGCGGCCTTTGCTGCAGCGTTACGGCAGCACAGCGGGTTTCAGGCTGGTGCTTTTCACTTTGGATGAAAGCGCCTATTCAAGGGAGCTGGCGCCACTGGCGGGCCATTACCCTGCCGTGAAACTGGGCCCACCCTGGTGGTTTTTAGACAGCCCCAAAGGCATGGAACGCTATTTGGATGCAACGGTTGAAACTGCCGGGTTTTACAATCTGGCCGGGTTTAACGATGACACCCGTGGATTCTGCTCTATCCCTGCAAGGCATGACCTTTGGAGGCGAATAAGCTGCAACTGGCTGGCAAAACAGGTTTCAAGACAATTTTTGGGGCTTAGCAGCGCAAAAGAAATCGCCCGTGAATTGGCTTACGGCCTAGCACTGCAAACCTACGGGCTAAGTTCCTAAAGCTTTTCAAGCGTCCAAAGGGCATAAAAATGACGGAAAGCAGATTTTGGCAAGAGGGGTTTCTGCTTGGTTAAGGTCTTAGCCATCAATTACTTCCAATATTTATAGCGTGTTATCATGCCATTATTTGACATAACGACATATTGTCGTTAATATTAGGCCATATTCAATTCATGCTATGGAGGTAGAGACATAATGAGAATTCGCAAAGCGCCTGAAAACCGCAAAGAAGAAATACTTAATTCCGCCCTGCGCCTTTTTGCTGAACGGGGCTACCCTAACCTTGGCATGGCTGATATTGGCAAAGAAACCTCACTGGCGCGTTCCAGCCTGTATGAGTATTTTGCCAGCAAAGATGAAATTGCCCTTTGCCTGCTGGCTAAGCTCACGGAGCCATTTCAGTCCATTAAAATCCGCGGTAAAAAGATTGAAAAAAAACTGACTAACCTTCTTGAAGATATATTTCAAATTGCATTGGAGAAATCAGTCCTTTTGGATCTTTACTTTCATGCTTACCCTTCGTTAAGTCAGGCAAACCGCAGCCAGTCTGCAGAGTGGCAGAAGATAATGATGGGCATGCTGGCAAATATCTTTCAGGATGAAAAAAAACTGAGGTTTTCGCCTTCTGTTGCCGCTTACCTTTCACTAAGCATCGTTCTGCAGCGCCTTACGGACATGGTTTTCAGCAAGTCTGCCATTAACCCTGCGGACGAAGCCGAAGTGATTGCTGCGTTTATTTTGAAGGGCATTGGCTAAGGCCAATACCCTAAGGCATGTGCCAACAGAATAAGATTGCTAAAAATGACGGGATGAAAGACGGATTACCGTTTCAGGATCGGTATGCGAACTGAAACAGGTTCGGCCCTTATCCAGGGTGCGAATTGCAGCCATCTCATTTTCATCCAGACTAAAATCAAATATACGGATGTTTTCAACAATTCTTTCCCTGTGGGTAGATTTTGGAATGGCCGCAAGCCCTCGCTGCGTAAGCCAGCGCAGAATAATTTGAGCAACCGTTTTTTGATATTTATCGGCAAGGTTTTTTAGAAGCTCATTTTCTAAAATATCTTGCAAACCTCTCCCCAGCGGAGCCCAGGCTTGTATTTGTACACCATATTTCTGATTCCATGCCTGCGCTTCATGCTGCTGAAAGAAAGGGTTCATTTCAACCTGATTAAGCGCAGGGATAAAGCCCGTGTTTTGAACGAGGTCAGCCAGCCTGTCAGGGTAGAAATTGCTGACCCCAATAGCCCGCACTTTGCCCTGCCCGTAAAGTGTCTGCATGGCACGCCACGAGCCGTAATAATCCCCAAAGGGCTGATGAATAAGAAAAAGATCAATCACTTCCAGGCCCAAATTTTCCTGAGAGCGGGAAAAAGAAGCCATTGTTTTCTCATAACCAGCATCACGAATCCAGAACTTTGTCGTCACAAAGATCTCTTCTCGCGGCAGACCACTCTTGCGGATAGCGTTGCCAACCGCTTTTTCATTCACATACAGCGATGCCGTATCAATCAAACGATAGCCAGCTTCAAGTGCGTCTAAAACAGAACGTTCACACTCATCCTTTTCTTCAATCTGATAAACGCCAAAGCCCAAAATTGGCATAAGAACAGCGTTATTTAAGCTAAGAAATTCCATCAGGGCCTTTCATCCTTATTTATTTAACTGCTTAAGGCAATTTTTTACCGCCGGCAATATAAATTTTGTACCACTCCTCACGGCTAAGCGGGGTTTCAATTCCTTTTGCAATTTCCGCCAGACGTTCGGGCTTTGTTGTGCCGGCCATGGTTTGGATACCTGCAGGATGGCGGCTAATCCAGGCAGAGACAACGGCATTAGGCGAAATGCCATGCGCGTTTCCAATTTCCCTGAAGGCTTTGTTCAGTGCTACAAAATCAGGGTTATCCATAATCAATGTACCATCAAGACCAAAAAGAAAAGGCGACCAGGCCTGAATAGTAATATGCTTCAGGCGGCAATAATCCAAAATGGCGCCATCGCGGTTCTCACTGCCCGGAAGGGTCGTATTCGCGCGCAGGCCGTAATCAAGCATGCCCGTATGCGCGGGACCAAATTGCAATTGGTTAATCCTAAGAGGCTGGCTGACGCTGCTCTGCAAAAGTTCCATTTGGGAAGGGTTAAAGTTGCTGACACCAAAATGATCCACCTTGCCCGCGGTCTGCAGAAGCGTAAAGGTTTCGGCTACTTCTTCCGGTTCCATGAGGGCGTCAGGACGATGCAGCAAAAGAATATCTATTTTTTCGATTCCCAAACATTTAAGACTGCCTTCCACTGCTTTTAGAAGGTAGCCTTTTGAAAAGTCATAACGGCTGGTGCCACCGTGCGATTCCATCACAATTGCGCACTTGGTTTGGATGAGCATTTTATGCCTCAGGCCGGGGTTGCGCTTAAGGCTAAGGCCTACCAGGGTTTCACATTCACCGTAGATGCTGCCATAGATATCGGCAAGATCGAAGAGATTGATGCCTAAATCCAAAGCGCTGTGCAGCAAGCGGTCAAGCTGCGGAGCCGTCAATTCATTAATACGCATGAGGCCAAGAACAAGCTGTGAGGCCTGCAGATTCTCATAAAGTTGAATGGTTTTCAATGCTTCCTCCTTTTATCAAGACAATAAAGCAGTTACAGAAAGCTACACCCCGGAATAAGCAGAAAAACCCCCATCCACAGGAATGACGACACCATTTACAAAGCGAGAACTTTCGGAACAGAGCCATATTACCGCCCCAAGCAAATCTTCTGGGCTGCCATAACGACCCATGGGCGTTTTTGCTAAAATCTTCATGCCGCGTTCAGTGGCCAAGCCATCCGCGTTTTGCAGCAAATAACGATTTTGATTTGTCAGAAAAAAACCGGGAGCAAGCGCGTTCACCCGCAAATCGGGACTGTAATTTTGGTTAAGGTGCACGGCCAGCCATTGGGTAAAGTTGACCAGCGCCGCCTTAGCAGAAGCATATGCCAACACGTTCGTGAGGGGTTGAAAGGATGCCATGGAGGCAATATTGAGAATGACACCGTGCCCTTTTTGGGCTAAGACTTCGCCAAACACCTGGCTGGAAAGGAAAGCCCCCGTCAGGTTCAAATCCAGCACATTTTTAAAGGCTTCCTCATCTATCTGAAAAAAAGTGTGACCGGGGCCGGTGGTTGCTTCGGGCTTGTTGCCGCCCGCGCCATTAATCAGCACATCAAAGCTGCCAAAACGACTTAACGCTTCTTCTTTGGCAGCATTAAGGCTTGCCTTATTTAAGACATCTGCGCAAAGTGCCAGGGCTTCGCCACCTACAGACTTAATTTCAGAAGCAAGCGCTTTGCCCGATTCCAAGTGGCGGCTGACAAGCACAAGCTTAGCGCCCAATGCTGCCAGTTCTTTTGCCAATGCACTGCAAATAACCCCGGTAGCGCCTGTTATTACAATTACTTTTCCCTTTACCGAAAAATCAACGCTCATCTGGCAATCCTTTAGCGGTTGTAAACTGTAGACGCGGTTTGCCCACCCTTGCCGCTCCAGTTAGTATGAAAGTGCTCGCCTGCCGGTCTGTCAAGGCGTTCATAGGTATGTGCGCCAAAATAATCGCGCTGGGCTTGCAGCAAGTTGGCAGGTAAACAATCAGCAGTAAAAGCATCAAAGAATGCCAAGGCCGAGCTCATACAAGGTGCCGGTATGCCATGAAGCAGGGCTGCAGAAGCCACTTTGCGCAAGCCGGGTAGGGTTCTTTTTATTTCTGCCTCAAAGTAAGGGTCCAAAAGCAGGTTTCCAAGGTCTGGATCATTCTCAAATGCTTCATTAATCTTAGCCAGAAAAGCGCTGCGGATGATGCAGCCGCCTTGCCAAAGCAGGGCTATTCTGCCGTAGTTCAAATTCCAGGCGTGTGTTTGCGCGCTCTGGCGCATAAGCATAAAACCTTGAGCGTAGGCAAATATTTTTGAGGCATAGAGTGCATCGGCAATTTCATCCAGCATCAATTCGTTCGAGCTTATTTTTTGGTTGAGATTTTCATAACGCAAAGAAGCCTTGCTTCTTTCTTCTTTCATGGCGCTCAACGCACGGGCCAATACGGCTTCTGCCACCAAAGTAAGAGGTACCCCTTCTTCAAGGGCTTCCTGCACTGCCCATTTGCCTGTGCCTTTTTGGCCGGCCTTATCCAGAATCAAATCCAGCACAGCCAAGCCCTCTTCATCGCGGTAGCGCAGAATCTTGGCCGTAATCTGAATAAGGTAACTTTTGAGGAAGCTGGCATCCCAAGCCTCAAAACCTTCTGCCATGGCTTCATTGCTCATACCTAAACCTATTTTCATGATGTGGTAGGCTTCTGCGATGAGCTGCATATCTCCATATTCGATGCCGTTATGTACCATCTTGACGAAGTGCCCAGCCCCGCCTTCACCCACCCATTCACAACAAGGTATGCCATTTTCAGTTCGCGCGGCAATAGCTTGAAAAATGGGCTTGATGAGCGGCCAGGCTGCAGCCGAGCCACCCTGCATGAGGGAAGGGCCGTTTAGCGCGCCTTCTTCACCACCGGAAACGCCGCAGCCAAGATAAAGTAAACCGGCGGCTTCAACAATCTTCATGCGCCGTTCAGTGTCAGCGTAATGAGAATTGCCGCCATCAATCAGAAGGTCACCCGATTCCAGAAGGGGAAGCAGGTTGGCAATCATCTCGTCCACGGGTTCGCCGGCACGTATCATCAAAAGAATTTTGCGCGGTCTTTGCAATTGGCTAACAAATTCCTGCAAAGAATAAGCGCCTTGAATATTTCTGCCAATAGCGCGTGTTTCCATAAAAGCGCGGACAGCCTCAGTAAGATAGTTGTAGACAGAAACGGTAAAACCTTTCCCTTCAAGGTTAAGTACCAGATTTTCGCCCATCACTGCCAGGCCAACTACCCCAATATCTGCTTTTTCCTTCATGACTTTCGCGCTCCTAACGCTTCACCCGGGCATTACCCTGATAGACCGACCAAACCTGAGCCTCACTGAGGGGTTGTGCATAATCCTGCAGAACGGTCACGGCCATGCAACCGGCAGCCCAGGCAAAATGGAGCCATTTTTCCGGCTCCCAATTTTTAAGAATACTGTAAAGCAAGCCACCAACAAAGCCGTCTCCGCCGCCTATACGGTCAAGCACAGGGATAAGGCGAGGTTTTTCAAGATACCATTCGTCCCCCGTCCACAGGATAGCCCCCCATAGATGCGCATTGGCAGATTCTTCCTGGCGGAGCGTATTGGCCAATACTTTACACTGCGGGTACTTAAGACGAACCTTTTTTGCCATTTCCTTGAATGAATCCAGCTTTTCAGCAAAGCCCTCAGCCTTGATTTCAGGACCTTGAAAACCCAAGGCTAATTGAAACTCTTCCTCATTGCCGATAAGAATATCTGCCTGCGAAGCAAGCTCGTTAAAAACCTTGCGCAAAGATTCTTCACGACCGGCCCAGAATGAAGACCGGTAGTTCAAATCAAAACTGACAAGGCTGCCGTTTGCCCTGGCCAGCCTAGCAAGTTGCAGGCAAAGCAGGGCTGTGCTTTCAGACATGGCTGCAATCAGCCCCGAAAAATGCACAATGCCCACCCCCTCATCTTCAAAAATTCTCTTGAGGTCATAGTAGTCTGCATTCAGCGTGCAGCCAAGTTCCCCTGCCCGGTCATTCCAGACCAGCGGGCCACGCAAGCCAAAGCCGCTATCGGCAATGTTGAACTGATGCCGGTAACCCCATGGACCGCCCTGAGGAAGATCCGGCCCTTCATATTCCAAATTGCGCTTGCGCAGTTCATCTTTGATGAAGCGCGCAACAGGGCTGCCTTCCACAAAGGCCGTAAGCAGTTTGACACGCATGCCCAGCGAAGCGGCAATCTGACCTACGTTCGATTCGGCACTGGTAGACTGCATGTAAAAAACAGAGCTGGTGTGCACCGGCTGGCGATCCAGGGGGGTAATGCGTACGCCCATGCTGGTTGGCATCAGAAGCGCGTAACGATAGTTTTCTCTCAGTTGCATGGTTTGCCTTCACTTTCCGCAGGTTCAAAAGAACCTTCCAATGCCCAAAGCCCTAAAGCCGGGTTTTGAATAAAATAAATTTCTTCCCCATTAATATGATTATAGCCAGGCTGCATCTTATGCGTTGGGTAACGGTTAAGCGCTTCTTGAATATTCATATAGCCAAAACCAACCTCCTTTACTTCTTTTTCTGAAAGGCCTACAGGGGCATAAACAACTTCAAAGCGGCCTTCCGTTGAGCCATGGATGAGGTGCGCAGCGGCGCTTTGGTTTGCCTGCAAGTCTGCGTTATCCCTTAGAGCGGATATTATCCTTTCGCGGCCGGCATAGCCATATTTGCGAATGAGCAGATCAATGGCAGGATCTTCCCCAAATTTATTAACACCAGGAGCCAAAATAAGCAAAGTGCCGCCATCTGCCATCATTAGGCGTGTGCGATAGATGGCCTTATTGCCCAGCCAAGTAGATTTAAACTCATCTGGCTGCAAGGTAACTACTGCTTTTTGCACCGGCTTTTTTAGCAAGTTTATGTTTTTTTGCTGGCTGACACGAATAGACTGCGCGAAAAGCCCCCTACCACGCCCTACTGCCAGGCTTTCCACCTGCACTTTACCTTGCACGTTCGTGGTAGTTACCGTCAGCAAGTATTGAATGCGAGGATCGTTTAGAAAGTGCTGTTCAGCATAGTCAAAAAGTCGGTGAACGGGGGTGTTATCACGCCCCATTGTGCGCTCCATTCCATAGAGTGCACCCAGCAGGTGGCTGTTGTTGATCATTGAAGCACCGCCGCAGCCAATAAGCAGGTTTTTGTTGTAGTTGGCCATTCCGGCAACTTCATGTGGCACAACTTGGCCTATGGAGAAAATGCGCTCATAACTTGGTTCTAAAAGAAGGCGGTTTACTTCTACGGCAACAGTCTGGTTCAGAGTACCTGCGCTCAATTCAGCCATGAAGACAGCGGGCACATCCCCTATTTTAGTAATGTCTTCACGCCAGTGATGCTCCCGGAAAAGGGCATGGTCAAGCCCCGGGAAGGCCAGGTTCAACTCATGCGGACCCATAGGCGTATGGGTGCCCAAGGCAGGCAAAATATCCACCCGGCAATTTGCTGGCAATAACTTGAGCAGCATGGCCGTCAATTGGCCGGCATAGGCATTCAGGCGGGTATGGTCAGGGGGAATAACAAGCACTTTACGCAGGTGCTGCATATTGCCCTGGCTCTTAATAATAAGCTGCTCCATGGCATGGGAACTAAGGCCGCCAGGTGCCTCACTCTGGAGAAATACGCTCTGCAACTCTTCGCGTTTCATGCTGATTCGATTTTACTATGAAGGCTAAGCAAAATCCGATACAATACTTGCGTGTCAACTGATTACGATCATTTTGCGAAGCAAAACCATCTGAACCCAGAACAAACAGCCGCCCTGCTTTCACATCTCGAAGGGCTGCTGGCGGGCGAACAGCCCCTGGTATTGGCCATTGACGGACGAGCTGCAAGCGGCAAAAGCAGCCTTGCTGCAAAGCTTGGGGAACGTTTTGCGGCCGCAGTAGTGCACATGGATGATTTCTTTCTGCCGCAGGAACTGCGCAGCGAGCAACGCCTTAGTGAAGCAGGAGGCAATTTGCACCATGAACGCTTCAGCGCTGAATTGCTGCCCCAACTGCGCGGGCATAAAGGCATTCGCTATCAGGCTTTCAATTGCGCAATCATGCAGCTTGACCAGTGGCAAGTTATAAAGCCAGCCAAACTCAGTATCGTTGAAGGCTGCTATGCGCTTCATCCCAGCTTTGGCAAGTATTATGACATGGCTGTTTTTATGAGCTGTGAGCCGCAAACCCAGCTTGCACGTATTAATGAAAGAAACCCTCAACTTGCAGAACGCTTCTGCAACCAATGGATACCCATGGAAGAAGCTTATTTTAAGGCTTTTGATATTTCGGGTAAATGTGAAATACAGCTTGACACATAGGCACTTTGCGCTTTGCGCTTTTTTTTGCAGAGAACGGATATAATTCTTTAGACAAAAACATTTCATCATTAAGAAAGGGGTTCCATGATGACCAGACAAAAATTTTTTGTCCTTTTCATCTTATTGAGTTTGCTCTTTACCTCTTGTAATAATGCAATGCCACAAGCAAACCAAACCAGTGCAAGTGTTTCGGAGGCCACACAGGCATTACCAAGACCTGTTACGCCGCAGCCCAGCCCCACCCAAGCCCCAACTTCCATTCCCCCCACAGCCACGCCAACCCCTATTCCGTGCACGATAGCCTTTGATTCTGAACGAGGGGGGAAACGCCAAATTTTTAAAATGAATTCTCAAGGTGAAAATCTGACCCCATTAACCAACAAGGAAATTGAAAGTAAAGAACCTGCATTTTCACCAGATGGAAAATCAATTGCCTACATCTCCAGCGATGCGGCCACCCCAGGACATTTTTTGTTTATGATGAACTCAGATGGCAACAACCCCCGCCAAATCAGCTCTATTGAAGACTGCAAAAAGCCAAAATGGTCTGCAGATGGAAGGTGGATTGCTTTTGAAGGCCATGGAGATATTTACCTTATAGAGACACAAGGTAAAGAAGAGGCCAAAAACCTGACTGAAAGCCAAGAGATAGATTGGAGCGTTAGCATATCTCCGGACTCAACAACGCTCTTATGGTTATCGAAAACAAATAATGTAAGTTCACTGCAGTTGATGAAAATAAATGGGACAGAAAAGAAAAGTATCGACTTTACACAAGAAATCCATGGAGCAAGTTGGACCTATGACGGCAATATAAGCATATCTGCTTCGGATCCCCAAAAACTTGGCTGCCAAAACTGCATGCTAAATCCAGACAACGAGCAATTTTATGACGCAGGCGGAAAGGATGAAACCTACAAGTTAAATCCTTTCTTTACCGATGAAGGAGAACAGGTAAGCTGTGGTTCTTTGGGTTTTATAGGGAGAAAACTTGATAAAAATAAAATATTTCTGATTGGGGATATATATCCGGAATTTTTCAAAATGATCAGCCAAGGTGATTTTGACGATCAAAACCCAACTTGGCCTTCAGGATGCATCCAAGGCAGGGAATTGAAGAAGTGGAATCCGCCCCAGCCGAATACTGAAAAGGAAAATGAAAACCAAGCAATGCCAGATTCGCCTCAAAAAGCCGGTTCAATTGGTTATGCCACGGACAATTTTGATGCCAGTGCATTTAAGGACAGTTTTTACAATGCATGTGAAAACCTAAAAACCCAATGTGTTGACGGTAGCCTGAAAGAACTGGTTGAAGCAGGCATCCCTGCCATTGTGGTGAGATATGAAAAAGAGGACCCTGAAAACCAGAAAAAATTATTGAAGAAAGCGGTAGAAAAAGGCCTGACGGTGATACTAGTTGAAAAAACAACTGATCTTGCAGGCATTTACAGCATCAATTACAACCGTGAACGCTGGGCCAAATTGCAACTTGGCTATTTATTGGAGCGCACCAAAAAACAAGGAGAGTTTGCTGTTTTTGATCTTGACCCAAAATACAGTTACACAAAACAGATTAAAGAACTTTTAGAAAAGCAACCCCAGGTTAAAGTAATTGACTTAGCGCAGGGTTTCCCTGATCCAAGGAAAGTTAAACCAGAAACAGGCGACTTATTACGGGAGCACCCTAATCTGAAGGCCATTTGGTCGAGTGCTCAAAACACAGAAATTCTAAATGAACTTCAGCAGGATTTTGGAACACAGGCAGAGAAGTGGCCGGCTATTCTTTGCGATGCCACCCTTGTGGGCCTTGATAGCTGGTTAAGAGCCAAAGAAAAACTCCCTCAATTCAGCTGCTATGCAGTAGGAATGCCGCCCACGATTAATTACGAGGCCGCCGTTGCTGCATACTATCTCTCCAAAGGTGAAAAACTGAAGCCCGGAACGCTGGCTGAAGATAATAAGACCTTTTATGCTCATCTGCTGGAGATTGACGATGCATTCGCTGAAGTATTGTATAAAGACATGAATGGCCGCATAGCCCCGGATGACCAGGTAATGTCATTTTTGTCAGTTGAAGAAATCCGCGATGGGTGGTTTCTACCCTAAGAAAAGTTAGTCATTCTACTTAAAGAGGCCCGCTTTGCGGGCCTCTTTCAATAGCTTACCTTTATTCTAGGCATTGCGTATGTAATTGGGCGCATCCCGCGTGATTGTGACATCATGCGGGTGGCTCTCGATAAGCCCGGCCCCGGTAATGCGAACCAATTTTGCGTGTGATCGCAATTCATCCAGGTTAGAAACACCCGCATAGCCCATGCCGGAGCGTAAGCCGCCAGCCAATTGATAAATATGGTCATGCAGGGTACCACGGTAAGGAACCATACCTTCGATGCCTTCGGGAACCAGCTTACGGGCTTCGCCCTGGCCGCTGGCATAGCGATCTTTGGCGAACCCTTGCATGGCAGCCACACTGCCCATGCCTCGGTATGTCTTAAACTGACGGCCTTCGTAAAGAATGAGGTCGCCTGGGCCTTCTTCAAGACCGGCAAGCAGGCTGCCTAACATTACCGTTTCTGCCCCAGCTGCAATCCCTTTCACAATATCTCCGCTGAACTTCATTCCCCCATCCGCAATGATGGGAATGCCCTTAGGAGCCGCAGCTTTGGCGCAATGATAGATGGCAGACATCTGCGGGTACCCAGCGCCCGAAATAATACGGGTTGTACAGATGGAGCCAGAACCAACACCCACCTTCACTGCATCTGCCCCAGCTTCAATCAGCGCTTCAGTTCCTTCAGCGGTAACAACATTGCCTGCAATCAACGGCAGGTGAGGCGCCAAGGATTTGATAAGCCGAATGGCTTTGATGACACCCATCGAATGCCCATGGGCGGTATCAATATCTAAAATATCAATTTCTTTTTCAAGCATACGTTCAACACGTTCAGCCAGATCATTACCTACCCCAACTGCTGCGCCGGCAAGAAGGCGCCCCTGGGCATCTTTGGAAGCAAGTGGATACTGAATGCGCTTCTGAATGTCCTTGACAGTAATAAGGCCCTTCAGATGACCTGCGGAATCCACCAAAGGCAGTTTTTCGATGCGGTGCTTCTGCAGAATCTCTTTTGCTTGTTCAAGCGTGGTACCAATGGGGGCAGTTACCAAGCCTTCTTTTGTCATAAAAGCGGTAACCGGCTTTTCAAGATCCTCAGGATTGATGAAACGCAGGTCGCGGTTGGTAAGAATGCCTATCAGTTGGTTGCTGCCAGGTTCTACGATCGGCAGGCCACTGATGTGAAAGCGTGCCATAATGGCTTCTGCCTCCTTAATAAGGGCGGTAGGAGGAAGAACAATGGGGTCAGAAATCATGCCGGATTCGGAACGTTTCACAATTTCAACTTCGCGGGCCTGGTCTTCAGGGGTCAGATTGCGATGTATCATGCCTATGCCGCCTTCTCTTGCCATGGCAATAGCCATCCGAGCGCCGGTTACCGTATCCATTGCAGCGGATACAAAAGGCAGATTTAGATAGATATCCGCAGCTAAACGCGCCCGAAGTTCCATCTGCGAAGGCAGTTTTTCGCTGTACCCCGGCACGATTAATAAATCATCGAAGGTTAGGCCTTCCGTAATGTTCCTGAAAATTCCCTCGTTCATGCAGCCTCTATTTCTTTCAAAAATGCAAGGTATCATTCTATTAAGCCAATTATAATGAATGCAGGTAATAAATAAGAAAAGATACACAACAATAACAAATTGGAGGCCAAAAGTGATTGAAAATACCAACCTATTTAAGGAAATCCACGAACAGCCAGTTGCCATGCAAAGGTTTTTCGACGCCGAATGGTCTGCCATCAAAAAAATGAGCAAGATACTCAAAAGCGACAGCGTTTCGAATGTCGTTATTTCAGCAAGAGGAACCAGCGATAACGCCGCCCGTTATGCGCAATACCTTTTTGGTGCTTTCAATCATCTTTCGGTTGGGCTGGCAGCACCCAGTCTGCACAGTATTTATCGCCAAAGCCCTCATTATAAAAATTCATTAGTTATCGGCGTAAGCCAGTCAGGAAAAAGCCCCGATATCGTTTCAGTTCTGACAGACGCAAAAAAACAAGGGGCTCCCACCATTGCCATTACCAATCAACCTGATTCTGATCTTGCCAATGCTGCAGACTTTCATATAAACCTCCATGCCGGGCCTGAACTTTCGGTGGCGGCTACCAAGTCTTATACCACTGAACTGGCGGCCATAGCCGCGCTTAGTACCTTAGCTGAAGAAGATGCTGCCAGGGAATCTACTTTGCGCAAGGTGCCCGAATTAATGAGCAAAGCCCTCCTTTTATCGCCTATGATAGCGCAATCATCCGAACGCTACCGCTATATGCGTATGTGCGTGATTATCGGCAGGGGCTTCAACTATCCCACTTCTTTTGAGGTTGCATTAAAAATCAAGGAACTTAATTACATTGTAGCTGAACCTTATAGCAGTGCAGATTTTTTACATGGCCCGATTGCTGTGATTGAAGATGCCTTCCCTGTCATGCTTATCGCTCCTACGGGCAGGCTATTGCCGGAAATGAAAAACTTTGCTGATACTTTGCAAAAATTAGGCGCAGAACTGATTGTTATTTCTGACGATCAGGATCTGCTTGCAAAGGGCAGAACGGCATTCGAGCTGCCTGAGATGCCGACAGAATGGGTTTCGCCTTTAGTAAGTGTTTTACCTGGACAACTTTTTGCAATGCATCTTGCGAACGTGCGTGATTTGAACATTGACCACCCGCGCAGTTTGAATAAAGTGACTGAAACACATTAATGTTTGGTTTCTTAAGGAAATCAGTTTCAGTTTTACTCAGAAAAGACCGGCTTTTTATTAATAAATTATTAATAAATAATTAAAGAAACCTTTACTATGCTAAAATTACAAACAAGCAGTTAATTCGATAAATACGATGTAAAAGGCATCCTAGAAGATAGGTGCAGTTCTTTTGCCTTACTGTTAGTTGGAAAGGAGATTGATTATTGAAGATACCCATAAACTGTATTTTAATTTTTAATTATTCTTTTTTCAAAATTTTAAGGAGGTTTTAGCATGAATATTGGTATGGCGTTAATTCTTGCGCTCTGGGCTTATATCTGTGTTGTTGATATGCTCGGCCCGAATATGTTTATGTTCGCCCGTCCATTGATTGCTGGTTTCGTAACCGGTCTCATCGTCGGCGATATTAAAACTGGTTTGCTGATTGGCGGTACGCTTGAGCTCATGGCTCTTGGTGTATACACCTACGGCGGAGCTACAATCCCAGATTTTACCGTTGGTGCAATCCTTGGCACCTATTTTGGTAAAGGCGGCAATTTTGAAACCGGCATTGCCCTCGCCATCCCGGCGGCAATTTTGCTTACGCAGGTTGATGTGCTCAATCGTTTCCTGAACACCGTCTTCGTACACCGCGCTGATAAATACGCAGAAGAAGGCAATGCAGGGGCTTTTGAAAGAATGATGGTTTTTGAAAGCCATATTATTTGGGGTCTTTCTCGCGCTATCCCCGTCTTTCTGGCTGTGGCTTTTGGAGAAGGGTTGGTTAATTCTGTCAGCGCGTTCTTCACAAATTACCCCTGGATTAACAAAGGCATTGGTGTAGTCGGAGGCATATTACCTGCGGTTGGTTTTGCCATGCTCCTGAAGATCATGCCCGTTAAGAAATACTGGGCATTCTTGCTTTTGGGATTTGTTCTCTTCGCTTACTTAAAGATGCCATTAGTTGGTATCGCCTTAACTGGAGTAGCCTTAGCGGTAATCTATCAGTATCTCAAATATGGCAAACAGACTGAGGAAAGCGAGGCATAAGATGGAAGAAAAGAAAGTATTAAATCCTGAAACCCCTGAAACGCCCAAACTTACCAAGTCAGACCTTAATAAAGTTTTCTGGCGGTATATCTATGGCTCGCAATTAGGTTGGAACTATGAGCGTATGCAATCGGTTGGCTATTGCTACAGTATCCTGCCAGTCTACAAACGTCTCTGCAAAGATGATGAAGCCTTCAAAGAAGCATTTATTACCAACCTTAACTTCTTCAATACTAACCCCGTGGTTGGAATGCCCCTCATCATTGGCGCACATGCCGCTTTAGCTGAAAATGGTGCAAGCGTTGAAACGACTGAAGCCCTCAAAGTTGGCCTGATGGGGCCGCTTGCCGGCATCGGCGACACCCTTCTTTGGGCACTGTATAACAGCATTATTTTCAGCATTGGTGCCAGCATGGCCCTGCAGGGGAACGTTTTTGGGCCCATTTTGGCAATGATTTTGGTTTTCTTCCCCTATATGGCTGTTAAATGGTGGCAATTCAACTGGGCATATAAACAAGGCACCAACCTGCTGAAGGCCCTGGGTGGTGGCGCTATTGAGCGCATTACCGAACTGGCTTCCATTATTGGCCTTGTGGTTGTAGGCGGATTTGCACCATCCATCATCCGATTGGCAACGCCATTAGCGTATAAATCAGCTCAGATGATTAATGGACAAACGGCTGAAACCAATGTTGCTGTTCAGCCGCAGCTTGACGCCATTCTGCCCTTTATGCTGCCCGTGCTCATTACCGGTCTTGCATACTGGCTGCTTAAGAAAGGCTGGTCACCCATTAAAGTTATCCTTTTGCTCATCGTCATCGGTTTTGCCGGCGGCGCATTAGGCATCTTCGGATAAAAATATTCAGGTTTTGAATCTCAAGGCAGGGTAAACTCTGCCTTGAGTATTATTATGACTAAAATAGAAATTGGTTTCTTAAGAAAAGTTAGTAGACGCTTGGAGCTGAAATGTATAAAAAGTATTTTGACCTTGTTTGCCAAAAAATCCAGACCATTAAAAATGATGAAGGAGAGCAAATTCAGCGTGCAGCTCATCTTGTTGCCGATACCATCATGCAGGGAAAGCTTGTATACACATTTGGAAGCGGGCATTCCCAACTATTGGCCATGGAAGTGCATGGCCGTGCCGGTGGGCTTTACCCTGTTATAGAAATTAACGACCCCTTGAGAGGAAAGGCCGAAAAAATAGAAGGGATTGGGCATGTTCTCATGGAAGGGTCAAGAATAGGCAAAGGCGATTTGCTTTTTAATATTTCAAATTCCGGCCGCAATCCTGAAGGAATTGAAATTGCCATTGACGCAAAAGCTGCGGGTGCCACGGTAATTGTTGTTACCTCATTGGAACATTCTAAGTCCATCAAATCACGCCATTCCGGAGGCAAAAACCTTTATGAATACGGCGACCTGGTTTTGGATACCCAAGTTCCTGCGGGCGACTCTGCAATGGCTTATGAAGGATCTCCAATAAAGGCCGGTGCCCTTTCCACCGTTTTAGGTAGCGCCATTATGAACGCTGTAATGGTTCAGGCGGTGCAGTACATGTTAGACGCGGGTTATGAACCGCCTGTTCTGATGTCAGCCAATGTAGATAACTCCGAACAGCATAACAACACCATTGTTGAACGATACAAAAATATTGGCTACATGCTTGACCTTTAAAAGGAGGGAAATGGTTGGTTTGGTTTTGGTTTCCCATGGCGGCATGGCAGAAGGAATGCGTGAAGCAATCAGTATGATTACAGGGCAGACGGAACAAATTGCTGCTTTTGGCTTGTATGAAGAAGACAGCCCCGAAGAACTTACAGAGAAAATTCGTGAGCAGCTACCTGCTTTAGACAGCGGCGACGGAGTTGTTTTTTTCGTGGATTTATTTGGTGCATCTCCATTTAATGCCTGTGCACGATTACTTCTGGAAAACCAGCAGAAGTATGCCCTCATTTGTGGGATGAATCTTCCTATGCTGCTTGAAATTTCATTGCAGCGTGACAGTCTAAATCTTCAAGAAAGTGCAGAAACGGCTCTTGCCCAAGGTAAAGAGGCGGTTACTCAGTTTCTTCCATCCGGTTTAAGCAACGACTAAGAAAAGAACAGGAGAAAAATGGCAATTGAACACATAAGAATGGACTTTAGATTAATTCATGGGCAGGTATTGGTTGCGTGGAACAGCAGCCACCCCAGTGATGAGATTTTGGTTTGCAATGACAAAGTAGCCAATGACCCTTTGCAGGTGACCCTGCTGAAATCAGTGGCCCCTTCAGGCGTAAAGGTGCGCATCTTTAACATAAAAGACGCTGCCGAATACATTAATAATCCGGAGAATGAGGCAAAGAAACTCTTTGTTATTGTCAAGTATCCTGAAGATGCCTTAGGGCTTTTGGAGAATGGCGTTAAATTCGATACCATCAATTTAGGTAACCAAGCCTATGTAAGGGGTTCAGAAAAGTTGAACAAATCGGTTTACCTGACGGAACCTGGCGTTAAAACCCTAAAGACTATCCATGAAAAAGGAATTGCCATGACTGCGCGCATGATGCCTCAGGATTCCAGCGCTGAACAGTGGCCAACCATTGAGAAAATTTTTGCCAAATGGCTTTAAGTGAGAAATGATTTCTGCGTTTTGCTGAGAACAAAAAACGAATAAAAAGGAATTGAAAGCTGGCTTTTATGATATTGGATACTTTGCATGGTTCTGCGACCCAAATTGACATTACACCGCCCATTGGCACAAGCCTGGAGGGGTATGCAGCGCGAACACAACCCAGCATAGGCATTCATGACCCGCTTTATGCAAGCCTGATATTCTTAAAATTGGGTAATGAAGAGATTTTGCTCATCAGCCTTGATCAAATTGCACTCAGTGCAGTGGTTTCTGAACACATACGTGCGGCCATTTGCGCGCAAACAAATCTGAAACCTGAAGATATTTTAATCGTATGCACTCATACCCATGCCGGACCATCAGGGTACATCAGCCGCTTTCCGATGCTTTCCGACAGTATCGATCCTTTTCTGGTTGACTTGCTTTCGCGCAAGTTGGCAGGTGCAGCGCTTGAACTATCCACAAGGCTGCAGCCGGTGAGCCTGGAATTAGGTCGCGATGCAATTTTTGGGCTGGGCCGTAACCGGAATGATCTAAAAAATGAGCTGCAAGACCATGAGCTACTTGTGCTGGTGATGAAATCAGTTGAGGGGCAGGCTTTGGCTCTTTGGGTAAATTTTGGCTGTCACCCCACTGTGTTAGGTTATGAGAACAGACTCATTTCGGCAGATTACCCGGGTGCCGCACGCAAAGCCATCCAAAGGCAATATCCCGGACTGGTATGGTGCTTCAGCAACGGTGCAGCAGGAGACATCAGCACCCGTTTTACGCGGCGCGGGCAGAATTTTGCTGAAGTGGAACGGAGCGGCCTGTTGCTGGCTGGTTCAGTGCTGAAGGCCATGCAAACTGCTGAACCAATGAAAGTGGATAAACTATCGGGCAAAATGCAGCAAATTGAACTGCCTCTGAGAGAGTTTGGCAGTGTGGAGACAGCAAGATCAAAGGCAAAAGCGCTTGAACAAAGCTGGCAAGAGATGAAGGCCAGTGGTGAAGCCAGCGCCGAATTACGCAAAGCCATGACCAAAGCAGAAGGGGCTCAGGCCCAGGTAATGATGGCTGAATTTTATGCCGGGAGGAAAAGTATTCCCAGCTATATACATTTCATTAAAATCGGCGCTTTTGACATTATTGGCATTCCTGGCGAAACTTTCACCCGGACCGTATTGGAAATTAAAGCACTGGGGGATGGGCAAGGAACAGTTGTATGCAGCTACAGCAATGACTACTGCGGATATTTTCCTGACCCGATTTCCGTTCAGGCAGGTACTTATGAAGCACTGGTAAGCCCGTTTTCAGAACATGTTGCGGACATATTGATCGAAAAAACCGCTTCTTACCTAAAAGGAGACTCAGGTGCCAAGCATTGATAATGATTTTGCGCTCAACATGATAGGCCTTGGCTTGGTTGCTTTTGGTCTGTATATTCGTTTTGGCAATTGGAAAGATTGGTACTGGAAAACTCGCGGCGGCATGTACGGGTATATTCCATTAGGTTTGATGATGCTTGCAGAAGCCAATTACAAAGCAGTCATCCCCAATGCGCCGCGATATGTTTCCATTTCCTTGATGGTTGCATTGCTTTTGTTTGCTCTGTTTTTGACCTTGAAACAGCCAAAGTGGATTAAACCTAAATGGGTAAACTGGATTGAAAGCCAACCAAAAAAAGTCCAACAAGCCATGCTTGTCAGTGCAGCTTCAGACAAGAACTGGAGCGAACACACCGCAAGCGAAGCAGCAATAGAAGCTTGGGTAAAAGAACTCAAGAAGTCCCATAGATCTTAAAAAGATGACAGCCCCATCCAAAGCAATTGTACTGTGTGATTTTGACGGAACCATTACGTCAGAAGGCACCATGGATATGCTATACAAGCACTACGCAAGCTGCGGCACAAAGTATGTTTTGGAATGGGAACAAGGTAAGCTTAGTACTATGGAAGAGGAAAGGCTAACCTTTAATTGTATGCATGCTTCGCGGGAAGAAATGGAAAAAGGGCTGGATAAGTACATGGAAATTGACCCGCAAACCATCCAGTTGGCAGAATACTGCCGGCAGAAAGAGTATGGCTTTGTTATTCTAAGCGAGGGACAGGTTTGGTATATTGCATATTTGCTGAAGAAATACGATGTTACCCCTGATATGATTTACGGCAGTGAGGTTACTTTCAACATGGATGGCAGCTACGATTTACGCTATCCCTACCACCATTCAGATTATCCTAAACGCGCTACCGCCAAGGCCATTATTCTAAAGAAATATAAAGAACAAGGTTTTTATACTATTTTTATCGGGGATGGACTTTCAGATACAGATGTGGTTCATTTTGCGGATAAAGTCTACGCAAAAGAGCCATTGCTAAGCTACTGCAAGCAACATGGCATTGCCGCAAAAGGGTTTACTAATTTTAAAGGGTTGCTTGCGCAATGGAGCAAAGAGCCTCCTGTAAAATAATAATTTTATTTTTGAGCTTCCTTTTGCCTTGCTTCGGCAGATTTACGATTAGCCGCTTCTACTCTGGCATTATTCATGGCCTCAGTCAAAAGATGGGCCAGGCCCGTAATTACCAAAGTTCCCAGTGCAAGGCCAAGAATAGCCAATACAGCAAAATACCATGCCATGCCCCGGCTGTAAAAATACCAGCCATAGGCTGCAAGAGCCAGGTAACTAAACCAAACACTGCTGCCCAATATAGGCGAAAGTTTTTCTGAATATCGGAGGGCAAATAAATTAACAAATAAAATAAGCAAAAACAAACCCACAACCAGCGGCCACTTCCAATCTTGCAGCAGCCAGGTAAGCATGCTTACGATGATAAGAGTCAGATCACGCGGAATCATCTGCCAGGAATAACGACCTTGGCGAGTAAGCTTTGCCGCTTTTACCTGCCGGATGACATCATTAAATTCAGCGTCTGTTAGCAAAGGAAACTGGGCTTTGAGATTAGAATGCAAATTTTTAGGTTTTTCCAGCTCAGAAACCTTATAATTGAATAGAAGACGTGCCAAGGCTTTGCCTTGTTCAAGGTGTTGGTTTGCAGCGTTTTGTTCTTTTACCATTAAGCATATCCTTTGATAAAACTATTCTCATTATAGCGTGAAAAACAACCCATCAAAGGCATAAGAGGAGAGACTTTATGGAAGATATTTTATTTCAGGCAAGTGAAATCGTTACACCATTTGAGGCCATACCAGATGGCTTGGTGTGGGTGAATGAAGATGGACAAATTGAATGGACAGGCACAGAAAACAGCCTTCCTGAGGCAGCCAGAGGTTTGCCCCGAAAAGAATACCCGGGCGAGCGCCTTTTGCCAGGATTAATAGATATCCATTTGCACGGTGGTTTCGGAATCTACTTTGGAGAAGGAGACCTTAGGGAAGGTGTTCATACTTATTCAAAAAAGATTCCTTTCAGCGGGGTAACTGGTTTTTTACTCTCCATCGCAGCACCTACTGCAGATGAATTAGTTGCAATTATTAAAGAATATGTGAATATTTTTGAAACCAATTCATTTGAGGGTTCTCAACCGTTAGGTTTGCACCTGGAAGGCCCCTTTTTGAACCCTGAAAAGAAAGGGGCTTTTAACCCGCATTGGCTGCGCGTTCCCAACATCGCCGAAGCTAAATCATACATTGAAGCGGGCAAAGGCTGGATCAAACAGATTACGATTGCTCCTGAACTGCCAAATGCCTTTGAAGTAGCCAGATACTTGCGCCAAAACGGGGTTAAAGCAGCCATGGGACACACAAACGCCACATATGAACAAGCTTCAGCAGCGTTGCAGCAAGATTTCAGGCATGTGACCCATACATTTAACGCCCAAAGGGGTTTCAACCAACGGGAGCCGGGTGTTTTCGGTGCAGTAATGGATAGCGATGAGATTCACGCAGAGCTCATCTGCGACACAATTCACGTTCATCCTGGCGCAATCAAGATGGCTGCGCGCTGCCTTAAACCAGAACAAATCGTCTTAATTACTGATGCCATCGGCGGTGCTCATTTACCAGATGGTATTTACGAATCATTGGGTCAGAAAATCCTTATCAAGAACGGATTGGTGCTTCTGGAAACGGGGACTATTGCGGGTAGTACGGTTGCGCTCAATCATGCTCTAAAGAATGCCGCGCGTTATATGGAATACAATTTCCACCAAGTTGTGCGTATGGCCACTTACAATCCGGCAAAAGTGATAGGTCTTGAAAATAATCGCGGAAGCATTACCGCCGGTAAACGGGCAGACCTGATTGCCATTGACTGCGATGGTTCAGTGACAATGAATTGCATTAGAGGTCAGATAATCTATACGAAAGAGAGCGCATGATGGGCTTACCCGAGTTAAAAACCGGTATTGCCGGCTTTGGTTTTATTGGAAAAACGCACGCCAAGGCCGCCAACAGCATTCCATTCTGCCTTCTTAACCCCAGACTTGTGGTGAAAACAAGAGCCTTGCTGCGCACACATCCTGAAGGGGATGAAAGCCTGATTGCCACAGTAGGTAACCCGGACATTATGACCGATCTTGACAGTTTTCTGAAAAAAGATTTGGACTATGTGGACATTTGCTCACCTAATGATGCCCACATGCCGCAGGTGCTGGCTGCTACACAAGCAGGGAAAGCTATCTATTGTGAAAAACCACTGGGTATTAACCTTGCGGAGGCAGAAAAGATGGAAAAAGCTGCTTCAGCAGCCAGCATCAGAACGCACTGCGCGTTCGTATTGCGTTATCTTCCCGGCGTGGTACAGGCAAAAGCTTTGCTTGAGTCTGGGCTTATCGGCAAACCCCTGCACTACCGGGCTATCATGTATCACAGCAGCTATTTAAACCCGAGCCGCCCAACCAGCTGGCGCCTGCAAAAGCAGCATTCAGGCGGAGGCGCTTGGATGGATTTGGGAGCACACATGGTTAACCTGATGGAATATCTGATTGGCGAACCAGAAAGGGTTTCGGCAATTCAGCAAACCTTTATCAAAGAAAGGCCGGATTCTGCGGGCGGCCCGAATAGGATAGCCGTAGATGTTGATGACTGGTGCATGGCCACTTTAGCGCACCCGGGCAGCACTACAGGAACCATTGAAGTTTCAAGAGTAGCTGCTGGAACAGGCGAAGACACCGCCTTTGAAATCTATTGTTCTGCAGGGGGTATACGTTTTACGGCCAGTAAAGCCGAAAGCCTGCAATGGATTGATACCAAAACCAATACCTGGATGCTTTCTGCGCCCAAGCTGGACTTTACTGTCAATGGACACCCGATTAACGAGCTTTGGGCCAGCCCCAAGTACAGCCTGGGGATGATGGTCAATGCGCATATGGCTTCAATTTATGACTTTGCGCTCTGCCTGAACGAAGGAAAAGACTCTGAAATTAATTTTGCGGCCGCATTAAAGACCCAAAGGGTGCTTGAAGCTGCAAACATTTCAAGCCAACAAAACGGAAAAACAGTTACCCTTGATTGCTTTTGATAAGACTTCAAGGAAGGATAAGGCACTGTTTTTTGGGACGCTTAGAAGATAAAACAAAGTGCAGACTGAACGCGACATAAGAATGGCACCTTTTTGTCTTTTACCCTTGCGGGAGCATGAAGATGCCCTTTATAATTTAGTTAATCCTGTGAAATAAACCACAAACAGGATGTTTTGAAAAATTAATACCTTTAATAGAGGCGCGGCGGATCGCGTAGAAACTTAGTTAGCCCCGGGACTGGGGTAGGAATCAAATTATCCGCTGCCGAAGGGCTCTGAGAGGTCCCTCCATGAGTGCCTGGTGTGCCGGACTAAGGACGTGCCACTGTCATGCATTGCATGGAGCGCTATGTGTCAGTTTGATCACACAGCGTTTTTTTTTATTAAGGAGAGAAAATGGAACAAGTTGCAATCAGGTTAAGAATGTCAGCGCATGATGCCCATTATGGCGGCAATCTTGTCGATGGTGCCAGAATGCTGCAGCTTTTTGGGGATGTTGCCACTGAGCTGCTCATCCGCAGGGATGGAGATGAAGGGCTTTTCAGAGCTTATGACTCTATCGAGTTTTTGGCTCCGGTTTATGCCGGCGATTTTATTGAGGCCAGAGGCTGTATAAGTTCTGAGGGTAACAGTTCCCGCAAGATGACTTTTGAAGCCTGGAAGGTCATCAGCTCCCGCCCTGATATTTCTGACTCGGCTGCTGATGTGTTGGCAGAGCCTATTCTCGTTTGCAAAGCAAGCGGAACCTGTGTAACCCCCAAAGACAAACAGCGTAAAAACCAGATGCCGAAGGAGTAACAAGATGAGCCCAAACAAAGTAATGATTACTGCTGCCATCAGCGGAGCCGAAGTAACCCAAGAGATGAACCCCGCTGTGCCTTATACGGTGGAGCAGTATGTTCGCGAAGCCAAAAGCGCAGCAGATGCCGGCGCAGCTATCATTCATTTGCACGCCCGCTGGGATGATGGCACCCCCACCCAAGACCGTGAACGTTTCCGTGAGATTATTCGTGCCATTCAAACTGCCTGCCCGGAAGTGATCATCCAACCCAGCACCGGCGGTGCAACAGGCATGACCGCAGCCGAACGCCTGCAGCCTACCGAGCTGAACCCTGAAATGGCCAGCCTGGATTGCGGCACCGTCAACTTTGGCGGGGATGAAATATTCGTCAATACCGAAAATATGATCATTGAATTTTCTGCCCGCATGAAAGAACGCGGCATTATGCCAGAGCTTGAATGCTTTGATAAGGGGCATATTGATATGGCCATGCGCCTGCACCGCAAGGGTCACATTCAAGGCCATCTGCATTTCAACCTTGTGCTGGGCGTCAATGGCGGCGCCACCGGCACACCAAGAGACCTGCTTTTTATGAAAGAATCGCTGCCGGAAGGCTCCACCTTCACCGTTTCGGGTGTTGGCCGCTGCCAGCTGGAAATGAACCTAATGAGCATGCTTTTAGGCGGTCATGTGCGGGTCGGCTTTGAAGATAATCTAAGGCTTGACCGCACAACCAATGCCAAGAGCAACGGAGAGTTTGTAGAGCGCATTGTGCGCCTTGCCAAAGAATTGAATTATGAAATCGCTACGCCGGCTGAGGCCCGCCAAATTTTAGGGCTTAAGCCGCGTAAATCAATAATCTAAAAATCAGGAGTGAGTGAATTATGAAAATGGGAAATAAGTACGGAGCGCATCGCGTTATTGAGCCCAAAGGCCTGTTGCCGCAAGCAGCCCAGAAAATTGATAACACAATGGATATTTATGACAATGAAATACTCATCGATGTATCCGCTTTAAATATCGACTCGGCCAGTTTCCATCAGCTTTGGGCTGCCGCAGAGCAGGATGAGAGCAGCCTGCGTGAAATGATCATGGAAATTGTTTCCAAGCGCGGTAAAATGCAAAACCCTGTTACCGGTTCCGGCGGGATGCTCATGGGCACCATCGAGAAAATCGGCCCCGCCCTCACAGACCGTAAGGATATTAAAGAGGGCGATCGTATTGCTTCGCTTGTTTCCCTTTCGCTCACCCCTCTGCGCATTGATGAGATTCTGGCTGTTCACCCCGAGATTGAACGCGTAGACATCAAAGGCAAAGCCATTCTTTTTGAAAGCGGCATCTATGCCAAGCTGCCGGATGATATGCCCGAACCCCTTGCCCTGGCTGCTCTGGATGTTGCAGGCGCTCCTGCCCAAACTGCCAACATCGTCAAACCCGGCGATTCTGTGCTCATTCTTGGTGCCGGCGGCAAAAGCGGCATGCTTTGCGGTTATGAAGCCATGAAGCGTGTTGGCCCCTGCGGAAACGTAGTTGGTATGAGCCGCAACGAACGCCCCAAAGCTACCCTATTGGACAACAAATTCGTCCACAAATTCTTTGTGGCAGACGCGGCCAACCCGGTAGAGGTGATGGAACGCGCTCTGGAATGCAATAATGGCAAAGAATATGATGTGGCTATCAACGTAGTGAACATTGAAGGCACTGAAATGTCCACCATTCTGCCCGTGCGCGATGGCGGCTTGGTGTACTTCTTCAGCATGGCCACCAGCTTCACCCGTGCAGCGCTGGGTGCAGAAGGTATTGGCAAAGATGTAAACATGATTATCGGCAACGGTTATACCAAGAACCATGCTGAAATCACCCTTCAGGAACTGCGCGAAAGCAAAGAACTGCGCGATATCTTTGAGAAGAACTATCTCTAAGTTAGATCCTAAGTGCAGGGCTTAAACAAACCCTGCACTTTTTTGACCAGAGGAGATCAATGAAAGCGGAAGAAAAATATATCAACCAGAGCGGACAGGAACGGCGTAAAGCCCTCTTCCCTGACGTGCCCGCCGAAAAATGGAATGACTGGCATTGGCAGGTGCAGCACCGCATTGCTGATGTGGATAGTCTTAAGAAATATTTGCCTTTAACTCAGGAGGAAGAAGCAGGCGCCCGCAAAGCACTACAAAACTTCCGCATGGCAATTACGCCTTATTACCTCACCCTAATTGACCCTAACGACCCTTTTGACCCGGTGCGCCTGCAGGCCGTGCCTACCGAAGCAGAAGCTTACCGCAGCCCGGAAGACCTTCTGGACCCCCTGGAAGAGGACGGCGATTCCCCCGTGCATGGACTGACCCACCGCTACCCTGACCGCGTGCTTTTTCTGATTACGGATCAGTGTTCCATGTACTGCCGCCACTGCACCCGCCGGCGCCTGGCAGGCCAGCAAGACGGCGCGCGCACGCTCAAGGAAATTGATGATTGTATTGAATACATTCGCGGTAAATCCATGGTGCGCGATGTGCTGCTTTCAGGCGGAGATGCTTTATTGATGGGCGATGACCGTCTGGAATATATCCTGGCTAAACTACGCGAAATTGAGCATGTGGAAGTCATCCGACTTGGCACGCGCACCCCAGTGGTAATGCCGCAGCGCATCACGCCTGAACTGTGTGCCCTGCTCAAGAAGTACCATCCTGTTTGGCTCAATACGCATTTCAATCATGCCAACGAACTGACCCCGGAAAGTCAAAAGGCCTGCGCTATGCTGGCTGATGCCGGCGTGCAGCTTGGCAACCAGTCTGTTCTGCTTAAAGGTGTTAATGATTGCGTGCACGTGATGCGTAAACTGGTGAACGGACTGGCCTATTTACGGGTGCGCCCTTATTACCTTTATCAGTGTGACCTCTCACTGGGGCTGAGGCACTTCCGTACCCCTGTTTCCAAAGGCATTGAAATCATCGAGGGCCTGCGCGGTCACACCTCAGGGTTCTGCGTTCCCACTTTTGTGGTGGATGCACCCGGCGGCGGAGGCAAGATACCGGTAATGCCCGACTATCTTATTACCCAAAACCCCGATCACATCGTTCTGCGCAACTTTGAAGGGGTCATCACCACCTATAAAGAACCGGACGAATACCACAACACCTGTCACTGCCCTGTTTGCAGCGGCAAAGAAAAAGTAGAAATGATTGGCGTATCCGGCTTATTGGCCGGCCAGCAAATGACCATTGAACCTAAAATCTTGCTGCGCAAGGTAAGCATTGATGAGGGCAAAAGATACGAATGATAGCAATATTTCTGGAGGAAGCGCGCTTTTAGAAGAACGCTTTCTTCAGATTGCCGGCCTTGAGGGCTTGGATTCATTAGCCTTGGTTGGGCTTTCTAAGAATGCGGGTAAAACAACGTGCTTGAATCACCTCATCCGCAGCTGGGAAAAAGCAGCCGTTAAAAGGCCGCTTGGCCTTACTTCCATTGGCCGGGATGGCGAAGAAGAGGATGTTGTTGGCGGGCATGCCAAACCAAAAATCTATATTAAGGCCGGCACTTATCTGGCAACCGCAAGGTCTTCGCTGGCAAGGTCAGATGCCTTGCTCGACATTTTGGAATTGAGCGGCATTCGCAGCGCCTTTGGCGAAATTGCTATTTGCAAAGCGGTCAGCGATGGCTATGTAGAGCTTGCCGGCCCATCACAAGCCGGTGAACTTTACCAATGCGAACAAGCCTTGAGGGCACAAAACCCTCAGCTATTTTTTGTTGTAGACGGCGCGCTTTCACGCAGATCACAAGCCGGAGGAGGGTTAACCCAAGCCATTATTCTGACCGCCGGGGCAGAAAGCTCAGCCTGCCCTGAGGAACTGGCCGAAAAAGTAAGCCACGCCTTAAACTTGCTCAGCATTCCAGCCCTAAAAGCAGATCAGGCGCAAAAAGCAATGCAAACCTTCAGGCAAGTGGAAGCTGCCAGAGCCATTGCCGTATCAGGAGGGGCTGAATATCAGGTAAAGACCCTGGAGCTGCCATCTCTGGTTGGCCAATCGCAGACAGTTGCGGCATTGTTATCAGATGAGGTCAAAACGCTTATTCTAAGAGGCGCAATTACGGAAACAATATGCAAAGGTTTGCTGGCTGAAAAACGTTTTCATGACCTTACCCTGGCTGTTGAAGACGGCACACGGCTTTTTATTACGCCGACCAGCCTGCGCAGACTTGAAAAGCAAAATATCAGGCTTGCCGCCCTGCATCCATTGCAGGTCCGCATGGTCTGTATTAACCCTTTCAAAGCGGATGGCAGCCCCACAGACGGGCGAGCCATGCTGAAAGAAGTAAAGAAAATAACCCAAATTCCTGTTGAGGATTATGGGCCAGCCCTGGCTTGACGGGATGAAATAGGAGAAAATGTTTAGTCTGCATGAAAGTGATGAAAAGCAAATAGGCTTGGATGAAATCATCAGCCAGTGCCGCTGCCGTTCCCCGCAGGGGAATCGCTTAAAGAATGCAAAGCATTTTTTCGCTCCTGCAGAAAAAAGCGAGCTAGCAGAGGAACTGGACGCAGTAGCGGCTATTGCAGACCTCATTCTGGCAAAGCCTGATGAGGCAGCTGAAGCCCAGCGCATCCTTTCGCAACTGCGCGAACTGCGAGGCACCCTACACGGATTGGAACAGGAACGCCTGCTGGATGAGACAGAATTTTTTGAACTCAAGCGCGCTATTGCCATTTTCAATCGGCTGGCGCTTCATCCTAATTTGATGAATGCAGCCAAAGTGAGCATGTGTGCCTTGGGTGATGCAGAGCGCCTGTTGGACCCTGCCGGTTCCGGAGCGCAGGGTTTTTATATCTACAGTGAATACTCTCAGAAACTGCGCAAGCTGCGCGAGCAAAAAAGAGAGCTTGAACACCAGATTTCAGAGGCCTCCAATGAACTGCGCCTGCAGCTTTTGAAAGAACGTAATTTGCTCGGCGCAATAGAGGATGAAGAAGAAGAACGCGTGCGCAGAGAACTGGGAATTCAGCTTTTGCATTTTCTGCCGGAATTACAAGCCAATTCTGAAAACTGCGCCCTTCTTGACTTTCGCATTGCCAAAGCAGAACTGGCCCTTAAGTGGCAGGCCTGTAAACCGTCTTTAGCCGAGGCAGAAGAAGATGCCCTCATCAAAGAAGCCTGGCACCCTCTTGTGCAGGCCTCGCTTAAGAAGCTGGGGGCCTCCTTCAGCCCTCATTCCATTCGCTTGGAACGCGGCGCAACCGTTATCAGCGGCGCCAATATGGGTGGCAAAAGCATTGCCCTGCAAACGGTTTTTCTTTCGCTTACTTTGGCGCAGATGGGTTACTTCCCCCCCTCTAAGGAATTAAGAACTCCGCTTTACGCGTTTATGACTTTTTCTGCAGAAATGGCAGGCGATTACGATCTGGGCCTTTCTTCTTTTGGCAAAGAAGCGGTTAAGATTCGGGAAGATTTTCGGCGCAGCAAACAAAAACGTGGCTTGATTGTGATGGATGAACCCTGCAGGGGCACCAACCCCAGCGAGGCGACAGCCATCGTTCAGGCACTGTGCAACGCTTATGCAGGTATGTCATCAACTTTACTGATTGCCAGCCACTATAAAGTTAACCCAGGCCTAGGAATTCGCTTTTATCGAATCAAAGGTATCAAGCCAGAAAATCTGCAATTGATCCGCGCAGATGCGGGAACAGCGGACTCTCATTTAATCAAACAAATCCAGGCGATGATGGATTATCACCTGGAAGAAGTGGATGGGGACCATCCGGTCCCTTCTGCTGCAATCAAAATTGCCGAGTTATTGGGTATTGACCCTGAACTGATTGCAGCAATGAAGGCATTATGGCAGGAGGAAAAGTGGCAGAAATAAAACTGGATTGGAAGAAGGTGGAGCAGGCTCGAGAAGCGGCCAGGCAGATTGCGGAAGACACGCAGCATGTTCTTGAGCGCTACACAACGATCACTGTAGAGCGTTCAGTCTGCCGTTTGTTTGGTATTGACGGTATAGATGAAACAGGTGTTCCTCTGCCGAATGTGATAATAGACCATTTAAATGAAAAGGGCATTTTGAATCAGGGTGCAGCATACTGGATAGGCCAGGCTGCTTTGGCTCTTAACCAAACCCCTCAGGAAATAGCTAAATCGGTAGCTGAGGGCAAATTAGACCTCAGCCGTGTTGAGCCGCAAGACCCCTTTGAAATCAAGCTCTGGACTGAAAAAGAAGCCCAGGCCTCCCTGGCACGCATTCATACCAACAGAATGACCCGCGAAGCCAAACTAAGAGAATACGGCGACCACAACGGGCCGCTTATCTATGTCATTGTAGCCACCGGCAACATTTACGAAGATATTATTCAAGCCAAGGCAGCCGCAAAACAAGGCGCTGATGTGATTGCGGTCATCCGCACCACGGGTCAGAGCCTGCTGGATTATGTGCCCTTCGGCGCAACCACTGAAGGCTTTGGCGGAACGGTAGCCACGCAGGAAAACTTCCGCCTGATGCGCGAAGCCCTGGATGAAAGCGGAGAAGAATTGGGCCGCTACATTCGGCTCTGCAACTATTGTTCTGGCCTCTGCATGCCCGAAATTGCAGTGATGGGCGCTTTTGAACGCCTGGATGTAATGCTGAACGATGCGCTTTATGGCATTCTCTTCCGGGATATCAACATGCAGCGCACCCTTATTGACCAGGCTTTCTCGCGTATGATTAATGGCGCAGCAGGCGTGATTATTAATACGGGAGAGGATAATTACTTAACCACGTCAGACGCTTACGAAGAAGCTCACACGGTGCTTGCCTCTCAGTTTATTAACGAACAGTTTGCACTTAAAGCCGGTATGCCGGAAGAACAGATGGGCCTCGGGCACGCGTTTGAGATGAACCCTGATCTTAAAAACTCTTTTCTTTATGAATTGGCACAGGCACAAATGGCAAGGCAGATCTTCCCGAATGCTCCCCTCAAATACATGCCGCCAACCAAGTTTATGACCGGCAATATTTTTAAGGGCCATGTGCAGAATGCACTTTTCAATATGGTCACCGTTATCACGCAGCAGCGCATTCACCTGCTGGGAATGCTTACTGAGGCTATTCATACCCCTTTCATGTCTGACCGTGCGCTTTCCATTGAAAATGCGCGTTACATTGCGCGGGCCATGGCAGACCTTGGGGATGACCTCGAATTCCGGGAAGGCGGCATTATGGAACGCAGAGCCGCCGAAGTATTAGACCTTGCGGTAGATCTTTTGCAGGGCATCCGCAAAGATGGGCTCTTCCGCACGCTTGAAGAAGGAAAATTTGCCGGCATTAAACGGCCGATGGATGGCGGCAAGGGTCTGGCCGGGGTAATCGAAAAAGCGCAAAACTACGCTAACCCCTTTGTTGCTCTGCTGCTTGAGGAAGAAGCCGAATGGGCAAAACGCTCCAGGCCCGTAGCCAAGAACCCTTGTGAAGGAGATATATTATGAGCAGCGGGCTTTACAGTACCTCAAAAAAGAATTTTGATACCACGCTAGACCTTAAAAAACTGAAGCCCTATGGAGATACCATGAATGACGGCAAGGTGCAGGTTTCTTTCACCCTGCCCGTCCCGGATTCTGAACAGGCTGTTGAAGCTGCCCGCCTGTTGGGCTTGCAAATGGGCCTTACAGAGCCCCTGGTTGCCCACCACGAAGCACTCGATAAAGAATTTACCTACTTTGTGGTTTACGGTTCCCTAAAATACAGCGTGGATTACACGCAGATTCACGTAGATGCAGTAGATGTGCACGTCATGAGCATGGCCGAGACGGATGAATTTATTCAGCAGCATTTCAACCGCAAGCTGCGTGTTATTGGGGCGAGCACCGGCACAGACGCCCACACTGTTGGGATAGATGCGATCATGAACATGAAAGGCTACGCCGGGCACTATGGGCTGGAACGCTATAAAATGCTTGAGGCCCTAAATCTGGGCAGTCAGGTGACGAATGAGGATTTTATTCGTAAGGCGGTTGAGTTTGATGCAGATGTATTATTGGTCTCGCAAACCGTTACTCAAAAGAACGTGCACATCGATAATCTGACCGAGCTGGTAGAACTGCTTGAAGCGGAAGGGCTGCGCAAGCGTTTTTTGCTGGTTATTGGCGGCCCCCGCATCAGCCATGAATTAGCAAAAGAAATTGGCGCGGATGCGGGATTCGGGCCAGGCAAATATGCCGATGATGTAGCCAGTTTTGTTTGCGAAGAACTTGCAAAACGCCAGGAACTTTGCGCTGGCTAAAAATAGACCCACATGGTTCGCAATCATGATGAGAAATATGAGGAGAGATGGAAAAGATAATTAGCATTGAAGAGGCAATCAGCAAGATTAAAGACGGCGATACCATTATGGTAGGCGGCTTTTTGGGAGTTGGCTCGCCGGAGAAATTAATTGATGCCATTGTAGCAAAAGGCTTAAAGAATCTTACGCTCATTTGCAACGACACAGCCTTTATCGACAGGGGCGTTGGCAAAATGGTAGCGGCCAAGCAATTTAAAAAGATTATCGCCTCGCACGTGGGCACCAACAAAGAGACCGGCCGCCAGATGATGGAAGGAGAAACGGAAGTGCAGTTGGTTCCCCAGGGAACGCTAATTGAACAAGTGCGTGCGGGAGGTTACGGTTTGGGAGGCTTTCTGACCAAGACTGGCTTAGGCACTGAAGTTGAGAAAGGAAAGCAAGTTATTCACCTTGATGGGCAGGATTATTTGCTCGAGCGGCCGCTGCGCGCGGATGTTGCCCTCCTTTTTGCGGATAAAGCAGATACCAAAGGCAATATGCTTTTCCATGGTTCCACACGCAACTTTAATGCCTTTATCGGGGCTGCAGCAGAAATCAGTATTGTGGAGGCCAAAGAAATCGTGAGAGATGGCTTCATGGATCCTGATCAGGTACACGTGCCCGGCGTATTCGTGAAGTATATTGTTGACGGAGGTGCGGAATGATGGATAAACAGGCGATTCAGGAATTTATTGCCAAACGTGTTGCCCAGGAATTAGGCGATGGGGACTTAGTAAACCTGGGGATTGGGCTGCCAACCTTGGTTGCCAATTTTGTTCCAACGGATAAAGAAGTTGCTTTCCAATCAGAAAACGGCTTCATTGGCGTTGGCCCTGCCCCGGAAGCGGATAAAGCAGACCCGGAAATTACAAACGCTGGCGCAATGCCGGTTACCATCTTACCCGGGGGCTGCTTTTTCGACTCAGCCACCTCTTTTGGCATTATCCGCGGCGGGCATGTGGATGTGACTGTTTTGGGGGCTTTGCAGGTGGCTGAAAACGGAGATATTGCGAACTACATGATTCCCGGCAAAATGGTTCCGGGCATGGGCGGAGCCATGGACTTGCTTAGCGGAGCAAAAAAGGTAATTGTGGCTATGGAGCACACTGCCAAAGGGGCACCAAAACTGATGAAAGAATGCACACTGCCTCTTACTGCAGTAAAAGCAGTAGATCTGATTATCACGGAAATGGCTGTCATTGAAGTAACACCGGATGGATTTTTGCTTGTTGAGCAAAACCCAGAATTTACCCTTGAGCAGATTAAAGAAAGCACAGCCGCTGACTTGCGCGTGAGCGAAAATCTAAAGCAAATGGCGCTTTAAGGCGCGAAAGACATAAGCTGTCTCAAATGATATAAACAATAGTGCCCCATATGGGGCACTTATTGTTTATAAACCTTATACTTTCTGCCTGATTTTTTCAGTCAGTTTGGGAACAATTTTGTTCACATCCCCCACAATGCCCAAATTAGCAATATTAAAAATGGGCGCTTCGGGATCTTTATTAATGGCAATAATATAGTCCGATTCTTCCATGCCAGCCAAATGCTGAATGGCGCCGGAAATTCCGCAGGCAATGTAGAGAGAAGGCCGCACTGTTTTGCCGGTTTGGCCGACCTGGCGTGCTTTTTCCTGCCAGCCGGCATCTACTGCCGCACGGGAACTGGCTACTTCGCCGCCCAAGGCTTCTGCCAGCTCTTCCAGCATTTTGAAATTCTCAGGGCTGCCCATGCCTCTGCCACCAGCAACCAAGACCTTGGCATCCTGAATGTCAATTTTGGCCGTTACCTTGTGAATAACCGCTTCAACGTCAAAATAGCATTTATTTTCTTCAAGTTTCGGGTGGAATTGAATCACTTCGCCCTTTCTTGAAGAGTCACGCAATTCCTTCACCATCACACCGGGACGAACCGTTGCCATTGCCGGCCGATGATTAGGGCAAACGATAGTAGCCATCAGGTTCCCGCCAAAGGCAGGGCGGGTCATGCGAAACTCTTTCGTTTCAGGATCAATTTCTAATTGCGTGCAGTCTGCGGTAAGGCCAGTGTGAACCCTGCCCGCTACCCGCGGTGCCAGATCTCTGCCAATGGCTGTAGCGCCAAAAAGCATGATCTCGGGCTTATATTCTTCGATAATTGCTGCGATGCTCTGCGTGTATGGTTCTGTACGATAAAGCTCCAATTTAGGGCTGTCAACCATAATCACGCGCTCTGCCCCAAATTGCAGCAACTCGTCTGCAAGGCCTTGCACATCCTTGCCGAGCAAAACCGCAGTGACTTGCGTGCCCAGAGCCCCGGCAAGTTCTTTTGCTTTTCCGATAAGCTCCAATGATACATTACTGACCAAGCCATCTACAACCTGAGCGAAGGTAAAAACTCCTTTATATGCTTCTTTATTCATAATGTTCTCCTTCGCCTACAGAATGTATTTTTCTTGCAGTTTATCAAAAATCATCTGAACGGACTCTTCAGGATTTTTTTGAATTTTCATACCTGGCGCCTTCACCATTTTGGGGAAGGATTTGACAACCCGGGTAGGAGAACCGGAAAAACCAATATTCCCATCTTCCACAGGAATATCCGGCCTTGTCCAAACTTTTACCTGTTGGGTGCGGTAGGCATCAAAGATTCCGCCCGGGGTCATATAGCGAGGAGGGTTCAGTTCGCTAAGAGCGGTGATGAGAAGAGGCATTTTGGCACGAATGGTCTGATACCTATCTTCAAATTGGCGCTTTACCAAAACCGCGTCATTTTCAATTTTCAGGGCTTCAGCATAGCTGATGTTGGGGATTCCCAGATGTTCAGCAATTTCCGGGCCAACCTGAGCGGTATCGCCATCAATAGCCTGGCGTCCGGTGATAATAAGGTCATACTCCAACTTTGAGATTGCCCCTGCAAGTGTAGATGAAGTTGCCCACGTATCCGCGCCGCCAAAGGCACGATCTGTCACCAGAATCGCTTCATCAACACCCATGGCAAAGGCCTCTCTAAGAACTTCATCCGCCTGAGCAGGGCCCATGGAAAGAGCTGTTACATGCGCGCCGAATTCATCTTTAAGCCGCAAAGCTGCTTCCAGCCCGGCTTTATCATCCGGATTCATAATGGAAGGTACGCCTTCCCGGATGAGCGTGCCCGTAGTAGGGTCTAATTTTACTTCAGTGGTATCAGGCACCTGTTTGATACAAACTATAATCTTCACTGCTTACCTCACTATTTAAGCAGGGATGCGGAAATGACCATCTGCATCACTTCCGAGGTTCCCTCATAGATTTCCGTAATTTTTGCGTCGCGCATCATCCGTTCAACATCATATTCCTGCATGTAGCCATAGCCACCGTGTAATTGCACAGCTTCATTCGTAACATAAGAAGCCACGCGGGAGGCCTTCAGTTTTGCCATGGCTGCATCCACACTGAAACGCTGGCCTTGATCGCACTTCCAGGCTGCCTGATAGACGAGATAACGCGCCGCTTCAATTTCAGTTTTCATCTCTGCCAGCTTGAACTGCGTGTTCTGGAAGGCAGCAATAGGCCTGCCAAACTGTTTACGCTCTTGCACATAGCTAACCGTCTTCTCCAGTGCACCTTCAGCAATGCCAAGCGCCTGTGCGGCAATACCAATACGTCCCCCATCCAGGGTTCCCATGGCAATGCCAAAACCTTTTCCTTCTTTTCCCAAAAGATTAGCTTTAGGGATACGGCAATCTTTGAAAACAAGCTCTTTCGTGGAAGAACCATGAATGCCCATTTTCTTTTCAGAAGCGCCGAATTCAAAGCCTTGTGTGCCTTTTTCAATAATAAAGGCAGAAATGCCCTTGGTTCCCAGAGATTTATCCGTCATCGCAAAAACGATATAGGTATCGGCTTCGCCGGCATTCGTAATAAAGATCTTATTACCGTTGATCACCCAAGTTTCGCCCTCTAAAACCGCTTTTGTTTGCTGGCCGGCAGCATCAGTGCCAGCTTCCGCCTCCGTCAGGGCAAAAGCACCAAGTTTGCTGCCATCCGCCAGAGGACGTAGAAACTTTTCTTTTTGTTCAGGCGTGCCATAATAGTTGATAGCCCCTGCCCCTAAAGAGGTATGAGCCGAAAGAACCACACCCGTAGTACCGCAAACTTTTGAAATTTCTTCAACTGCCAAAACATAGGTTAAAATATCACAACCTTGCCCGCCAAACTCCTTGCGGAAAGGAATGCCCATTAACCCATATTTTTGCATCTTCCTGACAGTTTCTTTCGGGAAGCGATGTGCTTCATCAATTTCCCGTGCAAGGGGCTCAACTTCCCGCTTTGCAAAATCGCGGAACAGTTTTTGTGCCATTGTATATTCATTCTTCAAAGAAAATTCCATAAACCATCCTTTACCACTCTCAATAAATGAACCTTACGTACTCATTTATTGACCATAATTTGTGAATTATTTCACTTTTCATCATTATAAATGATTCTTACTTTTGGGGAGAGAAAAAAACATATACACTGAGAAATGATTTTTTGTGAATCATTTAAACCAAACCCAGAAGAAGCATGAAAAATGAGCCCATGGAGAGCTCATTTTCATGCAGTCATTTTGGAAAATTTTTAGTACTTATAAAAACCTTCTGAGGTTTTGCGGCCAAGTTTACCGCCCCTTACCATTTTTCTGAGAAGTGGATGAGCTCTATATTTGGGGTCGCCTGTTTCAACAGTCAGCACATCCATCACCGCCAAGCAAACATCCAAGCCTATAAGGTCTGCCAATTCCAATGGGCCCATAGGGTGGCCTGCACCCAGTTTCATCGCGGTATCTATTCCTTCCAAAGAGGCCAAACCATCCGCGTAAATGCCAACTGCTTCATTAATCATGGGGATCAGAATACGGTTAACAATAAAACCGGGGGCCTCTTTAACCTCTACCGGTGTTTTGCCCAAATCCCGGGCGACTTGGCAGACCTTTTCAACCATTTCCTGCGGAGTATTCAAACCCGGGATGACTTCTACCAGCTTCATAACGGGGGCAGGGTTAAAAAAGTGCATCCCAATTAAGGGACGGCTAAGCCCTTGGCCAATTTCCGTAATGGAAAGTGAAGAAGAATTGCTGGCAAAAATGCATTCGGGTTTTACAATTGCATCCAGTGCTTTAAATGTTTCTTTTTTTAGTGACATTTCTTCAAGCACTGCTTCAACAATAAGATCACACTCTTTGAACGCTTCACTCTGCACAGGATGGATTTGATTTGCAATTGAATCTGCCGCTTCCTGGCTCATTTTGCCTACTTCCACTCTTTTTTGCAGGCCTTTGACAATTCGCCCTTTACCTTTTTCGGCAAGTTCAAGGTTTAAATCGGTCAGGAATACTTCAAATTCCTTGTTTTGAGCAAATGCCTGGGCAATTCCGCTGCCCATGGTTCCAGCGCCCATAATTCCTATTTTCATCAGTCTATCCTTTCTTAACGATTGTGGAATTCTTTTTCTTTACGTCTTTCTAAGAAAGCACGCATACCCTCTTTTTGATCTTCACTGGCAAAACAGGCAGAAAAAAACTTTGCTTCAGTCTCCAAGGCTTCTTCGACAGGCTGTTCAATGCCTGTATTGAGCGCCTTTTTGGTATTACGCACTGCAATCGGGGCATTCTGCGCAATTTGGCCTGCCAATTTAAGAGCTTCTTCCATCAATGCGTTTTGCGGGTATACAGCGCTGACCAAACCCAAGCGATAAGCTTCTTCAGCTTTAAAACTTCTTCCTGAGAGGAGTATTTCTTTCGCTTTTGACAGCGAACCAATAACCCTTGCAAGGCGTTGTGTTCCTCCAAAACCTGGCGTAATGCCCAAACCCACTTCTGGCTGCCCAAAGATGGCGTTCTCGCTGCAAAGGCGGATATCGCAGCTCATGGCCATTTCATTGCCTCCACCCAAGCAATAACCGTTGATAGCGGCAATTACTGGAAGCGCAAAATTTTCAATGAAAAGCATTTGCGCATTCCCATCCCGACTAAATTTCTCAGCCTGGCTTGGAGTCATGGCTGCCATCTCAGCAATATCCGCGCCCGCAACAAATGCTTTTTCACCTGCACCTGTCAAAACTACACAATGCACTTGCTGAGTATCTATAGCCTCAAAGCACGCTCGTAAATCGGCAAGCACTTGGGTGTTCAAGGCATTCAAAGCCTCAGGCCGATGAATAGTAATAACCGCAACACGGTCCTGTACTTCAAGATTTACAGTTCCCATCGTATCCTTTCAAATCTTTTTGACAGCAGCAGCACAGCCCATTCCGCCACCAATACAAAGCGTAGCCAAACCTAATTTGGCATCCGGTCGCTTTTTCATTTCATGAATAAGGCTAACCAAAATGCGGCACCCTGAAGCGCCAATGGGGTGCCCCAAGGCAATAGCCCCGCCATTGACATTTACTTTTTCCTCGTTGAAGTTTAATTCTTTCATCACCGCCAAAGCTTGTGAAGCAAAAGCCTCGTTTGCTTCAATTAAGTCAAAATCTTGCACATCAAGATTAAGCTTTTTGGTTAGTTTTTGGGTTGCGGCCACGGGGCCAACACCCATAATAGCAGGGTTTACACCGGCAAGCGTGCCGCCTAACCATTCAGCCTCAGCCTGAACACCCAGTTCAGCAGCTTTTTCCGCGCTCATCACCACCACAGCGGCCGCGCCATCATTAATGGTGGATGCATTACCAGCTGTTACAACACCATCACTTTTGAATGCAGGGCGAAGTTTTGCCAGGCCTTCCGCAGTACTGTCCCCACGGATACCCTCATCTTCTTTGAAGAAAATGCTTTCCTTGCGCGACTTGATTTCAACGGGAACGATTTCATCCGCAAAACGGCCCTCTTGCTGAGCGCGAGCAGCTTTCTGCTGAGACTTTGCTGAAAAGACATCTAACTCCTCTCTGCTCAGATGCCATTGTGCGGCCACATTTTCAGCGGTGAGTCCCATGTGGTATTGGCCGAAAGCATCGGTAAGGCCATCATTGGTCATGGTGTCTATCAGTTTTCCATCGCCCAAACGGTAACCAAAGCGCCCTTGAGGAAGTGCGTAAGGTGCTGCAGACATATTTTCCATACCACCTGCAACCACAAGATCCGCCTCACCAGACTGCACAAGACGTGCAGCCATGTTGACAGCTTCCAGGCCGGAACCGCATACAACGTTAATCGTCAGAGCAGGGGTCTCTTCAGGAATACCAGCGCCCATGGATGCCTGCCGGGCCACATTTTGGCCCTGCCCAGCCTGAAGCACACAACCCATGTAAACCATATCCACTTCTTTGGACTCTACACCGGCGCGTTTAAGTGCTTCACGGATGACAACCTCTCCTAAACTTACAACAGGAATATTAGCAAGCATCCCACCCATTTTTGCAAGCGCTGTGCGGCAAGAACCGGCAATAACAACTTTACGTTCCATTATTTTCTCTCCTTTTTGAAACAAGCTCTGCTTCAACTTCTTGATTAACAGATAAGGTATTATCCCATCAATAAAGCTATTTTTGGGAAAGCCTGACAATGCGGCAATGACGAAAATCTATTTTAGAGCTTGGTTTGTTTGGCTGTTAGGTTTTTTTAGCGGTAATGGATTGAGGTGATACAGTAAATGTAATAAGCTAACCCGGCAAGTAAATGAGCAAGATAAGTTGCAAGCCCCATCGCTTTTTGCCAGGCTTTGCCAAGCCCATCCGCTATAAAAAATCGCAGGGATTTACGCAGCAAAATGACCACCATACAAAACAATACAATTTGCCCGCTCCAGCGGAAATTGCCTGAAAGCATTTCGCTGCCCTTCTCAATCAGAAAATAGTTTTGCAAGATGCCGATCAGAAAAGTGACCCAACCCAAAAGAAGGGTTTGATCTTTTAACAGATCGTGGCGAAATATGAAAAGGCCTTGCCACACAAACAAAGTGGAAAGGAGAAACTTGGCAAGAAGGAACTGGGAAAATGCTGATTCCACTGCAAAAGGGGCTATGGCAATGCTATTGGAATAATCTCCGGATTGATAGGTGATAAACCATTGCCAAATAAGAACCGCTACACTGGGGAGCGCAAAACCAAAGATCATTAATCGCAGGTCCAAAACTTGCCTGCGAAAAAGTTCGTAAAGGCTGATCAAGCCCAAAGCCGGAACAAAAGCCAGAATAAAGTTAGGTTTTACAAGACTGGAAAGAATGACCAGTACTGCAGAAATCAAGCTTACCCACCAGGGGTTTTTAGAACATTCAAAACCTTTCAATGCCAGGATAAGACAAAGGAGGGCAATAGGTTTTAGCAGATGGATGGTAGGGTTATGATAATTTGCCAACCCAATATAACCATAATAGAAAAAACTGTCTTTAAAAGCCAAGAACATGATAGGTGCAAGAAAAGTAACGCTTACTGAAGCAGCCACTCGCCAGTACTCCCAGCCCTTGTTTTTGGCATTACCCAACCAAAGGTAAATAATAGAGCCCGTGAGGCCTTGGATGAAAACCTGGATGATCAACAGGCTAGCATAAAGCCCAAACAAACCGCCTGAAAGTTTGGAAATGCCCAGCATGAGATATTGCAATAAGGGATGGGAGCGGGGAACAGGTTGAAAAAAACCATATTTCAAGAATTCCTCAGCGTGGCGCACGTGGCTGCCAAAATCTCCTTCTACAGGCTGCGTAATGCGCGTGTAATAAACCGGAAAAGACAACACCGCACAGAGAAGGAAGACTATTAAAACGTTTTTCCAGTTGATTTTTTGCAATAATAGGGACTTCTTGCTTATTGTATTATTCTGATTGCCGTCTTTCATCTGAACTTATTTTACCGGATTTGTGCACAGATAGAAAAAAAGGAATCATGCCCCTATAATTGAGGTTTGATTCCTTTTTTTAGATTATCAGCGCTGTACTCTTCCGCTTCCGTCACCACCCATCAGCTTAACAACATCTTCCACAAAAACACGATTATAGTCCCCGTTGATAGAGTGCTTCAGACAACTGGCTGCAACAGCAAACTCAAGCGCTTCTTGAGGCGTGGAATAATGGTTTAGCCCAAAGATAAGCGCCCCAGCAAATGCATCCCCACCTCCAACGCGGTCCACGATATCCGCAATCTGATATTTTTTGCTCTTTATAAAGTTCTCTCTGTCATTAAGGCATGCTGCCCATCCGTTAATGTTGGCACTTTTACTTTCCCTGAGTGTAATTGCAATCAACTTCATATTGGGATAAACCTCAAGCACTTTATCACCAAGTTCTTTATAGATTTGGTGATCCAATTCTCCAGTTTCAACGGATACATTCGCTTTGATTTCGAGAGCATTCTGAATATCCTCCTCGTTGGCAATGGCGACATCCACATATTTCACAAGGTCTCGCATTACCTGGCTGGCTTTTTTACCATATTTCCACAAGTTCTTCCTAAAGTTAAGATCACAAGAAACCATTAACCCCATTTCTTTTGCAATAAGCACACTCTCCAGTGAATTGATACTCGCTTTTTCGGAAATTGCCGGGGTAATGCCTGTAATGTGGAACCAAGTTGCATCTTTAAAAATCCTGCGCCATTCAAAGGTGCCGGGTTCTGCGTTAGCGATGGACGAATTAGCCCGATCATAGATTACTTTGCTGGGCAACTGATTTGCCCCAGTTTCGAGGAAATAAATACCAATTCTCTCTCCTTGCCGAATAATTTCACTCGTACCCACTCCTAAACCCTTCAACTCACTAATGCATTTATCAGCAAGAGCGTTTTCAGGTAATGCAGTGACAAAACGAACATCCATGCCGAAATTTGCAAGGCTAACAGCCACATTGGCTTCTCCTCCGCCAAAGCTGGCCTCCAGGGTTGCCGATTGAAACAAACGCTCGACACCTGGCGTTTTGAGTCTAAGCATCACTTCACCAAATGTAATTACTTTCATATTCACTCCTCATTTTTGCTGCAAATGTATTGCAAACCCACTGACTTGCTCCTGCAAATATGCAGCGATGATTTTGCCTTGCTGAGTCTTGATATTATTCTCATCCATTAAATAACCTCTTGATTTCAGGTAAACAATTGCCCGAACAATATCGTTCGTCCTGACTGCCAGGTGACCGTGCGCGCCAAGAAACTTGCTCTTTATAAATTCAATACCCTTTCCCGCATAGCATGAACTGTTGCCATCTTCTACCTGCATACCAAAAATTTCGTTTAACTTACGAGCAGACTTTAAAGCCTCTTCTTCATTGCTGCAATTAATGCCAACGTGTGCCAGTTCAAACCCAAGTAAAGTGGATCTGCTTTGAGAAGCCAATTGCATGATTTTGTTAAATTCATGGTTCCTAATATCTGTTTTATTGCAAATCCAACTGCCGCCTACCGCATAAACATTAGGGAGGTCAAGATATTCTTTTAAATTAAACTGATCGATTCCACCTGTTGGAATGAATTTTACATTTGGAAATGGCCCACTAAGTGCTTTCAAAGCAGCAAGCCCGCCATAGATGTTTGCCGGAAAAAACTTAATAAGGTCAAGCCCAAGGTTTAAGCTTTGCATTATCTCCGTTGGCGTCACACAGCCTGGTATAACCAAAATATCATGTTCAAGACAAAAATTTACCAATTCTTTATCGAAACCAGGTGAGACAATAAATTTTGCACCAGCCTCAACACAGGCTTCGCAATCGTTAATGTTTAACACTGTACCTGCCCCCACAAGCATTTCGGGACAATTCTTTGATACTTCACGAATCGAATCCGGACCTGCAGAGGTTCTTAGGGTAATCTCCATTACATCCACGCCCCCCTTGAGCAATGCCTCTGCAGTTGGAGATGCATCTTCAACTTTGGAAAGCACAACAACCGGGATAATCCCGCAATCATAAATCCATTCTTTAGGTGTCCTCATTAATAATTTACTCCGTTCTCAGTTATTCCATTCCATTTTCTTTGCGGAATTGCCGCCAAGCAGTTTCAAAAGTCAGTTCTTTAATAAGCAGTGGTTTTCGTTGGCGCCAACAAGAACTAAACACTCCGCGTTCAAAGCCCACTTCCTGAATTTTTTCGTTCAACTGGCCTTGATCTAATTCAAAGTTCAGATCTGGCCATAAATCCTCATGGTGAAGGGATCCTTGTGGGTCAATGTATAGTGCAGAACCACGGCTTTGTCCCCCTTTTTCCATATAATCCAGAATAGCATGGCAGTATACAGCCTGGCTAATTAAAGTATCCCTAAAGTGGTAAAAGTAAAACAAGTTGCTAAACGAGCTTACCTTTACAATCTGATCAAAATTATTAAGTAATGCAATGACCTTATTAAGGAAAGCTTTTATTCGGCCTTGGTTCCTAATTGGCCCAGCCACATCAAAAAACGCATTGCTCATCTCTGCCCAGAGATTTCGGCAGTTTTCTTCAGTGTCTATCAAATTCCTTACATTGCTCAAAAACTGTTGGACTTCAGCAAGAATATCTTGGGGCAGATCTTGGGCAATTTGTTTTTGCTTTCTGGCAATGCTTTGGGCCGCGCGCAGTGATCCAACTTGCCCGGAGTTTAATGCAGCACCACCCGGGCGATAGATTCCATGGGTACCGGCAACCTCGCCACACGCATAAAAACCTTCAACATTGGTCTGCCACCATGAATCAACAGCTAAACCCCCATTATTGTGCTGAGCACAAATAGCTATTTCCAAAAAGTCTTTTGCAAGATCAATACCTTTACTCAAATAAAAGTGATAAGCCGGTTCATTCATTTTGCGCAAGCGGTCAATAGGTTTGCCAAAGATAGCATCGTTATTTTTCAGGTAATTCTTCTGCTCTTCAGCAAGTTCCGCGGCATTGATATCCACCAGACCTGGATTTTCGGTAAAATCCAAGAAAACCCTTCTGCCTTTCAATATTGTCTCTTGATAAACCAAAATGTCTATCATCGAAGAGCCATTATTTAATTTGCGAACATCAAAAGGCCATTGATAACCCTTAAGAAATATATTATTCAATACTTCTGAACGCTTACTGTAGTAATCAGAAAGGAATTCCTTTGGGTCACTGCCCTCTTTAGACATTGAAACAAAGCGCGGTAAAGACTGCATGTAAGTACCGGAAACATTCCAACGGGGGTTTATGGAAGCCAAACCATATTGCCACTCAGTTAGGTTGCGCCCTTTCACACCAGCTTCAAAAGCAATTCCCGACATACCGTAATGCCCGGCTGGATAAACCACATGGCTGTAGATACTTGCAGGCCCTCCAGTAGCGTAAACAAGATTTTCGCATTGGATAAAAAGAAATTTCTCGGAAAGATTGTCTTGCGTTGCACCATCGAACAAAAAGGCAAGAACCCCATAAAGCTTGTTTTGGCGAGTAATAATCTTGACGACAAGACATTTATTAAGTTGTTCAATAGCTCTTTCTTTAGCTGTTTTTTCCAGGCATTCCGTCATTGCCTTGGATGTTAATGGGCCAACAGAACTTGCCCTTTCAGACTCATCGTGATCAGTCCTGTAGCCAAAAAAAGTTCCAGTTTCATCAAAAGGAAAGGGAACACCCTTTTCAACCAGATTCATAAAACATCTTACTGAGTTTGCTGCCTCTGCAAGGCAAATATCGCCATCCACACTGCAACCGTTGTAAAGAGCAGCAGCCATCGCTTCAACACTATCCGGGTGACGGCCTCCCAGTGAAAGTTTGTAATAGGTTTGTTTGTCAGAACCTGTGTTACGGGAGGTACCAGAAAGACGATTTTCTGTTACCATCAAAACATCACGAACGCCTGATTCCCAGAGGCGGTTGGCAGCATTATAAGCAGCAGCACCACTGCCAACAATTAATGTATTGACTTTTCTCAGCTTTATTGCACCAAAGTTTTCTTTCGCCAAGTTTACCTTTTTCTTTCTTTTCAGAATCTACGCTTGAATCACCTTCAGACCTAAGATCATAGAAAGTTCTGCAAGAGATTTTTGGCAATCCTCAAAAGCAATGACCTGGTGACAACCAAATAATGAGTTAATCAAAAACTCAGAATCATCAGGCCTTAGATTCAACTGCGTACGGCAAACGGGTTTATAGTCTGCCTCAAAAGTTTGAGCGCCCATCATAAAAATGGAGCTGTTCTCAGATGAAAAACGAGCAATCGTTACGCGTTCATTCAAAGGTAACAGTGTTTGAAGGCTCACCCCTATTCCGCTCTCATGGTGATTACGAAGGATATAAGGGCGTGTATTATTCTGAGATGTTTTCGTTGGGGCAGTGCAATGCGAATAGCAGATAGATTTATCAGGACGGAAGGCAGGGTTCGCCATCCATAAATTAGATTTACTGACCTCTTTCATCAGAAGCATTGTTACAGCACTGTCAAGGTCTCCTTCGCAGGCAATGATTTTTGTGTTGCGGGTGTTTAGATAGCTTACCCCCATACATGAACTGGTGCCGGAAGGAGCCAAAAGGTTAAAGCATGCAATTGCTGCAGCATCTGCATCATAACGGCCCAAAAGCTCATCTATTGCAGCTGCCAGAGCTCCCGCTTTAATACAATCTTCGTAACTCGGCTCAAAAATCTTTTGGGCATTATTCCAGTAGGAGTCAGCAATTTTCTTTGCAGAGGCATCAGGAATATTTTTGGCAATCTCCAAAAGTTCCTGTTGTGAGACCTGGATAAGTTCCGGCCCAAACTGTTCGTAAGCAAGAAAATCTCTACTGGGACTCAGTACCCAAGGCTCCATATCTCCAATCAGAACAATGCGGGAATTCTTGATTTTATTTGCCGCTCTGAACAATGCAAGCTTTTGATAGAGCTCACCACGCGTAATCGCTACAAAACTGGATGGGTGTTTTTGCCTTAACTGACTCCAGCACTCAGCAAATGTCGGGGCAGCATTTGCATAGAGCAACTTATGTGTTATCTCAGGCCTAAAGACTTCATCTACATAAGAAGCAAGCAATACAACCTGGTGGTAATGCTTTGCTGTGTTCAAAACCCATGACTGCACAGAGCCACTAATGGGAACTGCCAGCAATACACCATCCACTTTAGATATAGGCACAGTAGATTCATCTGTACAAAGGCTAACTTCTTCAATTCCTAAATTTTTTAAATCTTTCTCTATTTCACCAAAAGTGCTTTGAAGTTCTGCATCAATTGGCCAGTATCTTCGGTTGGCGAAAATAACCGCCTTTATTTTGTAGAATAAATTATTTTTCATTTCCTGTCCTCTGCCATATCAAAGACGTTTAATATGAAATGCGCCGTCAACGTCAATATAATTTCCCGTTGTGTATAGGAAATCATCACTTGCAAGTGCAGAAACAGCATTAGCAACATCTTCAGGCTGCCCCCATCTGGCAATTGGGAACAGGCCTTCTTCGATGAGTTTGCTATATTTCTCCTCTACCTTACTCGTCATATCGGTTGCAATAACTCCTGGCCTCACCTCATGCACCAGTATTCCTTCGCCTGCCAATCGATCGGCAAATAGAGTTGTGACCATTGAAGCAGCAGCCTTGGATATGCAATATTCTCCACGGTTTACAGAAGAAACCACAGATGAACATGAAGTGATATTAATAATGGTTCCGCGCTTTTTAAAAAGCATCTCTTGCTTTAACATTTGCTTAGCAACTATTTGGCTTAGAAAGAGAGCTCCTTTCGTATTTATTCCCAAAACCCTATCAAAACTTTCTTCTGACATTTCCAGAAGATCTCTGCGTTCGAGAGGAGCCACACCCGCATTATTCACTAAAAGATCAATACGCCTAAATTCAGAAAGGCATCCCTGTAAAATTCGTTCTCGATCCTCCTGACGAGAAACATCCGCTTGGACATAAAAAACAGGCTTTGCAGAAGCCTTTAAGTCTTGCAGTGTCTTTGCATATTTTTCTGCAGACCCAGAAGCTGTTATCAACACTGCATAATCATCTTCAAGAAGGCGCTGCACAATTGATAGCCCAATGCCCCTGCTTCCACCTGTAACAATTGCAACTTTCTTCATTTTATTCAGCCTCCTTTTTATGGTTCAATAATCACCTTCATTTTGAATGCTGTCCTGTCCATGGCCAGTTCAAAAGCCTTTTGTACTTCGCTCAATGGAAACCTATGTGTAAGCATTTTGTCTAATGCAATTTTTTCTGCCAGTTTTAATGCGACAGGAAAATCCCAGCAATAGCCTTGGGAACCCTGCATACGAATCTCGTGAGAGGCAAACAAGTTGGCAGGAATTGAAACATTCTCCTCTTCGAAAATTCCTACTACCGTAACAAGCCCGTTGCGTCTTGATGCCTTCATTGCATTGGCTAAAGTCTTTTCCAAACCAACACACTCAAAAACTTTGTCGTAAACTGCCAGCGTTTTTGTATGTAATTGGTTTTCTAGATCGGATGACAACATGGAACCTGTCGCCCCAAGCTGAATTGCAAGGTCAAGCCTCGCTCTGTTTATATCGCTTACAACCACTTTACTGGCTCCGCGCAGGATGGACAATGCGCCTGTAAAAATACCGATAGCACCAGCGCCAATGACCAGCACTTCTTCACCCATTTGAATATCAGCACGCTTTACTGCATGCACCGCAACAGCAAGTGGTTCGATTAGAGCGCCCTGATTGAAGGGCATTGCATCAGGGAGTTTAAAAACTTTGTCTTCCCTTATAACGATGTAATCCGCAATTGCTCCCTTACCTATCCGGTAAGTAAAACTAATGTTTTCACAGTATCCGTAATTTCCTTGTAAACAGGCTTTACAGCGGCCACAATTGATGTTCGGCTCAAAGGTTACACGATCGCCAATGTTAAAGCCTTTTACCTGCTTTCCAAGCTCGAAAATTAATCCTGAGCATTCGTGGCCAACTGCAGAAGGAAGCCTAACAGCAGGGTGCTTGCCTTGATAAAGATGTAAATCACTTCCGCATATAGCTGAAGCTTTAATTTGAATCAGAACTTCATTATCAGACAACTCTGGTAAAGATGAATCGATCAGTTCAACCTTTCCTGGTTGTATAACCCAAGCCGTACGATTCTTTAATTGTCCCCTCGTCAGCGAATTCGGTGCTTTACCCATTTTTACCTTGCCCTTAATTGCGCTTCTTTGTGATAGTGCCTGTAAAGTGGTGCATAAATGGCGGCATCCTTTATTACGCAGCCAGTTGTCCCATGATCTCGCATCATTTGTGTGCATTTTGAGCACGTTATACAGCACTTGTCCTTATCCAACATGCCCTTCATAAGAATATCTTTTGGTGCATCAGGATAAGCAAAAGAGTTTCTGCCGATTCCCATTAAACTGCAACGGCCTAAACGAACGTTTGCAGCGCCAGCAAAGGGCATAAACTCTCTCAGCCAACTATATCCATTCCCTACAACGGGTATCTTTCCTGCAGTCTTCTGAATCTCTTCTGTGAAGGAAAATAAACGTTCAATACTTTTCAGTGGATGTTCTTCAGGCACAGGAATGCCTTCTGATGAAAGATCAAAGGGTCTTGTTACCTGCGGATAAATATAATAAGGGTTCCCCGCAGAATTACTGAGCAGATTTACTCCAGATTCAATCATCCTTTTCACTAAAAGTATTGGTTCTGATGGATCAAATTTCCAGAAATCATTTTTCTCAACACCAAAACCATAAGGATATGGATGCGCATCAAAGACATTAAACCTGCAAGCAACAATAAAATTTGGATTCGTTTGTGCGCGAACTTCTTCGATGATCTTCAACAAAAGTCTTGATCGATTTTCAAAGCTACCGCCATAGCATCCTTCCCTTGTATGGGAAGCCAGCAGCTCGCTTATCAAATAACGATGGCAGGCTTTGATATCCACACCATCAAAGCCTGCTTCTTCTGCAAGCCTGGCAGAATGCACATATGCTTCAATCAGTGAGTCCAAATAGGCATCGCTGATCAGGGGGTCATCAGGCCCAATACCTAAACGAGGGTCCAAAATAGGATCATGCTGCGGAATAAGGGGCTGTGGCTTATGACCTACGGGTCTGGAATAGCGTCCAGAGTGTGTTAATTGCAAAATACTAATGGGTTGATAACACTCCCCATTAACAGCCTTTCCTGCAAGAATGCTTGTCTCCAAAAGATGACTGAAAGATTTTTGGTTTTTTGAAGTCAGCATCATTTGCAGCTCATTTGCACGCCCTTCTTGAACAACAGCGTTGGCTTCCCACCAAATAAGCCCGGCTCCGCCCTCAAAGAAGCGTTTATAACGCCTATACACAAGTTTGGAAGGGCTGCCATCAGCTTCAGAATCACATCCTTCCATTGGCAAAACTGCAATACGGTTGGGACATTTGTTGCCGTTAATTTCAAGGCTGTGTTCAAAAGGTTTAAGATCTTCACTTAAAGGAATACTAAGTCCAAGACTTGATATTTTATGCTCTAACGCCTCAAGATTAGGAAAACTAAATTTTTCATGTTTATTCAAAACGCACTCTCCTCATGCAAGGTCTCTCAGCAGATCTGAAAGATAATGATGCCCAAAAACAGCCAGGTCATCAGGGCTACCGTTATCTATAAAACCAGAATCCAATCCGCCAATAGTGAACATTTCCATGGTCAGGTGCCCTTGATATTCGTGACGCTTTAATATTTCTGTGTACATTTTCCAATTAATATGACCGGTACCTGGGGCGCTTCGTTGATTTTCGCAAGCATGAAAATGATACAGCTTTCCTGCTTCCAAGGATGCTTGAAGGGCTGCATAGGGATCATTTTCTTCAATGTTCGCCTGATAGGTATCAAAATGGACACCTAAAGCTGGGCTATCCACTAGTTTAGTCAGCTCTAAGGCTTGTTCAACAGTATTGATGACGCTTGTACGATAGCGATTGATGGGTTCAATTGCCAAATTAACTCCAGCCTGCTCGGCTACGTAACAAAGCGATCTAAGAGTATCCGCAGCTCTGACAACTTCATCCTTCTTTTCTTCAGGAGTCAAAAAGTTACGCTTGCCCGATCCTCCATAAAGTGGCCCCACAAGCACTTTTGCTCCTAATAAAGAACCTATTTCTAACCCATCCTTCAGATACTTTATCGTTCGGCTCCGCACTTCAGTATCGGGACTGCTGCCATCAAGACCATGGCTGAGTTGAGCGCAAAGTGTCAATTCCAAACCGCAGCGAGAGAGTGAAGATGAAATCTGGCTTAAGTTCCAATCCTGAGGCCTATTGAGGGGCAATTCTACAGCCTCAAAACCAAGATTTGACACATGCTGGATTAAACTTGGAATATCCTCGCACGGGTCTTTAGTCCAGTTCCATAAATTAATGCCAATTTTCATTAAATACTCTCTTTAAATAAGATAAAGCGGATTGCAGGTAATATTGTTTTTTAAAAAACATTCATTTATTAAACACTGTTGCGCCTTCATGTGCTGAAGAAGTTCTTTGACGGTAAAGATTAAGCCAGCCTTTTGCAGACTTTTCAACACGCTGCCATTTCGATTGGCGTGTTTCCAAAGTTTTTTCATCGACCATGAGACAAAGCTTTCGGTTCGGGATATCAATTTCGATGATGTCGCCATCTTCAACAAGTACAATGGGACCGCCATCATAGGCCTCTGGGCAAACATGACCAATTGCTAAACCGCCGGTAGCTCCCGAAAAGCGTCCATCTGAAACCAAGGCAATTTTGGCGCCAAGATTTTTTCCTAAAACCGCAGCCATAAAAGTTTCCATGTGAGGCATTCCAGGGCTGCCCTTTGGCCCTTCATACCGAATAACAACAACCTCGCCCGGCACAATCTCATCTTTAAGAATACTTGCCCAAGCTTCATCTTGCGAGTCAAAAACATGTGCGGGACCACTGAAATTCCAGACGGAAGGGTCAACCGCACTAAATTTGACGATTGCACTCTCTGGACATAAATTTCCATGCAGAACTGCTATCCCTCCCTGCGCATTAATCGCCTCATTTCTGGATCTTATCAGCTCAGACTCTACCGATTTTGCCTTTTCAGCCTTCGCAAAAATACTGCTGAAATAGCCCTGTGTATCTGAAAGCAAAGATGGTTTTTCAATCAACTTCGATAAAACTACAGCCAGACCACCCGCTTTGTCAAAATCCTCCATGGTGAAACTAGGATGGTTTGGATAGATGCTGCTTAGAACAGGTACTGTTTTACTTACAGCATCAAAAGCCTCAACTCCTATTTCAAGCCCAATCTGTTTCGCAATTGCCGGTATATGCAGAATGGAATTAGTGGAGCCACCTGTTGCCATCATATACGCAATGGCATTTAAAAAACTTTCTTTACAGAGAAAATCACTAGGCTTCTTATCCAGAAAAACAGCTTGGACAACTGTCTTGGCAGCCTCTACAGCCATATCTTTCCATTCTGCTGATTGGCTGCGAACACTTGCATTTCCATCAGGCGAAAAACCCAATAATTCCGCAAGTGCGCACATTGTGTTTGCAGTTCCCATAAAGGGGCAAGCACCGGGTGTTGGACAGGCATTACGCACAATGTTTTTATAATCTGCTTTGCTCAAACTACCCTGCTGGTAAGCGGCATACGCTTGTTTGGTATGTGTAAGCGTAAGCATCTTATCTTTGTAATGCCCACTCGCCATGTAGCCGCCTGTAAAGACAACAGCAGGGATATTTATACGCAGAACACCCATCAGCGCACCAGGCACTACTTTGTCGCACGTGGCCAAAATGATCATTCCGTCCAAACGATTAAGTTCAGCCAGAGTCTCAACTTCCATTGAAACGAGGTCCCTGGTCGGAAGGGTATAACGATCCCCATCCGTATTTGAGCAAATGCCATCACATATTCCAAGAATAGGAAGCTCAACGGGCAAAGCGCCGGCTATGGCAATCGTTTCTTTAATGGACTGGAGCACATCCTTAAAAGCATAATGACCAGGATTCATTTCGTTCCAAGCATTCAAAATACCAATTATGGGTTTTTTTACCTGCTCTTCATTAAAACCCATAGCAAAAAGAAGAGCGTTTCGATGATCTAAAGACTCTTCATTCCATGTTCTGACCATAATGAATCTCCTTAAGGGCTATGCACCCAAATAGGCCTTTTTAACTTCGTCAGAGTTCAACAATTCTTTGCCCGTCCCACAAATGTTGATGGTACCGTTTTCAATAACGCAAGCTTTATCGCAAATGGAAAGTGCTTTTCTTGCATTTTGCTCTACAAGTAGTATCGTAATACCCATTTGTTTAATTTTCACAATGAGTTCAAACACCTGATCAATAATAAAGGGGGCTAGGCCAAGGCTTGGTTCATCCAAAAGAAGCAAGTGGGGTGCTGCCATTAAACCCCTGGCAATGGCTAACATCTGCTGCTCACCGCCAGAGAGGGTACCTGCAAACTGCTTAGAACGTTCTTTTAGAACCGGAAACAAATCATATTGAATGGATAATCGCTTATGAACCTCTTTGCTGTCTAAACATAAGTAAGCTCCAACCAGCAAATTTTCTTCTACACTTAAACCAGAAAAAGTCTTTCTCCCTTCAGGAACGTGAACAATACCGGCAGCTACGATCTGATGAGCCTTTTGTGGAAGTTTTTCATTTTTATAAAAAATAGCCCCTTCTGTTGGCCGTACTAAGCCTGAAATAACTTTTAAGAAGGTTGTTTTTCCTGCCCCATTGGATCCGATAACACTAACAATTTCCCCTTCTTCCACATTATAAAAAACTTTCTTTAGCGCTTTTACATGACCATAACCGGCACTAATTCCATTTATATCCAGGAGTGACATTAAATATCTCCTTTTCCAAGGTACGCTTCAATAACCTTGGGATTATTCTTTACGTCTTCTGGAGTTCCAACTGCAATAGTTTCCCCAAAGTTCTGAACGTAAATAGCATGAGAAATAGACATCACCAGTTCAAGGCGATGTTCGATGAGCATAACCGCCAGACCCATTTCATCGGCAAGACGGTTGATAAGATGTGTGATTTCGGTTACTTCGGTTGGGTTTAAACCTGCCGCCGGCTCATCCAGCAAAATCAACTTTGGCTGACAGGCCAAAGCACGTGCAATCTCAAGACGACGCTGTAAGCCATAAGCCATATTTTCAGGCTTGTAATCTCTATATTTTTCTAAACCGACCAATTTGAGGAAAGAATCTGACTTTTTCCGATTCTCCTTTTCTATCTTAAGCCTTCTGGGAAGGGGTAAGTAGCTTTCTGCAATAGAATAAGGTGCAACTGGGTCAAATGCGCAGAGCACGTTTTCAAGTACGTTGAGGCCTTTAAAAAGGCGGATATTTTGGAAAGTCCTTCCAATGCCAGTCAGAGTGCGTTGATATTGCTCTTTCTTTGTAATATCTTTGCCATCAAAAATCACTTCGCCGCCATCAGCATCGTAAACACCAGATATCACATTAAAGATGGTAGTTTTTCCAGCTCCGTTAGGTCCAATAATGCTTTTGATTTCACCGGAATTAATCAAAAAATTAAAATCCTGAATGGCTTTAACGCCTCCGAAACTTTTGTAAAGATGCTTAACTTCTAACAGCGACATCGTTATTTGACTCCTCAGAGGTATCGGCCGAAATGGTTCCATCATCATTCGGTTTTTTGTGTGAAAAAAGCGCTTTTAAATTCTTTATGGTAAGTTCCCATTCTCCTAATAAACCAGTTGGCTTAAAGTTGATGATTAGAAGGACGAGCACAGCATAAACTACGCTTCTATACTCCGATAAAACTCGCATCACTTCAGGCATGCCTGAAAGCAGGAAAGTGCCTAAAATAGAACCTGTCAGACTATTTGATCCCCCAAAGAAAACCATAATAATCCAATCTGCGCTCTTTTTCCATCCAAATAGGGTAGGGTCTACATAAGTTGTAAAAAAAGCATAAAGACAACCGCTGAAGGCAGTCACTGCCACCGAAGTAAGAAATGCTATCATCTTCACGCGTGGCGCATTGATGCCCATAGCCTTGGCGGCCAATTCATCATTTCTTACAGCAATACACTGCCTTCCATATTTGCTGTTTTTGAAATAAGCTGCCAAAGCAATACAAACAAAAGCTGATACGCCCGCAATCGTTAAGTTTGTTATTTTGGGAATACCAGTATACCCTGAAGCTCCTCCTGTAAGACTTGTAAACTGGTTCAGAAGCGCAGTAATGGCTTCACCAAAGCCAAGCGTTACCAAAGAAATGTAGTCTCTTCTTAAGCGAACAGTGGGCAAACCCACAATAAAGCCTATCAATACAGAAACAATTACAGCAATAGTACATGCGGGGACAAAAGGAACCCCTAATTTGGTCACAAGGATCGCAGACACATAAGAACCCAGTGCCATAAAAGATGCCTGACCTAAAGAAAACATGCCTGTCAGGCCAGTTAAGATGTATACACCGGTAACAGAGACGATAGTAATAAAAATAAAAGTAAGAATTGAACTTAGAAGTGCCAATTTACTAACCTACGCTTTCTCTTGAACATTCGAACCAGCAAGTCCTTGCGGGCGGATCAGCAGGAAAGCAAGCATAATAATAAAAATAATGACTGGGGAATAGCCTGATCCAACAAAATTAATCAAAAGCGTTTCTGTCAGTCCCAAAAGGATAGCGCCCAAAATTGCACCTGGGAAGCTGCCAAGGCCTCCGATTACTGAGGCAATAAACCCTTTAACAACCAAACCACCTAAAGTTGGATATAAGGTGTAATTGATACCCAAAAAAACGCCAGCGAGCCCAGCCAGGGCCCCGGAAATCAAAAAAGCAGTTTGGATTGCCCTGGTTGAATCAATGCCCATTAATTTGGCAGTTTCATGGTCAAAACTCACGCTTCTGAGGCCACGGCCAATTCTTGTTTTATTCAGAACATATACCAAAATTAGGAGTACCACTACACTGGTGGTAAACATCAGAAGGTCAGAGATTGAAATTACCCAGTGCCCAAGCATGATGATGCTGTTCTTAAAAAAGCGTGGGTAGTTATAAAAATTTGCCCCTGCCTTTATGGTAACAAGTCCTTCATATAAAGCACCCAGCGTAATCGAAGAGACAAAGAAATATTCAGAAGAAGATCTGCGGGCGATAATCCTCCGAAACGCAACAAGCTCACCGATAAGCGCGACTAAGGCACCAGTTACAACTGCTGTTAAGATAGTAGGGATTAAACCCCATCCTTTTTCTGCAGCAATAAAATAACCAGCAAAAGCACTCAGGGTCATTAAGGCGCCATGTGAAAAGTTTGAGAACTTTAAAACGTTAAAAATTAAAGAAAATCCAGTTGCGATCAGCGCATAAACTGAGCCAAGTGCAATGCCGTTAATCAGAATTTGCATAGGGATCTTTCTTTCATAAAAATCTCCTTGTATCATTGTCTGATACAAGGAGATTTATTTCAAAATCGTTTATTTTCCAACGGAATACCGCTGAAGCATAACTGGGTCAGAACCTTTGTAAGTAAACATGACCATTTCAAGTCCAGTCGGGGTATGTGTTTTTGGGTCGATTGTAATATTGCCAGTATAGCCTTGATAATCCTTGAGGCTTTCAAAAGCATCGCGTATTTTCACACTGTCAGTGCCAACCTCGCCCATAATCTTTGCCATAACTTTACCAAGATCATATCCAAGGAAAAACTTATTTGTAGCATCAATACCGGTTTTTTCTTTAACAGTAGCAACCATTTCAGCAATCTTTGCATCTGTCGCATCGATATTATTGATAAAGTAAATACCATCTGCAGGTTCACCAAGAAGTTTGTTGAAAGGAGGGCAGGCATCCAAACCCGCAATGAGAGCACCCTTAAAACCAAGGGCACGTGCCTGTTGGGTAATCAGGATAAGTTCCTGAGTGTAATTTGGAATAAAGATCGCCTCTACATTTTCGCTCAAAATTTTGCCAAGTAAAGTTTTGAAATCTTTATCAGTTGCTTTGTAAGGAACTGGTTCCACAACCTCAGCACCGTTCGCCTTAGCAACTTCTACAAATGGAGTCATCAGTGAATTGGAATAGGCATTACCCTGATTATAGATTACTCCAAATTTCTTAAAGTTGTTTTCCTTAATGGCATAGGTTGCCATGATTTCAGCCATCTGACTGGCGCTGGGTTGGAATGCAAACATATTCTTATAAGGTGTTCCATCAGGTTTAACCTGGGATTTTGTATCTACAGAGAAACCAACTACCGGCACGTTGTATTGTTCAGAAATTGGGGCAATGGCGAGTGCAATATTCGCGATAGGTGGCCCAATAACAACACTGACTTTATCAGCAGTAACTGCACGCGTAAAGGCATTAATAGCTTCATTGACATCCGCTTTTGTATCGTAGGTGATCATCTTGATTTTTTTGCCACCAACGCCCCCATTCGCATTAATTTCATCAAAAGCCCACTTAGCGCCAGCTTCTACCATCTTGCCCAAAGTAGAGGTTGGGCCCGAGATATCTTGAAGACAACCAACAACAATCTCGCCGCCGGTTTCAGATCCACTGGATGCAGGCTTTGCTTCCGTTGGTTTGGCATCAGAACTCGTCTGGGCTTGGGCTGTTGGCGCCGGTGTTTGGGTTGCGCAGCCAACAATACTCAGAATCATAATGATGCTAAGCAAAATCATTATTACTCTTTTCATTCTCATCCTCCATTTATTTTATCTGGCTGTTTTTTTGGAAGCCAGTTTGTAAAAAACAAAAAATTTTGTATGTACCTGCTTTATCGAAACTATTATCTCCTCTTGTTGTTCCACATAGTGGAACTAAGTTCCAATTAATGATACAATAAATACGCTTTAACGTCAAGCCGTTAACAGCCCATTAAAAAACTGACTTTAGAATTAATATTGAAGTGGAAAAGGACGGAATAGATGCGAGAAGATAAAATGCCAAATAATAATGATAATGTGCGGTCCATTGTGCGAGCTTTTTCCATTCTTGAGGCAATTTCAAAAGCAAATGGAGAAAAACTTGGAATTCAAGATCTTGCAACAGCAACAAAACTAAGCAAAGCCACAGCTTACCGGATTGCGTCTACCCTCGTTACCCTTCAATATATTGAAAAAGATGAAAACAACAAATATCGTTTGGGACTCAAACTAATCAGTTTAAGTGCAGTTGTATTAAACAACTTGCAACTTGTTGACGTAGCAAAAAGTGAATTGCATGAATTGGCTCAGGAAATTGGTCTTACTGCTCACTTGGGAACTATAGACGGTAATGATTTGCTTTATTTGTCTAAAGCTAACTCAAACAATAGCATTCGCACCACATCTTATGTGGGACAAAGGTCTTACCTGCACAGTACAAGCCTTGGAAAAGCACTTTGTGCCTTTTTGCCAAAGGAACAGGTCATTAGGATCGTGAAGGAAAAAGGAATGCCTCAATTCACTCCAAACACCATTACAAAAATCGAAAATTACTTGCTTGAATTAGATAAAGTAAAAACTCAGGGGTATGCAATTGACGATGAAGAAAACGAGAAGTTTGTTCGCTGCGTTGCTGCCCCCATCTTTGATCATACCGGCAAAGTTATTGCTGCTATTAGTGTTTCAGGTTTAATTGTCCACATCCCTGAAGCCAAATTACCAAAAGCGATAGAAACTGTGATGTCCCGTGCACTAGATATTTCAAAAAAAATGGGATACCCTGATAATAGCAAGAGAACGATATCTGAATAACTCCACCAACAAAGAAATTCAAAATTATTTTCTTGCTTGGGAATTAAAAATTTTCCATCCTTATCCAATATGACTTAATATGAAAGCAAGAGCAAGAGACAATTGCTTAAATAAGCGTTTCTTATGCAAAGTTTTTGAAAGAAAAGTGTATAACTTTAGCACAATAATATCTGCATAATCTTGCCTGGATTCAGCTCTGAAGGTATATTACATTCACTTCTATTCGGCCAATAAAAAGGAGCCCTATGAGTTTATTTAATGGGAAGCGTCTTGACAACAAAACCTTCAAGTTGGATGTAAAAAGAATGCGAACCGGGTGGTACAGCGATAAGTACTTCCCCAATATAGCTACTGTACTTAGCACCCTTGCGCATGAAGGTTATACCTATGAGGGCCACGCAGACCGCTTGCCAGCAGGTGTTTCACCCGAGGGCATTGCCTGCGGAAATATTGAAGTTGAAATGCAATGGTTTACCCGTCGTCGTGGAACCAGTGTGATAGTGGGGGTAGACAAGGTTCTAACCATGCTTAAAGAATGTACCGGCTATTTTGAAGGCAAAAAATTTATCAATACGTCTGATACACTTAAAGTCTGGGCCGTTCAGGATGGCAACACCACCAGTTACAGCGGCGACCCCCTCAAAGTACAGCCTGTGATTCGGGTTCAGGGCCGCTACCGGGATTTTGCCCTACTGGAAACTGCCACTTTAGGCATTTTGGCTCGCTCCACCCGGATTGCGACAAACGTGTATGAGACACTTATTGCTGCCAGGGGTAAGCCCATGCTGTTTTTCCCGGCACGCTTTGACCTTCACGAAGTGCAGGCGGCTGATGGTTACGCCTATCAGATAGCGGTCGAACGTTATAACAAAGACTATGCTTCCACCCTGGGCCCATTCGTTTCCACAGATGCCCAAGGCGACTGGTGGGGCGGCGCCGGCGGGGGCACTGTTTCCCACTCCACTATCTGCAGCTTTTTGGGTGATTCACCGGAAGCAATGCTGCAATTCTCCAGAATTATGGATGTAAAAACGCCCAGAATTATGCTTGTTGATTTCGACAATGACTGCGTGAACACCTCCATTATTGTTGCATGGCAGCTTTTTAATAGATATATGGATTGCCTGAGCGCAGGCAAAAAGGAAGAGGCCCTTAAATACCGCCTGGATGGGGTGCGCTTGGATACCGGCGGCTCCATGCGCGATAAGTCGGTTGAGCCTCTGGGCGATCCGGCCCTTGACCTTGGCGTAAACGCCCGCCTGGTGCACAACGTGCGCAAAGGCTTGGATGATGCTTGGAAAAGCTGGGATATTCCTTCTGAATGGCGTGAAGAAGCCCGCAAGTATTGCCAGTCTGTCAAGATTGTTGTTTCAGGAGGATTCAACCCTGAACGCATTGCCAAATTTGAGAAACTTGGCGTTCCGGTAGATACCTACGCAGTAGGATCCTACTTCTTTGATAACCACGAACGAACCAATACAGATTTCACCGCCGACGTAGTGCGTGTAAAGGCCCACAACAATTGGTTGGATCTAGCCAAAGTTGGCCGCCATGCCACGGATAACCCCGACCTTATTCGCATTTGGTAAAAACCCCTTCAGTTTCTAAAGAACCCCTGGGGGTTCTTTTTAATAATATAGGAAAGGATACGATAAAATGAAGTGGAAATACTTGGAAACGACGTATGAATTACTATAAAAACAAGATTAGCGCTTCTCAAATCCTTTTAATATTGTTCATTTGTGCCGCACCTTTCTTCGTGCTAGGGGGAATTTTCAGGTCTACTGGAACGCAGTTTTCAGATTTTCATATTATTAACAGCGATGAAATTGACTATTGGGCAGAGTCCGTCAGCTTGGCCAGGAACGGTCTTTTCAGTCAGAGCGGGGGCTATTTTGGGTATAGCCTTGATAAACACGCAAAACTTCTCAACTTTGGTGCCCATGCCCCTTTTAACCTTATTCCTTTCGCCATCGCATATTCTATTTGTAACAGCCAATATATGGCTCTCTTTACCAATGCAATGCTTATCTCAATTTCTCTTCTTGGCTTTTTTTTCATTACGAAATCCAGTAAAAAAACTTTTTTCACTTTAATTCTTTTATTTACTTTTTTACCTTTTTCGCTCTATTTTTTCACTGGAATGATAGAAACGCTTATTTATGCAGGGGTTATTCTCATTGCCGCATTTTACGAAAAGTTATTTAAGGAACCTGAAAACATTGCGAAAAGCTTAAGACTTTATATCTTGCTTGTAATTGTTTGGAGTTTCTTTCGCCTCACAATGCTTTGTTTCCTTTTTCCTGCACTGCTGGTTGAAATTACCACTAAGAAAAAGAACATTCTTTGGGTCATTTGCAAGTACGCTTTATTAATACTTGGAACAACTGTTTTCCTTTGGTTCCTTTCGGCTTCATTTCCGTGGTCTTTCATAGGGCAATGGCTGAGGTCCAGCCAGAAAATTAACTTCTTCCTTCGTCACGGGTTTTCATCTGCTTTTCGCTTTCTTTTACCCACCATTGGAGACCCTTTAGAAGTAGCATTACGGTATCTCTACCTTGCCTGGTCCCTCACCTTATTGATTAAGTTCCTGAAATCCATAAAAACTGAGGGGAATGGAAAATTCTACCTGCTGGGTCATCTGCTGGTTCTAACATCACATTTGATTTTTGTTTTTTTCTTTTATGACTTTGATGAGCTGCGCGGTTTTAGGATGCTTGCCCCCATCCTTGCATTTTCACTTTTTGCAAGTCTTATGAATCATCCATTGCCGCTATCTAAAAAAATCAGTTTCGGCGCAAGTTTTTTTGTTTGGATGGTTTTCATTATTTTGGCTATTCCCCAAAGAGATTCTCTTTTTAAAGAGACTGTTCTCAGGCGGCTTGAACCCATCCACAAATCTGAGATATTTCAATCGGTTAAATACACTGAGAATGCCCATGACCGCTGGGAGAACACCGTGTATGTTGACCTTTTCATCTATCCAGATATGAACTACGCGCATTTTACCCCTGGGTTAGGGATGATGGTTTTTCGCGTAGACGAACTTGAGGGAATCTTAACCGAATCTCCCCCAGATATACTCAAAGCAAAGTATCTTATTAGTTCTTCGGACATTTTTTTTCCTGGCTACAAAAAAATGGCTTCGGATATGGATATAAGCCTCTATCAGAAGATTAAAGATTAGAAGCTTTGGCTTTTAAAGATAAGAAAATGAAGATTAACGAGAAAAAGAAGGAAAAGTACTTATTCAGTTTGCTCTTTCTTATTATTCCTTTTGCTTTTCTTGGAGTTTATCTTCTCATCGCCCAACAGAGCCCATCCCAATATCAACTTGTATTCAACGATGAGATAGATTATTGGATTGAAACCTCAAGTTTCATTAAGAGAGGCCTTTTTGATCAAAGCGCAGGTTACTTTGGCTACAGTTGGAATTCGCACGCATCTTTGCTGTATTTTGGCGCTCACGGTTTTTTTAGCTTGCTGCCTTACGCAATTTTAGGAAGTGTTATTCCCTGGTTTCAAGGAAGCATTGTTGTAATAAATACGCTCTTTATCAGCATCAGCCTATTGGGCGCTTATCACTTAATCGGTTCTGCAAAAAAAACATTCTTGGCTCTTATTCTGCTTTTTACTTTTTACCCCTTTTATTTGTATTACCACACAGGTATGACAGAGACAATGATTTATGCCGGTTCATTATTTTTGGCAGCATTATTCTTTACTTTATTTGATAAAGCCGCTGAAAAAAACGAAAAACTGCCTCTTTTTTTCTGGATTGTGGTTCTTTACAGTGTAATTCGCATGAGTAATATTGTCTTTTTTATTCCTGCATTTCTTATTGAAATCGTGCTTCTAAAAAGAAATGTCCTACCACTTTTCATTAAATATGCGCTTGCAGTTGCTTTTATCCTCTTCGTGAGTCTTGCTTTTTCAGCATCCTACCCATGGGGCTTTTTGTCTCAATTGGCGCAATCAAATGCCAAAATAAATCTTATGGCAGTACACGGCTTTGAAAACCTTAAGATATTTTTCGATCTCCAAAGAGGGCATGTTTTTGAGATACTTCCCAGACTAGTTTATTTAACATGGCTTGCATGTCTAATCATTTATTTATTCATCAACAGAAAACGTCTGGATCGCACCAAAAATCTGTTTTTTCTTTCTCAGATTTTTATTTTGACAGGACTGCTGCTTATAAACTTGATGTTTTACGATATTGGATCATTCAGGGATCTGCGCGTGTTTTCTCCTGTTTTGTTTTTCTCAGTTCTTTCCACTTTATTTTTCCAAGACACAAGCGTAAAAAAACTCATTGTTTTTGGCATCCTTATCTTCGTATTTTTAGGGCTAAATGTGTCAGTCTATAAAGAAAGAAACTTTATTTACGAGCTTTTTTATGAAGGACGCTTTAGCCCCAAAGCTTCCAACTCCATACTGAAATTAGTGCAATACACACCGGATGCAAAGACCCGTTGGGAAAACACCGTTTATCTCGACCTGCGAAACTACGGGACTGTGAATTGGGAAAATTATGAACCGGGCATTGGCATTATGGTTGTAGGAGCAGAAGAAATGGATTTGTTCAGCAGCGCAGAAACAAGGCCTCCTGCACAAGCGAAATATCTTATTACCGCAAAACCCTTTAATAACAAAACGTATGAATTAGTTCATACTGAAAAAGGTGTTTCTTTATATCAGAAAACTTCGCCGTAGAACAACAGCGAGGGCAATTTATCTACAAACTGATTACCTGACTGGCTTGCTGCATTGCCTTCAGGATATTCGGCATACCGCCGATGCTTCCAACCTTTAATTTTGCGGTGAGTTCAAATTTCTCAAGGCAGGTAAGACAAACAAGGAGCTTAACGCCCTGTTCCTCCAGTTGCCTCAACGGCTCTAAAACCAGAGACCCTTCGCAAACCAACTTAACACCCTCTGTATAAAACAAAATTGCACCTGGGAAAGTGTTGGATTGGAACAGCAAACTAAGGTATTTAACAGCCAAAAGAGTTTGCAACTCTGCAGGACCCTCGCCTAAGCCGTTCCGTGTAAATGTAAGTACTGTTGATTTATCCATGTATTCCCATCCAGTTCAAGGTCTCAGCCAGGCAAAGAGCTGCCTGGCTGATTTTAAGTTATCCGCTAAGCGCTTCTCAGAACCGCATTATATTGATGGCTCAGATAACGCACAATACGGTTGCGTATCGTTTCTGCATCCTTAACCCCTAAAGTACGATCGTAGGCTTGATAGGTCAGCTGATAGGCCATCGACTTTTTGCCTTGCCCAATTTTTGGGTCACGATAAATATCAAAAAGCTTCACCTGGGTTAACAACTTCCCTCCTGACTGGCGAATTGCCGCTTCCAATTCGGCCGCAGGGAGCTCTTCAGCCACAATTACAGCAATATCCTCATTCATGGAGGGAAAGCTGGAAAGCGCCTGATGGCTAAAACCTGCCTGACCATAACGGATAAGCAAATCCGCATCCAGTTCAGCAGCATAAACTGCCTCATCCTTAAACCCATAATGCTGCTTGACCAAGGGGTGAACCTCCCCCATCACGCCCAGGGTTTCTTCGCCCATCATTAGTTTTGCGCACTTGCCCGGGTGAAAGCTGGGGTCAGCAGCAGGCTGAAAACGAATATTCTGCAAATGGAGCGCATCAAACAAAGACTGCACAATTGCCTTAAGGTCATAAAAATCAAGCTCGCGCGGTTCATTCTCTAACCAAGTAGAAGATTCCCAAGCGCCATAGAGGCCGATGGTCAAACGCTTGGCCTCTTTTGGCAGCAGCATATCCTGCACAGGCAAAAAGACCGGGCCCAGCTCAAACATTGCCAAGCCATTTCTAAACTTGCAGTTATATTGCAAAAGTTCTAGCATTGTTGGCAGTGCTGTACGGCGTAAAACGGTACGTTCAGGAGTAATCGGGTTCTTGATGCACACATAATCTGCTTCAGGGTTAATGGCGCGTTCCGGAAGAATGAGGGATTCCCGTTCCGGCGATGTCTGGCGATATGCATAAGTATCCTGCAGGCCAGATTGGGTAAGAATCTGGCGAATACGATCGCTCATCTCTATTTCCGGATTGCCGCGCTGTACGGGCAGTTCATGAGCCAATCTGCTGGCAGGGATTTTATCGTAACCATAAACACGGCTTATCTCCTCAAGCAGGTTTGCCTGGCCGATCAAACCAGGCTCAATATCCAGACGAATGGGAGGAGCTTTTGCAATGATGGTATCTTCCTCTAATCTGCATTCAAAACCTAAACGCGTAAGGATGTCTGCTACCTCGTACATCGGAATCTCCACGCCCAAAAAGTGATGAATGCGCTTTTCAGTGAGGGTAACGGTTGGGTCATCAACCACCGTGGGATATTGATCAATAACACCGGAAACCAGCTCGCCTCCGCCCCAATCCAAGAGACGCTTGAGACAAAGGCTTAGGGCCTGGGCAGCAAGGGCCGGATGTACCCCACGCGAAAAACGGTAGGAAGCCTCGCTGCTGATATGGGTTTTACTGCAGGTTTTGCGGATATTGATAAGGTTCCACGAAGCAGCTTCCAGCAGAATATTGCGTGTTTCTTTGTGAATGCCACTTTGAACCCCTCCCATTACACCGGCAAGTGAGAGTGGGCCGGCAGAATCGGCAACAACCACCATTTGCGGTTCAAGTGAAAGCCTGGTCCCATCCAAAAGCTCTAATTTTTCATCCGGCAGAGCGGTTCGCGTAACGATGGAAGGCGTGGCACCGCCCACGCGCTGGCTCAGAATGTCGTAATCAAAAGCGTGCAGCGGTTCGCCGGTATCCAACATCGTGTAATTGGTGGCATCTACCAAGGCATCAATGGGCCTCATACCAGCCAAAGCAATGCGGCGTTGAGCCCAGTAAGGGCTCTTTTCTGCCTTGGCGCCGGTGACCATACCCAGCATAAAGCGGGGGTTAAGTTCACCATCTTGAATTTCAAGATGCACTTTTTGTTCAATGGCTTTCCCCTTCTCAAGCGCCACACCTTTGGGAAGGTGAAGCTCTCTTTTGAGCACAGCAGCCAACTCCCGGGCGATGCCAATCATGCCGGTATTGCGCACCATATTGGGTAAAGTTGAAACTTCAAACACAGCATCGCCCATGTAATCAGCCAAGGGCATACCTGTTGGCGCGTCAGCATCAAGTATGATGACGCCATCGTGTTCTTCAGAAATGCCCAATTCTTTTTCACTGCAAATCATTGAGCTTGATTCAACCCCGCGAATAACCGCTTTTTTTAGTTTAGTAAGCACCAAACCGGGCTGGTGGCCATCATAGATAACAGAGCCTTCTTTGGCATAGGCCACTTTAAGCGGCTGAGCCAAGGTGCCCTGGCCTTTGTAAGGCCACAAATTCGGGGCACCCGTCAGCACCGTATGAATACCATTGCCATCATCCACCTGGCAAAGCGTCAGCTTATCAGCGTTGGGATGAACACCCACTTCATTAACCTGAGCAACAACTATTTTTTCTTTATCCCAGGCAAGCCCATCATAATGAAACTGACGTTTCTCCCCTTCAGGGGGCAGAGCTAAACCAACTACTTTGATAGACTCCACTTCAAGCCCTAACATGGTCAGTTTATATGCTATTTCTTCAAGGTTCAGGCCTTGAAGGTCAACATAATCTTTAATCCAGGAAAGTACAGCTTTCATTTTCCCTCTCCTTTTTAGAATTGTTCCAAGAAACGTATATCGTTATTACGCAAGTAGCGAATATCATCCACCTGATAGCGCAATAATGTAGCACGGTCAATGCCCATACCTGCGGCAAAACCACTGTAGACTGCAGGGTCATAACCTCCATATTCCAGCACACGCGGGTGCACCATGCCGCAGCCGCCCCATTCCAACCACCCTCCGCCATGGCATACGCCGCAGCCCTTACCGCCGCAAATGAAACATTCAACATCCAGTTCAGCGCTGGGCTCTGTAAATGGGAAGTACGAAGGACGCAGGCGAATTTGGGTTTGCTCACCAAACATACGCCGGGCAAAATCCTGCATGGTGCCCTTCAGGTCAGAAAAAGAAATACCCTTATCCACAGCCAGCAGCTCAACCTGGCTGAATTCAATTTCATGGCTTTGATCCTGCTGTTCATAACGGTAACAGGAACCCGGCAAAATTACACGGATAGGCTGAGGGCAATATTCGCGCATGGCATGAATTTGACCAGGAGAGGTATGCGTGCGCAGGACAACATTATCCTTATCGGTATAGAAGGTATCCCACATATCGCGTGCAGGATGATGCGGCGGAATATTCAAATAAGTAAAATTAAAATCATCGGTTTCCACTTCTGGACTTTGATAGATCTGAAAACCCATCTTACCAAGCACCTCATATACTTGCTGGGAAGTGATATTGAGGGGATGAATGCGCCCACGGCGCAAACCACGCCCCGGAAGGGTAACATCAATCCTGCCCTGCTGCATTTTAGAGGCCAACTCTTCCTGCCTGATTTGCTCTTGTTTTACTGAAAGCGCTTCTTCAAGTGCAAGTTTTGCGGCATTGACAGCCCGCCCAAAGGCAGGCCTGTCTTCTTTGGCGACAGAAGCTACCAAACCAAAAGCCGACATGGTTACTGACGTTTTGCCGAGACGTTCCTGTTTCCAGAGATCCAATTCTGATTGATTTTGGACCTTTGCGAGGGATTCAAGAGCATCTTTTTGTTCTAATGCAAGTTTATTCTCTATCTCCAACATCTTTCCTCTCTTCTGCGACGGGCATTAAAAAACCCGCCCTGGATTAAGGGACGGGTTGATTTACCGCGGTACCACCCTCATTGGCTGTTAACAGCCCACTCGAGTTGCCTGTAACGGGACTTACCGGCACCCGCTACTTACCAAACTGGTTTCACAGGCGCAACTCCCGAGGGAACTTCGACCTTTTTCCGGTGGCAGGCTCACACCTAACCCTGCCTCTCTGGTACCTTCCCAAGATGTACTTTCCTCGTTCTTTGTTGATGTTCTCAATTATAGGGCTTCAATTAGCTCTGTCAAGAGAAAGATGGCAAAAAGTTTTGCAGATAAGAAATTGTGAGATTGCAGACGAGAAGTTCATATGAGGAGCTGCCTTCAGGCAGCAATGTTAAGCAACGTAAAAGACCAAAGCGTTTTTTTGATGGTTATGGCCAGATGCAAAAGGCTTTCATTTCATTCTGGAAAATATTGAAAGCAAGCAGAGTAAAAGCAGTGTAAGGATGATTGGCAGGTGCAGCCATCGTTTGCAGGGCATGCTGGGGCAAAACTTATCAAATGGAATTCGAAAGCATGATTTTATGCCTCAACCCTTGCTGCAAAAACAAAAAAAGCATTTTGAGGCAATTCCGCAAAACAACAGATAAGTATTTAATTCAAAATTGCCTATAATTGAAAAAGAAACCACATGTGCGTTCACCACAAGTTTTTTACCCAGCTGTTTTGCAGCCTTAGCATTTTTTTCGGGCATTTTTTTGGGTTTCTTCCAAACGTTCAGTCGCAAATTCTTGATCCGCACCCTCCTTTAACCGGTCTTTCCCTCTTAGACAAGGGATTAACATGCAGCCTGACAAACGATCATGAAGATGAAGAAGGTTTTATTGATTTGCTGGATTGCATAAACTGCAGGGTTATAGAAACTAAATCTTCGGAACTGGCAGGCAGCATGATAACCACCAAACAAACCCTGCTCTATCTTGTTCCTATCCAGGAAGATTTTGCCCTGGCAGAAAACGGCAAGGGCTATAAACTGTGGGTCAAACAAGGTATGCGCTTCCACATTACAAAGGTTCGAACACTAAAAGATGCCAACGCAAAACAAACCGAATTTGGGCTGCTGGGCAATACTTTTGGGGGTAAATTTATCGGTATTTTGCTGCTTGCCTCTGAGAATGGGGGAGTAGGGGAAAAGTTTGTCAGAAAAACCGACAAAAACAGCCCAGTAGTTACATACATTGCCGGCGCCGAGGACGTTTATCCAAACAAGGTAGAAAACATCCTGCTGGCTCTCAAAAACATTTCGGCCTATCAAGAAAGACACAAAGGTTGGCAGCCAGGTAAATATTATTCTGTTCTGAGGGCTCTCGGGTTTTACAACGATGAAGCCTTTAAGGAATACAAGCCTGGCAAACTGGCAACGGGCGGCATTGCTCCGGCAGGAGGTGTATGCGCAGTATCCACCGGGATAGCCTCTCTGCTCTATAGGACCGAGAATGCCCAAATTATTGATATTGTGCATCATGGCAAAGAGAGCCTTTACTTTCAGGGCCCTTTCAGCCCTCCCGCTGAAGAAGTGGATTCCGGCATTTCCATCAGGGCAGATGGAGGTTTTGAAGAATTGGGTTTTAAAGTTCCGAAAAGCGGATTTTTAAAAATTGACATTCTCGTACTGCCTTCGGGCTTAAGCCATGAAGAAACTGACCCAAAAGGGCTGAGCGGAAGGTCCGACTCAGTACTGCTCTTCAGCTTTTCATTTACAGAAGAGATTATTGCAGACCAGAGTAATGCCATTAGCGCATTAATCCTCAAGTTTAAGGAATACAGAGAAAGCAAGCACGGAAAAAATCTTGATATTCTAATTTCTCAAGACCCCAGGTTGTTTATTATGGAAAAAGATCTTTTTGCTAACTTTCAGTTGGTTTACGAAAGGCCCAACCCGTAAGATCAGGGCAGGCAGAATAATTGCCAAGAGATTCGGAAGATATAATCATAAGAAAATCATACAGAAAGATAAGCATCGCGAAGTTTATTCAATGAAACAAAATAAAATTTTCCTTTGCCTAATCCTTATTCTCCTGGCCATATCCCTATTTGCCATGGTTTTTCCAGCCTTTCAGGCGCGCTGGATGGCAGATGATTATTGCATGAATGCAGATGCAAAAGAGGTTAACATCACCTCGTTTTTTCAGTCTATCTATACATCATGGTCTGGACGTTTTGCTTACATCATTGCTACTTATTTTCTTTCGAGTTTGCCGGCCCAAACCCTGGGCTTTCAGGTATCCATGATTGTTATGCTTTGGCTTCTTGCCCTAAGCTTTGCCATGAACAGAGGGGCAGCACTTATCCAAATCCAATTCAACTGGCAAGAATGCTTCATTCTGGCGATGGTTGTACTCCTTTGCCTTTTTAAGATAAGCCCCAATCTTTACCAAAATTTATTTTGGAGAGATGGAATTATCAATTATGTTTTACCTCTCGTTTTTTCCACCTTTAGTCTTGGCCTGCTTGCCCAAGTTTTAAAAAGCGGAATGACGGTTGCTTTAGGGTTTGCCTTATGGTTCTCTGCTTTTCTTTCGGCAGGTTTTTCAGAAAGTGCCGGCATAGCACATCTTAGCCTTTTTGCGAGTATCTGGCTATTTACGGCATTCTCACAAGATAAGAACCGAGCCAGAATTCTAGGGCCAATAAGTGTTATTTTGGGAGGAACACTTGCAGGTTTTTTAATAGAGTTTCTTGCCCCGGGCAATGCCATAAGAGGCGGAATATTGCCAGATAAACCCGGATTCATAGAACTGGTTTTGCTTACCTTACGCAATATTGCCCACCTTTACGGGAAGCTTATTTATTTTGGCATATTCTGGGTTCTGATCGCATTGGCGGTTGGAACCTACTTTAGTTATTTTTCCCTCAGTAAATCACAGGCAGAACAAGAGAAATCACAAAAAATCTTTGGATGGGCCATTAGAGCATTTACCGTCAATTTTTTATTAGGTTCAGGGGTTTGTGCAGCCATTGCATACTTGATGAAGGCATATCCAGATGACCGAATTATCTTCATTCCCTATTTCTTTGCAATACTGAGTATTTGCGCTGCTGGCCTGGTTATTGGCAGGCACTTTGGTTCGGTCATATTGCAAAGGAAAGTACGGAATCAAGCCCGCATTTTGAACCTTGTGCAACTGGTTTTTAGTTTCATCTTTCTTTTTATTGCCATTGGGTCAATTGTACAGTTGATTAAAACACTGCCGGCCCAATTAGACTATGCCAGACGCTGGGATGAGCGAGATTTATCTATCCAAAATGAAATTACTCTTCAAAGAAAAGATCTCATCATACCCGGGCTGGAAAGCCGTTACGGACTGCCAGACTTACAGCTCGAAAAAGATGATTGGGTAAACCGCTGTATGGCCTCTTATTATGGGGCAAACAGTATCACCGGTAAATAAAAAGGCAAATGGATTACCATTCATAATCCATCTGCCTTTTTTAAAATAGCCGTGAATTATTTTGCCGCATCTACAATGGCGGCAAAACTGGCCGCTTTCAGGCTTGCCCCACCTATCAGGCCACCATCAATATCCGATTGACTAAAAAGCTCGCGAGCATTTTTATCATTGACTGATCCGCCGTACAGGATCAGCATGGAATCCCCCATCTGGTTTCCAAAAAGCTCGCGCAGTATTGGACGGATAACTTCTTTATGCACTTCATTGGCGCCTTCAGGAGTTGCTGCCAAGCCAGTGCCAATAGCCCAAACAGGCTCATAAGCTACAATCAATTCGGAAGCTTTTTCTTTTTCAACCTGCTTCAACCCCTCACGAACCTGCGTTGAAACAACTTCAGCCGTTCTGCCAGCCTGATTTTCTTCCAACGTTTCACCCACGCAAAAAATCACCTTCAGGTCGTGTTTAAGCGCTGCCAAAACTTTCTTATTAACCGTTTCATTAGTCTCTCCGAACATTGCCCGTCGTTCTGAGTGACCGAGGATGACATATTCTGCCAAGCCCTGCAGCATGCCCGGAGCAATTTCGCCGGTAAAGGCACCGGACTCTTCCCAATGCATGTTCTGAGCACCTATGTGAATATTAGTATCTTCCAGTTCTCTCTTGGCGATTCCCAAACCCACAAAGGGGGGGCATACTACGACAGCCACAGAATCAGCGTTTTCAACCATAGGTTTAATTTCTTTTAGAAGGTCGCGGGTTTCATGAATACTCTTGTTCATCTTCCAGTTACCTGCAACCATTGGTTTTCTTTTCATCGTGTTAACCTCTTTCCAGCTTTTTTTAACAGAGAAATTTTATCACCCAAAACGCAAATTTTGATTTTACCTTTTTGAGTAAAGAAGCAAACCATCATTCTGTCCCAAATCAGCAAGATAGTATTCTTTAATTTTTTGACCGAAGGAGTCGTTTTTTTCAAAAACATCCCTCATGGATGAATTAATTAAAATGTATGTACAAAGGGGATCTTTTTTTTCCAGCAAATCCTTTGTTTCCATTAGATTATCTATAAAAAAGTTTCCGGACGCGGTATCCGACCCGGTTACTATGTTAAATAAACCACTAAGTTCATCTGAATTTTTTGCCAGAGCTAATGGCCGTTTATTGAAAACAGAGCTGTCAACACATAAGAGCATATTTTCAGAAGGAGAAATGCTGTCCTGAAATTCCTCAATTGGCTTTACAGTCTCTTCGAATAAAGAAGAATTTTCGTGAACCCTCAAGATTTCTTTAATATTTCTACTTGCTGGAAATACCAAAATCACGATAAGGATGCTTACGCTCAAAATCGATGTCAACAAGTTCTGCCTGGAATACAGCAAAAAGCCAATCAGAATTATCAATAATACCGGCATAATCACTGTTGAATAAGTTCGAACCAAATCAAAATTGAGTGAATAAGACCCCGATACAATCAAGAATACCCCAAGGCCTGCCAAGCCAAGGGATGTTATGAAGAATAAGGCGTTTTGCATTGAACTTTGGGATGTGCAAGAATCTTGAAGCAGGTCTGGTTGAAAAATATGCGGAGCCAAAGCACACACAATGGGAACCGCAGGCAAAATAAAGCGAGGGTTAATCCCATAACGATTATTTACCGATGCAATCACAAAAAGTGTAACAGCCAATGGGGTCAACCATAAAACCCTATACTCAGCCGGTATTTTATATTTGCGCCAAAGCCCACTTAAAAGATAGAACACCGATGGCAGTAAGGCATAAGTTAACCAAAAACCATAAACCCAATTATCGTAAATGTTTTCAGAATAATCAGCTCCTGCTCTTTTCACGTATGTTGAGAAAAAAGAAGAAAATTCTGTGAACCGCAACCCAAAGAAAAAATCTTTAAGAACAATTTGATTTATTAATCCAAACAATCCGATTGCTAAGCCGACACCAATCACAACATATTTAGCTTTTGACCAATATGTGGCAAGATTAAATTTTCCGTTTTGCCAGCCAAGAAAAATAATCACTAATGAAATGGGTATGGTAGTCTCTTTACTTTTAAAGCCAAAGAACATGCAAATTCCAAGCAATATTAATGCGGTTTTTTGAAACTTATTTTCATCCAAGGAGTAGACATATAAAGTAACAATAGACATTCCCAGCAGCATCGCCGTCATGTCTACCAAGGGAATACCTGTTATTTCCGTTAAAAATGAAGTACTGAGAAAAAAAGCAACGGCCAAAGCACCAAAGAAGGGGCCATTTTTGCCGCTCACTTTATGCGCTAATACATAAACAAGTGCTATTGTTGAAGAAAACAGAAAACTCCAAAAATAGCGAAGCCCAAGAAGCGGTGTTGCAGATAAGCTTGTAAATAATCTTTGCAAATAAATATGAAAATAGCGATTGAGAACAAAAGGATCTTTTATACCTTTTAAGCCTATATCATGATAAAGAAAAACATCCGTTGAATTTGGGGCTGCGGGTACTGATCTGGCTACTACAATGAACAATCCAATAAAAACGAGTAGTGTGAGAAAAGGCTCAAGCCAAGAAAATACCTTAGATATATTTTTTGAGTTTAGATTATCCATTATATCTTTACCTATAACATCATAAGTTTAAGGCGTCATTGGTGTTAAAAACAGAAAAGGGTCATTATGTTTTAATCTTTTGCAAACAAACAGCTGGCTATTGAAAAAATATTAACATTACTTGCGTGCTTAATGCCAACTGACTATTTCGTCTATTTTATTCATTATACATTTTTTCGTTTGGGCGCTTGTTAAAAAAGCAGAGACGGAAGGATCAAAATGAGTGGAAGAAATAGTGTTTAAACTTTATAGTCCATTCAAGGTATAGAAAAAATGATAATAATTCTTAAACCATCTCCTTCTGATCAGGATAAATATTGTGGATCACATGCTCTCAAAACTTTTCTGAAAAGTGAAATATTCAATAAACGAGATTATTAAAACCAGCCTTATTTACCCCCATTAGGTTAAATAGATTAATTTTTGCCATTCCACAACTGGGAATGAGCAATAAAAGAAAAAAGAGGAATTATTCTCTAAGTCTTCCTCTTTTTTCTATTTCAATTGAGGCTAAGGGCGATAAATTGCCGGGTGCAACCAAAGTGCATTCATTTGTTCAGTAGAACCACCCTGGCGGGCAGCCAGAATAAATTGAACGGTCTGACCGGCCAAGGGAGAAAGATCTACTTTTACGGCAGCCCATTTGCCATCATAAGATTGATCCCAAAGACCTAAGTTAGTCATTGTGCCGCCATTACCAATGCGATAATTGAGGCCCATATCCACATCACACTTTTTTGCGCCACCCTCACACATAATGGTTGCCTGAAAAACATCTCCGGCTTTGACTAAAAAGTCAGGATAGATGCCCATAATATACATTGTCCCTGAGTTATTGGGTACCGTAATCAGGCCAGGTTCATTTTCCTTAACGCCATCCTCTCTTATAGGCGCAGAATCAACCAGTGCATATCCCGTGTTGTAACTGCCGGCTTTACCAGGGAAATTTAATGCGCCAGCTCCGCTGCTCCACCTTGCTTCACCGGCACGGCCGGTAAAACTGAATACTTCGCCTGAAGTTGAAGCCGAACCGGTAACTGTAATGGAAACCCAAAATGGTTTGTTGCCTTCATCGCCAACCCCAAACCGACCACCATTAGCATTGACCAACATCCACTTACCCAAGTAATCGCCAGGTGCGGAAGGTGCCACCATGGGTACGGAAAAATCTACCATCTGCCCAGGTTTTATATCGGCGGAAAGATCTCCAAATTTTGGAGCACCCATTAAATCGCCGCTTTCAAATGCAATATCAAAACGGGTATCCCATGTGCATGACCCTGTATTTTTTAAACGCCAAGTCTTGGTAAAAGGCGTACCGGGCGCATATTTGGTACCATCGGCCACTGAAACATCAGCAACAAATTCAGCGCGGTAACAAGGTATTGGCTTCGGCGTAGCTGGAATATTAGGTTGTATCACTACAGTCGGAACACTCGCACCCTTGGTGGGCGTAGCTACAACAGTAATCACCACGGGTGTGGGCTGTACGGAAACAGGTGTTAGGGTGGGCTGCTGATTGATCTTGGTTGCAAGAGCAGATAAATCTACAGTAGGGGTTGCATTTCCCGCTTTTGCAACTTCTGTCATTTGAGCAATGGCTGTTGCAAAAAAACTTTCGGTTGATTTAGCCTGCAAGGTTTTCATTGCTTCTTGAACATATTGCTCATTGGTCTTCGTTTGCATTCCGGGTAAATTACATGCCGTAAGAATAAAAAGTACGCCAAGCAGTACAACACCGGTGGTCATTTTGAGTTTTGTTTTAATATCCATCATCAACTCCTTCAACTCCATTTTATATTGTATAGACGCACTTGGCTGAAAATAAGTTCCGAAAAAATAAGCACCGCAATTGCGGTGCTTATTTGCAAACACTAATTTGCGGCGCTAACGGCTATTCCAAGAGACCAATTTCCATTTGGTCCATAGCCCACAAACTCACCCAAAGGAGTGGTGACATTCCAATAGTCATAAAATTTGCCTTCTTTAAGTGCCATGAAGGCAACTTGAACAATACAGGTGTCACCAGGCTGAATATCTTCAGTTGCCCCATAACAAAGGGGGACTTCGGAGAGGTTGACACCAGCCGGATAATTTAAGCTATAACCAGCCTCGGGCCTAAGGTACAAGAAATGGTCGCCTTTGTTTTTATCCATCGACCAGGCACAGGTTCCATTGTTTTTAATTTTCCATTGTTTATCGTAACGGTTATTTACTTTTACAGTACTGTCCGTCTGAATTCCGCCAACATCGCCCATAAATTCAAATGAGAAGTAGCATTTGCCAGCCTTATCCCAATGGCGAACGCTGCTATTTGAAGAGGGGTTGGTTGTTCCTGCTGTGGGTTTGGCAGGGCTCTGGGTTCCAGCCGCAGCAGGGGTGCCAACGGTTGGGGTAGGAGGTACAGGTGTAGGCATAGGGGTTGGTGTAGGTTCCGGTGTATTAGTCGGTTTGGAAAGCTCCGTCAGTTTCAAGGCCATCTGCTCAACCGCCATTTGTGTGGCTTTTGCCTGCTGGGTTTCCGCTACACGGGTGGCAATTTCCATTGCAGAAGGCGTTGCCGGGCCGGCAGGCTTACAAGCAGTTAGCGCCAACAAGATCGCCACTACCAAAGTGATCATCATGATGATTTGGTTCTTCTTCATTCATATTCTCCTGATTCTCACAGAATCATCCATTAAATATATTTTCGATTGTACCACGCTTCAAAAATCCTAAAAATGCATTTTTGAAAGCATTTTCTACCCAAGAAAAGACGGTTGCCGCTCGTTATTTTTCTTATAATGGCAGAAGAGCAGTTTTTACTGCTCTTCTTCATATAAAAAGTCAACAATTATCTTTATTTATCTGAAAGGGCTGCCAAGCCAGGTAATTCCAAACCTTCAAGCATTTCAAGCGATGCACCGCCACCGGTTGAAATGTGCGTAATTTTATCGGCAAGACCAGATTTATTAATAGCTGAAACGCTATCTCCTCCGCCAATAACACTGATGGCCTTGCTTTTTGCAACCGCTTTCGCGATGGCAAAGGTTCCCTCAGAAAATTTGGGAAATTCAAAAACGCCCATTGGTCCATTCCAGACCACTGTGCCTGCATCGCTGATTTGCTTGCTGTAAGCAGCAACCGTTTTAGGGCCAATATCCAAAACGCGCCAACCACTGGGAACATTACCCAGCCCAATGGTTTTTACCTCAGCTTCGTTATCAAACTTATCCGCCAATACCAAGTCAACAGGAAGCATTAACTTACCTTCCCCTTTTTCAATTAAGGCTTTGGCTGTTGCTAAAGACTCTTTTTCAACAAGCGAATCGGCCATCTCAAACCCATCTGCAGCCAAAAAGGTGTTGGCCATCCCGCCGCCTATTAAGATGCGGTCCGCTTTTTTGAGCAGATTATCAATCACACCGATTTTGTCGCTGATTTTTGCGCCGCCCAAAATCGCCACAAAAGGCCGTTTTGGGTCGTCAATGGCATTACCAAGATATTCAATTTCTTTCTGAAGCAGAAAACCCGCCGCAGAAGGCAGAAAAGCGGCAACTCCAGCAGTTGAAGCATGTGCTCGATGAGCGGTACCAAAAGCATCATTAACGTAGAGGTCTGCAAGAGATGCTAACTGACGAGACATTTCGGGGTCATTTTTTTCCTCTTCAGGGTGAAAACGGGTGTTTTCAAGCATCAGAATTTCACCGGGTTTGAGAGCTTTTGCCGCATCAGAGGCAATCTGGCCAATGCAGTCAGAGGCGAAATGAACTGGCGCCTTGACCAATTTACCGAGGTAATCGGCAACGGGTTTCAGGGAAAACTGAAGGTCTGCCTTGCTTTTGGGGCGCCCTAAATGAGAAGCCAAGATGACAGCAGCTCCATGATCTAAAAGGTATTGAATTGTGGGCAAAGCGGCAGTAATACGGGTATCATCCGTAATTTTGCCATCTTTCAGGGGAACATTAAAGTCCACACGGACGAATACTTTTTTTCCTTTGACCTCAAGATCAGTAACAAGTTTTTTGTTGAACATAAGTACCTCTTTCTATAAATAACGCCATACCGCTTAAGGGGTATGGCGTCTTATATCGCTTATTATTCCTCGTTAAAAGCAAGGATTAGAGAGATTTTGCAACCATTGCAGCCAAGTCAGAAGCGCGGCAGGAATAGCCCCACTCATTGTCATACCAGGACATCACTTTAACGAGGTTCCCACCCATCACCATGCAGTTTGCAAGGTCAACAATGGAAGAACGTGGATCGCCCTTGAAATCCATAGAGACAAGCGGCTGATCGTATTCGCCGGTGCTGTAGCCAAGGATACCATTTAACGGGCCATCGGCAGCATCTTTGAAAAGTTTGACCAATTCTTCTTTGGTAGTTGATTTTTCTACGGTAGCAACGAAATCCACGATAGAAACAGTGGGGGTTGGCACACGCATGGACATGCCGTCAAATTTACCTTTTAGCTCAGGGATAACCAATGCAACCGCCTTGGCTGCGCCGGTTGTGGTCGGGATCATATTAAGGCCAGCAGCGCGTGAACGGCGCAGTTCCTTTTTGTGACCCTGGTCCAAAATAACCTGATCATTCGTGTAAGAATGGATGGTGGTCATGGTGGCGTATTGAATTTTCAATGCATCATTGACAATCTTGGCAGCAGGGGCTAAACAGTTGGTAGTGCAGGAAGCATTAGAAATAATATTGTGCTTTTTGGGATCGTACTTGTCATCATTGACACCAAGAACAACGGTAATATCCTCATTTTTTGCAGGAGCAGAAATGATGACTTTCTTAGCACCGCCGCGCAGAATATGGGCATCGGCACCAATCTTTTTGGCTTCCGGGTCGCTCTTGGCATCCGTAAAGATACCGGTAGATTCCACCACAATATCCACACCCAGATCTTTCCAGGGCAAATTGCCCGGATCTTTTTCGGAGAAAACCACCAATTTCTTGCCGTCAATCGCAATATCTTTCTCATCAACAACTTCGACTTTTCCAGGGAAAATGCCATAGTTGGAATCATACTTAAAGAGATGCGCATTTGTTTTAGCATCAAAAAGGTCGTTGATTGCCACTACTTCAAGAGTGTCAGAATGACGCTCCATAAGGGCTTTAAGTACCTGACGACCAATGCGGCCAAAGCCGTTAATACCTACCTGAATTTTTGACATAAAAAACCTCCGAGAGATTGTATTGTACGCTTTTATGATAGAAAAACGTTGATATTTCTTAAAATTTTATCACTTTCCCGTTAACAATAACAGGCAATCTCAGGGCAAAGTAGAAAGTTTTACAGGGATTTAACCTAGGAAGTATGCCGTCTATAAATCAGGTCAGAGGGCCGGTGCGTTCTTCAAAAAGGTTAATGATGGCTCTTGCCAGCTTCTTTGAATCGTGCCGCCAGGGATATAAATCGTCAACCAAATTGGTTTCGTAAACTCTGTAGTTTTTATAAAGTTCATCATCCGCCTTTACCCAGGTAACATCCTGGCCTAATTGGCCTCTTTGGTCTTTGTTGCATATCACCAAATCAAATAAAGACCTGCCTACATGCCTTTCAATCACTTGCAAATGATCCGAAGCATTAAAGCTATCCGTTTCCCCACGCTCTGTTGCCACGTTACAAACAAAATATTTTTCCGCCTTGCTCGATTCAATAGCTTCGGCCAAACCCATTACCAAAAGATTGGGAAGCAGGCTGGTATAAAGACTGCCCGGGCCAATAATAATCAAGTCTGCGTTGAGAATGGCTGAAATACTGGGGGGATATGCAAGGGTATCCGTTGGTTCCAGCCAGACGCGGAGTATTTTGCCTTGCGAAAAAGTGAGTTCGGACTCTCCATGAATCTGCTTAATTTCATTTGTCGGGGTTTCTTGAACATCACCAGCAAGTTGAACACTGGCCAGAGTAGAAGGCAAAACCTTGCCGAAAATGGCCAAAACCCTGCCGGATTCGGCAACTGCCTCTTCAAAGGAACCGGTAATCTCCGAAAGGGCTGTAATAAACAGATTGCCAAGCGAATGACCCTCAAGGCCGGTTCCGGAACGGAAGCGATACTGAAAAACCTGGGAAAGCAGGGCTTCATCATCAGAAAGTGCGGCCAGGCAATTGCGAATATCCCCGGGGGGCAGCACACCCATGTCTTTGCGCAATTCTCCCGAAGAACCGCCGTCATCCGCAACAGTAACGATGGCTGTAACATTATGCGTGTATTCTTTAATGCCGCGCAGCAGGGAGGATAAGCCATGCCCCCCACCGATCACGACAACTTTCAGGCCTTTTTCACGTTGGCGGTAATGACTGATGGTATCCCAGACAGGCCGACCATTTTTTTCAAAGGGTTTCAATAAAGCCCTGTTTGCGCCCCAAATCCCCAAGAAAATCATTGTAAAACCTAAACCCCCAAAAAGCAGAAAGCGTATGGGCCGTGCCAAAAAACGCAAAGAAAGCACTTCCAAAATGGGCAAAACATGAGGGTTCTCAACGGTCCGATAGTAATTAAGGATAATCAAGGCCAAACCAAGGCCCAAAAACATGGCCCCCAAGATTGCCAGGATAATCCAACGCCTGTAACCGGTGCCAGGAGCAAACCAACGAGTCTCCATCCTGATTTTCTGGTTTAAGCGTTGCAGCCAGCTATCATTATTTTCGTTAGGCTTAGCCATTACAGAGATGATAATCTCATTCGGCAAGTGAGTCAACGAACGGCAGTTCTATTCTGCGCAAAAGCAAGAAAGCAGAGAAGGCCCCCACATAGTGATAAAATAAGATATTGCAATTCCTTAACCAGGAGATATTATGCCTATTGTAATTTCATCACTCGTGATGCGATCGGGACCCATCCCAGGTTCATCGTATATTCTGGAAAAACCAGAAGTCATCCTTGGCCGCGAGCTCAATAATGACATCCCCGTGCCTGACCCTGAAATTTCTCGCCGTCATGCGCGTTTCATCAGCCGTTCTGACGGCGTATTTGTAGAAGATTTAGGCTCTACCAATGGCACCTTTGTGAATGGGGTGCGCATTAAGAGCCCCACTTTGTTGCACCATGGTGATCTGGTTACTTTTGCAGAAAGCACCATTTTTGAGTTTGACCAAAAAGGGGCAGAACCCACTCTTACCCAGGCACCTTATATCCCTCCCGTGCAAGAGGAACCACAAAATTATGAAAGCTATGTTCCGGTGCCTGCCCCCACTCCATACCAGCCTGTTCAAGCACCCATCCCTTCCGCCCCGGCCGCGCAAGCGCCTGAGGTGTTTCACGAATCTAAAAAAATGGGATGGTGCTCCATCATCCTCATTGTGCTTTTGATATCCTTAATTTTAATCATCCTGACCCTGGTATTTATGCCTGCATCATGGTGGTGCACGCTTACCTTTAATGCCCTTAGTGGCTGCCCAGTGCGATAAAACCTTGTAATCAACGAAGGGCTGGGATTGACAGCCCCTTGTTAATGACGGATGGAGAACAAAACAGCCTTATGACCTTTCCAAAATTGATTGCGACCGATCTTGACGGCACTATTTTGCACCGCGGCACCGAGATTTCTGAACGGGTTATCAAGGCTCTGAAGGCTGCAAAAAAAAGAGGAGCCGTTCTGACCATAGCAACAGGGCGTTCATACCCGTCCATACCACAAAACCTGCTTGGTGGAGAAATTTTTGACTACGCAATTGTGGCGAACGGAGCGCTTACAAAATCTGCTCCTTTCGGTAAAACCATCCTAAAAGAGCTGATGGATGCGCAAAAACTTGTTGAACCTATCCATCACCTTGAAAGATTAGGTTACATGTTTACCATGCAAATTGAAGGCAATGAGTTTTATGAAATCCGCAGAGCTGCATTGGTAAAAAAACGCATTGAGGACAACCACGAAAGTTTGGAAGGGTTTAACGCCTATATGAAGACCACCCAGCCGGTGCAGTCCGTTTTGGAAATTATCAAAACAAATCCTGGTCCGATTGTTAAGCTAAGCGCAATCAATCTTAGTTCAGAAAACGGCAAGGACTTAGCAGCAAGCTTAATGCAGCGTTACAAGGTGGAAGTGAGCGCTGTTTCCCCTCGAGAGGTTGAGATTACAGCTTACAATGCCAGCAAAGGCAAAGGCCTTTTAGCGCTTGGAAAACTTTTAGGCATCTCAAAAGTTGAAACCATTGCTTTTGGGGATAGCGGAAATGACTTCTCACTCGTTGAAGGAGCAGGAAAAGTATATGCCATGGCCAATGGTGAAGCACAGATCAAAGAAATTGCACACAAAATAGCCCCATCCATTGAAGAAGACGGGGTTGCTCTGATACTTGAGGAAATTCTCTCACAATATTAAGGCAAAGCTTGCCACAAACATGATCAGGCTTTCAAGGCTATAATTAATCTGCGGAGTAAACTTGGCCAAAAAAGCTTCCAACCTTCAATGCCCACTAAAACCCATCTTTCATTCCGAGGTAATCCGGTGGATTTCTGAACATATCCGTTTGGTTAGCTGCCTTGGGCTTGCTTTATTCATCCTTTTTACCTCAGGAATGACTGAGTTATTTCGGGATACAAACCCCCTCATCAACAAAGTGATGGCAGTTATAGGCTTTGTTTTTTATGCCTTAATGCTCTTATTCTTAGGCCATCAACTTTTTTTCAAAATAATGATTTTTCAAAAACGCCAAGAACGTTTTTTGCTCTTCAGTTTATTTACGTTCGCTTTTCTCTGTCTTTTTGTAACAACAACACGGATCGGCCTTCAGCCGGACAGCCGTTACTGGAATGTTGCCGGGGTGCCTGTATTGGCAGTGGGCCTTGCCTCCATTCTGTTATTTATCATTCTGATTGATTCAGGGCTGCAGTGGCTCAGCAAGCAAAGGGGTTGGAAATTAAACGCCCAAAAGCGCATCATGGTTGAAGCGCTGCTCATTTTTGGAATTTGGGCTCTGGCCAGCTTGCTTTGGATAAAGACACCTTTTTCCAATAGTATGTTTTTCTTTGGCCCTCTTCCTCCCGATGGCAGCTTTTTGCCCAAAAGCGATGCGCGCACATTCGACCTAAGCGGACAATATATGATCATCGGCAGCAAACTGGAAACCCCATTTTTTGCTGAAAGACCTTTTTACTCTTTTTTTCTTGGACTTCTGCGTTTTTTCTTTGGGCAGTCTTACCTTATCAATACCAATATACAAATTCTCTTACTGGCTTTCTTTCCCGTCTGCCTTTATCTGCTTGGCAAGCGTTTTGCAGGTTGGCTTTTTGGGCTTAGCCTGGCAGCCTTTGCCATTCTAAAGGAGTTTACGGCCCTTCTTTTTACATTTAAGATTTCTGTATCAAACTCCCGGTTGATGATGACGGAATTCCCAACCGCACTGCTATTACTGTTAGCCTGCCTGCTTATATTTAAGTGGCTTTCAGAAGACAAAAATTCTCTTGCATTGCCATTAAGTGCAGGCGGCATCTTGGGCGTCGCAACTTTTGTGCGTTCTAACACTTTGGTTGTTATCGGAATCGTCTTTTTGTTCATGAGCATTGTCAACCTTAAAAAACCAAGATTTGCTCTGGCACGTTCCGGAATCTTTTTGCTTGGCGCAGTTCTTGTTATTATGCCGTGGACTTTTTACACGCGCACTGTGTATCACCGTGACCCTTTAACCTGGAAAATCGAACAGGCCTTGATTCATCGGTTTACGCCTGACCAAATTAAAGAAAAGGAACCCTCCGCAGAAGAAAAAAGCATTCCACAAGAAAATGAAGCAGCCGCAGAGATTCAAAGCAGCACCCCTGAGCCACCTGACGGGAAAACAACTCCAGCTGCAGCAAAAATGGAAACGCTTCCAACCCCAAAAAATCCGCCTCCCAATGGTCTGGAGTCCATTCAGCCTGGCAACAATAATGAGGACCAACCCGAATCTTTAGAAGAAATACTTCAAGAAACACCCGCATTATATAAAAGTAAGGTTAAGCTTGTTTTAGGTCATTTTTTAAACAATGAAATAAAAGCGCTTTTTATTTTGCCCTTTCAGATATATCCACAAAAACCGACTCTTATTCTTGAACAGGAATATTGGCGTGAGCCTGTCACCTGGGCAGGCAGCTTACCACCTGAACAGAAGATTGCCTTTTTGTTTAACCTTGTTTTGCTCAGCATAGGGCTTTCTGAATCCTGGAAGCAATTCCGCTGGGCAGGCTTAGCCCCGCTTATATTTAACCTGTCATATTTTCTTTCAAACGCCTTGGTAAGAACCAGCGGAAGCCGCTATCTGATTCCAATCGACTGGACAGTGTATTTTTATTATTTATTGGGTCTATGGTGTATGCTTTCCTGGGTAAGTATTACACGTTTCAATCCAAAAGCTTCACAAGCCCATCCAAAAGAAAATAAATTTGATAAAAAACAAAAAGTATGGCTTACTGCTTTCTTCTTTCTTGCCATCGGTCTCAGCCTGCCACTCGTTAATCTGTCTTTTCCCAAGATTTACAACAATGAATCCAAAGAAGCGGTTCTCAAACGGCTTCCCATGCAAAAAATTGAAGCAGAGATTGGCATTAACCAGCAGGCAATGCAAGCCTTTTTTAACAAGCCAAATACTGTGTTCCTCTACGGCAAGGGGATTTACCCTGGCTACCTCACCATCTCCGAAGACCCTCCCATCCGCGGAAATACCTTCAAGCTGCTGACACCCAAGGAGTATGATGTGGTTGTTTCAGACGGACAAGAACCTAAGGAAGCGCTACCCAATGGTGAAGACATGATCGTGCTTGGCTGTCAACATCCAGGAGAACCCTATATTGATTCGTATTTGGCCTACTTTGTTCAATCTGACAGGCTTATTTGGTCAACTACCACCACCTTTCGTGATATTTGCCCCTAAGGCTTAAAAAAGCCTGAAAATTCAATTTTGCTTTGTTAACAGCAGCAAATTCCATCAGCCTGCGGTATAATTGAAAGGTTGTATTTCGCCTATTTTAAATAGAAAGCCAGAACCTATTCATGACTGAAGATCCAAACACTTTTGACGAACCCATCGAAGAAAATGACGGTGATTCAATTTTAGAAAATGTAGATAACACGGGCAATTTGCAATCTGTGGATATTGATTCACAGATGCGTACAGCCTATCTTGATTATGCAATGAGCGTAATCGTAGCCCGCGCTCTGCCTGATGTAAGAGACGGCCTTAAGCCCGTGCACCGGCGCATCCTTTACGCCATGCATGACCTGGGCATTCATTCCGGCTCTTCCTATAAAAAATCGGCACGCATTGTGGGGGAAGTGCTTGGCAAGTATCACCCCCATGGTGATTCGGCGGTCTACGATTCGATGGCGCGCATGGCGCAGGATTTCTCCATGCGCTATACCCTTATTGACGGCCAGGGCAACTTCGGTTCTATTGACGGTGACCCCCCTGCGGCAATGCGCTATACGGAAGCCCGTCTGGCAAAATTAGCAGATGAAGTTCTTTCTGATCTCGATAAGGATACGGTTGATTTTGCTGATAACTTTGACGGCTCCCTCCAAGAGCCTGAGGTTTTGCCCGCGCGCATTCCTAACCTGTTGATGAATGGTTCCAATGGCATCGCCGTTGGGATGGCTACCAACATCCCGCCGCACAATCTGCATGAGTTGGTAAAAGCACTTGAAATTCTGATTGACCGCTACGATGAAATTGAAGATGTAACCATTGAAGACCTGATGCAGGTGATCCCCGGCCCGGATTTTCCGACCGGAGGCATCATCGTCGGCGATGAAGGGATCCGTTCTGCCTACAGCACAGGCCGAGGCAGATTGATTATGCGCGGCGTTGCCACCATTGAAGAGGCAAAAAACAACCGCTTCGTTATCCGCATTTCAGAAATACCATACCAACTTAATAAGACCAGCCTGATTGAGCGCATTGCTGAGCTCGTCCGGGAAGGAAAGCTTGACCAGATTTCTGACCTCAGGGATGAATCTGACCGAAAGGGTATGCGCATCATCATTGAACTCAAACGCACTGCCCAGCCCAAAAAAGTGCTCAACCAGCTTTATAAATACACCCCTCTTCAGTCTACCTTCGGAGTGCAGCTGCTTGCGCTGGTGAATGGCGAACCACATATGCTTTCTCTCAAGAAAGCCCTGGTGCATTATCTTGAACATCGTTTAGTGGTTATTACCCGGCGCACAATGTTTGATCTGGATAAAGCAAAAAAACGGGCGCATATTCTGGATGGCCTGCTTATTGCACTTGCCAACCTGGATGCTGTTATTAAAACAATCCGCGAATCCAAAGACGGGGATGAAGCCAAGAACAACCTGGTAAGCCGCTTTAATTTGAGCGAAGTGCAGGCTCAGGCAATTTTAGATATGCAGTTGCGCCGTCTTGCAGCCCTTGAGCGTTTGAAGATCGAGGAAGAACACAAGCAGGTCATGGCTTTAATTGCTGACCTGGAGGATATTCTTGCCAATCCGCATCGCATTCTCAGCATCATTCGTGCTGATCTGGAAGATGTGGCCAATAAATACGGTGATACAAGACGAACGCGTATTGATCACGATATGGACCTTGACCTTTCAGATGAGTCGCTGGTGCAGGCTGAACCGGTTTTTGTCTCCATCACCGACCGCGGTTATATTAAGCGCGTTTCAGACCTTGCCTATCGTGCCCAAGGCCGCGGGGGCAGAGGCGTGCTGGGTCAGTCTATGCGCCAGGAAGATCAAGTGGTTCACTTCCAGCGCTGCAACACGCTCGATACCCTGCTATTCTTCACTGACAAGGGAAAAGTGTATTCTGGGCGCGTTTTTGAAATCCCCGAAGAAAGCCGCCAGAGCAAGGGCTTGCCGGTTATCAACCTCATCAATTTACTGCCAGATGAAACAGTTACAGCCATTTTGGCGGTAAAGGACTTTAAAGCCTTCAATTACTGCGTGATGGCTACTCGAAGCGGCCGTGTAAAACGCATTCCCCTGGAAGATTTCAGCTTGGTACGCAACTCCGGGCTAATTGCCATTCGCCTTGAAGAAGGCGATGAGTTAGGCTGGGTAGTGCCTACAAACGGTTCTGACGACGTGATTTTGGTAAGCAAAGAAGGCAAGGCTTTACGCTTCCATGAAAACCAGGTTCGCAAGACAGGGCGTACAACCATGGGCGTTACCGGCATCCACCTTGTGGAAAACGATGAACTTGTAAGTATGGAAGTGGTGGAAAAGAACGGCACCCTGCTTGTCATTACCGAAAATGGCAAAGGCAAGCGCACTCCTTTACAGGAATACATCCCAAAATCACGCGGGACGTTGGGCGTTTCCACCATTGACCGCAATGTAACTGAACAGATTGGCCGGCTCGTAGAAGCAAAAGTAGTTCAGGATAATGAAGAAATCACCATTATTTCTAAGGGCGGCATTGTAATGCGAACCAAAGTAGAAAGTATTTCTATTCAGGGCCGTGCTACCCAGGGTGTAAAAATCATGGACATGGAAGATGACGATTCCGTAGCTGCCATTGCCCGAATCCCTGCAGAAGAAATTGCAGCCGCTGCGGCTGCGGCTTCTCAGGCCGCCAACTCTCCGGAGGAAACTTTTTGAATTTTACCGAGGTGATTGCGCACAATTAAGCAACCATCTTCATCCACATACTGAATCTGGTAACGCAGAAGCCTGCCGTCATCCGAATGAAAGTAGGCTTCTTTGCCTTTAAAAGCCAAATGATTATTCCAGAGTTTAACAAACTCGTTGGTTGGAAAAACCGGCCGCAGTTCCATAATTTGCTTGAGTATTTCACTAAGCAGAACAGAACGGCTTATGATTCGCGAAGTTTCAGTTTGAATACTGGTAGCAGGGTAAATGATGCGCTTAACATCCGGAATGGATTCCTCTTTGATGTTAATGCCAATACCCAAAACGATAGCCTTTAGCTGGTCGCCATCCCACAAAGACTCAACCAAGACACCCGCAATTTTTTTGTAATTCAGCAAAACATCATTAGGCCACTTAATAAAGCTTTCAATTCCTTCCAAGTTTTCAAGCGCTCTTATCAGACTGAGGGCCCCCAAAGCGCTGAAACGCCCTGCGTAACGGGTTTTTTCAGGTGTTGGATAAAGCAAGACGGAAAATGCCAATGAAGATTTAGGGGTTGAATTCCACGTTCTGCCGCCCCTGCCGCGACCTTGTGTTTGGTGATCTGCCACAAAAACGGAATATTCCGGTGCCCCTGCCTCTGCTGCACGCAAACAATCATCGTTAGTAGATCCTGTTTCGGGTAAATAATTGATATGGAATCCTGCTACAGTGAGTTCATGCAGATGAGTCATTTTGCAACCTCAATAAGGGTATTTTTTGATCTTCACGTGGAATTGCGAAATGGATTGAAGCCCCCGTATGATAGCTTTCATCCACCCAAATACGACCTCCGTGGGCATTTACGATAGCCTTGCAAAGATAAAGGCCAAGCCCTGTGCCCTTGGTGGACTTGATGGCTTCTTCAGAACGATAGAATCGTTCAAAAATATGCGGAATATCAACAGGGTCAAAGCCCTTGCCCTGGTCGCGCACCGAAACTTCTACTTCACGGGTGTTATATACGCCTTGTATCGTAATTTCGCCAGTCTGGGTATACTTTACCGCATTTCCGACCAGGTTGGTCAGCACCTGCCGCAAACGTGGTTCATCCCCCACAACCAAGGGAAAGTCCAGAGGAAACTCCAGCTTGAAGGTTTGCGGGTAATCTTGCTTTCTAAAACGCTTTACAACTTCTGCTGCCAATTCTGCCAGGTCAAGTTCCGATTTTTTCAGCAAAATTCCACCGCTTGCCTGCAAACGGCTTGCATCCAAAAGATCTTCCACCATCAAGGTAAGATGATCTGCCTCATCCTCAATTACGCCAAGGCTTTCCTGAATGGTTTCTTTATCCCAGGTTACATCATCACGCCGCAGTGTGCTGGCATAGCCTTTAATCAAGGCAATAGGTGTTTTCAGCTCGTGGCTGACGACCGAAATAAAATTTTCTTTTAATTCTTCCGCTTCACGGAAACGGGTGATATCCTGTAAAGAGGCAATGATATTAATGAGCCGCCCTTTTTCATCAAATAAAGGAGCGTAGTACATTGAAACCGGAAGTGCTTTCAAGCCTCCCCCGCGCTGAATTTCGCCTTCAAGCAAGAGTTCTTCTCTGGAATATTTCACCCAGTATGTACGTACTGAGTCCTCAATGGAAGTCCCATGCGGTTGGCGAATCCACTGAATAACTTCAGCGTAGGGCTTATCCAACAATTCAGACTGCTGCCGGTTAAGCATTCTTTCCAGACTGGTATTAACTTTGGAGACTTTAAAGTCCGTATCCAGAATTAAAATCCCCTCAACAACCGCATTGATGAGGGCAGCCAGGCGCAGGCTGTGTTCAATAGATTGGTTGTAGAGGCGCGCGTTGCGCACCGCAATAGCAGCCTGGTTTGCAAAACTACCCAGAATAGATAAGTCATCCGCATTGAAAATAACCTGTGTGCTGCGAAGCACATAAATTTCCCCAATGCTTTTCCCGTGCACGGTCAGCGGAAGGCTGATGCCGTTCATGGCGCCCATAGAGACATCTTTAAGAAAACGGTTCATTTCGGGAAGTAAATTCGGAGCTTTATCCGACTGAGTTAAGTTTTTTGCCCAAAGGTTTAAGCGACTCACCAGTGCTCCAGGAATTCCTTGAGCCACCTGAATTTCCCATGTTTCATCCTCGTCAATCAGAGAAATAAAACCGGCCTGCCCGGAAAGCATATCTATGGACAAAGAGAGAATGCGCGTAAGCAAGGCCTCCAGATTAAGCTCTTCTGTAAGGGCTCTCAGAATCTCCAAAAGATAGTCTCGTTGTCTAATACGATAACTCGGCAGCATGAAACAATTCTATACCAGAGTCATTCAAATCAGGTTTTGAAGACACAAAATAGCGCTTTATCTTTCACCAAGCAGGGCAATTACATCTTTTCAAGCATTTTCCTCATTGACTGGGGACTTTTGGCACGAAAACCTTTCTGCGGGTGTCACTTTTCGCATGCGAAAAGCTCCCTCTCACTTGCTTGCAGCCTTTTTTTCATGCCTTCCTCTTTTCGTCATGCTGAGGTGTTTTCCAAAGCATCTGGCCTTTTGCGTTTTATAGGTCTGGGAAAGCAAAAGAACAGACCCTTCACTGCGTTCAGGGTGACGGGTAGGCTTGAAATTGGTTTTCCAAAGCATCCAATCAGCTCGTCATGCTGAGGTGTTTTCCGAAGCATCCGGCCTTTTCTATCTTGAGGGCTTTAGCCCGGATGACTGCCAGACCCTTCACTGCATCCAGGGTCACGCGTTATTTGATGCAGGTTCACTACTCACTATTTAGATGCAATTGCCATGTTTCACCAAGTTGGCTGAAGCCTAATTTGTGCTTGATAAGCTATAATTTTCATGATGCACGAAAAAAAAACCACTGTTCTTTTTATACTCTTTTTGCTGTGTTTGCATTTTTTCTGTCTATTGATAATCCCTAACCAGCAAGCCTCTGAAAATTTGGCAATGGTGAGCATGCTTGAACCGGACGAAGGCGTTGTAATCCCGGTGATGCAGCGCATGATTTCCGGAGGGGCTACCCTCAAAGAAGCTTTAGGGCATTTTATTGTTTACGAATATTATTATTATGGAATGCCTTTTTTTGGGCTTGGCGCGCTCATTATGCTTGTTTTAAGAGGCTTGGGGCTTGAAGGGAACTTCCCCCTCATGATGACCGTGCTTAGGCAGCTTCTCAGTGTTTTGCCCACACTCGCTGCTTTACTGCTTATCACCTACATCCAGGATCAGTTTAAAAGCTGGCGTTCTGCAGCCATTTTTCTGTTGCTTGCCATCCTCCCTGCTACAATGCGCAATGCCTTTTGGCTGCACCCTGACGGGTTGGTTTTATTTTTCTGCGCTTTGGTGCTTTATCTGCTTTGGAAGGATGAACACCGGCTTGGAAAAGAGTTCCGCTGGGCAGCTGTTGTTTGCGGACTGCTCACTGCAACCAAACTGGTAGGGTTTTACTTTTTCCTTGCCGTTCTGCTTTGCCTGATTTGGTATGTAGTAAAAAAACAGGGAACCTCCAGGCATGCCCTTGCTTCCGGACTGTGCTTTATGGGGCTGATGACGCTCACTTTCGTGCTTAGCAATGCTTTTCTGTTTTCCAGCTATGGGAGAGAACAATATTACTATACCCTTCGCGGACAAGCAGAATGGTTAAACAAAGGGTATGGAATTATCTACCCTAAGGGTTTAGCAGCCAGCCTGCCTATTATTAAAGATAACTATGGCTCATTTGCTTTTATTCTTTTGGCCCTTGTGATCAGCCTTTATGGCCTTTCCCAGAAAACCAGCCGCTTTCTTGCCGCGCTTGTGCTTGCATGGGTATTACCCCTCAGCATCTCGGTCTTCTTTTTTACACATTTTAAATACCAATACTGGCTGCCTGTAGCCTTGCCGCTTTTTTCAAACTTTGCGTTTATGCTGCCCGTTTCATGGAGGGAAACCAAAACGAAATGGGGTATTCCTTGGGTTGTTCAGCTTGGTTTAATCATCATCTTGCTTTTTCAAGCCTTCATTTTCATTGAGAAAGATATTGCCATCATCAGAAATCGCTTGCAGGCAATGGATAATAACCCCAAAATCAGGTTCTACCACGAAAGCATAGCTCAGCTGCAAGGGCTTAAAAACCAGCCGCAAAAAGTTTATTATGACTATCGTCTTTACCTGCCGCCCACAGGCCAGTGGCAATCTGCCACAAGCTACGATTTGCTGAATTACCCCTTTATTCAGGAAAATCAATTCACCATTTTGATGCTTTCCGCCCAACGCATTGCTGATTACCTCAATCCCAATGCCGTTGGAATAGACCCAGCCCAATTTGCAGAAAGCCAGCGTTTCTATCGTGATGCACAGCAAACTCAGATTGAAGGTTTCCATTTGCTCTATCAAGATTCAACCGGGCTTCTTTTTATCCGTAACGATGTTTGCAAAGCGTACTTCCCTCAGGAGAATTGCCTGCCATGAAAGAAGCCACAAAAAACAAGTTGGTTTTAAAGACAGATATCTTCTGGCAGCGCTATGGTTGGGTGCTCATGCTTTTTGCTACCCTCTTTGGGCTTTTTCTACGCAATACCCAACGCGGTTTTGAAACATACGACATGCTTTACGACTTTATCCCCTGGGTTGAACATTTAAAAAAAGCTGGGGGGTTTGCCGGTATTGCTACCCTGCAATCAGACTATCCGGTAAGTTACCAGTATTTTCTGGCAATGATGACTTACCTTCCGGGCTCAACCATGGCAAAAATAAAAGCGCTTACCGCTTGTTTTGAGCTGCTGGCAGGCACTTTTATCTATTTATATGTAAAAGAGCTTTACCCAGCTCCTGAAAAACGTTACATGCCCGTAATGGCCTACTTTTGCTTTTATTTTTTGCCTTCAGTCATCCTGAATGGTGCAGTATGGGGACAGGTTGATATCATTTACACAAGTTTTTTGCTCATTTCTCTTTACTTCTTATCCAGAGAAAAGTTTGACTTAGCCTTTATTGCCTATGGACTTGCCTTTAGCTTTAAATTGCAAGCTATTTTCTTCCTGCCTTTTCTGGGATTGCATTTCTTTAAAACGAAAAAGTACAGTTTTTTTAAATTTTTTTGGATTCCTTTGGTTCTGGTAGTAATTTCCATACCTGCCCTTCTCTTAGGGCGGCCTTTTCAAGAGGTTTTTTCTGTTTATCTTGGGCAAGTTGCAGCCTACCCCAAAACAGTGTTTAACTTCGGCAACATTTACAACTTTCTGCCGGATGATTATGCTAAGTTTGCTCTGCCGGGTGTTTTACTTACTTTCACTTTATTGCTGGCTGGTTTTATTGCGGCTCTGAGAGAAAAAAGAATTCAGCTTTCAGCCTTTAATATGCCTGATTTTGCCCTCCTTTCCATTTTAATTTGTGCCAGTTTTCTGCCTGGCATGCACGAAAGGTACATGTTTGCGGCGATTGTGGTTGCGGTACTTTACCTGTTTGCCCATCCTGCCCAATTCTATATTCCACTCACATTGTGGATTATTGAACCCAATGCATACCTGCCGCCGCTTTGGGGCATTCCGCCTTATTTGGATTACCGCGTTTCAGCCATTTTGTTAATTGCGGTCATCATTGCCACCCTTTTATTTGTTACCAAACTTGACAGAAAGACAGAAAATAATAGCGTAAGTTCACGCAATTAGAGCGTTAATTTGGCATCCTTCAGGCTTTCAAGAATGCCTGTATCTGTCATGTTCATTCGGATGGGGCAAACGGAAATATAACCCTGACGGATTGCCTCATACTCATTGCCCTGTTCTTCGCGACCGGCCGGCATATCTCCGCAAATCCAGAAATAGGGTTTGCCATATGGATCATGGCGTTTTTCCATCCGGTCTCTGTATACACGAACCCCTGCCGTTGTAAAACGCACACCCAGAAAATTACCCTCTGGTTTAAAGGGTAAATTAATGTTCCAAACAAGGTCATGGGCTTGGTCATTATTTACACCAAGGGAATGAAGCTGTTTAATCACTTTTACCGCAGCCTTTGCGCCTTGCTTCAGAGCTTCCGCCTGAGCGCCCTCTTTTTGGTTATCCAACGAAACTGCATAACCCGGCAGACCATTCAGGCCAGCCTCCATTGCGGCAGTGACGGTTCCAGAATAGGTTACATCAATGCCAATATTGTTGTTTGGGTTGATGCCTGAGACAACAAAATCAAACTCACGCTCCAAAGCACCCATTGCCGCCAGCGCAACACAGTCAGATGGGGCACCATCACAGGCAAAAGCTTCAATCCGGTTCTGCAAACTCACTGAAAAGATACGCAGTGGACGGGTAAGCGTTTTGACATGGCCGCAGGCAGACCAGTTTTTATCCGGTGCACAAATCGTTACCTGGCAGCCGGCCTCTTGCAAGGCAACAGCAATGGCAGAAAGGCCTGGGGCAAACACACCGTCATCATTGGTTACTAAAACTTGCATCATTACCCTCAACTTTAGAAAAGGTGAATTAGTTTCTCATCTTCATCGTGTGTATGTTTTCTAAAAAATACCATTACTTCATTACTTAATGGCGCTTGCGCTTTTTCTTACCGCCCGGCTGGGGGCTTTGCTGCTGGGCTGCATTAAGAACAGAATCCCCATTAGGCATCAACTCTTCTGCTTTTGCTGCCTGGCCTTTTCCTGTTTCAGGCAGAATGGGACGATAGTGGAAGATAGTGCCAATTACGCGCTGACGCACCTCGGAAAGCAACTCAGAGAACATGTTGCTGGCCTTCTGTTTGTACTTCACCAAAGGGTCTTGCTGAGCGTAAGATTCCATTGAAATGGATATACGCAATGCTTCCATCTTCGTTAGATATTCAACCCAAGAATCCGTAATGGTTTCAAGCAAAAGCTGGCGGTAAATACGGTTTTGAGCATTTGCGCCCAATGCCGGAACAACTTTTTCTTTTTCTTCTGGCGAAAGTTCGCCGAGCAGAGAATCAGAAACGTTCTCAAAAGCCTGCTCGCCTAAAGAGGTCTTAAGTTCACCGCGTGTTTCTTCCGGGGTCTGCCCGAGAGTCAGGTTGTTCATGCGGATATGTTCCCATTCCGCATTCCCAAAAATGGTGACAAATTTATCTTCTGCCTCGTAAAGATGTTTAAGAACGCTTTGGGAAAGTTTTTCGGGCAATTTCCTGTCAACCTTTTCCGCCATGGAAAAGAGATAGTTCAAGCGGTCACTGGCTTTAATTACGCGCTTGTGAGAACGCGGGTCAAAGCTTACTTTGGCACCCTGCGTGGTCATCTGCAGAGCTTTAAGCCGGGCTGCATCATCAGCAAGCCCATTTGTAAGCAATTCAATATTGGCATCCAAGTCACGCACCAATTCCCCTTCCGCCCCAAAAAGACGCTCAACGCGCTTTTGCAGGGTTCCGCGCACTTGTTCCAGAATAGTTTGCTTAACTTCTGCCCAGGGCTTAACAGCCAGCTCAGTAGCCTTAATGGGCCAATCTTCATTAAAACGTCTTTCCAGGGTAAGCAAAGCCCTTCTGACCAATTGCAGTGTAAGGCCTGTCTTAAGCGTCTCACGCAGGGCAGGCTTCATTGAAGTTGGGTCTTGAAAAAGTTCTTTCTGCTGAGAATTGCTTAGCCTGACGGGGGTCTGGATAATAGCTGTCAGTTCGGCTTGCAGGTCATGCGGCTGCTCGGCATCAAAAGTTTCCAGATAGGCATCCAAGGCATCCCCGCGGTCGGCCAACTGCGATTTGAGGGTTTGATCTCCCTTATCCAACATTTCTGCAACACTTTTTTCAAGATAGGCGTTTTCGGCTTCTACTGCATCACGGCTCATTTGCAGAAGCTTTGTTTTTAAAGCATCCAGGGAACTGGGCGTGCCCAATTCCTGCATGGCCAGTTTTTGCGTAAAGGAAGGATATTCCACCCAGGGTGTGCTGATTGCCGGCTGAAGGTCTTCAAGATAGGCCAGCAGCTTCCAAACTTCATCTTTCTCTTCCAGAGCTTTTTGCACTCGGCTGTTAAGTTCTGTTTCTAACATCTGATTTACATCATCATGCAAATCATCTTTTTTGAAGATCTTGTCGCGCTGCTGATAGATACGATTGCGCTGGGAATTAAGCACGTCGTCATATTCCAGCAGATGCTTGCGCACATCAAAGTTCGCCCCCTCTACGCGGGTTTGCGATTGTTCCACCATCTTGCCGATCATACCCATTTCAATGGGCACATTTTCATCAATTTTGAAACGGCTCAGCAAGTTTTCCATATTTGAACCGCCGAAAAGGCGCATCAGGTCATCATCCAATGCCAGATAAAAACGAGAAGAACCCGGGTCACCCTGACGGGCAGCCCGACCGCGCAACTGATTATCAATACGGCGGGCCTCATGCCGTTCAGAACCAATTACATGCAAGCCACCTAAAGTCCGCACGCGGTGCATACTTTGCATGTAGTTTAAAAAGCCTTCTACGGCTGCTTTTTCTTCCTCATCCAGTTCATCAGGCAAGTCTTTGATTGTGTCCAAACGCTGCTGCATGGTCATGTTATAGGGGTCGGCATTAGTGTGGGCAGCAATAATCTGATTCAACTTGGAAAGCTGTTCTTCGGGCAGTTCACCGCCCAGTTTAATATCCACACCGCGGCCCGCCATGTTGGTGGCAATGGTCACAGCGCCAAAAGCACCTGCCCCGGCAATAATCAGGCTTTCTTCTGTATGTTTACGGGCGTTCAGCACTTTATGAGGTATACCGGCTTCAAAGCTTGGCTTAAAACGCTCCCATGCGCTTTCATCCAAGTTTAAGGCTTTAAGCAAAATCGCCTTATTGCTTTCGTCGCCAGGGTCCATACTCGTCAAGCCGAATTGGGATCCCAGCCGCCGCATTTCAGGGACTTTGATAAGTTCGAGCGGTTGTCTTAGCATTTCCAGTTCCGGGGCAGCGCTGAAGTCATCATCGTCTTTTCCCTGAGATTTAAGCCAGGCCTGACGAAGAAGCAGGGTTTGCATCAGCCTGCGCACGCCTTCCGCATTCAGGCGTCCTGAAAGTTTTTCTGAATTCTCAACAGAAGTAGTGCCAACCAGTTGCGGCCTGCCTAGGGCATAGAACTGCGCAATTTCTTTAACGATAGCGCGCAGTTTGCCTTCGCTGTTGCGGTAAATAACATCAGGATAATCTTTACGCTTAAAGTACAGTGGTTTTTGACTGCTTTCGTTAGGGTTGTAATAGTAAGTGTACTTGTAACCCTCATCATCCTTTTCTTCAGCGGCAGCCAAGCCTGAATTGGCCCGCATGGCTCGATACTCCAGATTGGTAGGGATAGGAAGCACTTCCAACTTATAAATACGGAAGAATTCTTCCTGTTCCGTCTCGGCAGTACCCGTCATGCCAGCCAGTTTTTTATACATTCGGAAATAGTTTTGGATGGTGATGGTAGCTTCTGTAACATTTTCCGGCTGTACCTTCACGCCCTCTTTGGCCTCAACCGCCTGATGAAGACCATCAGACCAGCGCCGGCCGGGCATCATGCGGCCGGTAAACTCATCCACAATCACAACTTCTCCGGACTGAACAATGTAATCCTTATTGCGGTGGAAGAGATATTGGGCTCTTAAGGCCTGCTCCAGGTAGCCCAGCAAACGTGCCTGTTCAGGGGTCACATCCTCTGGGCGGTCAGGGTCCGAAAGGGGTTCACCAAGCAGGTCTTCTACATGAGCCACGCCAAGTGTAGTAAGCGAGATGGCGCGTTCCTTTTCTTCGACCTCATAATCTTCCGGGTTGAGTGCTTTTGCAACCTGAGCCATGCGCACGTAATTAGCGCTATCTTCGTGGGACTGGCCGGAAATAATCAGAGGTGTACGGGCTTCATCAATAAGGATATTATCTACTTCATCAATGATGGCAAAGTGATGCTCGCGCTGTACACGGTCGCTCCAGCGCATGGTGATATTATCGCGCAGGTAATCAAAACCAAATTCACTATTGGTGCCATAGGTAATATCCGCCGCGTATGAATCCCTGCGGTGGCAAGGGCGCAGCAAATCATTTTCTTCTTTCAGGTTCCGTTCGTTAGGGTCATATACAAAGGCCAGAGTTTGGCCGCTGCTGTCACGTGCGCCTTGCAGCACCCCTGTAGAAAGGCCCAGAAAATGATAAATGGAACCCATCCAGCGGGCATCACGTCGGGCAAGATAATCGTTTACGGTTACCAGATGAGCGCCTTTTCCTTCAAGGGCATTAAGGTAAAGGGGCAGTGTGGAAGAAAGCGTTTTACCTTCCCCTGTGCGCAGCTCTGAAATGGCGCCATGGTGCAGATTGATACCGCAGATGATCTGCGTGTCGTAGTGGCGCTGCCCAAGCACGCGCTTGCTGGCTTCCCGCACGGTGGCAAAGGCTTCCGGCAGAAGCTCATCCAGTGTTTCACCTTTTTGAATTCTGTTTTTGAATTCATGCGTTTTTTCTTTCAGCGCTTCATCGCTGAGTTTTTCAAAAATCGGCTCAAGCGTATTGATTTGGTCAGCAATGGCCGAATAGTCATTAATTTTTCTTTTATGCGGGTCAGCGCCAAAGAATTGGGCGATTTTTTTAAACATATTTCCTCGTTGGCGGGCACGAATTCACCTTACACCGCCGCGTTGCATTATAGCATAGACAAGCTTAAGCTAATCTACACAATATGAAAGAGAGGAAAGCCAAACCTCTGATCTTACTCAGCTGTATAAAATTGTGTAAATGTTTAAGCTAAGTTTTGCTTTTCCCGTTTACACAGAATAAAATCTTCTTTGTTGTTAAAGATATTTTATAAAAGGAGCCATGGCAAACATGACCAATAAAAAACAAACCCATTACATAATCATTGGCGGGGGTATTGCCGGGGTCAGCGCGGCAGAAGCAATTCGTGAGGTGGATGATACAGGCAAGATTACGCTGATTTGCAGTGAAAGTGAATTGCCCTATTTCAGAATGAACCTTACCCGTTACCTAGCCGGTGAAATCGATGAATCCAAACTGCCGCTGCACACAGAGGCCTGGTATAAAACCCATCAAATCGAACTGTTGCTTGAAAACAAAGTAGAAGTAATTGAACCAAAAAAGAAAAAACTCATCCTTTCTGATAAAAGCGACCTCTCTTATGATCAATTAATCATAGCCAATGGAGCTCAGCCCTTTGTGCCACCCTTCCCGGGCAAGGACCTAAAGGGTGTCATGACTGTACGCTCCCATACGGATGCGGACCAGATACTGGATTGCTGCGCTTCCCCTATTAAGGTCATCTGCATCGGCGGCGGTTTGCTGGGGCTTGAAAATGCTGGAGCCCTTGCCAAACGTGGCGTAGATGTAACTGTTATCGAAACTTTTGACTGGCTTTTGCCACGCCAATTGCCCAAAGAAGGCGGTAAAAAGCTTGAAGAAAGCATCAAAAAGATGGGTATTAAAGTGGTAACCGGGGGTAAAGTTAAAGAAATTCGAGGCGAAACAACAGTAAAAGCGGTAGCTTTTGAAGATGGAAGCGAACTGCCTGCCGACCTTGTGCTCATTACCACCGGAGTTGCTGCCGATCTCAACTTAGCGAAGGCCGCCAATCTAAAGGTCAATAAAGGGGTTGTAGTGGATGAACAAATGCGCAGCTCTGAAGCAGATATTTACGCGGCTGGGGATATCTGCGAATGTAATGGTAAACTTTACGGCCTTTGGCTGCCCGCCAAGGCACAAGGCACTGTTGCTGGGCACAATGCCGCCGGAAAAAAAGATGTCTTCAAGGAAATGCCGCCTTCCGCTAAGCTTAAAGTTCTGGGCATTGACCTCTTTAGTGTGGGCCAAGTAGCACCTGCAGATGAAAAAGACTTGCTTCTGACTGAGACCAAAAGGGATTGCTTTGCCGGCTTTGTCCTGCGCGAAGGTGTTATTGTTGGAGCAAGCCTGCTCGGGGATCTCGGCCTGATGGAAGAAGTGAAGATGGCGGTTAATGACAAACGGCCAGTTGCGGATGCAAACAAAAAAATCAGCGTCGCCTTTATCAAAGAAAAACTAAAAGCCTAAAGCTAAACAATTTTTTAAATAAAACAAGCCGGGGAATTTTGCTCCGGCTTGTTTTATTCATTAATTCACTATTTTGCAGGCTCCGTGCCCATGAATTTAGAAACATCCACCATGGTGTTTGTGCCACCGCTCATTACCTGGGGCAGAATACCGTTCCATTTGGTAAGGAAAAGATAGTTCAAGTATTCCTGGGTAAGTGCGCCGGTATCTTTAAGGGCTTTCTGCGCGTCAGCCTGGCCCTTTGCACGGGCAACTTCAGCCTGGGCATCAATCTGGGCCTGGTTCAGGCGTTGCTTGGCCGTTTCCACCTGCTGCTGCGCAACCTGCTTTTGTTCAATTGCAGCCTGAAATTCCGGCGAAAAGTCAAAGTTCACAATGTTAAAGTTCTCTACCACCACGTTGTATTTAGCCAGCTCAGCCTTGAGGTCATTTTCAGCCTGCACGCGAACATCCTCGCGATGGGTAATAAGCTCTTCGGCTGAATACTGGGCAGTGGTTGCCTTGAAAGTGTTTTGCAAAGCCGGCGCAATAATCACATTTGCATAGTCAGGTCCAATGTTCTGATATACGGTAATGGCCTGTGTGCCATCCAAGTGATAGTTGATTGCCACTGCAGAGCTTGCCACCTGCAAGTCTTTAGACATCGCCGTTGCCTCAACCTGATCCTTCTGCGTGCGCACACTCATCAAAATCACATTTTCTGCAAAGGGAATGTGCAGACCCAAGCCCGGGTAAGCCACTCGCTGCGCGGCACCCCAGCGCGTAATAACACCGATACTACCCGCAGGAATAATGTGTATGGAATTAGCCACAACAATGACTCCAAGCAGAATCAAAATTAAAAAAGTCCAAACGCTTTTCTTTATTTGCGGCATTTTTGGTGCCTTCCCGGACGAACTTTTATGACTTTCATTAAACTTTGTATCATACATATTTCACCTCACCTATTTATTATCCCGAACTTTTGTTGTAAATACCATAGATTCTCTATAGAAAAGGCCCTTTAGGGAAGTTTTTTAACCGCTTCTTAACCGTTGCAAGAAGGAATATGAGCGCAAGTGAACCAATTTTTCTGTGAATAAAGCCCCGAGATGTAGAATTAGCCTTGGAAAGGCTTTTATGGAACAAGAAAATGAATTCCTCCCAGAACTGGTTGTTGAGCTTGAACACAACCCGGCTTTAAACAAAAAGCTGAAAGACAAGTTTGATTACAAAGGCGTAGAGCTGATTACTTTCGCGCATGCGCTGCACGATACTTACGCCAGCTGGCTGGCAGCGCTTCTGCCCTTGCTGATTGAAAAATTTTCACTCACAAACACGATGGCAGGCGCGCTCAGCATGGTATACACTCTGCCCTCCGTCTTGCAGCCAGCCATCGGCTACCTGGCTGACCGGAAAAACCTGCGCTGGCTGATTGTGCTTGCCCCGGCTATTACTTCATTAGTGATGAGCAGTCTCGGAATAATACCTTCCTATGCCTTGCTGGTGCCATTGCTTTTGATTGCCGGGCTTAGCTCATCCGGGCTTCATTCCGTTGGCCCAGGCGTGACCAGTCACTTTTCTGGCAAGCGAATTGGCAAGGGAATGAGCTTTTGGATGATTGGCGGAGAATTAGGCTATTCGCTTGGCCCCCTGCTGGTTATGACCATTGTAGGTGTCATTGGACTTAGGCGCCTGCCCTTAATGGCCATTGGCGGGCTGCTGGTTTCTGTCTTTCTCTTTTTTGCCACCCGAAATGTAGATACCCGCGGAGAAAATAAAACGCCAAAGGTCAATAAAACGGCTTTTCTTTCTGGCATTAAGATGGTGATGGTGCCGATGGCTCTTCTGCTTATCACCAGAGCGCTCATGTCCGTTATGTTGAGCACTTTTATGCCCACTTTTCTCAGGTCTCAGGGGGCAAGCCTTATCTTTGCCGGTGCAGGGATGGCGGTTGCAGGTTCAGCGGGAGCGGTTGGTTCTTACATTGCGGGCAGTCTAAGCGATAAAATTGGCCGCAGGAAAATACTTTTTGCCTCCATTATTCTCACACCTATTTGCATGCTGCTTTTCCTCAACACGCAAGGCTGGGTAAAGATTCCAATGCTCATTCTCTGCGGCTTCTTTGGCCTTTCGCTGCTGCCGGTAATGATTGCGACTATTATGGAGTTTTTCCCTGAAGATCGTTCTTTTGCCAACGGCATTTTTATGGCTCTTAACTTCATCATTCAGGCCCTTGCGGCCGTGGTAGCAGGCCGGATTGCAGACGCCAAAGGGATGGCCTTTACCTTTATGGTAGCAGCCCTGGCGCTGCCTTTTGGCCTTTTGGCCCTGCTGATGATGCCCAAAGACAAGAAAATCAATGCAGATGAGCAGGAATTGTAGAATAAGGAGAATTTCTGGGCTAAAATGCAGCGGCAAAAAATTGACACACCATATTTACCTTGCTATAATGACGTTTCTTCTTTGGGCGCGTAGCTCAGTTGGTTAGAGCGCACGGTTCACATCCGTGAGGTTCGTAGGTTCGAGCCCTATCGCGCCCATAAAAGCCTTCCATTACAATGGAGGGCTTTTTGTTTTTAAATACTACAGCGCAGCCCTTTGGCAGCATGAGCGTATTAAGTGGTTTCCTTGAGCCTGCTGATAAGCAAGAGGCTTACCATCAAAAGTCCAACAGCAAGTAAAAGCCCAGGGGTAAAAGCCCCGGAATGATCTCTTAGTGCGCCCAACATCGAGACAAAAACGACAGAGCCCTGCCCAAAAAGTTGAATTATTCCCGCGGAGGTACCCTCAGGTGTTGGAAATGTCACTTCAGCGGCATACTGCATGCCAACTGGGCTGGCACCCACCAGAAAGAACCCCAACCAGGCTGCTGAAAGGAAAAGCAGCGATTTTTCTCCCGCAAAAATAAGCCCCAAAAGGCCAGGAATACTAAGAGCAAAACCGAGCATTAGGTAGGGCACTCTTTTCTGCCTTTTATCCGAAAGAGCCGGGATTACAACCGCGCCCAAAACACCGCCGACCAACATCAGCGCGCCAACCAAACCGGCATCGGTTGGGTTAAACCCACGTGGGCGGATAATACCTTCCACCCAGGTAGTTACACCATTGAAGATGCCCATACCAACAAACATGACAAAGAGGTAAAGCCAAAAGTTTTTAATGGACAATGCATATTTTAGGCCGTCAAGCATCAGCGAGCGAGCGCCTTTCTCGTTATCATCTGGCGGGGTAGCAGGTTTTTCTTTAGCAAACGCCAAAAACAAAAGAGCAGTTATGGCAGCAAAAAGTCCATAGAACCATTGAATTCGGCCAAGATCCATTTTCTCAACCAGAATGGGAGTAAGCACAAGCCCGAGCCCTGTGCCAACCAAGTTAGCTAACGTTACCAGGCCAACAGCCGTGGCACGCTCTTTGGAGCTGAACCATAAAGCAGGCAATTTGGTCCATGAATTCAAGAAAAAAGGCTGAGCAATTGCCAGCCCTATCGTAGCTAAAAGTACAGCAAGATAGTTTTGCCCTGCCATACCCCTGGCCAGACCAAAAACGCCCATCATCACGGCGCCAATGGATACTGCTTTTTTAAAACCCCAAGTATCAATAGCCCAGGAAACGGGCAAAGAAAAGGGGATAAATGCAATCATAAAGACCATGGCCAGCAAGGCAATTTTTGAGTCGTCCACACCAAAATAAGCGCTGGCCAAACTACTTACAGGGGCATAGGAAATCCAAAGAGTCTGAATGGCTAAGTTAACTAACATAAAGACAGCCAATACTACCCAGCGGTAGGAATAAAGCTTTGCAGACTTAGCTTGCATATGCGCCTCCTAATGGTTAAGACGCTTATAAATTGGGTTAAGTTTCTTGTATAGCTCCTTAAATACTGCAAAGCCTTCATCGTAAATGCCGCGGTGCTCTGGCGTTGGCAAATATATTTTTTGAATTTTCACCAAAGAGTGGATATCCTCAAAGTTTATTTCTCCAATGCCTACCGCCCCAATCCATGCTGCGCCTCTGGCATTGGCATAAATCGGGTCTTTGACCTGTCTAATTTCTACATTCATGACATCCGCAATAATCTGACACCATACATCAGCCTGGGCACCTCCGCCCACCAAATTGATATGCCCGATAGGTTTACCCATAAATTTTTCAAAGGGCTGCAAAAGCCAACGGGTGTTATAAGCAATACCTTCAAAAGTAGCCCTTATCATATCTTCACGGGAATTGTTCAGAGACATGTTGAAATAGCCTGCCCTCAAGGTACGATCTTCTACTGGTGCCCGCTCCCCCCAAATCCAGGGGGTGTAGATGACCCCTCTTGCGCCAGCAGGCACTTCCTCTGCGATCTTGTCGAAAATCTCAAAAATATCTTTGGCTTTTTCTTCCCTTAGCAAACGGTCCTTGTTGTAAAGGATCTTATCACGCAGAAAAGCAAGATTACCGCCCGCTGTTGCCTGCAAGGCCATCAGCAGATAGCGGCCGGGAATGGCGCAGGGCAAAGATGCCAGCGAAGCCAGAATATCTGTTTTCTTGAAGGGCACGTGGGCTGCCATCCATGAAGATGTTCCTAAGTATACGTGTGTGTCAAAATCGGCAATGCTGCCTGCCCCAATAGCTGCAGCGGTATTATCGATGGCACCACCAACCACTTTTATTCCGGAAGGAAGACCTAACTCCTTTGCGATTTCAGGGCGAATCTCCCCCACTATATCCGTGCATCTGATAATTTCAGGCAGCTTATCAGCATCTATTCCGCTTTGCCTGATCAGCAAAGAGTCATAGTGGATATGGTTGGAATCACGGTTATCCGTAAGCCAGGAGGTAAGAATAGAATCCAATGTTGCCGCAAACCTGCCTGTAAGCTTAAAATTTATATAGTCCAGCACATTCAAAAAGCGAGCAGTGCGCTGGTAAATATGGGGAAATTGATCCCGGATAAAAAGCATGTGCGAGGCGGGGTCTTTCCCTGTTGCGGAGGGCATTCCGCCTGTTTTACGCACCCATTCGACCACATGGCTTAGGCTGACCCCTTGCAGATTGAGTAGGCCCTTATGCTGTTTTTGCAAATGAGGCTGACCGCGCATATCCATCCAGAGGATGCAATTCATGAGCGGATTGCCCTCATTATCAACAGGAATGGTACCTTCGCCTTGGGTTGAAAAACAGATGGCTTTGATATTTTCTGCTTTATGGTGCTGGCGATGAAGCAAGCGCCGTGAACTATTTACAAAACTGGCCCACCAATCAGAAGGGCGCTGTTCAACCCCGCCACCCGGGGTAAACAAGGTTTCAATGGATTCTGCTTCCCAGCCAAAAACCTCACCGCTAATGCTGATTAAAGCAGTTTTGACTCCGCTTGTGCCTAAATCAACAGCAAGAATAGTGGCTGAATCTGACATTAGATGGCGTGTGCGGTTTGTGAGAGAACCGATTCGAAGCGGTTAAGCGCATCATCAATGACTTCATCCGTATCGGCTAAACTGGTATACATACGGCTGCCAGCCAAAGTAACAATACCGCTTGCCATATACGCTGCACCCATTTCCTCCATCATGAACTTTCTATGCTTAAGCTCTTTTGCCAATCTCATTGGATGTTTAAAATCAAGCAGCATGGTACCAGAAGTTTCCAGATGACAAATACTGCCTGTATTATAGGCCACAAAAGGCAATGCGTGCTTCTGAATGATATTCTGCAAGCCCTTTGTAAGACGGTCGCCCGCTCTGCCGGCAATCACTGCCGCATTGGTACGCTCAATCTCTTTCAGTGCCCAGTAGCCTGCCACACAGGAAATTGGGTTCGCAGAAAGCGTTCCGCCAACATAAGCTCGCTCGCCTGTACCGCCGATGCCTGCAGCAAAACGCTGCACAACTTCAGCTTTACCTCCAACACCGCCCGCCATGGGGTAACCGCCGGTTACACATTTGCCAAAAATAGTCAGATCAGGGCGTACATTAAAATAGCCCTGCGCTCCCCCCACACCTAACCTGAATCCGGTCACTACTTCATCAAAGATGAGCAGCGCACCAAATTCATCGCAGAGTTCGCGGACTTTTTGATTAAAATCGTAAGGTACTGGCCGCGTGCCGCTTTCCGGCCCGACAGGTTCCAATATTACAGCAGCTGTGCCGCCAACCACACGATTGGCAATCAACCTGCGTTTAAGGCCTGAAAGATCATTGGGGTAAAACTCTTCTGTATTCCAGTTGCATCCACGGGGAATTCCCTTGGCTTCAAGAAAGGCAGTGCCAGGAATATGCAGCCCATAAACCATCTGGTCGCTCCAACCATGGTAGGCGCCCCCTACTTTAATAACCTTCTTTTTCTTTGTGTATGCCCTGGCTGCGCGGATGGCAGCCATGACTGATTCTGTACCGGAACCCAGCATACGGAACATTTCGATGGACGGCATGTAGGATTGAATCAATTCGGCCAATTTCAGTTCATACTCATGGAAAAGGCCGGTGACTGGGCCACAGGTTTGCAGCATTTCAATAACCTTATCACGCACCGGTTGATAGTTACTGCCAAGCAATGTTGGCCCGCCAGCCTGCAGAAAGTCGATATACCGGTTGCCATCCACATCCCAAAGATAAGCCCCATCTGTGCGTTCAATAGCCAGAGGGAAAGGGTAATTAAAAGCCAGGTTGTGCTGCACACCACCCGGAATAATACGTTTGGCCTCATCCGTAAGCGCCTTTGAACGGTTACATTTTTGCTCAAAATAAGCCAGAAAAGTCTGCATCGATTCCCTTTTAACAGGACGCAAGGGCTGTGAAAGCAGCGCTTCCAACTGCTTATAAACTTCGGGCACATCTAAATATTCAGAAATAGCATATCCGTTATTCACTCCGCCTCAGCTTTCTTCTGGTCTTTTCTAAGCTTGGAAAAAGCAATCTCACGGATTGCCAATGGAATGGTGCTGACCTTTTCACCGGATAAAATGCCAAGCAGATAGGCAATTGAGCACTTCTCAAGCACAGAAACATTATGAAAAGCTCTCAGCATCGTATCGCCGAAAATAAGAGCACCATGGTTAGCCATCATGTAGGCATTGTTCTGATCTTGCACATTCTTGCGAACAATATTTTTCAGTAATGGCGTTCCAGAGGGCATATAGGGGATGACTTTGACAGAACGGCCCAAGAAACGCACTTGTTCATCAAAAAGGGCTGGAATAGGCTTATTTAATAATGCCAAAGCACTCGGAAACACCTGATGTGTATGAATAATGGCCTGCACATCTGGCCGCACCTGATAAATGGCTGCATGCAGGCTCGTTTCAACCGAGGGCTTATGAGGTGTTTCAATCGCGTCTGTCTCCAGGCTCATAATGCAAATATCCTGTGGCATCATGAGGTTGTAATCAAAATCAGAAGGAGTAATGGCCAGCTTATTTTCCCCTTTGAATCGGATTGAAATGTTTCCGCCGGTAGAACTCAGGTAGCCCCTTTTAACAAGCTCTCTGGCTGTTTCAACAATTTCCTGCCTATATTCCAAATCACTCATTAGCACCTCCATTTCATAAAATTATACGCCTTAACTTGACAGCGTCAAGTTAGTATTTTGCGTTATGATTAACCCATGCGAAAAAAAACTTATCATCACGGGGATTTGAAAAATGCACTTGTTACTGCCGGAGAAGAAATTCTTAATGAAGGCAGTGTAGAAGCACTGAGTTTGCGGCAAGTAGCCAAGCGCGCCGGGGTAAGCCATTCAGCACCCTATGCACATTTTGCTGACAGAGAGGCTCTTTTTGCCGCGATCAGTGCTGTAGGTTTTGAAGCGCTTTACACGCGTTTAAATGAAACGCTGCAAGCCTTTCAAGGAGACCCGGCCAAGGCTTTGGTCGAAATCGCACTGACCTACATCAATTTTGCTCTTGAACGCCCCATGCGTTTCCAATTAATGTTTTCTGGAATCGTTAAAGACGAAAACAAGTACCCTGACCTGGTTATTGCAACTCACCGGACTTTCGCGCTTATTGAAAACCAAGCTATAGCGGCACAAGATATCGGGCTCCTTAGAAAAGGGGAATCCGATATTCTGGCATTAAGCCTATGGAGTTTGGTGCATGGTTTTGTTTGCCTCTACATGGAAGGGCAAATTTCTACCGGTATTCTCAATAAGGGCGAAGTTAAAAAGATTGTCGTTGCTCTTTTGAGCCAGGTTACGCTCAAACCCATTTCCCTTTAATCCAATTCATCGGCCGATGAGGCTTTGGAAGGATCCTTTAGCCGGGTAATGATAAACAGGCTGACGGTCATAAGACCTATTGCCAAAAGCAGGGCCGATGTAAAGGACCCGTCTTTGCCTTTGAGGGCTTCCATGAGATACACAAAGACAACCGAGGCCTGGCCCACCAGCTGGATAATACCTGCCGTAGTTCCCTCCGGGGTGGGTTTTGCCACTTCAGCGCCGTATTGCAAAGCGACTGGATTGCTGCCAATCAGAAAAAAGCCAAGCAGAGCTGCTGAGCCATAAAGAAGCCAGGACTGACGCGCGAAAGTAATGCCCGCTATACCAATAATACTGAAAAGATATCCGATAAAGATATACTTCTGACGCTTGCCTTCTTTATCGGAAAACCTGGGCAAGGTTTGTGAACCAAAAACCCCAGCAAGTAACATCAAGGAAATTAGCAAACCTGCCTGCTGGGCAGAAAATCCGCGAGGGCCAACAATGGCGCCCACCCAGGTAGTAACCCCATTAAAGACACCCATGCCCGCAAAGATCGTAAAGAGAAAGAGCAAAAAAACAGGATTTTTAAAAGCCAGTTTAGTACCGTCAAAGAAGTTCGTGCGCACTTGTTCATGCGCGGGCGCGGGGGGCGTTTCAGGCTTTTCTTTCGCAAAAACCAAAAAAAGCAAAGAACTGAAAGCGGCAAAGGCTCCATAAGCTGTCTGCACCGCAGGGATGCTCATTCCCATTGTATCCAGCAGATATGGCGTAAGCAAAGACCCTAAAATGGTACCAAGTGTATTGGCCATCAGAATCATACCTATCACAGAAGCGCGTTCTTTAACGCCAAACCAGAGCATCGGCAGCTTTACCCAAGAGTTAAGCAGCAGGGGTTGGGCCAGCGCAATACCCAGCGTACAGGCCAGTGCAAGCGGATAGGTATGTCCAATCAGGCCGCGCAGCAAGCCAAAAACACCCAGCAAGACTGCACCAAGGCTCACTGATTTTTTGAAACCCCAGGTGTCAATAGCCCATGAAGCCGGCAAGGAAAAAGGCAGAAAAACCAGCATAAAGAGCATTGAAAACCAACCAATGCGCAGATAATCTACCCCGTAAAATTCACTTGCCTTGGCAATAATGGGTGAATAAGAAATCCACAGCGGCTGGATAGCAAAAACCATCAACATAAAAACGCCTAAAACCACCCAGCGGTAGGGATAAAGTTTGTAATCTTGTGTTTCAGCTTCTTTTACGTCAGTCATTTTTCTCCTTGTTTTGTTAACACAACTATTTTACCGAACAGTTCCCTTAAAATTATCAAATTAGTCATCAAATTCTAAGGGAGAAAAAAACACGTTAGTTTTGCATTCCATATCACAAAGGTGAAACTTAGGTGATGTTATTTTTCAAGAAATAGTTTAAAGCGCTGGCAGGGAATATGGGATGCAAGCTATTCCTTAATACCTTATAAAACATCTGTTCTCTTACTGAGATGATTAATTATATGGGGGTTTGGTAATGAAAAAGCCATGTACCCGTTTTATTAGCTTAAAACAACAAACAAAATTGAACCATCCAAGCGTGTTGCATCTGCTTGCAAAAACTCTCAGCAATTACTGAGAAGGAGCAAACCCTCTCACACCAAGCATTTGGATCCCCCTTTATAAAAAACTACCAGCGGCGAATACCCGACGCCGATTCAGCTCTGTGTTTGAACAGAATACCCACCAGAAGCCCAAAAACAAAACCACCGATATGTGCCCAAAAGGCCACCCCGCCCTGATCTGCTGCGCCAATAGAAAGAAAGCCGTTAAACAACTGTAAGGCAAACCACATTCCTAAAACAATAAAAGAAGGTACAAGAGTGAGGCGAGAGAAGAAACCAATAGGGATGAAAGTATAAACGCGGCTGGATGGGTAAAACACCAAATATGCACCCAATACACCTGCGATAGCTCCGCTGGCCCCAACAGTTGGAACCAGCGACTGGGGATTAAAGTAATAATGTGTAAATGCAGCCACAATGCCAGACAAGAGATAAAAAGCCAGATAACCAAAATGGCCTAAGGCATCTTCTATGTTATCGCCAAAAATCCACAAATAGAGCATATTTCCCAGCAAATGCATCCAGCCCCCGTGCATAAACATGCTTGTAAAGACGCGCACAATATCCCCAGCGTCTAAACCAGAACTGATCTGGCTTGGAATTAGGGCATATTGATTCATAAAAGCCTCAATATTGGCACCCTGCATTAATTCAATAAGGAAGACAAAAACGTTTAATGCAATAAGAATATAGTTGACGATGGCAACCCGCCTGGAACGAATTTCATCCTTGATTGGAATCATCTTTTACCTTTCGTCTGCTTCGCGGTTCTTTGAGGCAAGCAATTCTTTCATACGTGGATTATCCGCATAAAATCCTCGCCTTTCTGGGGGCAATAGAACAGCAATATGGCACATAATTTCTTCAGTAGCGCGAGCCAGCCAGCTTTTATTATCCTCTTCAGGAGCCTGGCCCGGAATAGTGTAAAGCGGGCCGAAATGCACAGTTACGCGCATTTTCTGAAAACGCTTGAACCAGTACCACATGTCTGTTGAGCCTTCCAGTGCGGATGGAACAACTTGAACATTAAACTTTTTAGCAATAAGAGCCGCGCCAGGCTTGCCTGGCAGCAAAGCTCCAGTGCGAGAACGTTTGCCCTCCGGAGCAATGCCCAGCATCCATCCTTTTTTGATGTAGTCCGCAGCTTGCTGCAAAGCTTTAAAGTCCGACCCTGACCGGTCTAGCCATATGACCCCTATGGCATTAAGCAAGGGGCCAAGAATGCTTTTTTTGTATTCACGGGCAACAAGAGGAATCCCATCACGGCGTTGAGAGGCAACCATTAAAAAAACTGTATCCAGACGGCTCGTATGAGCAGTAGTAACCAAACATGCCCCCTTTTTGGGGAGGTTTTCTGACCCTTCAACAGTGATAACAACCAGTTTATCAACCAGCCATTCCAAAAAATTAAATACTTTATCGGGGACTTTAGCCATACGATTTCTCAATACTATGATGATAGATTTTTCGGGTAAACAAAATATAAGCAATAAAAACGGAAAGAAAAGTGAATGCTAAAAGAGCACCTGAAATTTTAGGATCCATCAATTTCAGAGCAGATGAAATGGCTAAACCATTCCAAAGCCCATGAAGAAAAAGGGTAAGCAGAAAGATCCCTATCAATCGGGTGAGTTTGCGGTCTTGCCAGTAATCCAGCAGCGCCCAACCATTCAGGGCACCATTAAAGATATGCATGAGCAGGGCGGCTGAGCGGCCAAGCATAAAGAAAACCCACATCTCCGGAGACGCACCTTGCCCAAGCTGAACTGCAAAAAGAAATCCTTCCAAAAGTCCAAAACCAGCCCCGGAGGCAATACCTGCCACTAAGCCATCAGACGGGCTCAAATTTCTTCCTTTCAGCAAAAGAACGCCAAAGGTCTTCAACAATTCTTCAATCAAGGGCATCAGAAAAACAAAAAGCAAAATGACAAAGGCAATGGCAGCAGGCTGAGATGCCAAATCAGCCAGCATTTTTTGGGCTTCAACAGCATTTTCCTGCAGAGAATACAGCAAAATGGGAAAATCTTTCAATATGTTTTGCATTCTCGGATCACGCAGCATACTCAAACCGAATACGGAGCCAGCTAAAACCAGTGCGCTTGATTCAGCGATAAGAATGAGCGGCGTGGTAAACGCAAAACCAAAAGTAAGAAGACCAGAGCTTCGTTGCGGGGAGCGCCCCCAAGCCCTGCCGATACCTACACGCATAAAGACAAGGCCGGCAATAAAGATACCCATTGCAGAAAATAGGGGCATAAACGTCTCGGCATAGCCGGCTACTTTGAAAATGCGGCTGCCTGTGAGAAAGATGATAAACCAAATAAAAATAAGACCGTACACCACGAGCATTTGGGACTGCATCCAATTCGGCATTGATTTTTCATCTATTTTTCTGGCTGAAGCAATAATCGAAACGAATGCAAAAAGCCCTAAGAGCAGGGAAGCCCAGGCAAATAAGTCAAGCATGGCGCCTAAGCTTGGCGCCATGCTTTTTGTAAGATTATTGGAAAGAAAGTAATTTTTACCAATCTTTGAGACAAGACCGATTACCGCCAGGCAAAAGAATACAGCCAGCGAAAAAACCAACTGGAAAATACTCATCCAGTCGGTTTTCGGGCGACCAGCCTGTACGGCAGGAGAATGATACTCCACTTATCTCTCGTCAATCGTAATGGAGATAATCTTATCCCCCGGAGTAGTTGGATTGGTATTGGGATCGCGCGCAGTAATTTGCTTGACAATATCCATTCCAGAAGTGACCTTGCCCATAATGGTATATCCTCCGTCCAACTGGGGCAGCGGCGCGTAGGTAATGAAGAACTGGCTGCCACTGGTGTTTTCCTTCGGGCCCTTTGCAATACCAACCATACCTTCCTTGTCAAACTTGAGATCGGAACTGATTTCTTCACGATATTCATAACCAGCCCCGCCCATTCCGGTACCGCTGGGGTCTCCACCCTGGGCAACGAAATCTGTCATTACACGGTGGAAAGTAACTCCATCATAGAAGCCTTCGCGTGCCAGTACCACAAATGAATTGACAGCCTGGGGTGCTTGTTTGGGGTAAAGTTCTACAACAATATCGCCTTTTTCGGTCTTGATGGTGGCGGTGTATTGCTTGCTTTGGTCGATAACAAAGTTGGGGCATTCCTTGTGCAGTTTTTCTTCAGATTTGATAAGATCAATCACCATGCTCAGAGTATAGGCATCCCATTGGAACTGCCAAGGGCGACCATTAAGCAAAATAGTTGGGGTAGCATTGATACCAATTTTGCTGCCAAAAGCGATTTCATCTTTAAGTTTTTTGACAATCTCGTCACTTGTGAGATCCTTGATAAACCTTTCAGCATCCAGTTTAAGGCTGGCAGCCTGTTCTTTGAGCCAGGTGGTAAATTCAGCTTCTGATTTTTGAGACCAGTCTTTCTGTTTGGAGAAGAGAAGGTTATACATGGCCCAGTATTGGTCTTTACCTTGCAGGCCAGCTGCTTCGGCTGCCTGGGCAGCCAGGGTAGCATTGGGATGCAGGCTCACAAGAGGAAAGTTTCTGAAAACCAGTCTTACATCATCCGGGCGCAGCTGTATCAGTTTTTCAAGTTCCGTGTAGAACATGCTGCAGGCAGGGCACTGGAAGTCACTGTATTCAAGAATGGTAAGCACGGGTTTTTCTGCGCCCATCTGCCAATCAGAATCGCTGATGGAGGGGATGTCCTTCACCATTTCTTTTTCCTGGGCCGTCATTTCACCCGAGAACATGGCAGGGTAGACAGTGCAAATCATTTTGCCCTGGTCATCTTTAAGGCGGATATCCTGCGTTGGAACAGGCAGGGTGGGGGCAGGTGTACCGGGCTGGCTGGCAGTGCCGGAGGGTTCGGTTGCCTTGGTTTCGGCCGTGTTTGACTGAGCGGGTTGGCTTGGCACAGAAGTTTGTGCAGGCACGGGAGTGTTAACCTTGCAGGCAGACAAAAATATGCTCGTAAGAAGCAAAACAGCAATGAGCGTTATTAGTTTTTTCATAAAATCCTTTCAGGTTGCCCTTTAAATCAATATTTAAGGCGTCATTTTCATTTCTTCAAGCTTCACAAGAATCGCTTTTCTCATTGCAGCTTGGACAGTTTCTTTTTCCTGGGTGGCATCAATGACCACCCAACGCCAAGGTTCTTCCTCAATCAGATGGTGATAACCTGCCCGCACCCTTTTATGGAAGGCCACTTCGTAAGCGTCCAAGCGATTCCATTCTGAAATATTTTTCTTTCTGGCCAAACCGCTTTCAACATCCAGATCAAGAAAAAGCGTCAGATCCGGCTTTAGACTGTCCGTTGCAAAATCGAGCATTTTCCTCAAAACGGATAATTCAAAGCCATGGCCATAACCCTGGTAGGCTAAAGTGGAGTCAGCATAACGGTCGCAAAGCACCATTTTACCATCATGCAAAGCGGGTTTAAGAACCTGCTCTACCAGTTGAGCACGGGCAGCCAGAAAAAGAAGTATCTCCGTGCGGGGATGCAAGTCCTGGTTTTTCATACTCATGAGCACTTCGCGAATCTGGTCGCTGATTGGGGTGCCCCCCGGTTCACGTGTGGTGATGACGTTGTAGCCTAAATCTTCAAGAAAAGCAGCCAGAGAAGGAATCTGGCTGGTTTTGCCGCTGCCTTCAGGGCCTTCAAGGGTTATAAACATCAGTCTCTAAAAATCCGAACGCGCCGGTTTGGTTCCTTCCCAAAGGATTGTGAGACCAGGTTGGCTTGTTTTGCCATCTCGTGCTGTTTTCTGCGGACGGGCGCATCAACCGGCCCAAGATCTACATATTTTTCACCGGCGTACACGCGGCCGATAGCCTCTTCAGCCTCACTTAAGGCTTCATTATAAGCCGGTATGAATTCTGCTGCAGGCCTTAATGAAAAGAGGTCAGCAAGAAATTGTTCAATCTGGCCGTCAGTATTGGATTTAATGACGAAAATAGGTATGCCCTTTTCTTCCGCATCCGTAATCGGTTGCAAATGCTCGCGGTAATAACGGCGTTGCGTCACAAAGGTATCCGCTTCTTCAGGGGTGCGCACTACACGTGCAGGCACATTCATAGCCTTTATCACCTGAATAAGGCGGTTTCGGGCTACACCATATGCATAAATGTTCCTGACGCCGTGCCCAGGGGCTACCTGAAGTTGGTCAAAGGGTTCTTCAACTAAAAAAGGGCTCTGGTTCCGGAATGCCTCCCGCTCCGGGCTATTCTGACGATCGGTAAAAGCAGAAGGGTACTTTTGGCGGTTAGCACGGCCTTGCGCTTGAACAGGCGCGTTTTGAGCAGCATTGATAGTGCGCTGGAAAGGAGATTTTTCCATACCGTTGCCGGATTTAAGAGATTGAGATGCTGTGGGCGCAGGTGCCTGGGCCTTAACTGTGCGGATTTTGCCTTTCTCATCCCAGTAGCGTTCTTCGGCTGGGATGGGGTAGCCGCGCAAAATGGAATCCACGGCCGAAGCAACATCTTTGTGCACAGCAACGCGATCTCGGGTAAGAATTTCTACCAGAACAGTAAAAGTGGGGGGAGAGCGGCGCTCAAGCACCGTTTTTTGAGTACCTCGCCTGCGCGCTTCATCGTCAGAAAGGGTTACCGATTCTATACCACCTACCAAGTCGGATAGGGTCGGGTTCATCAGCAGATTTTCAAGGGCAGTGCCATGGGCGGTGCCGATTAGCTGCACGCCGCGCTCGGCGATGGTACGGGCGGCAAGGGCTTCAAGTTCGCGGCCAATTTCGTCAATGATGATGACTTCCGGGTTATGGTTTTCAACTGCTTCAATCATCACTTCGTGTTGCAGCGAAGGTTTGGGCACCTGCATCCGCCGGGCATTCCCAACGGCCGGATGCGGTACATCGCCATCCCCGCCGATTTCGTTGGAGGTATCCACGATAACCACCCTTTTGGATTCAGCCAAAATGCGGGCAGCTTCCCTGAGCATGGTGGTTTTGCCCACACCAGGACGGCCAAGAATAAGGATCGATTCGCCGCTTTCAACCAGGTCATGAATGATATCAATGGTGCCGTAAACCGCCCGCCCAATGCGGCATGTTAAGCCTACAATTTTGCCGCGGCGGTTGCGAATGGCAGAAATACGATGCAGGGTACGTTCCATGCCGGCACGGTTGTCAGCATCAAAATCACCAATGCGGTTGAGGATGTAATCCAAATCTTCCTGGGCTACAGGGCGTTCAAGAAGAGTCAGTTCTTCTTTAAAAAAACGGGCACTGGGTTTACGGCCAAGGTCAAGGATAACTTCAATCAACTGGTCAAAATGGTCACGGGAATGTACAGCCTGAGCAAGCTCTGGAGAAAACACCGCAAGCATCGCATCCAGATCATCCGTAATACGTTGTTGGTTATTTGTCATGTTAAGTTTCATTCTCCGATCAAATTACCTACATACAATATTATTTTAAAGCATTCCAATAATAATGGAACTGGGTAATATAGGCTTTTTGGTGGATTTTGTGCAGAGAGTTCATTCAAGATAAAACAATAACCAAACATTAACCTTCTTCAGGAGAAAAATTCCGACCTCATTTTTTGGAGCATGTCTGAAGCGGCAGGCTGCCTTCAACACCCTTAGCCTCCAGGCCGAAGGATTGAACAGCATGTTGAGTAAGAACAGAAGCCGCCAGATATTTCACCAGCAAAAATTGTTCAGAAACAATGCAGCCCTGCGCGTTTTGGGCAAGGGAATCCACCCAGGGTTGGTATGAGCGAGCGCTTAGGTAAACAGGCAGCTTACCAAGCGGCTTGAGTGCAGCAAGCATATCCCAAAGAAGTTGGGGTTCGTCCATTTGCGGCATGATAAAGGGCTGCAACCAAACCCCTTTGGGGCCTTCATCATAATCCGCAAAGGCCATGCATTTACCCTGCTCGTCCTTGAGGATCAAACCCAGTTTTGCTTTACGGCTCAGCTGTTCAAGATTCTGAAACAAACCTGGCACCAGGCTGCGATAAAGTTTTTCCATAGCAGGGATGTCGGCACTGGTCCAGGTTCGCCAAGCGAACTGAAGGCTTTGTGCAGAAGAAGCGCTGGGTTGCATCTGATAGATTCTTTGCTTCGCCCAAAGTGTGAATCCGCATTTTTTGAAGCAATCCAAAAAAGGAGAATCGGCAGGCAGGTCACAAAGTAAAGCCTGCGCCCCCCAGGAACCACAAACACGAACGGACTCTTCCAAAAGTTCCGAAAGAACGGCATCATACCCTTTTTCTGCCAGCATGTACGTTAATTGGGCCCATAGGTTAGACTGTTCCATGCGGATCTGGATAGACCCCTGCAAACTGCCTGAGCTTTCATAGACAAGTGTTTTGACCGATGAAGAGGGTTTAAAACAAGCCAGAAGGTTGTGCGGGTTTAGCGGGAAACCACGCGTATAAAAGCGGAAGGTATCCAGGCTTTGCAAACCCGGCAGATACTGCAGGAGCAATGGCAGATCAGTCAGGCCTATCTCTCGCGCGCCCGTTTTACCATCTCCAAAAAATAGCGGTGGAAGCGCAGGTCTTTTGTTAACTCGGGGTGGAAGGATGTAGCCAAGAAATGCCTGTCTTTAACAGCTACAATCTTTCCATCTGGCAGGCTTAGCAAGGCTTCTGCCTGTCCGTAAACACGAGTAAAGATTGGCCCGCGGATAAATGTAAGGTGATAGGCTGGGTGAGAAGGCTGCAGAAAAGGGACGGGAATGTTGATTTCAAAAGAATCCACCTGCCTGCCAAAGGCATTGCGGGCAATATCGCAATCCATCAGTTTCAGTAAGGGCTGTTCCCTGCCGGCATCTTTTGCAAGCAGGATCGCCCCAGCGCATGTACCCCACATAGCATGGGTTTGGCCAAAATGGCAAAGAGGTTCAATCAAATCGTAATCCAGCATGAGCTTGCCCATGGTAGTTGATTCACCCCCGGGCAAAATAAGGCCGTCTAAACCTTCAAGGTCTTCTTTGGCCTTTACTTCGCGCGTTTCAATATGCAGGCGCTTTAAAGCCAGACGATGCTCACGAAAGTCGCCTTGCAGAGCGAGAACACCAATCATCAAGGGAGTGCTCCTAAGAGGAATTACCAGCCGCGGCCGGCAATCTTATCTGCATCTGGGATGCTGGTTACCGTGCGGCCAACCATCGGTTCGCCCAGGTTACGGCTAATTTCGGCCAGCAGTTTTGGCTCATTGTAATGCGTGGTTGCCTTCACAATGGCTGCTGCCCGCTTGGCAGGGTCACCGGATTTGAAGATGCCCGAACCCACAAAAACGCCATCCACGCCCAATTGCATCATGAGGGCCGCATCGGCAGGGGTGGCAATGCCGCCTGCAGCAAAATTCACCACGGGCAGTTTACCGATTTTGCGTGTTTCAAGGCAAAGCTCGTAAGGAGCGCCAATATTCTTGGCAAAGGTCATCACTTCTTCTTCAGGAAGGGATTGCAGCACGCGAATATCAGCAAAGAGCTGGCGGGCATGTTTGACTGCTTCCACCACGTCGCCGGTACCGGCCTCGCCCTTGGTGCGCATCATGGCAGCGCCTTCACCAATACGGCGCAGCGCTTCGCCCAGGTTGCGGCAGCCGCATACAAAGGGCACCTTGAAGGCATGCTTATTGATATGGAAGGATTCATCAGCCGGGGTAAGCACTTCAGATTCATCAATGTAATCGATGCCAAGGGCTTCCAGAATCTGAGCTTCTACAAAGTGACCGATGCGCGCTTTGGCCATCACAGGGATGGAAACCGACTCCATAATTTTCAGAATCAGTTCAGGGTCAGACATGCGGGCAACACCGCCGGTAGCACGGATATCTGCAGGCACGCGTTCCAAAGCCATTACTGCGCTGGCTCCAGCATCTTCGGCAATACGAGCATGCTCAGCGGTGACAACATCCATAATCACACCACCTTTAAGCATCTCTGCCAGGCCCTTTTTGACCTCAAAACTGGAAACGACTTTTTCAGATACAGCTTTTTTTGCCATGGAAAAACCTCCGGACCGGTATTAGTATCGGCATTTTACCACAGCCAGCCTCTTCCGTCTGAGTTTGTGCAGGAACAAGCACATTAATTGCGCATGAGAGGTTAAGGTCAACAAAGTATCCGCTTTGGGAATACGACAGGGTCAGATTAAAGAAAAATATTTATGGCAATGTATATTCGTTTCAGCCATAGGGGATTGCATCCATGATTGGCATGAAGGTTTTTTCATATGCCGAAAAAAAAATAATTTCTTTAAAAGAGATCGAAATTAAAGAACTATTTTCCATCTCAAGTAGTCTCTCATCCTCCTGAGCGAGTTGACAGGCTTATCCGTTATAATTACGCCCATTAAGAACAAAGGAAGTCATATGCAACCCATCTCTTTAACGGGTATCAAACCCACAGGCAGCATCCATATTGGTAATTATTTCGGCATGTATAAACCAGCCATTGCCCTTACCGAAAAATATTTAGGTATTTACTTCATGGCGGATATGCATGCTCTGAATACAATCCATAATCCCAAAGAACTGCAAGATCTCATCCATGAGGCGGCCTGCGCATGGCTGGCATTAGGGCTTGACCCAGAAAAAAGCATCTTCTTCCGGCAATCAAGCATCCCGGAGATTCCGGAACTGACCATTTACCTAAACAGCGTTACCCCCAAAGGGCTGATGAACCGCGCCCATGCTTATAAGGCTGCGGTAGACAGGAACATTGAGCTGAATCATGACCCGGATGACGGCGTAAACATGGGCCTTTTTAGCTACCCCGTTTTGATGGCAGCGGATATTTTGCTGTATGGCTCTGACGTTGTACCGGTGGGTTTAGACCAAAAACAGCACATTGAAATTACCTGTGATATAGCTGAAGATTTCAATCGCATTTATGGCAAAACCTTCAAAATTCCTACTGGACTTATTGATGATGAAATTGCCAGTATTCCCGGTACAGACGGTCGAAAAATGAGTAAAAGTTATGGCAATGTTATTTCCATCTTTGCTCCGGAAAAAGAAGTGCGCAAGTCAGTGATGCGGGTTGTTACGGACAGCAAAACTCCTGAAGAGCCAAAAGACCCGAACAACTGCAATCTCTTCCAGATTTATAAGCTCTTTGCCCCCAAAGAAAGGCTGGCTGAAGTGCGCCAGGCCTATCTGAACGGCGGGCAAGCTTACGGACCGCTTAAAGCGGAACTAGCTGAACTTATTCTGGATTATTTTGCCGATGCCCGCGCCAAATATGCGGAATTAGTGAATAACCGAGCCTATGTTAATTCTCTGCTGGATGCGGGCGCACTGAAAGCACGTGAACTGGCTAAACCCATCCTTCAACGTGTGCGCAAAGCAGTAGGAACAAATTATTAAAGATGATAGAGAACGATTTAAAAACACCTGATACCGAAAAATTACCGATTGCGGAGCGCACAAAGCTCTCTAACCGGGCAATGAACTTTGCCTTAGGCAGCAATATTCTTCTGGCTATCCTTAAGACCGGTATTGGCATTGTAGGGCACTCTCAGGCATTGCTTGCGGATGGTATTAATTCAACCTCTGATGTGGTCTATAACATTGTGGTCTCTTTTTTTGTACGCTCAGCCCACAAGCCAGCTGATGACGAGCACCCTTATGGGCACACACAACTGGAGTCCGTTGGCGCGCTGGTAATCGGCGCTTTCATCCTCACCACAGCCCTTACTATTTTCTGGCGGGCAATCAATTCTTTATTTGAATACTTTACCGGAAGCGGCTCTGAAAGCCCCATCTCCCCTTTTGCGCTCTATATCGCCATTTTTACGGTTGGGCTTAAGATATTCCTTTCCGTTTACACCAAAAAATTAGGCGACCGTACCCAGAACCCTTCCATCATTGCCATCGCCCAAGATCATCGCAACGACATTCTTTCGGCTTCCGCTGTTGTCATCGGCATCATTTTAGGCCGCATGGGTTTCTTGTGGGTAGATTCACTGGCGGGCGCATTGGTAGCCTTCTTTATTGCCCGCACAGGTTTCAGTATTTTGAGGGAATCAACGGATGACCTGATGGATACGGTGCCTGGCAAGGCACTGAGGCAAGAAGTAGAAAAGATTTTGGAGGATGTGCCTGGCTTGCAGGAAATAGATTCCATGCAGGCGCACCGTTTTGGGCAATATCTGGTCATCAATTTGGCAATCTTCGTAGATGGCTCATTAAGCGTTGACCAAGGGGATGCGATTGCTGATGAAGTGGAACATAAAATATCTGAGAATGTTGATTATGTGCGTGCTGTACACGTGCATTTTCACTCTCGCAGGCGAAATCTGAAAAAGAAATAAGAGCTCCTGGGCTTTACAGCTACTGTTTATAGACCAGTGAAGTGTTATTATTTGGAGTGTAAGTTTCGGCTAAGGAGAAGCTATGGATAATTTCCGCTATTATAACCCCACAACCATCTTCTTTGGCAAAGGGAGCATTCGCAAACTCAGTGATCTTATCAAAAAGAAGGATAAAGTTCTTTTGCTTTACGGTGGAGGTTCCATCAAACAAAATGGAGTCTATGACCAAATTATCGAAGCACTGGGTAAACGTAAGGTGATTGAATTTGGGGGTATTGAGCCTAACCCGGATTACGCTACCTTGATGAAAGCTACAAAACTTGTGCAGAAGAAGGAAATTGACTTCATGCTCGCCGTTGGCGGCGGTTCTGTAATTGATGGAACCAAGTTTGTTTCACTTGCGGCAAGATATGAAGGAGAACCATGGCATATCCTCACAAAGGATGCGGCTAAAGACTGCACAAAAGCCGTTCCCTTTGGCAGCGTACTTACCTTACCGGCTACCGGTTCAGAATTCAACAAACACAGTGTAATTTCACGTCGCGAAAAACGAGTAAAGTTTTCCTTTAGCAGCGATCTGGTGTACCCGAAATTTTCCATTCTTGACCCTGAGACCACTTTCTCCTTACCAGGCAAACAAGTGCGCAATGGCCTCGTGGACGCCTATTTGCATGTGATGGAGCAGTACCTTACCTTCCCGGCAGGCGGAATTGTACAAGACCGACAAGCTGAGGCCTTGCTTTTGGCTCTTATTGAGGCAGCCCCTGCCGCAATGCAGATGAACCCGCCTGACTATACCGGCCGCGCTAATTACATGTGGGCAGCCAGTAACGCTCTCAACTCACTGATTGGTGTCGGAGTGCCCCAGGATTGGTCTACGCATGCAATTGGCCATGAATTGACCGCGCTTTACGGGCTTGACCATGCCGAAACACTGGCCATTGTGCTGCCTTGGCTGCTTTGGTACAAAAGAGAGCAGAAGCAGGATAAACTCATTCAATACGGCCAGCGCGTGTTTGGAATCAAATCCGGCAGCTCTGCTGAAAAAGTAGATCAGGCTATTGTGGCCACTTCTAAGTTTTTCCATAGCTTAGGGATGCCTACCACCCTCACCGCTTACAATATTGACCCTGAAGAAGCAGCAAGCATTATAGAACACCGCCTGAACAAACGCGGATGGGTGGCCGGCGAACATGAAGACATCACCCCCCAAGATGCGGCCGCCATCATCCGCCTTAGCCGTTAATCCCTTTTCTACTACTGTTAAGCTCCTGCTTTGGCAGGAGCTTTTTATTTTTTTTTGTGAATTTGCCATAATCCCTGAAAAATTCTGTTAATATTATCAAAATTACTTCAGATTTCTCCCGGAGAAGAAATAAGTGGATTTTATTCATGAACTTTTCAGTAATCCTGCCCTGCTAATCACCGTCATTTTGACAACCGGCGTTATTTTGGTTAACGGCTGGACAGACGCACCCAATGCAATCGCCACCTGCATTTCAACCAGAGCGATCAAACCCAAAGATGCCATCATCATGGCCGCCGTTTTTAACTTTTTGGGGGTATTCATCATGACCCTCATCAACAAAAATGTAGCTTTTACCATTTCTAACATGGTGGATTTTGGCACGAACGCCCAAGCCAGTACCATTGCACTCAGCGCAGCACTGTTTGCGATTGTGCTTTGGGCCACTGTTGCCTGGTATTTTGGCATTCCCACTTCAGAAAGCCATGCTTTGATTGCCGGGCTCACCGGCTCTGCCATTGCCTTTCACGGCAGCTTGAGCGGCGTAAATGGAGACCAATGGATGAAAGTTGTGTGGGGTTTGGTGCTTTCCACATTTATGGGCTTTTTTCTGGGTTGGGGCATCGTGAAATTGGTGGAATTCTTTTTCAGGCACCAATCACGCCGAAAAACAAACCGCTTGTTTAAAAACGCGCAAGTTGCCGGTGCGGCTGCCATGGCTTTTATGCACGGCGCTCAGGACGGACAAAAATTCATGGGAGTATTTTTGATCGGCATGTTCATTGCCAAAGGCCAGCCAACCCCAAGCAGTTTTGAGATCCCAGTGTGGCTGATGCTTTTTTGTTCAGTGGTAATGGGTTTGGGCACTTCCATTGGAGGATATCGTATTATCAAAGCCGTTGGGTTGGATATGGTGAAGATGGAAGCCTACCAAGGCTTCAGTGCGGATATCGCGGCAGCCCTTTCCATGCTGGCCGCCACCTTGCTGAAGGGCCTGCCTGTCTCAAGCACCCATACAAAAACAACCGCCATCATGGGGGTTGGCGCAGCCAAACGGCTAAGCTCTGTTAATTGGAACATCGTACGGGAAATGGTGCTGGCCTGGGTGCTTACTTTCCCCGGCTGTGCCTTAATTGGCTATCTTGTTACTAAACTTTTCCTGGCAATCTTTGTTAAATAAGGAGTTCTGATGGCAAAAAAGAAAAATAATTATTTTGAGATGTTTGTTGAAATAGCAGCTGATGCTATTAAGGCCGCCCAGCATCTTCAAAAAGCGGTTAAGGATTTCAACCCATCCAAAGCAGAGAAGTTGGCTAAAGCAATGCATGAGATTGAGCATGGCGCCGATCTCAAAAAACACTCTCTTATGCAGGCTCTGGCCGATGAATTTATGACTCCCATTGAACGCGAGGACATTGTTACGCTAGCTTGGGAATTGGATGACGTGCTGGATTACATCGAAGAAATTTTTCAACTCTTTTTCATGTTCAACATTCAGGAGATGCGCCCTCAGGCCATTGATTTTGCAGAACTGATTGTGCGCAGTACGACCGCTATGAAAGTTTGCTTTGATGAATTTGCCAACTTCCGCAAGTCGAATACTATTGGCGCCAAGATTATTGAAGTGAATGTGGTGGAGGAATTAGCCGATACCCTGTTCATTAAATCCATGCGTGACCTTTACACCAAGGAAAAGGACCCGGTTAAGATCAATGCCTGGGGTATTATTTTCAATAAACTTGAGAAGACTTGTGACCGCTGTGAACACGTGGCAGACACTATTGAATCGGTTATCATGAAGAACAGTTAATTCAGTAAATATTTTTAAGCCCCGAAGGTATTGCTTCGGGGCTTTTTTATTCAGGTCAGGAGCTTGACAATATCGTTTAATGATGTATATTTATCGAATAACGATGTTCACATATCATTAAAGGAGCTCCATGCATATTTCAAAGATAAGAATCTTTTTGATCATGACCGGCCTTCTGCTGGGTATAGGTATTCTTGCCATTTTAGGCATTTTTGTACTACCAATCCTTGCCTCTCAGGTGGCCTCAGCCTATCCGGAACTGATAGATATGCAAAAACCCATGCTGATTTTAGGAGAATTGGTGATTACAACTATTGCTCTGGCACTGGTACTGGCATTAAATCTTTTGCGGCTGGCCTATAGCGGAAAAGGATTCAGCGTGGCCACCGTAAAAACCCTGCGCCTGATAGGTTGGGTATTCTTGTTTGCGCTTTTACCATTGATTGCCATCATTGTTTATACAGAATCGCGTGTAAAAAGCTCTATCAGCAATATTTATATGGCGATAGGGTGCGGCATCTTTTTTATCGCCGGCAATCTTTTCCATCTTTTGGCTGAGCTTTTTGCCCACGGTGAAATGTATAAATCTGAACTTGATTTGACGGTTTAAGTATGAGCATCATTGTTAACCTGGATGTAGAACTTGCCAAAAAGAAAATGGCACTGACGGAGCTTTCTGAAAGAGTGGGCATTACCATGGCAAATCTCTCTATTCTCAAAACCGGAAAGGCAAAAGCTGTGCGCTTCAGCACACTTAATGCCATTTGCAAAACGCTCAATTGTCAGCCTGGAGATATTCTTGAATTCAGAGAGGATTAAACCGGCAAGCAGCAAAAAGAATTAATGTGCCTGAATGCGCTGTTCAAGCCATACATCTGCCTGGTTATGATAGCCGGCCTGTTCCCAAAACCCAGGGCGGTCATTCCTGCAAAATTCCAGACCACAAAGCCACTTGGCGCCCTTCCAAAGATAGACATCCTTACGATCTCTTCTGCTGGAGATGGCACCGCATACACCACGCAGGGGCGCACCATGTTCCGGTGTGAGCGGATGCCCATTGTAGTCGGTTGCCATCAAAAAGTTTTCCGCGCGGAAAACGGGCACGGGCAGGTTTGCCGTAAAGCCAAAAGCAGCGTGCTGAACCACAAACCTTGCCTCCGGGTTCAGCCTGACGAGGCCAAGCCCTTCTAAAGTTGAGAGGGTAACGCCTTCCCATTCCGTATCCAGCTTGCTCCAGGTGGTTACGCAATGCAAGTCCATTTTTACACGTGTTTTAGGAAGGGCATTAAACTCCTGCCAGGAAAGGCGCAAAGGCTTTTCCACTTCACCCCAAACCATAAAAGCCCAGGTTTGCGGGTCAAATTCGGGCACTTGCCCGTAATGGAGTACAGGGAAGCGTTGTGTGAGCAACTGACCCGGCGGAATACGGTACGTTAAGGCAGAATCTTCTTCCATTATCATTCCAGGTTCAGGCTTTCGCCCGGTTCAAGCACAAAAACTTTTGCAGAGGTTTCCTTTTCTACCTGTTCCTTCCAGAGATGCGGGTCTTGCTGGATTAAATCAAAACTGTTGTAATGGATCGGTACAACCTGCTTCGGAACAAGCAACTTAACGGCCCTGAGGGCATCCGCAGGGCCCATGGTGTAATTATCACCAATGGGCAGGGCTGCCAGGCTTAGGCCTTCCTCTCCAATTAATTTCATGTCGTAGAAGAGGCCTGTATCGCCTGCCATGTAAATCTTTTGACCGGTAAGAGTCGTCAGCAAAAAGCCGGCGGGGTTGCCGCCATACCCTCCGCCCGGCAGCGAGGAACTGTGCAAAGCCAATGTCATTTTAAGATAACCAAACGGGAAGCGGAAGCCGCCGCCCAACTGCAAAGGGTGCCCTTTAATGCCATTCGGCTCAAGGAAATGCAGAATTTCTGGGATGCCAATTACCGTGGACTGGCTGCGTTTAGCGATGGCAGCTACATCCCCCAGATGGTCACCATGTGCATGAGTAATCAGTATATAATCCGGGTGCAGGTCATCTGCACTGCTTTTTGTCTGAGGGTTTCCACTAAACCATGGGTCAACAAGCAGGTTGTATCCATCCAGTTCTAAACCCAAGCAGGCATGGCCGTAAAAAATAAAGCGATTGCTCATCTTACTTCCTCCTTTTACGGATTATAGAATAGAAACGCTGCCCGTGCCAGGTTTTTGGGTGGCTATTATGAGTTGGGGGTTAAAGAATTTCCATTTTAGCAAGGCTGGCCACTACCGCCTTAAGGCCATGCCCTTCAAAGTAAACTTCAACCGTCTCATCGCCATGTTCAAGTTTGGAACTTTTAACCACGCCCCTTCCATATTTTGGGTGCTTTACCTGCATACCGGATTTGAATTTGGTTTTAGGCGCATCATATACAATACGCGGCTGTTTCATGAAGGCAGGTGTTTCCCAACGCGAAAAATCTCTGCGTTCCGATGAATGGCTGCTAAAAGAGCCAAAGATACTTTTGGGACTGCCTTGCAGCAAATCATCCGGAAAATCCTGCAAAAATCGGGAAGGCAGTGTTTCTTCATAGCCGCCATAAGGGCTGCGGCGCCTTTTGGCACGGGTGAGGGTAAGCTTTTTGCGGGCGCGGGTAATGCCCACATAAAGCAGGCGGCGCTCTTCTGCCAGATCCTCATCGTCATCCCGAGAACGGGAATGGGGCAGCAGCATTTCATCCAAACCCACAATGAACACCTGGTCAAACTCCAGCCCCTTGGCTGCATGCAAGGTAAGCATGGTGGGCGCGTCTTGTGTTTCCGGCAGGGTATCCTGGTCGGCCACCAGCGCCATTGATTCCAGAAAGTCCGCCAGCCCTCTTTCTTCATACTCGGTGGTAACCAAGCGCAATTCCATCACGTTTTCCCAGCGGTCCTGACCTTCTTCTGACTTATCCTGAATATATGGCTGGTATGCCGTATCCTCAATGACTTTATCAAAAAGGATAGGCACCGGATTTTTGGCAGCGCATTCTTGCCATTCCAAAAGCATGCTGCCAAAAATGCCCAACTTGATGCCTGCTGAGCCCATTTCTTCGGCAAGGTTATTCTCTCCTCTGGCAAGCGAAAGCAGCGTTTCACCTAAAGTGAGGTTGCGCGCCAGAGCAAGCTCTGTAAGCTTTTCAATGGCTTTACCTCCAATTCCGCGCGGTGGCAGGTTAACAACCCGCTTGAAAGAAATTTCATCCTTTGGGTTATAAATGAGGCGCAGGAATGCAATCATATCCCTTACTTCACGGCGCCCGTAAAAGCGCTGAGCCCCTACCAGGCGATAGGCAATACCTTCGCGGCGGAACGATTCTTCCAGCAGGCGCGATTGAGCATTGGTGCGGTACATGATGGCAAAAGCGCTTGGGGCAACTTTATCCTTGTTGATGGCCCGACTGATGGAAGAGACAATGCCATCTGCCTCCTCGCGGTCATCTTCACTTACCAACAACTTAATGCGTTCACCTTTATCCGCTTCTGTAAACAGCTTTTTGCGGGTACGGTTGCGGTTGTTGTTGATGAGGGCCATTGCGGCATCTAAAATCATCTGTGTGGAGCGATAATTTTGTTCCAGCAGAATGGTTTGCAGCTGAGGAAAATCATTTTTAAGACGTTGGATGTTGCGGTAATCTGCCCCTCTCCAGCGATAAATACTCTGGTCTTCATCACCCACTACATAAATATTATGGTGCAAACTGGCGATCTGGCGCAGGATGGAATACTGCGCCAGGTTGGTATCCTGAAATTCATCCACCAAAACTTGCTCAAATTTGTGCGCATAAGTAGACCTGACGGTTTCGTATTCCGAAAACAGTTTACTGGTATAAACCAGCATATCATCAAAATCCATGGCGTTGTTTTTAGCCAGAAGCTGTTGATAGCGAATGTAAAACTTACGGATTTGTTCATCTTTAAAGTTATGGGTTGGGAAGTTTTCAGGGTCAATGAGATCGTTTTTCGCTTTGGAAATTGCATCCAGTACCGAAGCCGGGCGAAAGAGTTTTTCATCCAGGCGCGCTTCTCTGACCACTTCTTTCATCAAGCTTTCCTGATCATCAGCATCAAAAATAACAAAATCCTTTGTGACAGGCAAAAGATCGGCTTCGCGGCGCAAAATACGCCCGCAGATGTTATGGAAAGTACCCAGCCAGATGCCGCTGGATTTATCACCAAGAATCTGATTGACCCTGGCGCCCATCTCTTTGGCGGCCTTGTTGGTAAAAGTAACAGCCATGATGTGGTAAGCAGGAACTCCCATTACGCCCACCAGATAGGCGATGCGGTAGGTAAGCACACGGGTTTTACCGGAACCGGGCCCTGCCAGAATCAGCAAAGGGCCTGATGGAGCCGCAACGGCCGCCTGTTGTTGAGAATTAAGAATTTTGAGAATGTCTTCCATAGCCGGACAATTCTACCTTTATTTAATCAGAAAGGTCTTTAAAATACCCAGCAAAATCCCAAACAATACAAGATAAACCGGCGTTAATTCAAATCGGATAAGAACAAAGAAGCCACCCAGAAAGAGTAAAACGGTCCAAAGGTCTATAAGCCCGCTGCGGGCCAAGTTGATAGCTACCATCAGAATGAGGGCCACCACACTGGCATTTACTCCTCGCAAAAAGCCTTGGGCCATTTTGGATTCGCGCATTTTAAAAAGAATGGGCGCTGTTGCGGCCACCAGCAGAAAACCGGGCAGAAAAACCCCCAAGGTGGCCAGTGCCGCCCCTCCCCAGCCACCAGCCATGAAGCCGATAAAAGAAGTGGAAGAAAGAACCGGGCCGGGAGTAATCTGGCCCACAACAATTGAATCGGAAAGCTGCTGGGGGGTAAGCCAATGAAAACGCTCCACCACATCGTTCTGAATGAGACCAAAAAGCACCATACTGGAACCAAACAAAACAAAACCCGTTTTAAGAAAGTACAAAAAAATCTGCACAAGGCGGTTTTGAAGTAAGGGTGAGGCGTTGTTCAATAATGGTATGAGGCCCATCAAAGGAAATGGCAGAAAAGAAAGCAAAGGAAGGCCTGGTTTGTTTCTCTGTTTCAGCCAGTAATGCAGGAAAATTCCCAAAGCCCCTGCCTCCAAAAGCACGACCGTTTCATTTGCCCCGAAAAAAGAGGCCAGGATGGTAAGCCCGAAAATCAGGAATTGCTCCCAGCCCTTCAGGCTGTACTTGCTAACCCGCCAGGTGGTATCCAGTACGATAGCCAGCACCAAAGGGTTAAGAACATAAAAGAGGCTGCCTGCTACCGGCAAGGAACCATACTTAAGATAGACCATACCGAGGATGGCTGAAGTCAGAAAAGCCGGCAGAATGAAAGCCAGACCGCCCAAAATGAGGCCGGGAATGCCGGCCCGTACATAACCGACATGGTATGCCATTTCACTGGCGTTTGGCCCGGGGATGAGGTTAGCAGCTCCAAGCATATCAAGAAACTGGTCTTCCGTGATCCATTTACGCTTGCGCACAAATTCATTTTCCATCATGGCAATATGGGCAGTAGGGGCTCCAAAACTGGTCAGGCCGATTTTAAGGCAGGCTAGTACAAGGCTGCGCAGGCGGGAACTTTTGCTTTCCTGCTCTGGTTCAGGGCTGACCGAACGGCCTGAAATCTCTACTTCAGAAACAGGTTTTGGCGTGGATAGAAGATCGTTCAAAGCATCCTCGGGGGTAAAAGCAAAAGATTTTCCAGCACCAGCCGTGCATTGGCATAGGAATCCAGTTGTTCCAGTGCTTTTTCATGAGCAAGCAGTATTTTTTGAATTTGCGCTAAGGGTATTTTATGGGCTATTTGTTCAAGCCACTCGCGGTGGCCAAGATAGACCAGAGGCAGCTGCGCGTTGGCACTGACAATCATACAATCGCGCCAGAAAGCCAGCCAAACAGGGATAAGCCGCGCCGCTTGTTCGCGCGGGGAAAGTTTTTGCCGCAAAAGAGCTTCCAAATATTTCAGCCTGCCACGGTAATTTTTCTGCAGAAGATCTTCCAGTTCCACCAAAATATCGTGCTGGCTGTCAAGCTGCAGTGGGTCATCCCTGTAGCGCAGAGAAGCGCCTATTCTGCCAGCTGTAAGATGGGCAAGCTGTTCCGACAGATCCTCTTCCATTTTGAAACGGGTACGCAGAGCAAGGCTTGCACCAGAAACAGTCATGGGGTAAAGGCGAATATGTTCACAGCGGGAAGATATGGTTTCAAGCAGGCTTTCCTTGGCGTCCGCCGTCAGCAAAATGATAGCCCGCGGCGGTGGTTCTTCCAGGGATTTTAAAAGCGCGTTGGCCGCTCCCGGACTGGCATTTTGAAAGTTAGGAATGAGCACAAAGCGCTTGGGAGCCTGGAACGGAGCCAGGGTAAGCGTCTTTTGCATCTCGCGAATTTGTTCAATTTTGATATCCCGGCCATTCTCCGCAGCTATCACGGTAAGGTCGCTGAAGGCTCGTGCTTCAATTTGCCTGCAAGTTGTACATTCATCACAAAACTGCCCAGGGGTTGGAGAATTTTGACAGCAAATGGCCTTAATGAAGGCCAAAGCCAAAGATTTACGCCCAACACCGCTCGGCCCGGTAATGAGATAAGCCTGGCGCATTTTTTGGGGTTTTGTGTGCTCCTGCAAAAAAGCGATGGCATTTTCATGCCCGCAGAGGTTCCAATGCATGGTTTGATTTTAGCACAGAGGGCATCTTTGGCAGACCGTTTTTAATCTTTAAAGTGAGCGGTTTGAATGGAAAATGAATAACTAAATTTAACGAAGATGTGTTGATAACAACAAGTCTAATCAGCCAATTAGAATTTTGGTCGATCCCTGGAACAATATTGGTTTAATTTAAACAATTGTCCCCATCACAATGGACATATCCTGCTTTTTCCCTGCTTGACGTTCAATTTTTGCGTATGTATAGTTTTATTAGATTCATTCTATCTAAAATGTGCATTAACATGAAAAAAAGACAGCAAGATTTACTTAACTATCTAATGAATAGCTTGGACTTTAAACCTATCGAAATGATAGCTGATCATTTTAATGTCTCGCGTAAAACCATTCAGCGTGATTTAGGAGTAATTAAAAATACAATCATTGGTTCAGGTGCACAAGTTGAGTCTAAACGGGGCAGAGGGATTCGTCTGGCAGCTACAGTGGAGATACGCGAAAAGATTGAGCAAGACCTTATTTACGCAAGAAAGCATAACCAAGACCGCAAAGAAAGAAATTTGCTTCAGGCTTTTTTTATTCTTTTCTCTGCAATCGACCAAATCCCCCTCAAATTACTTGGAAGTACATTCTTTATCAGCCGCAGCCAGCTCTTACTTGACTTGAAGATACTCAAGGAAATTTTTGATCGGTATGAAGTGCAAATCATCATCGACCGCGAAGGTGTGCAAACTGCTGGCAAGGATAAAAAAGTCAATGACTTGCTAGTTCACCTCTTTTCTCACTACTTGGATGCCTGTTATCCAAAGGAAAATATTTTTTACCCCACTCATATCTGGAAGAATAATTTAATTACGAAGCAACTAATCACTGAAAATGATACCGAATTCCTTAATCACCTGCTGCATAATATTGAAGAATTCAGCTCTAAAAAAATATGGAAGCAAGATTACGCCATCATCTTTATTTCGCTGCTGGTACTGCTGAAGCGCAAAACAATCATCCAGCCTGTAGTGGATATCGAAAACGTAGCAAAGCCAGTATTAGCAGCTGAAACCACTTTAACCTCTCAAATCGGCAATGAAATTGAAAATGAATATAAGATTCGGCTAAATGAGAACGATTTGGAAACAATCACTAACGTGTTGTTTTCAACTGGATTAGTGCAAGACCCAGCCTTTAATCAGATAACTTTCTCGCTTAGCGGTCATAAGCAGTTGGTCCGCGATTTTTCTGAAGATTTCATTGATGCCTTTACAACAATCACCGATATAGACCTACGCGAGAAAGCAAGTTTTTATACCCGCATCCTTGAACATATTGAGCCCATGATCAACCGTGTTTTGTTCAATTTAAGTATTGCAGACCGCTTCCTGGAAACCTACGCTCAAGAATACCGCAGCACAATGAATGTCTGTGAAGTCATCTGTTGGATACTTTCAAAAAAATACGGTTTGCCTGATATTCCTCGCACTGAAGTACTCTTTTTGATGCTCTATATTCAGACTGAAATCATTGAGGCAGAATCAAAACTCAAGGTAGCCTTTGTTTCTGATGACGAGAAGAGCGTTGTTAATCTTCAATTAGCACGCCTCAATCAAGAATTTCCAAACTGGGAACTGTTCCATTACAGGTATTTAAACCAAAAAATGTTTTTCAGAGACAGGTTAGATTTTGTCATCGTGACTAAAGGCAGCACTGTGGATTGCGAAATTCCATTTGTTGAGATCTCTCACAAAATGAGTGAACTTGACCTCAAATTGGTGAAGTTTAGCGTATTCAATCTCACCAGTGACAGAAATCGAGAATCTGTTAGGCTGCAAAACATCTTTAGAGATCTTCTTGACTTAGGTTGTTCAATATTTTTTTCACAAGGTGAATACAATTTCCAAAGAGAATGCCAGATATTGCAAATTGAAGGGGTCGTAAACTGTGTTTACAAGTATTTTGATAAAGGTGAAAGAGAGATCTCCCTTTATGTGAAATGTCCACGCGAAGAAAACGGTAAATTCCATTTTTATTTTGACATGAATAACTGGGATTTTTTGCTCTTCGCTTCCAAAATTGTATTTCTGGTTGATCGCATGAAACAATCAGACCTATATACGTCAGTAAATCAAATCGCTGCCAAATTAAAGGAGAACAATGTTTAAAATTATCGTTTTTACGCATGGAGAGCTATCTGAAAGTCTGAAAAAAACTGCTGAATTAATCTCCGGGCCCAACGATAATATTGAATATTATGGCATTCCATTAGGCTGTGATACCCGCACAGTTTTGACCAAGGTAAGTGCCTCAATAAATGCATCTGAAAAAGTTGGCATGGAAGTGCTGCTACTCACTGATTTGTTTTTTGGAACCCCTTTCAACCTTCTTATGTCTTTGGTTCGTGATCATAAATTTGGTCACATCACTGGTGTAAATTTGCCAATGCTGCTTGAAGCAACAGCAATGCAAAATCAAAACGAACTTTCCTTGAAAGAAGTTGTAAGTGAATTGGTTAGAAAAAGTCGTGATGCAATTGATGATTGCGACGAATTCGTCCAAAACATACTCCGGAAGATGGGCGGATGAAATGAAAAATGTGCTTGTAGCAAGAATAGATGACAGGCTCATCCACGGTCAGGTAGTTACCGCCTGGGTCAAGACTTTTCCTATCACTGAAATACTGATTATTGCGGATGACCTTGCAAAAAACATGTTGATGCAGCGCATTTATAAGTCCGTTGCTCCTCATGGGGTAGAGGTTAATGTAATGGACGGCAACAACGCTTTAAGCTATTTAAGACAGATTGGCAAAAAGGGCGAGCACATTATGATCCTGGTTAAAACGCCTGACGTATTTGAACACCTGGTGGAAAATGGGATTCCTTTTAATAAGATCGTTTTGGGAGGAATGGGCTTAAGTGCTGGTCGCCAGGTTTTGATTAGAAATGTTTCTGCCAACGAATCAGAAAGAGAAAGTTTAAAAAGATTAATATCCAAAGGAATAAAGATAGTTTATCAAATGGTACCCGTGGAAAAAGAGGTCGAAATTGAAAAATATCTCTCAAAGTGAAAGTTGGTGAATATAAATAAGCTTTACCAACATATAAAAATAAAGATTTAAAAGTCATCGCAAAGGAAAATATTTTTATGGGAGTTAAATTAATACGAATTGATGAAAGACTGGTTCATGGCCAGGTCATCACATCCTGGTCAAAACTTTATGGGATCAACAAAATTGTTGTGGTGGATGACGATATTGCCGGGGATCCCTTTATGAGTCAGGTTATCACTCTTTCTGCGCAAGCAGGCATGGAGATTTTGATTCTAGAAGTGATCAAGGCTATTGATTATTTACAGGATACTTCAACAACTGGAAATATTATGCTTCTAGCAAAAAGCCCAAAAGCCATACTCCAGATGATAAAAGGCGGTTATGTATTTCAAGATGTCAATTTGGGAAATTTAAGCTCTTCACCAAAAAGAAAAAGAATGAGTAAGAATGTCAGCCTCAGTGAAGAAGAGATAGAAATTGTTAAGGCAATTGTTGCCTCAGGGGCAAATGTTTACCTGCAAATGCTCCCTGGTGACCCACAGATCAACATTTCATCAGTGTTATAAAAAAGGAGTCTTTTCATGGAAACTAATTTATTAGGAATGGCAATTCTCGTAGCCTTGCTCACCTGGTTCAACTCTGCCGCAGCACCCATGTGGTTGAGATGGTCCACACATTTTGGTGCCCCATTAGTTGCAGGTCTTATTTATGGCATCGTTCTGGGCAATATTCCCTATGGACTGGCAGTTGGTTCATCTGTAATGATGGTATATATGGGCCTGGTTGCTGTAGGCGGCTCTGTTCCCTCTGACCTTTCAGTTGCCGGATATTTGGGCGTAGCCATCACCATGCTCGCCAAGCAAGCTCCGGAAGTTGGTTTGACTATTGCTGTACCCCTGGGAACACTGGGTGTGCTCGTTCAAAACACGAAAATGACCACTAATGCTTTTTGGGTACATCGTGCCGATAAGTATGCTGCGGAGGGAAATACAAAAGGCGTCATGCTGATGAATGTTTTTGCGTCTCAGATTATTCCTTTTTTACTTCTTGCAATACCCTCATTTTTGGCAGTCTACTATGGAGCTCCGGCATTAGAAAAGTTTTTGGCGTCAGTACCCAGTTGGGTTCTAGGTATCCTTAAACTTGCCGGAAGGCTTTTACCTGCGCTCGGTTTAGCCCTGTTATTCCAGCAAATCTTTAACAAACGGACGCTGCCCTTTATTGTTATTGGCTTCATAATGGCAGCATATCTGAACCTGCCCGTAATGCCTATTTCATTCATTGGTATTGCTCTTGCCTTCTTGCACTATCTCTATACAACAAAAAAAGGCATTGGCGAAGCCCCCGATGAGGCCTTGGAATCAATGGAACAGGCTGATTTAGCTGAACCAACAACGCAACGTACGCTCAGCAAAAAGACCTTGACTAAAGCTTGGTTCTTATGGGCGTCTTTCGGACAGATTTGCTACAACTTTGAACGAATGATGGGCTTGGGTTTTACACACTCTTTGAACCCAATTATGGAAGAACTTTATCCCGATGATCTAAAACGTCGTGGGGAAGCAATGAGCCGAAACATGGCTTTCTATAATACAGAGAACACATGGGGCGCAAGCATTGCCGGTGTTGTCGCTTCCATGGAAGAGGAAAAATCTGCCCATCCTGAAACAAACGCAGACCTTATTTCTTCCCTAAAAACCGCCTTGATGGGCCCCATCGCGGGAATTGGTGACTCAATCACCCAGGCCTTGGTAAAAGTTATCTTGCTTGCAATTGCATTGAGTTTCTCCTTGCAGGGAAATCCCCTGGGCGTAATTCTCTTTGTGCTCCTTTTCAGCGCGTATGCTTTGATTGTAAGCCACTCGGTTTATTTTGCCGGATATCGATTTGGCAGAAAATCCATTATTGATATGCTTAAAGGCGGCCGTTTGCAGTCAGTTTCTGAAGCATTGAGTGTTGTAGGCATGATGGTTCTTGGAGCTCTCATCTCCAACAACATGAACATCACCACCCCGCTAAAATTCACAATCGGGCAGGTTACAACCGAAATCCAGCCCATTTTGGACTCGATATTGTCCCGCTTCCTTAACGTGGCTGTTTTTGTTTTGGTCTATTGGATGGTGAAAAAGGGAATAAAAGCTACCACAATTATCATTATTATTTTTGTGGCAGCGGCCATCCTGAGTCTTTTGGGTGTGCTTGCATAGAAATAGTGGTGCATAATGAGCTTATTAGATTCACACCAGAAGGTTTTTCATAGCCAACGTCCGATCATAGGATGCTTGCACTTGATGGCAATGCCGGGCACTCCCTACTATGATCGCTCTGTGACTATTGAACAGCAAATTTCTCGTATCCATCAGGAAGCTGAAATATTGCAAAAGCTGGGGTATGATGCGGTCGTTTTCGCAAACGAGGGAGACCGCCCTTACCTTTCCAAAGTCGGCCCCGAAATTATTGCTGCTTATGTGCGAATTGCTTCAGCAGTTATTCCGGACCTGAGTATTCCCTACGGCTGCGGAGTGCTGATAGACCCGATTGCCACCCTAGCGGTTGCAAAAGGCATTGGTGCCAAATTCGTAAGAACTTATGTCAGCAATTCCTATGAAGGAACCTTTGGATCTCAGAAATTCTTCCCTGCCGAAATTTTCAGATACCAAAAGCACATTGAGGCAGAAGACGTTCGTATTTACACCTACTTTGAAGCCCATGCCGGCGTTAGCCTGGATACCCGTGACTTAAACAGTCAAATCAGCAGCGGCTTCGCCTCAATGCCGCTCAGTGGAATGTTAATTGGTGGCCCACGGGCAGGATTGCCACCTGAGCAATCAACTCTCGCTCAAGTGAAAGAAAATTTCCCAGACTATCCTCTACTTTTAGGTAGTGGCGGTACTCCAAAGAATATTGCAAGCTTGCTGAAATACACTGATGGTGTCATCATCGGCACAAACATCAAAAAGGATGGCTACCTATACAATCCAGTGGATAAAGATAGAGCAAAAGCTTTTATTGAGGCTGCAAAGTCTATTTAAACTCACCTTCCACAAAAAAGGTCCGTGTGTAAAAAATCGCACGGACCTTTTTTGTTAACTATTAAAGAAGATATTGGATAGTTAGGTATCAATAAGACCAAGGTCTCTTGACAAAAATAACACCGCAAAGTCATAAAAACAGTCTAAGAATATAAGGTGGGAAAGATAGCCTTTGAATACTAAGCTCAAAACTTACCCGCTAATGCTTGGCAAACCAAACTTCTTAATGCACGCCCTCACTTCATTGAAGATCTCAAGACCAATTTCTACTTTGGGTGCTTACCAGATTGCCTTCCTCTCCTCAAAACAGCATTTTCAGGCAAAGGTTTCAGGTGCTTCAAAGCAGAACCCATCTAAAAGGCTCAGTTCCCGCGCTTCGCGGTGGGAGGCCGCACATCCAATATTAGCCAAATAACGTGTGCCGCAAAAATTCAGTACAGCCATCCCTATTTTTGCAATGCGCAAGCCATTAAGCTCCAAATGTTCCTAGGGAGGAGATCAATTGGGTGATTTGGAAAGCCAATTTCAACTCTAAGCGTCCCCCTGAACACAGTGAAGGGTCTGTTTGTTTGCTTGCCCAGACTATAAAACACAAAGGCCAGATGCTTCATTTCATTCAGCATGACGAGGGGGGAGGGAGGGGAAATGCAAAAATGTTTTGGTCGGTATGACGAAAAGTGGAAGGTGTGTAGAGCAGACTGCAAACAAGTGAGAGGTACCTTTCCGCATGCGGAAAGGGGTATACGGAAAGGGGGGGTACGTGCGGAAAGGTCCCCAGTCAACGAGAAAATGGGTAAAAAGATGCAATCGCCCTGACAACAAAAGCAGCCCCTGCAAATTGCATGCTTACAATTCTCAAGCACAAACTTTTGTTGAAGCACATTGGTTTTCAACGGTAGTGCTGGAGAAAGGGGGTATTTAAATCAGATATAATTCTGTATTGTTCAAATTTTTTCAGTAAAGGACCGATTAATGACAGAAGAATTAAAAGATAAGCCAACCATTCAAAAAGATGCACTTGAAGTTTCATGGTATGCCCTGGAACCCAAGGAAGTTTTAGCAAAACTGGATGTGCCCGAAAATCACGGGTTGCGTGCTGAAGAAGCAGCCAGGCGTCTTGAAAAAATTGGCCCTAATGAGCTGGAGCAAAAAAAAGGAACAAGCTTCCTGCAGATGCTTTGGGCTCAAATTAACAACTTTGTCATTTGGCTGCTCATTATTGCCTCTGTTATTTCATTTGCTTTGGGAGACGGGGTAGAAGCTGCGGCTATTCTGCTGATTGTGGTGCTTAATGCCGTGATGGGCATTATTCAGGAATCACGTGCAGAAAAATCTTTGGCTGCGCTGAAAAAAATGGCTGCTCCGGAAGCGCAAGTTATGCGTGATGGAAGCCGGCAGACCGTGCCTACCAGCCAACTGGTACCCGGCGATCTGGTTTTTATCGAAGCAGGCAATTTCATCCCAGCCGATATTCGCCTGCTTGAGGCCGTAAACCTGAGCATTGACGAAGCTTCCCTTACCGGGGAATCTGTACCCTCCAAGAAAAATGCCACCAGCAATTTGGAATCAGATATTCCCATCGGCGACCGTGAAAACAGCGCCTTTATGGGCACCGTAGCCACATACGGCAGAGGCAAGGGTGTGGTAACCACTACAGGAATGAAAACGCAATTGGGCCTGATTGCCAAAATGCTGCAAAGCGTAGATGAAGAACAGACCCCCCTCCAGAAGCGCTTGGAACAGCTTGGCAAAACGCTGGCGATCGGCGCTTTGTTGGTTTGTGGTTTGGTTTTTGTAATCGGCGCCATCCGAATCATTGCGGCCTACGGCGGAATCCATCTGGATAACCCTGAAGTGCAGAAGGGTTTGGCTGGGGTCTTTATGATTGCAGTTTCGTTAGCTATTGCTGCCGTTCCTGAAGGGCTGCCGGCTGTGGTTACCATCAGTCTGGCAGGAGGCATGCGTGAGATGGTGAACCGCCACGCTCTCATCCGCAGGCTGGCCTCTGTTGAAACACTTGGTTCGGTCACCACTATCTGTACGGACAAAACCGGCACCCTTACACAAAACCAAATGACAGTAACCCGGCTTTGGGTGAACGGACGCAGTGTGAGCGTAACCGGCACAGGGTATGAACCCAAGGGTGAGTTCCTGCTTAACGAGCAAAAAGTGGATTTGAAGGATTTGCCTGGCGTGCGCACCGCCCTTTGGGTGGGCACCCTGAACAATGATGCCCGCCTTGAAATGAGCGGCGAAAGCGATGGTAACCCCAGTTACCGTATGATTGGCGACCCGACTGAGGGTTCCATCCTTGTTGCTGCCCGTAAAGCCGGCAGCCAGGATAGCGCGCTTTGGGATGCATATCCCCGCGAAGAGGAAATCCCCTTCGATTCAGAGCGCAAACGCATGGTCACCGTTCATAGTTTTGAAAACCCGCAAGAAAGCGACCTTTCCCCATTCAGCAACAGCAACAACCCTAAAGGCTATGTGGTAGCTGTTAAAGGCGCACCCGATATTGTGCTGAACCTTTGCACCGAACAGTTACGCATTGATAACAGCAGTCAACCTTTAACCAATTCACTGCGGCGCGAGATTCTTTCCGCCAATGACGAAATGGCAAGCAAAGCGCTGCGTGTGATTGCGGTAGCTTACCGCATTGTGAAAGATGCCCCAGAACACGAGGAAATTGAAAAAATTGAAAAAGACCTCACCTTTGTAGGTCTTGTCGGCATGATTGACCCCTCCAGGCCGGAAGTTAAGCCAGCCATGACCCAGGCCCGCAATGCCGGTATCCGCTCGGTAATGATTACAGGCGACTATCCTAACACTGCCAAGGCTATTGCAGAAGATATCGGTCTGCTGCAGCCCGGGCACCAGGTGCTTACGGGCAGTGATCTGGATAAGATGAGTGAAGAAGAGCTGAACAAAGCGGTAGGTATTACCGATGTTTATGCGCGTGTAAGCCCTGAACACAAGATGCGCATTGTGGATGCGCTGCGTGCCAATGGCGAAGTGGTTGCCATGACCGGCGACGGTGTGAATGACGCCCCAGCCATCAAAAAGGCTGATATCGGCGTGGCCATGGGCATTACAGGTACCGATGTGGCAAAAGAAACGGCAGACATGGTATTGACGGATGATAACTATGCCTCCATCGTCCATGCCGTTGAACAAGGTCGCATTATTTATTCCAATATCCGCAAGTTCGTTTACTACCTTATTTCCTGCAACATTGGGGAGATCATGATTATCTTCCTGGCAACCCTTTTTGGGTGGACGGCACCCCTTACGGCCATCCAATTACTGTGGCTTAACTTGGTAACCGATGGAGCTCCAGCCTTGGCATTGGGCGTTGAAAAGGGCGACCCTGACATTATGCAGCAGCCCCCCAGGCCGCCTTCTGAGCCGATTATCAATAAATTCATGCGCAACGGTATCATTGTGCAGACCATTGCCATTACATCCGCTGTTTTGGGCGCTTACCTCATTGGCTTGCATCAGGGCGGCATTCAGGAAGCAGAGACCTTTGCTTTTGTGACCCTCTCATTCAGTGAACTTCTGCGCGCCTTTACGGCAAGGTCAGAATATTATCCCCTGACAAAAATTGGCATTTTCAGTAATTCCAAAATGAATCTGGCAGTTTTCTCCTCCATGATTTTGGTGCTTGTTACCATCTATGTTCCACCTTTGCAGGAAATTTTTAACACCATGACCCTGCAGTGGCATCACTGGCTTGAGATTCTGCCTTTCATCTTTGTTCCAGCAGTAACCGCAGAAATCATGAAAGCCTTGACTTACAAAAAACAAATGCACAAAATGCAGGCTTAACTAAAAGAGCAAAAACAATATTACAGAATGGGAAGGGAAGGCAAGTTGCCATAACCCTCCCATTTTGACTAAATGGTATTCTTGGCAGGATTTTTGGAGGTACGATGAAAGTTTTGATTACAGGCGGAGCAGGTTACATTGGCAGCACTATTGCTTCGGCATTAGAAGATGCCGGGCATACACCGGTGGTCATGGATTCCTTGATCACCGGCCCTAAAGAATTTGTGCGCGGCCGCATTTTTTACAAAGCTGATATTGCAGACCGAAAGGCATTAAAGCAAATCTTTGAAGAACATCCGGATATTTTTGCCACCATCCACTGCGCGGCGTTGATTGTGGTTCCCGACTCAGTAGCTAGCCCATATGATTATTACGTCGATAATGTCGTCAAGTCGATGGAGCTCTTCAAAAACCTGGCAGAGTTGGGCTACCCCAGAATCGTCTTCAGTTCTTCCGCTTCCATTTATGACGTTGTGCCCAACTTCATGGTGAATGAAGATTCGCCCTTAAAACCGCTTAGCCCCTACGCTCGCACAAAATACATGATGGAAATGATTCTGAAGGATTTTTGCCGGGCTTATGGCCTCAAGGCCATTGCTTTGCGTTACTTCAATCCCATTGGGGCTGACCCCAAAATGCGCACCGGTCTGCATGTGAAGAATCCAAGCCATCTTATCGGCAAACTGGTGCAGGTAGCAATGGGCAAGGAAGAAATTTTCCATCTGACGGGAGTTGAATGGCCCACCCGTGATGGTTCAGGCATCAGGGATTACCTGCATGTTTGGGATCTTGCCCAGGCACATGTAAAAGCCGTGCTCAACTTTGATAAAGCTGTTGAAGAAGGGCGCAATGATGATGTGAATTACACAGTAATCAATCTGGGTTCTCAAAACGGAGTGACCGTTAAAGAATTTGTGCAGGCTTTTGAAAAAGTGTACGGTAAAAGAGTGCCTCTTAAAATCATGCCGCCCCGTCCGGGTGATGTTGCCGGAGCCTTTGCCAATGCGGACAAGGCAGGCAGGCTTTTGGGCTGGAAGGTCGAGAAAAGCACAGAAGATGGCATCCGCGACGCCCTGCATTGGGGTGAAATTCGGGAAACTATTCTTACTCGGTTGAAGAGTAAAATTACCAAGATAAAAAAATAGCCGCTATTTTTTTGCCTGGGTTCCAATTTAATAACGCCAGACGGCACAAGATGCAAAAAGCTAATGGAGCCATCAAAGCGCATAAGGGCAAAATTTTCCGGCATTACAATCAGGTACAATTGGCTCTGGGAGTGAGCCGATGAACCAAAGAAAAAGAATTGAAAAAGCCTGGAAAGTTGCCCCAGACCTACCCACTGAGGTAAGGCAGGAACTGGCTGGCTTTAAACCTTTTTTGCGGCAACTTCTCTTTAACCGCGGAATCTGCACGCGAGAGTCCGCGCTAGCTTATCTTGGCCGAGAACCCCTTGGTTCCACAGACCCCTTTCTTTTAAAAGACATGGAGAGGGCGGTTGAAACCATCCGCAGAACACTCCTGGCTGGTGGGAAGATTGCAATCTACGGTGATTACGATGTGGATGGTGTTACCGCCTCCTCCCTGTTATTTGAATTCTTCAACACTCTCGGCCATTCAGCCCGCGTTTACATCCCCAGCCGCTTTGAAGAAGGCTATGGGCTCAACCTTGAAGCCATGGATCAACTGGCCTCTGAAGGAACTGCGCTGATTATTACCGTAGACTGCGGCATCCGTTCACTGAAAGAAGTAAGGCACGCTCGTGAGCTGGGTATGGAGGTCATTGTCACTGATCACCACCTGCCAGACCAGGAACTTCCCCCCGCAAACGCAGTAATCAACGCGCACCGAGAAGATGATACTTATCCTTTTAAGGATTTTGCTGGCGTGGGCATTGCCTATAAACTGGCGCAGGCTTATTTGCAGCGTTACCCCATAGAGGGGGTGCACGCAGAAGATTGGCTGGACCTGGTAGCCATTGGCAGTGTGGCAGACATTGTGCCTCTAACCGGGGAAAACCGCTCTTTGGTGTATAAAGGGCTTCTTAAAGCGCGTCTGGTAAACCGGCAGGGGCTCTACTCACTCTGTGCGGTTACCCGCACACGCCTTGAAGCGCTTAGCACTGGCGATATTGGATTCAGAATCGGCCCCCGCCTGAACGCTTCAGGCAGGCTGGAATCAGCTTTAGCTGCCTTTAGCCTGATGACTTCCAGAGACTTGCGTGAAGCGGGTGAACTGGCCCAAAAACTGGACAGCCAAAACAGCCAGCGGCAGGAAATTATGGACTCAGTGATTAACCAAACACTCTCTTCTGCCCTGCTTGAAGACCCGGATACGCATGTTATTTTTGTCTATTCTCCGGATTTTAACGAAGGGGTAGTGGGCATTGCCGCTTCTAAAATTGTGGAAGCAACCTATAAACCAACCATCATCGGTTATGAAGCAGATAGTTATGTAAAGGCTTCATGCCGTTCAATTGACGGCTTTGACATCAATGCCGCCCTGGATTTATGTGATGATCTGCTGGAGCGTCATGGGGGGCATGCTGCCGCGGCAGGGCTTTCCGTTCAAAAAGATAAGATTGCAGAATTTACCCAGCGCATCAATGAGATTGCATTAAAGCAAATTGGCTTACCCTGGCCTTGCCCTTCACTGAATATTGATATCTGCCTCGACCTGGAAGCGTTAACGGCAAGTGAGATGCCTGAAGTCTTTGAAGCGATTGAGATGATTGAACCTACCGGTCGCGCAAACCCTGAAGCCCTTTTCTGCAGTTATGACTGCCCAATCAGCAGCGTAAGCGCCACGAAAGATGGCAAACATTTACGTTTCAAAGTAAAGGCCGGGTGTGTTCAGTTCCCTGCAATTGCTTTTGGAATGGGGCATCTGGCCGGTAATCTGCCGCCGCGTGTTGACCTTGCCTACACGTTTTCTGAAAATGAGTATATGGGGCGCAAAGAAACGCAGCTTTCCATTAAAGACATTCGCTATTAGTGATCCGGAAGAATGCGGTATTCCAGAACGGAAGTTTGAATTTCTCCGTTCACAAAACGCCTGGAATGGCGGATTTGCATCCTCAATATTTTGCTCAATGAATTGGCCTTTTTAATAACTTCCCGCAGTTTTTTCAAAGCAGGGGCAACGTGCAGACCGGCTTCAATGCCAAAACGATAATTAAAAAATCCGGGGTTTTGATGAGTATAGGCAAGGATGGAATCAATAGAATGCTCCCAATATACTGCCTGCCATGGCTGCTGAGCATTTAGCAAAGGCTGTACAGGAAGTCTTAGATTAATATCCAGGGTATCAATGAAGTCTTTTGTGGAAAAAAATTTAGCCAATACGAAACTTTGAATTTCTGAAAACCCTTCATTAACCGGCTCTGCCTCTTCAATAACCAGTTCACTTACGTCAAACTGATCTTCAGCACTGATTCTATTTTGTTCTTCAATGGGCAATAAAGACTGTATTGCAGCAAGCACCTTACGGGCATGATTTTTGAGGGCACCTTTATCGTAGGAATTACTTGGGGGAGGCGGCATAATGGGCTGACCAATAGTCATACTGATTTCAGGGCGTCGAAAATGCAATGCCGCACTTAAAGAACCTTTCATCCCTCCACAGGCAACCGGAATAACAGGGGTTTGTGTTCTTTGAGACAGCAGGGAGACCCCGATTTGCGGCTCCATATTGCCCTGGTCCCACACTCCACCTTCGGGGAAGATGCCCAACACCCCTCCCTGATGTAAAACATCCATGCCCATTTGCAAGCTTTTACGGTCAAGATTGCCGCGGTTCACCGGAATAAAACCATATGCTTTTACAATCCATCCGTAGGAAGGGTCAAAGGGGATGTCGCCATTACCAATCAATTCAACCTGTCTTTTTGGAAAAGAAGCAACCAGAACCACTTCCAATAAATCTACATGGTTAACAGCCAAGATGGTCGCCCCGCTTTGCGGAATATGTTCAAGACCGGTAACAGTACAACGGGTAAGCACTCGCAGCAAAGCGCGTGCAAGGCCATTGCAAGCCCAGCGAAAAAAACTTCTTCTTGGATAGGGAATTAAATAAGAATTTTGACGCATTCCAGCAAGTTATATGATATGAGTAATCTTAAAAAATAAGGTGCCCCCACGGGAATTCGAATCCCGGTTTTGGCCTTGAGAGGGCCGCGTCCTGGGCCACTAGACGATGGGGGCATTGAGTGAGAAATAATATCACAAGGGTGAATTTGGGTCAACGATTTGTTTGGGTTCAATTCTTGCAAACTGCTTCAGTAAAAATTCAAAGCAATTTCAGGGCTGGCCTGCAGTCCCTAAGGTAGAATTATCCAGACCTTTTGGTAAACGAGATTTCCTGTTTAAACAAGGAGAAAAATGAACTATAGGCATCTTGGTAAATCTGGACTGAAGATTTCAGCGCTCTCATTAGGCTCGTGGGTTACTTACCACAATCAAGTAGATGTAGAAAAAGCAAAAACACTTCTAAAAACCGCTTTTGACCTAGGAGTGAACTTTTTTGATAATGCCGAAGGGTACATGAAGGGCAAATCTGAAGAGATTATGGGTGAGGCCCTGCTGCAGCTTGGAATCCCACGCGAGCAATACCTTATTTCTACCAAGGTATTCAGGGGAGGCGATACGCCCAATGAGCAAGGCCTTTCCCGCAAGCATATTATCGAGGCAGTTAACCGCTCACTCAAGCGCTTTCATACCGACCGCATTGATTTGGTGTATGCCCACGCGCAGGATAAAGACTGCCCGATTGAAGAAACTGTTTGGGCTTTTAATGAAGTAATCCGCCAGGGCAAAGCTTTTTATTGGGGCACATCCAACTGGAATGGCAAAGATATCGCGCAAGCCACGGCCATTGCAGAGGCACACGGTTGGCTTCCCCCAAGCATGGAACAAGCGGAATATAACCTGCTGCAGCGCCAACGGGTAGAAAAAGAATTTCTTCCCCTTTACGAACACCCCGGCATTGGGCTGACCACTTATTCTCCTCTGGCTTCAGGGGTATTGAGCGGCAAGTATAACGGCGGCGCCGTACCTGAAGGCAGCCGGGCAACCGTGCCGGCTTACCAATGGATGCGCGAAAGTGTGCTGAAACCGGAAAAGATTGCAACCGCAGAACGCTTGGCGCCCATCGCGGCTGATTTAGGATTCAGCCTGGCGCAAATGTCTTTGGCCTGGCTACTTAAAAACCCCCATGTTTCTTCGGTCATTACGGGTGCCAGCCGCCCAGAGCAATTGATTGAAAACATGAAAGCGATTGAAGTTTTACCTTTGCTTAATGCTGAAATTCTGGACAGAATCAACAATGCCCTTGAAACTTATCACGAAGAAACGCCTGAAGATTAAAGCGCTTTTTCGGCTTTTTGTTTTTCAGGTGATTCTTCCGGTTTAGAAGCATTGGCTGCCTGAGCTTCGCGCCAGTCATTAACACGTTGTTGAATTGTTTTCTCAAAACCTTGATCTGAAGGTTTATAAAACGTTTTGCCCTTCAACGCATCCGGCAGATACTGCTGGGGGGTCCAATGGCCATCATGGTTGTGCGGGTAATCGTAGCCAATGCCATGCCCAAAGGCTTTGCCATCGCGGCTAGGGTCCATGAGATGAACCGGCACCGGCTGAGCGCCGTTCTTTTCAATCTCTTCCTGCACCGCAAAGTAAGCGCCGGCAGAATTTGATTTTGGAGCGGTAGAAAGGTATAAGGTGGCCTGCACAATCGGATACCAACCTTCCGGCATACCGATATACTCAAAATTTTGGGCAGCCGCATTTGCGACTACAATCCCCATCGGGTCAGCCAGACCAATATCTTCACTGGCAAGCACAATGAGCCTGCGCAGAATGAAACGAGGGTCTTCACCGGCCATAAGCATCTTTGTCAGCCAATAGAGGGCGGCATCCGGGTCTGAACCGCGCACACTTTTGATAAAAGCAGAAATAGTATCGTAGTGCTGGTCATCCGTCTTATCATATTGAACCGCCCGCTTTTGGATAGATTCCTGGGCAACAGCAATATCAATGTGAACCGCGCCCTCCGTTTCAGGGGTAGTTTCAACGGCCAATTCCAATGCATTGAGGGCATTGCGGGCATCCCCTCCGGCAGTGCGGGCAAGATGCGCAAGAGCCTCGCGGTCAATCTGCACATTCAGGCTGCCATAGCCGCGCAGCGTGTCTTTGAGGGCGCGCTGCAGTAAAAGGATAATATCCGCCTCTGTGTGAGACTTAAGTTCAAAAATGCGAGACCGGGAAACCAAGGCCTTAATCACGTCAAAGTAAGGGTTTTGGGTGGTGGCGCCAATGAGGGTGAGCAGCCCATTTTCTACATGGGGCAGAAGCGCATCCTGCTGGGCCTTATTCCAGCGGTGCACCTCATCCACAAAGAGGATGGTACGCTGCCTGTGCAAGCGCCTGCGTTCCGTGGCCGTTTCAATGACCTTGCGCAACTCGGCAACCCCCGCCAGCACCGCACTCAGGCTTTCAAAATGAGCCTGGGTGGTTTTCGCAATGACGCGAGCAAGGGTGGTTTTACCCGTGCCGGGAGGGCCGTAGAGGATAATGGAGCCAAAAAGGCGGTCAGCCTGAATGGCCCTGCGCAGGAGGGTTCCCGGCCCAATGATTGCCTGCTGCCCCACAATCTCATCCAGACTTGCCGGGCGCATTCTGGCAGCTAAAGGCGCCTCTTTTTCCAATTGGTCTTGCATTGAATAGTCGAAAAGATCCATGCCCTTGATTCTAACATGGAACAAAAGTTCTATGCAATCTTTAATGCAAAGAGAATATACTGGAAAAGGCTTCTTTATTTTCAGCCGCTTTAATCTTTTCTAAAATATCTTCCTGACTCAGTATATCTGCAATGGATGTAAGAAGTTCAATATGCGCTTCTGCATTCGGGGTGCAAAATGCAAGTACAAGATAAACAGGGTCGTTATCTTTATTACCAAATGGGATGGGCGTTCTTAGTTTGAGTGCAGCAAGCCCCAAATCCAAGGCTCCCTCTTCCGGTCTGGCATGTGGGATGGCAATACCGGGAGTCATGACAATGTATGGGCCTAATTCAGACGTCATACGCAGCATCGCCTGAATATAAGTTTCTTTTGCATGCTTATTTTTTACCAAAATTTGTCCGGCTTTTTCAACAGCCTGCTGCCAGGTATTTGCAGGATAATCTAATTCAATCGAATCAAGTGATAACCATTTCATTTTCAGACTCCACCTTCCATTGCGGCTTGAACGGATTGGATAACACCCTGTAAATCCAAACGGTGCTTATGCCGCAGTTCTTCAGTGGTGGCTGATTCTCCAAAACAATCTTGACTGCCAAGTATCAAGTGTTTTGTTCCATTTAATGCAATGGCTTCTGCCACGGCAGCCCCTAACCCCCCAATAACTGAGTGGTTTTCAAGAGTTACCAGCAGTTTTGCAGACTTTGCAAGTTCAATGAGCAAGGTTTTATCCAGAGGTTTAATAGTGCGAATATTCACCACACAGGTTTTGTAGCCTATAGAATGAAAGAAAGCCGCGGCTTCCGCACAGGTAAACACCATGCTGCCATCCCCTATAAAAACTAATTCCCTTCCTTCGTCGCTCCAAATATCTGCCTTACCTGGGATGAAATCCACATTTTCCGGGTAATGCTGCGGCACAGGTTGGCGGCCGATGCGAATGTAATTTAAGTGTTGGTTACCAATCAGCTTTCGCATAAAGGCTTTGGTTTCATTGGGGTCACTTGGGGAATAAACTTTCATCCATGGGATGGCTCTGGCTAAAGCCAGATCCTCCATCATCTGATGCGTGCCTCCATCCGGCCCAATATCAAAACCCGGATGGGTCCCGATTACTGTAAAGGGAACCTGACCATAAGCTGCCATCCTCAGTTGAGTCCAAGGCAAACCTATGGCAAACATCGTAAAGCAAACAAAAACAGGATGGAGACCTGCCAAGGATAGGCCTGTTGCAAGACCAATGGCGTTTTGTTCCTGGGAACCAAGTTGAATATACCGTTGCGGGAATTCAGATTCAAAAGCTCCCAATCTTGTTGAAAGCCCTAAATCACAGTCAATAACAAAGAGATTTGGGTCACTTTTACCTAATTGGGCCAGTGTCTCACCTATCACATCCCTGGGTGCAAAAGCAGTAATCTGGGTCATAGCGCTTCTCCTTTCAGGGCAAAGCCTAATTCACCAAGCGCTTTTTGCAGTAATTCATCAGGCAAATCCGTAGAATGCCAGTGCTTCTCATTTTCCATAAAACCAACCCCTTTACCTTTAATGGTGTCGCAGATAAAAGCCCGGGGCTTTTTTGTATCAAGTGGGTTATTAAGGGCATTCAGACTTTGCAAAAGTTCAGTATAGTCATGGCCATTAATGCGTTTGGCAAGCCAACCAAAATCAGAAAACTTCTTTTCAATTGGGTTTACATTCATTATTTGATCGGCCCAGCCATGCTGAGTAATCTTATTGTCATCAACAAAAACGATCAGATTTGATAAGCCGTATTTGGCCGCAGACTGGACCGCTTCCCAGGTTTGGCCCTCATTCAGATCTCCATTGCCAATTAACACAAAAACTTTCTTGAAAGTGTTTAAGTGTTTTTCAGCCATGGCAAGCCCCACCCCAATGGATAAGCCCTGACCCAAATGACCAGTATTAGCCTGAATACAGGGCAGTTTATTTCTATCCGGATGGCCCTGCAGTCTGGAACCCACCTTTCTGTACGTCAACAGTTCACTCTCTTCCAGATAGCCCAATTCTGCCAGAATGCTGTAGAGTGCGGGCACCGCATGGCCCTTGCCGAGCACAAACCAGTCTTTTACTTCAGAAGTGGGGTTAAAAGAACCCCACTTCATGATAGCCTGCATGATATCGATGGCAGAAAGAGAACCACCAGGATGACCGGTATGCGCAGCATTAATCATTTTCAGAATTCTGGCGCGCAAGGTTGGTGCCCTCGTTTGAAGTTCCTGTACAGTCATTGTCATTTCCGCCATCCTTTCTTTATAACGGTTACTTAGGAGCAAAAATGCTTAGGATATAGTGCAGGGGAATACCTACTGCGTTAAAGTCCGTTTCAGGGAAAGCGGTACCTTTCAGTCCAATTTGCTCAAAGATGGGATACATGATGGCGGGGCCAACCGCAATGAGAACACCTGCCACAAAGGCACCCAAAATTGCACCTTTCCAACCGCCGGTCGCATTGCCAAAGACGCCCGCTGTTCCGCCAATAAAGAAATAGGGGATAGCCACCGGAATAATCACAGGAGCCTTAAGCAGGATGAGCACCAACATAGTGATCAATCCGCCCGCAAAGGAAGCCAGGAAGCCGATGATGACAGCTGTTGGTGCATAGGGGAACACAACCGGGCAATCCAGTGCAGGAATGGCGTTGGGGATAAGCTTTTCAGAAATACCAATGAAGGCCGGAACCATTTCGCCCAGGAACATACGGATACCCGTGATGATGACATATACCGCCCCAGCGAAGGTAAGTGACTGCAAGAACGGGAAGAGCAGCCAGTTAATGCCACCGGAAATTTCTTCAACAGCAGGCTTACCAGCTACAAGAGCGGCAATATAGAAAAAGACAATCATGGTAACTGCAATGGCAGAAACATAATCGCGGAAGAAATTTAAACTCTTGGGGAGTTTAATTTTTTCTGTACTGTCTTCTGGTTTGCCCACCAAACCGCCAAGCCACGCTGAAAGACCATAGGCGATAGTGCAGTAATGGCCGATACCAATTTCATCCCCACCGGTAATCGCTTTCATGCCACGCTTGCCAAGAGAGGGGAAAACAGCAGCTCCGATACCAAGAATGATGGCACCCAGAACCACAGACAAAACTGGGTTCATTTTTGCAGCCCCAAAAACGACTGCAAGCATTGCCGCAAAAAAGAGGTTGTGCTGACCGGTAAGGAAGATGTACTTGAATTTGGTAATTCGGGCAAAGATGAGGTTAATGATGAAACCCAAGACCATGATGAGAGCGGTGATTACTCCAAAATCTTTCATAGCCATGGCTGTAACCCCTTCTGCCAATGGGGTAACACCCGTCAGATTGAAGGCCTTTGCAAATAGAGTCTGGAAGTGAGCCAGAGCAGTTACACCAGCACCAGCACCTATTCCAAAAATAATGAAACCTACCATCGTCTTGAACAATCCAGTCAGAACCTCTGTGAAAGGTTTTTTCTGGATTACAAGCCCAATTAGTGCAACCAGACCTACCAATACAGTAGCGTTACCAAGAAAATCAGTGACAAAAGTCATTAAGAATTTCATAAAGTCTCCTTTTTATTTGGTTTTAAATGTTTCGATAAAAAAACAAATTGTTCAAATGCTATGACACCTCCTTTTAACCGTTTGCTGTTTCTTTATCCTGGAATGCTTTAATCTGTTTTTTTAAGCCTTCCAATATTTCTTCACGGTTCACAATGTTTTTGATGCCGACCACAGGTTTGCCTAAAGGCTCAAGAATGGTGACCAAATCGTTCATGCAGACAAAGAAATCTGCGTTACTTCCCTTGGCAGATGAAACCAAGTCTGAACTAACGTTCAACGGGAGTTGGTTATTACTGACAACACGTTCAACCTGAATTTTGAGCATGATGCTGCTGCCCATTCCCGTTCCACATACTACAAGCAAGTCATATTTCTTATCCATTTCACTCCTTATGCAATAATAACTTTGGGGCCAGTTTGTTGAATTTTACGGATGGTATTCTCATCCGCTCCTTTTGAAGTAACAATAATGTTTGCCTTGGTAATTGGAGCAACCAAGGTTGTGGCAATATAGCCAATTTTGGTACGATCTCCGGCAATAATGACATTAGAACCCGTTGAAATAATTTCTCTATCCGTCTGGAGTTCCTGAGGAAAATCACTCGTGAGGCCGTAATCTGGATGGATGCCGCGCATACCCATAATTACCTTATCCACCCGCAAGTCACGCAAAATCCTCTCGGAAAAGTGTCCGTAAAAAGAGTATTCGTTTCTTCTTAGAAAACCACCCACTGTGATGACCGTCATGCTGCCATTGGTAGCCAGTTCTTCAACCACAGTCAGAGCATTGGTGACAACAACAATATCCGAGCGCAGGCTTAAAGCCTTGGCCAGATAGGTGGTTGTGGTGCCTGAACCGATGAAAATCATTTCCCCCGTTTGAATCATGGCAGCTATTTTTTTGGCAATGTTCTGCTTTTCCTGAGCAAGCAGTTTCATGCGTACATAAATATCATTGACATTGTGAATAGGAAGATTTGCTGTGGAATATGCGCCACCATAGACCTTTTTTAGCAAGCCATCCATTTCAAGCTCACGCAGGTCGCGGCGTACCGTCATACGGGACACGTCAAAGTGACGCGCCAAGCCTTCAACTTCGACTTTGCCGTATTGGTCTATTAACGCAACAATAATCTTAAGGCGTTCCTCTTTTTGCATTGTTGACCTCAGGATGTTTATATTATCGAGTTCACAATATGCAATGTCAACAAACGAACATAAGTGAACATATAATAAGGACTCCTTTATTAACAGATCAAAAAAGCGCTTGCAAGCGCTTTTTTGATCTTATTTTAGAGAAGTGATGCGGAATGCTCGGGGATTTCCCTTAGCCAAGGGACGAAAGTGTGCTGACGATTCCGCGAATCATATTATTGGCTGAGAGGATATCGGGCGCTGTATAAGCTACATGAACCCCATCCAAGCGCCTGACGCCCAGAAGATAAGAAGCAGCATCTGCCATGGCCGGAGTCATCAAGCGCAGTTCTATTTCCAGTGGGGCAGTTACGCTAAAGAGCGTCTTTTGAGAGAGCCTTTCAAGCCCGCGGCCTACTGCCGCGGAAATAGCCTGATGCGCTTTTTCAAGACTCAAGAGTTCTGCAGCCCGATTCGAAACCCCTTTTTTGACCTGCGCAAACTCCACCCAGGGAAGCATTTGCTTCAGTTCAGCGCAGAGATGGTCATCGCCACTCGCAGCAATCACCGGCACGCCAAAATACCCCGCAATGGCAGCAGAAAGGGCTGATTCGCCAAATGGATTGCCGTTCACGCGTATTTCTGCAAAGTGTTTGCCGCTGATGGTGTGCGCCATCAAACCGCGGGTTCCAGCCATGGAGTGATAGCCCAACAGCACAACCGCAGCAAAGCTTTCATCCAGACCGGTCATCATCCCGCCCATTTTCAGGCTGCCGCTAATCAGACTGGCAGCAGGGTTCAGTTCTTCAATCAGAATGTTATCCATATTGCCGTGCGAGTCATTGATGAGGATCTCATCCGCACCGACAGCAAGCAAACCTTCAACTGCAGCATTCACATCTGCGGTCATCAGATGCCTTCCGCGTACATAATCAGGCTCCCCTTGAATAATGCAGGTGCGGTTATGAATACCGGAAATTCCTTCCATATCTGCGGAAATGAAAACTTTCATGGTGCCTCCTGAGGGTTATTTTGTTTTAAACTTCCTATCCACACAAAGTCATACCCTGCCTGATGCAGCACAGCGCTTATCTCTTGCCTGCGCGTCAAGGCTTCCGCGCACAGATCTGCCTGATTGAGCAAGGCCAGCCGTTTGCTTTGAGGGGGAATATTTTTCAACCCGCCGCATGGGGAACACATTACGCAGATGAGCGCATCCAGGCTGATTTCAGCACCGGGCAGCAGCCCGGCAACCTGGCTGAATTCCTGCGGACGGTGTGCTGTTTCTTCTGTAAGGGCTTTGCCAACCGCCCCCAAGCCCGCCATCACCATACAGAATGCAGCCCAGGGCGGGATTGCCGGTTCGTACGCGGCAGGCGCTTTAACAGGCCGCCCCTTTGAGCCATCCGCTTCAAGAATCAGCCACGCCTCTTGCCGCTTTGCTTCTTCTTTTAAAGCATTAAGCTGCGGCTCCTGCAAGGCAGTCCACTTATCTTTTTCACGCGGACCGGTAAGTAAAATTGCGCCTGTCTGCTGTGCCATCTCATCCAGCGGCAAAGGCTCTGTTTTATCCATGATGAAGTGCCGCTCTGCGAGGGCAGATTGTGCGGCCGCCAGTTTTGTAGTGGTGCTCAGGTAAGTCTGTGAAGCAAGGTGCTGCGCCAGAAAACCCAGCAGGGTACTTTTGCCACCAGCCCCCACCACAGCCGCCGGGCCAGGCTGCAAACCTGCCAGAAAATGAAGAATTCCAAGAGGGTTATCTGCAAAAGTATTTTCCAAAATGGCGGTGGTGACAGAACTGCCAATTAAAAGCGCCTTATCCGAAGGTTCAAAAGCCAAAGATTGTTGAAGGCGTGGGTCAATATCCGCCAGTTTTTGGCCTTCTTTTACCATAAGGCCGCTCCAAAGAATGCCGCGGAGGATTCCTGTAAATCTGGCATGGATTGGCTGGCCTTCCACTTGCCCAATGGCCTGGCCTTCTTCCACCAAGTCTCCGATGGCTGCAAGTGCTTCAAATTTTCCGCTTTTTGGCGCAAAATAAACACGCTCCCAGGTTTTACCAAGCACTTCCGAGGGCAAACCGGTATCCGCCTGGGGGCTGCCGTGAAAAAGCAGCTTGCCTAAGGCTGGCCCACGGTTTGTTTCAACAGCCACATGGCAGTTAAGCCCCACTTCAAAGCCAGGGCCAATACCTACTACAAAGCGCCAGCTATCCAAAGCATAGTTTTCTGCCTGCTTTGTCATACGCGCATCAACCAAAGCTGCCGCGTTTAGTGCTTGCAAGCCTTGCAGCGCAGGGCTCACCATAACGGCAATCAGGCCTTTAGCCATGGCAGCCTGGGCGGCATCCGGATCATGGCAGAGCAAAGCCTGCACTCCAGAAACCGTCTGAGAACCTTGGTAAACGGCCTGGGCAAAAGAAACGGCTCGGCGAATAGCTAAAGGATGTGCTGATTCTGTCATAAGCACTCTGAACCTGGCCTGCTTGAGGCAAATGGCAATCCCCGTAGCCAGATCACCTGCGCCCCGAATGAGCACCAATGGCCTGATGCTCTCAGTTTCTAAAGCAAGCTTGCGGTTTTCGGAGTGGATCACTGAATTTTAATACCCCTTATCCCCATCCACACGATTATAAAGCGGCTGGCCTTCAAGGTAGCGTTTAAGGTTGATCACCAAGAGGTCCACTACGCCATCCATCAGGTCGTTTGAAACGCCGGAAACGTGCGGGGTGATGATGACGTTGGGCATTGCCCAGTACGGTGAATCTGAAGGCAGCGGTTCGGGGTCAAAAACATCCAGAACGGCTGCGCCTACTTTTCCGCCTTTGAGCGCGGCAATAAGGTCTTCATCTTTGATAAGCCCACCGCGGGAAACATTCACCAAAAAAGCCCCGTGCTTCATGGCATCAAAGATTTCTTTATTGAAAAGATGATGAGTTTCGGGAGTGTGCGGCAGGGCAATAACCACATGGTCGCATTCGCTGAGCATGCCCTTGAGCGCCTCAATGGGATAAAGGCGTGTAAAAAGTTTGCCTTCAGGGTCGCCAAGACCCTCAGGCACATAGCCATCGTCTTCAAGCTCCATCACATTCTTTTTTGCAGCCAGAATCTGCATTCCAAAGGGCTGCAAAAGCCTGGCTACTTCACGTCCAATAGAACCATAACCCACAATGCCCACTGTTTTGCCGCGCAGATCAAGGGGTTGAAGATTCTTGGAAAGATTGCTGCCCCATTCTTTTTTGCGCTGCAGTTGAATTAATTCCGGCATACGGTGAGCAAGCATAAGCATGGCCATCACCGTATATTCGCCCATCATTTCTACCATCGTACCGCTGGCCGAGGTCATCAAAAGACCGGGCTTGTGGGCAAGGTCAGATTTAAGAAGGGGCTCAACCCCCGCCATAGAATTCTGCACCCATTTGAGATTTGGCACCATTTCAGGCTTAGGGAGGTTGCGGCCGCTGCTAAAAAGCACTTCTGCTTTTTCCCAAAGTTCCGTGGGAATTGAGTCAGCATCCTTACCGGAGTAGGCGCTCAGATGAATGGAAGTGGACACTTCCTTAATTTTGGCTAAGTGTTTCTCCTGCAGTGAGACGGTTAAGAGCAGTTCTAATACATTTTCGGACATAATGAACCTTTCATTCGAGATTTAAAGCCTGCAAGCAATACACCTCAATTCTAAAGCCGCCGGAAATTATTTCAAGAAAAAAGGCTGTTTTTATGATGAAATTTACCTTGGCAGAGAAGCAAAATATCAGACAGGCAAGAGAGATATCTCTCTTGCCTGTGCCAGCAGAAAGGAGGGCTTAAAAGTCCTGTTCATGTTTTTAAAGACGGCGAATGAGGGTACGGCTCTGTTCGCGCATGTAGAGCTGCAAATAATAAGGCCCTCCGGCATTCTTGCCGCTGGAACCCGAGCCCTTCCAGCCCCCAAATGGCTCGTAGCCTGGCCAGGCCCCGGTTGAAGCACCTTGCGGGCGGTTAGCGTAAACCACACCCGCTTCAATATGATCAAAGTACCATTCCACCTCTTTTGCATTGCCGTAGAAACCACCCGTCAGGCCGTAATCCACATCGTTAGCCATTTGTATGGCCTGCTCCAGGTTTTCTACAGGGGCAATGGTGAGAATGGGCAAAAAGAGTTCTTTTTTCCATATTTCATGGCTGAAGGGAAGTTCGGTAACAATGGTAGGTTCGCAGAAATAGCCATATTGGTATTCCCCTTCACGAATTTGTCGGCCGCCAAAAACAATCTTGCCGGATTTGCGCAGGTCATCACAGAAAGTCTTGTAATCCGCGTAGGCATTTTTGTCTATGACCGCACCGAGATAAACATCCTTTTGGGTAGCATCGCCTACTTTCAGCAGGCTTGTCAGTTCCAGCACACGTTTCAATAAGCGCTCATAGAGAGGTTTTTCAACAAAAACCCGTGAACAGGCAGAGCATTTTTGGCCCTGAAGCCCAAAGGCAGAGCGCACAATGCCCAGGGCTGCATCTTCCAGATCGGCATTTTTGGAAACAATGGCCGCATTTTTACCTCCAAGTTCCAGAATGGCTGGGCGAACATAGCTGCCAGCCGCAAACTTGCGAAAGATATCCATGCCCACACTTTGAGAACCGGTAAAGGTGATGCCCGCAATATCCGGGGATTGAATAATGGCTTCGCCGATTACAGAACCGCTGCCCGTTACCAGGTTAACAACCCCATCCGGCAGGCCGGCATCGCGCAGGCATTCCACCAGCAGGGTTGGCGACCACATGGTGGTGCTGGCCGGCTTGATAACCAGGGTATTCCCAGCCACAAGCGCCGCCGCCGCAGGCCCACCGGTAAGGGCGCATGGAAAGTTAAAGGGGCTGATGACCGCCCAAACACCGTAGGGTTGCAAAACATCGGTATTACGGCTTACAAAACCCACCAAGGGGTCAGGCTTCATTTGCTTGATAAAACCATTGTGGCATTCCATCTGGTCACAGGCATAGCGGGCCAGGTCTGCCGTTTCGGCAACGTCGCCCAAGGCTTCCATACGGTTTTTACCCGTTTCAAGGCAAAGAGCCGCAGCCATGCTGAAAATACGCTCGTTGATTAAATCCGCAAATTTTCTGACCAGGCGCACACGTTCTTCCCATTTGGTTCTCTTCCAGGCAGGGAAGGCTTCTTTGGCGGCAGCAATTGCCATGGCAGCATCCGCCGCGTTCCCTTTTTGGAAAACGGCAATCTTCATTCTGATATCCAGTGGCGAAACTGCCTGGCTTTTCTGCACGGTGTAGTGCGCTTGCCCATTAATGAACATGGGGTATTCCTGATTAAGAGAGCCCTTTGCTTGCTGAAGCGCAGCTTCAAAACGTGCATGCAGTTCCGCAGGCGGATCAAACATGGTGGCATAGGTAAGCTTAAAAGATTCCGTCATGGTAAATAAACCTTTCTCCTCATAGGATGGCATCAAGAACAAAGATGCTGATGATCTTGAATATTTTATTTTGGCTACCGGAGGGTAACCATTTGGAAGAGGGGTTCTTTAAGATCAATCAGCAGCACCCTCTTACTCAATTCTATTGTACTCAATAAAAGAGTAATTGCCAGGGAAGACTGCAAAGATGCAACAAAAGAGGCTGTAAAACTAAGGGTACCTTGCTGGGCTTCTTCGCCGCGTTCAAGGTTTTGAAAGGGATAAAGCTGATTAAGAAGCCTTTGCCCGGGCATAACCACACAGACCTGGCCTCGCCATCCGGCCACAGCGCCATGCACCAGGGGCAGCCCGGCTTCTTCACAGACGGTCTGCAAAAGCATTCGCGACGGAATGTTATCCAGGCAATCCACCACCAGGTCAACGCCTGCAACCAAATCCCGCGCGTTTTCCTGTTCCATTCTCACTTGCAGTGCATCTACCGTTATGTGGGGGTTAACAGCCTGCATGCGCTGCTTAGCCGCCAACACTTTTGGTTTGCTCAAATTCATGTGAGAACCAAGAAGCTGACGGTTGAGGTTACTGGCTTCAAAAAGGTCGCTATCCACCACACGCAGATAGCCAACCCCAACACGCCCAAGATTTTCAAGAAGGTACCCGCCCAAGCCACCGCAGCCGGCAATCAGCACTTTTTTTTGAGCCAGCAAAGCCTGCTGTTCAGCACTGATAGCAGCATGATTGCGCAGGTACTGCAGCGGCTCCATCATCCGCCTGCCATCAGGTGCAAAACCAGCACATCATCGCCATCGTGGATGATGCGATTTGGGTACTCATCTTCCTCAACGTAATCACCATTGATACGTACCACAATATGGGGGAAGATAAAGCCCTTTTCATCCAGCAAGTCTTGCACGCTGAGAGGTTTTACCCAGGGATGATCCTCGGTATTGACTTTAATCATTTTTTCTTTGACTCTTGTTCTTTCAGCACTTCCACCACTTCAGGCAAGTCCATGCCGATTTCAAGCAGATGCGCAAGCGTTGGCACGCCATCTTTCGTCCATCCGCGGCGCTTATAGACAGCATCCATCAACAGCTCAAATTGAGCCTGGCGGTATTCGCGCTGAATCTGCATTTTTTCTTCAATGCTCAACTTCCCGGGGTCTTTCCCATGCACTTCCCTGATTTGTTTATCATACATTTCCTGCCGGGAGATGTATTCTTCGCGGCTGACAGGGCCCATTGAACGGTAAGGCGGGTAGTCTTCGGCACGGGTGCCATGCCCCATACGCACACTGAACATGCGCTGAAAGTTATAAACCCGTTCTGACTGGCGAATGAGACCGTCTTTATCAATGTTAAGGCCGGTAACCGCGTTAAAGATATCCACATAGTTCTGAACATGTTCAGGTACTTTGGCAGGTGTATCAGTCTTGCCGTTATCCGCAGGCACAATATCGTTCCAGGGCAGTTTACAGAGGCCGCAAAGCCCAAACCAGGTGCGGAACATGGGATAATAGAATAAGGCGTAAGCTTTATCCTCAAAGCTTGGAATTTGCTTGTTCACCTGATCCATAAAAATCAGCCAGGCTTCATCATGCTGGGGACCCTTGTTGGTGAGGGCAAAGCCACCCTGCTGGGCCAGGCTTTCTTTATGGCAGTATTCTGAATACTCCAGCCCTTTATTTTCCATGCCGATATCCTGCAAAAGTTTGGGGTCTGCACCAAACTGTTCCACAAAGATTTGTTTGCAGCGCCGAATGCCCTGGCCCACAATCAGGCCAAAACCTTCCCCACGGGACATCTGATGCAAAATTTCAAGTACAGAACGGCTGTTGCCAAAATGCAAGTCCAGACCGCCCGTATCTTGAAGGCTTATTTGACCGCGCTCAAAACATTCCATCACAAAGGCCAGACAGGTGGCAAAAGAAATAAGGTCCACCCCATAGGTATCACAATAGAAGTTTTCTTCCAGAATAGCCTGCGGGTCAAAAACACCCAGGTTAGAGCCAAGGCCGGCCACACATTCATATTCCGGGCCGTCCACAGTAACACATTGGTCTTTATAGGGGCCGGTGAGCAGCTTGAAATGGTCTGCTGCTTTGGCACATGCCATGGTACAGCCATACCAGCAGCCGTCATGGATGCCTTGGGTGAGGTAATTGTTGATGAAAACTTCAGGTGAGATATGGATGGTTTCAGGGTCGCCCCCTGTTTGGAAGTTGCGCGTGGGCAGCAGGTCATACTTGTTCATAATCAGAACGGTATTGGCGGTGCCGATCTTTCGCATTCCGTTTTGCTTCTGGTCAAGGTCGTGCATTTCCCGCGCGTATTTAACGCCAATCTTGTTGATGGTGGAAATATCGGCTACATCATTCAGGTTCGGGGTAATGCCTTTGAACTTAACCACCAGGGCCTTGATTTTCTTATCACGGAAGATGGTGCCTAAACCGCCGCGCCCGGCTTGCTTTACACGACAAGTTTTACGGCGAGGGTCGTAGAAAGAGAAATTAAGCATCCCAAAACGAATATGAGGGGCGGCAGAACCGCTGCAAACCACCGAAATATTCACTTTATCCGCTTCATTTTCGGCATATTGTTCGGTCAGTGTTTCATTAAGCAGATGGGTATCTTCCGGCAGGCCGTCATCTTCTTCAATTTGAATGAGGCCTTTATTGCCGTCAATGAAAATCACCAGGTCTTTTTCTGCTTTGCCCTGCAATTCCAGTGCATCCCAGCCCGAAAATTTAAGCAGAGGCCCAAAATAGCCGCCGGCATTGCTGTCGATAGGGATGCCCGTAAGAGGTGAAATGGCACAGACCAGGGTCTTGCCCGTGCCGGAATATTGCGTCATGCCGCCAAGCGGGCCGGCGCTCATCACAATTTCATTTTCGGGATCATCCCATTTGGTTTGCGGTCGGGTAGCGTGCCAAAGATAATAGAGGTCAAAACCCTTTCCGCCCACAAACTTATCAATCATCATTTGTGAAACATCTTTTTCCTGAATGGAGAGGTCGCCAACGTTGATATAAAGAGATTTACGCGTATAACCACGGCTCAGTTTTTGGGGCTTATAGTCGTAAGATTTTAAGATTTTGCGGGCCATCGCTACTCCTTTACCTGGCTGACCAAAATTTCAAGAGCATGTTCCGGGCATACTTTCACGCAAACACCGCAAGCCACACACTTGAAGGGAACCGGCAGGTCATCCATATAGAACATGGAAAGTTCAGTGCAGAAGCCAACGCAGCCGAGGCATCCTACACAAGTCTTTTTATCTATGCGCACAACACCCAGCCTGTCACGATGAATGGCATGTGCAGTGCACATGTTGATGCACTCCCCACACTGGGTGCAGCTGACCGCGTGAAAAGTATTGTCATTATTGCTGATGCGGATGGAAGAATAATTACGATCTTCATTCTTAAAATAGAATTGGGCACAGACTTCTTCGCATTTGCGGCAGCCCGTGCAGATTTCTTGTTTGTGGGCAAGCACTTTCATAGTGAGACTTCCTTTCAGACTATTCTTGTCTCATTTTACCCTGAACTGCGCTTTACTCGCTCATCCGGAACATATATCTTAGGCTTTGATTTCCAACTTCTTGTTTTGAAGCATTATGCAATTGAGTTTAAAAAGAATTGGAATCATTCATGCTGACGCACAAGAACCTGTCATTGCTATATAAAATAAAAGTGTTAACAAAGTAAACATTAAACCATTCAGCAATCAATGAACACGGGGGTTGTTTTAGTGACCCACAATTTGAAATATCTGCCGGTTGGAAATAAAACATACCATCTACAGGCTGGGGTTCTAAGTATGTAATTTTTTATTTGCAAATATTAAATTAATGACAAAATTTTTACTAATAGAGTATAATCTTTGATTAATCATTGACCGACGAGGAAATATGGCCCTTGTCTGAATATGGGAGTGTTCAAAAGACAACACTCTGCAGGTAATTTTAAGGTTATTAACAAACCTTAAAGCTGGGGTATGCCAGGGTGTCCGTCATCCTCTCCAGTCAATAATTGTTAATGGATAGCGCTTGGGCAGATGCTTTTTGGCCTAAGTTATCAGGTTAGTCTTTTATTTGAGAATGAAGAAATTCATTCTAAGGAGGCAATAAAAAGAAGAGGAAAAATTAAAGAACACCAGACTTTACAAAGAAAAAATATTTTATGGAGGATGCTTTGAAAAAGAATTTGCTCGTCGTTAGTATTGTTTTGGTAGTTGCTATGTTGCTTGGTGCATGCCAGGCTGCCGCCCCTGCCACCCAGGCCCCCGCCGGCGATAAACCCGCCGCTGCTGGCCCCTCAATTGGTGTCACCATCTACAAATATGATGACAACTTTATGTCCTTCGTTCGCCGCAATATCGAAAAGAACGCTCAGGGCAAAGCCACTCTGCTTATGAATGACTCTCAGAACGATCAGGCCAAGCAGAACGATCAAATTGACACCATGATTTCCAAGGGCGTCAAATCTCTGGCTATCAACCTTGTTGACCCACAGGCTGCTTCCGCTGTTATTTCCAAAGCCAAAGCCGCAGGCCTTCCTGTTGTATTCTTCAACAAAGAACCCAGTAAAACCGACCTTGCTTCTTACGACAAGTGCTGGTACGTGGGCACCACCTCCGCCGAATCCGGCGTGATGCAGGGCAAGATTATTGTGGATTCCTGGAAAGCTCATCCCGAATGGGACAAGAACAAAGATGGCAAAATCCAGTATGTTCTCCTCAAGGGTGAACCTGGCCATCCCGATGCCGAAGCCCGCACCAAATACGCTATCGACACCGTAAAGGAAGCCGGCATTGAAGTTGAAGAACTTGAACTCCAGACCGGTATGTGGGATTCCGCCAAAGCCAAAGACCTGATGGATGCCTGGTTCGCCAAGCACAAAGATGGCATTGAATACGTTGTTGCCAACAACGATGCCATGGCCCTCGGCGCTATCGCTTCCCTGAAGGCAAATGGTTTCTTCGGCGCTGACAAAAAGGTTATGCCCGTTGTCGGTGTGGATGCCATTCCGGATGCCCTGGCCGCCATCAAGGCTGGCGAACTTGTTGGTTCCGTCCTCAATGACGCTGCCAACCAGGGTAAGGCCGCTTTTGACTTGGCCTTCAATGTTGCCAATGGTAAAGACCCATTAGACGGCACCCAGTGGAAACTTGATGAAAACAAGGCCGTGCGCGTTCCTTACGTCGGCATCACCCTTGATAACATCAAGATCGCTGAAGACAGCTACGCAAACTAAAATCACTTAATTAGTCAAAAGGATGCACTCATTTTGGGTGCATCCTCTTTTATAATAAGGTATCAACCATTTCATTAGGCGGTATCATGGAAACAATTATTCAATCAGCTCCCGAAACAGCCACTGAAGAACCCAGCTATGTTCTGAAAATGCAGGACATCAATAAAGCATTCCCGGGTGTACAAGCTTTGGATAAAGTTCAACTTAAGCTAAGGCCTGGCTCCATTCATGCGCTTTTAGGTGAAAATGGAGCCGGAAAATCAACCCTGATGAAAGTTCTGTTTGGGATCTACAGTAAAGATTCCGGAGAAGTCATTCTGAATGGCAATTCTGTAAACTTTTCATCTGCCAAACAGGCTTTGGATAACGGCGTTTCAATGGTTCACCAAGAGCTTAACCAGGTGCGAACTACCCGCATTGTCGACAATCTTTGGCTGGGGCGTTTCCCTACCAAGGGACCTTTCATTGACGAACAAAAAATGGTTGATGACACCAAAGCGATTTTTGATTCATTGGATATTCATTTGGATCCACGCGCCAAAATTCGTGACCTTTCTGTTTCTTCCTGTCAAATGGTTGAAATTGCCAAAGCGGTTTCATATAACGCCAAAATCATTGTGATGGATGAACCTACTTCCTCATTGACGGAAAATGAGGTGGCGCATCTTTTTAGAATTCTGCGGACCCTGCGTGACAAAGGCACTGCAATTATTTATATTTCTCATAAGATGGATGAAATCAAGCAGATCGCAGATGAAGTAACCATTTTCCGGGATGGCAAGTATGTGGGAACCTATCAGGCCAAAGAAATTACCATTGACGAAATCATCCGCAAGATGGTTGGGCGTAATTTTGAAAACTGGTTCCCGCCCAAAACCAACACACCCTATGATGTTCAGTTGGAAGTAGAAGACTTTACCTCTACAAACCCGCGCTCATTTAAGAACATCACTTTCAACCTGCACAAAGGTGAAATCCTCGGCATTGCTGGTTTAGTTGGTTCTCAGCGCACAGAATTAGTGGAAAGCATCTTCGGCTTCCGCAGCATTGCTTCCGGCACTCTTGTAAAAGACGGCAAGAAAATTCAAAACAGAAATCCCAGAGAGGCAATTGATAACGGCTTTGCACTGGTTACAGAAGAGCGTAGAGCCACAGGCATATTTGGGGTCAGTGATATTACTTTTAATAGTGTTATTTCAAACCTTAAATCGTATGTAAGTAAAGCGCTCATTTTGAACGATAAAAAAATGACTGCCGATACGGCTTGGTCCATCGGTGCCATGGATATTAAAACTCCTTCACAAAAGACCAAAATAAGCTCCCTCTCAGGTGGTAACCAGCAAAAAGTAATTCTTGGTCGCTGGCTGCTCACCCAGCCTGATATTCTGCTGATGGACGAACCAACACGCGGTATTGATGTAGGCGCAAAATATGAAATTTATCAACTCATGATCAACCTGGCCAGCGAAGGCAAAAGTGTAATTATGGTTTCATCAGAAATGCCTGAATTATTGGGCGTTACCGACAGGATTGCCGTTATGTCCAACGGACAGCTTGCAGGCATCATAACCACAAAAAATGCAACGCAAGAGGAGATTATGACCCTTGCGGCGAAATATTTATAAAGGTGAGAAGACACATGGAAAAAGTTCAAAAACCTGAAGTCCAAGAGAAGAAGAGTTTTGACTGGAAAGAGTTCTTATTAAACAATGCCATCTCCATTATTCTGCTATTGCTCTTGATCGTAATTGTGGCCATTGAGCCAAGCTTTCTGAACATTATCAATTTCCGTAATATCCTTTCACAGGCCTCAACAAGGTTGATTTTTGCGCTGGGTGTTGGCGGCATCATTATTGCCAAGGGTACTGACCTTTCGCTTGGCCGCCAGGTTGGTTTGGCTGCGGTCATTTCCGCTTCCATGATGCAAGCAACTGGATACGCTTACCGTATGTACCCAAATCTGCCCCGGCTCCCAATTATCGTTCCAGTACTGGTTGTTATTTTAATCACCGTATTATTGAGCGCCATTAACGGTTTTGTGGTCTCCAGACTGAAGGTAGACCCTTTCGTTGCCACTTTGGGTATGCAGGTGATTGCTTTTGGGCTTACCTCCATCTATTTTGACCGCCCCCCTTACGGCGCACAGCCTATCGGCGGGTTGGACCCGGCCTTTCAGAATTGGGCACAAGGCTCGTTTAATATTTTTGGGCTCACCATTCCACACCTGATTGTCTTCGCGCTTTTTATCACCGTGCTGGTTTGGATGCTTTGGAATAAAACGCGATTTGGAAAAAACATGTATGCGGTTGGCGGTAATATTGAGGCAGCCACTGTTTCAGGCGTGAACGTATTTAAAGCCCTCATGCTCACCTATATGTTTGCGGGCGTGCTTTACGGTTTGGGCGGCGCACTTGAAGCTGCCAGAATTGGTTCGGCAACCAACCGCACAGGTGAAGGCTATGAGCTGGATGCAATTGCTGCTTGTATCGTGGGTGGCCTTTCCTTCAATGGCGGTATCGGCACCGTGCCCGGCATTGTTTTTGGTACCCTCATTTTTATGGTTATATCCTACGGACTTAACTTCATCGGCATTAATCCTTACCTCCAGTATATTGTCAAGGGTCTTATTATTATCATTGCAGTAGCTATTGACTCTCGCAAGTACAACAAAAGATAAGCCGCTGATGCGCTTACATTTTCAGGGCAGGCTTAAAACCTGCCCTGTTTATTTAAGTAAAATGGTTTTCCAATTCCAATCTGGCTCTAACAATCCCGCCTTATTATAGATAACGTAAATGTTATAATTTTTTATCAAATTCATTGCAGAAACGAGTAAACATGCCAAAAACAACCGTCCCCTGCCCACAATGCAGACAACCCATTACTATAGATTTAAACCGTCTTTTTGATATGAACACAGACTCAGAGGCGAAGCAAAAACTACTTTCTGGTCAGGCTAATTATTTCAGCTGCCCAATTTGCAAGGCGCAAGGGGTTTACCCCACGCCGGTTGTCTATCACGATTCGGATAAGGAATTGCTGCTGACTTATTTCCCTCCAGAAGCGAATGTGCCCCTTCATGAACAGGAAAAAATCATCGGGCCATTAATCAAAAAAGTAGTAGATGACCTTCCCTCTGAAAAACGTAAAGCATACATCTTCAGACCGCAATCCATGTTAAGCCAGCAGCACCTTTTTGAGCGTATCCTGGAAGGAGATGGAGTAACACCTGAAATGCTAAAAGCCCAGCAGGAGCGGCTTAACCTCATTCAGACCCTTGCGATGGCCAAGCCTGATGTGATTGCCGAGCTCATCAGGCAGAACGATGCAAAAATTGATGAAGAGTTTTTTGGAATCCTAAGCAAATTAGCCCAGGTAACGGCTGCAAGCGGCGACCAGCAAGGCGCCCAATTACTGTCAAATCTGCAAAAGAATTTGCTTGAGAATTCCACTTTTGGCAAAAAAGCAGCGGAGGAAGCTAAAGAAGCCCGCGCTGTGATTGAGGAGTTGCAATCCCTCAGCAAGGCCGGCTTAACCCGCGAAGGGCTTCTTAATTTACTCTTGAAATCCGCAGACTCTGAACTTAAGGTTTCAACCATTACCGCAATGGCCAGATCCGGAATGGATTACGACTTTTTTGCCCTCCTGACGGCCAAGATTGAGGCTGCCCAGGGTGAAGACAAGCAGAAACTGGTTTCGCTGAGAGAAAACCTGCTTAAGCTAACTCAGGAGATTGATGCTGAATTAAAAGTAGAAATTGAACAAGCCCAAAAAATACTGGATGAACTACTAAAGTCAGAGAATCTGGAAGAAGCCACCCAAAAAGCCTTACCGCAGATGAACCAGGCCTTTGGAGATGTGCTTAACGCTGAAGCGCAAAAAGCGCAAGAGGCTCACGATGAAGCAAAATTAAAAAAGTTGGCTTCCATTGTTACCGTTTTGCAGTCTGCAAGTGCTTCTGGCGCTTACATGCAGTTAATTGAGATGCTTTTGCAGGCCAAGGATGAGGCGGAACGAAAAGAAATTTACGCCCAGGCCGGTGAAGCCCTTAGCGGGGAGTTCGTTTCTATGATGGCAGGCCTTATTGACCAGGTGGAAAAAAGCAAACAACAGCCGGAACTGGCTGAAAAGCTTAAAGCAATCAGCAAAGAAGCGTTACGCTTCTCGATGGAACAAAACCTAAAAAAAGATAAATCTGCTTAATGCGGGTTGTTTTCCAACCTTAGACCATGGCCCCGGACTGTGACAATGTAGTCATAACCGGGGTCAGTTTGATTAAGGCGCTCGCGCAAACGCCTTACAAGCGCATCTAAAGCCTGCTCGGTCACCCAGTTGGCTTCATCACCCCAAACCGCCTGAATAATTGCTTCGCGCGAAACAACCTGGCCCTGTTTTTTTGTAAGAAAAGCCAGCAAGGCAAACTGCTGAGCCGAAAAAGCCGGCTCAATTTCTACACCGCGAACCCAAACGCGTTTAGAGTTTTCGTCAACTCGCAAGCAAAGGGCATTCTGCATTTCGGGCGGAAAATCAGTAAGGGGTAAGGTTGCATCTGAGCCAAGAAAAATGAATAACTGAAAGAGAGCAATCTGTATTTCATCTTTTTCATGCAAAAGTCGAAAACCTATTACTTTTTCTCCGTTCACATAAGTACCATTTTTACTGCCAAGGTCTTCAATCTGACTAAGGCCGTTATTGAATTCCAGAAGGGTGTGATGGCGAGAGACCTGACGGTCATTGATAACAATATCGCAGTCTTCACCGCGGCCTATCAGAATGTGGTCTGTAAGAACCCATTGCTGGCCATCTAATGGACCACCATTGGCAACAATAACAGGATATTCCAAACTAAAGAAGCTTCCTTTCGACTATAATCATTAATTATAATGCAGGCTTTTTTAGCTATGCTTTATTTGGAACTTGAGCACATAACGCCGAAAATGCTTATTCCACAGGAAAACTATGGCATACGTTGTTGTAACGGGAGCGGTCCTGCATGACCGCTATCAAATTGAAAAAGTTATCGGGCAAGGGGGTTCCGGCAACATCTACCTGGCCTCTGACCAGCGGCTGACCGGCCGTAATTGCGCAATTAAACAAGTGAGTTATGACGCGCAGTTGCCCGCCAATCTTATTCAAGAATCCCGCGAACAATTCATGCGCGAAGCTACGGTGCTTGCCAGGTTAGATCACCCTAATCTGCCAAAGGTTTCAGACTTTTTTTCGCTTGCGGACAGTGATTTTTTGGTAATGGATTATGTGCCTGGGGACGACCTGCGCGTGATGATTGCCAAAGCTTCCAGTGAGAATCGCTTTCTGTCTGAAAGTGATGTACTGAACTGGGCCCTGCAAATTGGTGATGCACTTGAATATATGCACACCCAGCAGCCTTCGGTAGTGCACCGCGACATCAAGCCCTCCAATATCAAGGTTACCCCCAAAGGCTTGGTGAAACTGGTAGATTTTGGGTTGGTTAAGCTGCTGGCACCGGGTGAAGTGACCATCACAATTCTGCAGGGTCAAGGCTCTGCCACATATACCCCATTAGAGCAATACGGAGGGGAAAGCAATCACACAGATGGCAGGGCTGATATTTATGCCTTTGGAGCCACGCTTTATCATTTGCTGACAAACCAAACGCCGATGAATGTGAGGGATCGCTTTTTAGACCCCAAAGCCTTTGTTCCGCCGCGGATCATCAACCCTGCTATTTCACCCCGGGTGGAAGACTCAATTCTTTGGGCTATGCAACTACACCCGAATGATCGGCCGAAGGATCTGCGGGCCTTTATGAAGGCGCTGACCGGGGAAAGCACAAACCAGCTTCACCAGATCAGCAAACTTTCGCAAGCTGGCATTTCGCCGGAGCTGTACCGCCCTCTGATGGGTAAATTGGAATGGCGTTTAGTGGGGGCAGCGGGCCTTTTTGTTTTCATCAGCCTTTTGCTGACCCTGCTGCGCAATCTTTAGAGCTGTTGACCTCAGTTGTGGCGGCCTTTTCCCATCCACCAGAACAAAGAAACCATCCACCCGAAGAATAAGCCAAGTAAGGCTACCTGAATAATAAACCATGATCCGCCTTCCTTTACTAAGGCAAGAAGGGGCCCCAACCCCAAGGTCAGCAACAAATAGGCGGTAATACCTCCCACAAAAGAGGTTAAAAGCGATCTCATACCCCAGGTGGATGTTCCCCACCAGTAAAAGCCTATTGCGTAAGCAAAGCCAGCCCCTAAAATCAGAATCATAATCACCAGAAGCCAATCACCCATACGCGGGTAACCGCTGAAGTTGGTGGAATTGATAAGCCCTTGCTCCTGAGTTGAGAGTGGCGTAGGCAAATCAGTTGCGGTTGGCATGGGCGTTAATGTAGGCAACAAAGTAGGCGTTGGCGTAGGCATAATCACCTGGGCCAGACCTCCTTCTGTATTCAGAACAAGGGTGTTGGAACTGACTGCCAACAGGGAAGAAGCAGTAATCTCAAAAATACCTTCACGGTCAATACGGTATTCAATGGTTGCCAAGCCATCTTTTGTATAGCCTTTGGGTTGGGCAATAATGTAATTTTCAGGGGCAAGCTTAATATTAAACAGCACTTCCGTAGAGTCTGGAACCAAATTTCCATTCAGATCATAAAGTGGGCCGGCCTGTATTTTTACCAGTTCCCCAGTGCGAAAGAGAGGCTGAGGTGCTTCGGCCGTTTGGGCAATTTGGGTAACCGCCAAAGGCGTGGTATCAGGCGAAGGCAGTACCACCAGATTAATGGGGATAACCTGGCTTGAGTCGGGGGAAGTTTGAGTTTTAAGATCATAGCGAACTGCCGCAAGATTGACAGGCAATGCACCTTTGGGGGTCAATTCCTGCATCAGAATTCGCGCCGCAGCATCCACAAAAGGTTGTGAGTTGCCAAACATCGCATAATAGGCACTCACTTTCGATATCTCGGTTGAGTCCAAATAGTAAGGTTCGCGGTACGCAAAAACAACTACTTTTTTATTCCTGAGCAAATCCGCATTAACAGAAAAAACCTTTTGAAGGATTGAGGTTTGAGGTTTATCAGCAAGGGAGTTCTGCAGGTTAAAAATAATCCAGCCAGCCGCTTGCAAACTTTCAGGCAGGGTTTTATCAGCAAGATCGATCTTACCGTTAAGGTAGTCTAAAAGTTCCTGGCTGGAATAAGCGCTAAGCTGCCCAACCATTAATTGCCTGGTTCCCTGCGGTCCATAATAACGCAACAAGGCATTTTGAAATGCCTTTGAATCAAGCACATTTCTGGCCTGACAATTTTGGCAAATCTGAAACTCGCGCGTGTCAGTAATGATGATGATGCGATCTTGCAGATTAGGGGCAAGCGGCAAGGCAGTTTTAAGGTCAACAGCATCAGGAGAAATAAGAGTAGCTGCCCTAAAAGCCACCTCAGATGCAAGTTGGTTATTTTTGCCCAGCGCAGAAATATTCATCTCAGGTGGAAGTGCATTCTGCAGGGTAAATTCACCAAAAAGTCTTAGCTTTGCTTCAATAATGCGCAGCACCGCTGCATCCACCTTTTGTGCAAAGAATCTATCTTCATTATATTTTTGAACAAAAAACTGATGTGTGCGTAAAATGGCCTCATAGGGAGAGGCATCATTCTGAGATTGAAATTTATCCAAAAACAATAAGTCATTCCCTGCCAGAAAAGAGGTACGGGCTACCGTAAGAATGTCAAAATTCTGTCCGGCAGGATCAAAAAAACTTCGCACAGCTTGACTGCCCAGGCTGTCGCTTATTGTCAGGCCTCCTCCTTGGCGCCAATCTCTGATGCCTTCCACTTGAAAAAGTTGTTCCAGAGCAGTCTGGTCAAAACTAACGGGTTTTGTAATGGGCTGCAGGTTACCCTGAAATCCGTTGTAGCGAATATGCGAAACCTGAAAACCTTCCGGCTGAGCGCTTTTACCGCTGCTGGTCAGGGCAACAAATGGAACCAAATCTGTCTTTTTTAATGCTTCAAAGTTTTTTTGGATGGAAGAAATTTCAGCATCAAGGGGCCTGTCTGCGCTGCCTAAGCCAGGGAAGTGCCCAGCAAAAACTGCCAGACGGCCGCCGCCTCCGCTGTGCAATCCTTCAGTAAAGGCTTTGGCCATTTCACCAACCCAATAAGGGCTTCCGCCAAAGGAACCCGTACCAGCAAAAGCAGCAATACTGCTCTGATCTGTTTCAATAACATCCAAATTTGGGCCCAAATAGAGATTAATGCCCAAAGCGCGAAGCTCACTGCCAAGAAGTTCACCGGCCTGTTTGGCAAGGCCGGTAGACCAGGTTGCCCCCAATGCCAAGGGAGAAGGCTGCAACGAAAACCCGTCCAGAACCTGGCCAGCAGAGGAATCCACATTTTGCTGTTCAAGGCCGATAAAAAGTGGCAAAAACTGCGGCGGATTGGCAGGTGGGTTAGCAGGGTCTGCAGCTTGTGCAGATTGCCAGGCCACTCTTTGAAGGCTGCCAACCAGATTTCGCGCTTGGCTAATGCCATCTTCAGAAACAAAATTGCCATTTTGGGGGCTCAGGATCACGCCGCCAATGTAGTGCTGCATCACCAGTTTATAAATATCAGAGCCCATGGATGCCCTTGAACCATCAAAGCTGACCACAAATAACTGGCCCACTTTTTCAGAGGGAGTCATCTGTTCAATAATTTTTTGGGCAAGAAGGTTTGTATCAGAAGTTTGAGCACTGACCGGCGTAATAAAAACGCCTAAAAACAGAGATAAGGCAAGAAAGAAATGGAGCCAGCGGCGGAAAAACATTTCACCCAAACAAGACCCGGCGTGTATTCAGCGGATCGTTGGTAATGATCATATCCACGCCCAAATCCTTCAGACGCAGAAGATCTTGCGGGGTATCCACAGTCCATGGATTAACCTGCTTTCGCTTCGCGTGCATAAGCCTCACCATATCCATGCTAACATCACCATGATATGGATGCAAAGCATCATAAGGAAAAAACCTGCCCATAAAACCTCGTAAAAGAGCCCCTCTTTTACCACCCTCAGTCAGCAAGCCTCGCCGGATTTTGGGGTTTGCTTTCCTGGCAACATTCAGGTTGAAAGGGTTAAAAGAGGAAAGAATGGTGCTTTCCTCGATGCTGAATTTTTCAATAAGTGAAATCACTCTTTGGGTAAGATCATTAAACGGGTCTGTAAAATTTTTTAACTCAACATTGATGAGCATCTTGCCGCCTACAAGTTCAAACACTTCTTCAAGCAAAGGTAATGTTTCCAAGCTCTTCCAGGGTTCTTTAAAATGAGCGGCAGCATTAAAACCTTTCAATTCCGCAAGACTCATCAGCGGAACTTTTCCTTGGCCATCCGTAGTGCGATCAACCGTTTCATCGTGGATAACAATTAACGCCTTATCCGCTGAAAGCATCACGTCCAGCTCAATTCCATCCGCTTTTTGATCCAGCGCCAACTGAAAGGCAGTCAGCGTGTTTTCTGGAGCCATGGCACTTGCGCCTCTATGGGCAATGACAAGGGGAAAACGAGAATTATCACGTGTATTCATAGCCTAATTATAGCATTCAAGAGTATCAAAGAAGGGTACAGGGCATGATAAATGCAACCCAATCACTGCTGTTGGTTACTCAAACGCTCACTTTGCTCTACAGATGGAGAGATTATGGCAACAATCAAAGAAGTCATTAAACGGAATGGTGCCAAAGTTCCATTTACCCCGGAACGCATCACCAATGCCATTTACCGTGCAGCCATTGCCGTAGGCGGAAGAGATAAAAACATTGCCGAGGACTTATCCGGGCAGGTTATTAATGAGCTTGAGAAGGCCACGACTGAGGGTGAGGCCCCGAGTATTGAACAAATCCAGGATCTGGTTGAAAAGGTATTGATTGAAAACGGTCATGCCAGGGTTGCAAAGGCATATATTCTTTACCGCAATGAACGAGCACAACAGCGCAAGCGTCGTGTTGAGAATGATATGCTGCCCTCAGGCAATATTCCCTGGGCCAAAATTTGGTCAGCCTTGGACTGGTCTGTTGACCATGGGGTAAACACTGTGGATTTATTGAATGAAAAAATCCGCTCGGGTAAATTGAATGAAATTGTTACCGCTTCTGAAGCTGCCTACAATGAAGATATAGAAAACGCAGCCAACATGGTTTTAAACCGCAAAGAAAAAGTGCGTATGGTTTTTATTGCCGGCCCATCCAGCAGCGGCAAAACCACCACAACAATCAAATTAGGCGAAAAGCTAAGCAATCAAGGTTTAAGACTGGTCACGCTAAATGTTGACCATTATTTTTTTGATCTGGATATGCACCCTAAAGACCAGTTTGGGGACTATGATTTTGAAACACCGCAGGCGCTCAACATGCCCCTTATTAATGATCACCTCAGCCGATTGTTCCGGGGTGAAGAGGTAAAAATCCCTTTTTATGATTTTAAGACGGGTAAAAGCCATCTGAATCATAGCCCCATGAAGCTCGAAAAAAATGAGATTATCCTCATTGACAGCCTTCACGGCCTTTACCCTGAGATGACCAAAGACATTCCCGATGAAATGAAATTCAAACTCTACATAGAGCCTCTGTTACAGTTAAAAGACAAATCCGGAAAATACGTGCGCTGGACGGATATTCGCCTGATAAGGCGCATGCTGCGCGATTCAACGCACCGCGCATATGACCCAGAGCAAACCCTGCTGCACTGGCATTATGTGCGGGATAGTGAACTGCGCCACATCATACCCTTCATGCACACCTGCGATACCATTGTAAGCTCTGCAATGGCTTACGAAATGCCCCTCTATAAGCATAAGATTGGAGAAAAATTTAAAGTTTGGACGGAAAAATTCAAGGACGACCCGCTGCGGGAAGATGCTTATGAACGTGCTAAACGCGTGCAGTGTCTATTTGAGGATCTTGAACCCGTTACTGACGATTCCATTGTTCCCCCAGATTCGGTCATCCGCGAGTTTATCGGAGGGGGCATTTATACGTATTAATAATGTAAAAAAGAAATCCCGAGAACTTCCGGGACTTCTTTTTGGTCAGAATCAACAATAACCATTTTCAGCCAGCATGGCTAACGTGAAGTTCATTAACCTTGCGGAAGTGATATCCATAAATGGAAAAGGTGATTGCCAGCGGGAACTTTTCAGGCATTTTAAAGAGAGACCAGAGAAAGAGATTCCAATACGCTTTACGCTCTTTTGTTGAACCTAAAACACCGATTTGCCATATGGAGCGAAAAAGAGCCATAATCTCCTGGAACTCTATAGTCACCGCGTGACGGGCAGGGTTGAATTCAATAAGAAATGTCTTTACTCTCTCTGTATAGTTTTTAGCAGAGTAAATAGTATCCAGAATCTTGCGATAACCTTCCTTCAATATAGCAGGCGGCATAATAGGCTTGATATTGGTTTGGCCATCCACATTGTCACCAGAGTAATTCCACTCTTCCAGGCGGCCATCCCGTAGCATTCTCTGGTAAAGCGTTGTACCAATAGGGGCTTGCAGCAAACCCACCATTGCGGTAACAATGCCACTTTTTTGAATGAAGTTAATTTGGCGCTCAAAAGTGCCGCTGTCATCGCTGTCAAAGCCAACAATAAAACCGCCCATTACCTGCAAGCCGTGGTTCTGAAGCTTTTTGACCGCGCTTACCAGGTCCCTATTACGGTTCTGGCTTTTGTGGCACTCCGTCAGGCTTTCATCATCTGGTGTTTCAATACCAATGAACACCTGTGTAAAGCCCGCTTCTACCATCATACGAATTAACTGGTCATCATCCGAAAGATTGATGCTGGCCTCAGTAATAAAAAGGCAGCCCTTTTTACCTTTGCGCCATTCAATCAAAGCAGGAAGCAAATCTTCCTTTAACACTTTTTTATTGCCAATAAAGTTATCATCCACCACAAAGATATTTCGTCGCCAACCAAGATGGTAAAGTTCATCAATTTCCTTGATGAACTGCGCCGTTCCCTTTAGGCGCATCTTATGGCCGAGCAAAGAGGTAACATTACAGAAATCGCATCCAAATGGGCAGCCCCTGGAGTATTGGACGCTCATTGAATCATATTTTTGTAATTTGGCCAGCTCCCACAACGGCGTTGGGGTACTTGTGATGTCTGCAAACTTATCCGTTTCGTAGATATGCTTTGCTTTACCAGCCTCAAAATCCGCCAGGAATTGCGGAAAAGTAATTTCTCCTTCATTGAGAATAAGATGATCAACCGTGCCGAACTCATCCTTCTCCATCGTGAAAAGCGGCCCGCCAGCAACAATCTTTTTGCCCATGACTTTAGCACGCCCAATCACCTCAAAGGCTGACTTGCGCTGAACGATCATGGCACTGATGAGTATTAAGTCGGCCCATTCCAGATTTGCGTCTGTAAGTTTTTCAATATTAAGATCAACAAGGCTTTTTTTCCAATCAGCAGGCAGCATAGCCGCAATCGTGAGCAGCCCTAAAGGAGGGGAAGAAGCCTTTTTGTGGATAAAACTGAGAGCATGTTTAAAACTCCAAAAGGTATCAGGGAATTCGGGGTAAACCAGCAGAATGTTCATTTCTTCCTTTTATTTTTTAGGCTCTTCTACTACGGCTTTTCGTTCTGCGTTCCCCTCTTTTGTTTTAGCTGTTGAAGGTTTGTTGGATGTTTTTTCAGGTGCAGCTTCTTTTTCTGTATCCTGAGGCAGATATGCTTCTGAAATTTGGGCATTGATACGCTGGTACATTTTGGCCATCTCGGCGGAAGTGTAAGGCATATCATTTTCCAGCCACCAGTAAATTAGCGAGAGCAAAGCACCAGATAAATAAGTCTCAAGAAAGTCCTGAGGGAAAGAAAATTCTTTGTTATTAATCTGTTTAAGCTGCAGCAGACGCTCACGCACCTTATCGCGTATGATGCGCTGCATTTGGTTGGAGGCAATTGTGCCGCCCTTGCCAATTTCCATAATACGGTAGAAATCGTAATTATTTTCCGCGAGGTTAAACAGCTTTTCAATGGCTTTTTCTTCAAGCACGCCATTCCGGCTGCTGACAAACTGAGGTGTATTGGTGTTAATGATGAATTCTTCAAAGCGCTGGTTCATCAGGTCTGTCAGCAAATCATCTTTTTCACGATAATGCAAATAAAAGGTTGCTCGGCCAAGATTAGCTTTATCCGTCACATCCTGAATGTTAAACTCATCATAGCCACGCTCCAGAATGAGCTCATGCATAGCATCTCGCAACAATTTTCTCGTTCTCACAATGCGTCTGTCGTCTTTTCTTACCATATTCATTCCTGTTCAATCAGTATTTTTCGTACATTTATAGATTGTTGTCTACTACTGACATTAATATAAACACATTTGTCTAAGAACGTCAAGCCTAATTACCTTTGCAAATAACCAAAAAGACTGAAAAGAAAATCCAGAAGACGCTCCATAAATGATTTTGATTGCTTGCCAAGAGCTTTACCTAAAAACCATGCGCAAAGCAAATAATGTTTACCCATCTGAAAAGCAGAAAAGGTATAATCCTGCTCATGCTTAAAAACGCAATAAGTCCGCAATCGACCAATAACATTTTAGGAATCAACCTTGATGGAGAGCGCCTTTTGCTCGTCTATGGCAGCCTTGCTGGCAAAGTGTATGAAACCCTAAGCACCCCCATCCGCAATAAGGATAACTTCCACACTATTTTGGATCAGCTTTCCATTGATGCCGACAAACTGCTTTCGCTTGTTCAGGCCCAAAGGATGCCCCTGCCTGACCGCGTTTCAGTAGCCATTACAGGCGACTATGACAATGAAACGGGTATTCTAAAATCTGCAGATGACTTCCCGGAGCTCCAGGATATTGCGGTGCGCTCACAAATAAGTGTGCGCTTTAACCTTCCGGTTTTTATGGAACAAAAGGCCAATTCCGGAGCATTGGCAGAATATCTTTTTGATAAGGATAAAGCCCAGAGAAACCTGATTTTTGTAAGCCAGGATCCTATTCTGCGGCTTGGGATCTTAACGGATGGCAAAGTTTATCGGAACTTAGGTGGAACCGCTGGTAATATTGGGGCACTGAAAGTTTTAAATCATCCAAAAACCGCGCTGTCGATTGACTACAATCAGATTTGCAGCAGCAATGGGATGTTATATACGCTGCTGCACAAACACCCACAGCATTGGGAAAAAGATGTAAGTCTTAACCAGGTAATACAAGATGCCCGGAAGGGAGATCCTTATGCGCTGGAAGGCTTTGAAGAAATTGGTGGGATATTGGGTCAAAGCCTGGGCAATGCAGCCAGCCTGCTAAGGCCAGATCTTTTTGTTTTGGGATACCCCGGCTGTTTACTGGGGGAGCCCTTTGAATTAGCCGTAAAAAAAGGTATTGCTGAAGTAAGCGGCTTAGTTGATTCCAAATTGCCGCAAGTGGCTTCTTCCACGCTGGGCGTGCATTTACCGGAACTGCAGGCTTTGGCACCCGCCATTAATGCTTACCGAAATTCAGAGAAAACTAATTAGCCGGCTTGCTGCGAATCTTCTGCTGCACTCATTGATTTATTCATTCTTGCTTTGGCATCAGCCTGCTTGAGCAGGCGGCGCTGCTCTTTTTCCCTTTCGGCAATCTTTTGTGCCCTGGCTTTTTCATCTACATGGGAAAGGCTTTTTGCATCTAAAAAGCTTTGAACTACATAGTAAACGCCAAGCAAAAAAGCCAAAAATCCCAAAATAAGGGTCATCAAGGTGGTGTGTTCAGGCAGATACATTCCGGGAAAAGTTTTGGGGTTAAGGTAAACCTGACCTTTGAAAAAGTAAAAAAGATTGACGGCAATAGCAATGATACGAATTTCGGTGGGGCCCAAACCTATATTACTCATTACAAAAACACCGGTTACATAGGTCTTTAGGTATACGTTGATCATCGCCAGAAGATACCCCACCAATGCAAATGTGGCAATTTGCAGGCTTCCCATTCCTGAAAGGCCAATGCCAATAAACATGAGCACCGCACTGAGTCCATCAATGGCATGGTCTAAAAAGAAGCCGAAGCGAGGGCGTTCGATATGGCGGTAACGGGCTATGGTCCCATCCAGGCTATCCCCAACCCAATTGATAAAAAAACCGAGCGCCGCAATAATCAGCCACCAATTATGGAGAAGGTTATCCTGCCCGGCTTTAAAATCCCGGCCAACCATCACATAAGAAAAGAAAATAAGAATGGAAGCCACGGTTCCAAGCCCTGTCATCAGATCTGGGGTAACCCAAAGAGGCGCATGACTAGAGAGAAACTTTAAGGCTGGCCTTTCCAAAAAACTGATTAGTGTCTGATTTATTCTTACATGCTGTCCGGTTGGTTTTTCTGATTCACTCATGTTCATTCCTTATTTTTCTGTGCCGCCTCGGGCCAGATGGGTTTAAATATAGCCCACTGGCTTTGATATTCACGAATCCAAGCTTCAATAATATCTGTTACTTTTTTGATATTACCACCATTATCTTCATCTTCTTTACTAAAGTAAATAGGCTTTGAAACAAGCAAATGATAGGTGCCATCTTCTTTTCTGAGGGTCGCACCAATACGCACTTTGGCAGCAGAATCAATAGCCAATTTTTCATAAAAAACTGGCAGCAGAGAAGGTCTGTTGAAGAAAAGAGGTCTCCTTTTGAGATGCGGGTCATCGCTTGGACGGTCTACCCCGGTAATAATACTGCCGTTTTTCGAAAGAACCTTGCGTGCTTCTCGATAAGCCTGTAAGGACATGGGCATAACACGCAATCCGTCAGCCTGTCTCAATTCATTTTGAGCTTTATAAGCTCCATTGGGTGATGGAGCAGAAAGAACCAGAGCCTTCATGCCCAACTGGGAGAGAATAAAGCCCAAAAGGTCAAAGTTCCCTAAATGAGGCCCTAAAAAAAGCATGGGCTCAGTTGGGTTTTGAATTTCAGTAAGCAAAATTTCAGCTTCTGGTGATAATGTATAAACTCCATGCAGTTGCTCAGGATGCCGAAAGAAATAAAAATAATCAAAAAGACTCAAAATAATGGATTGGCAAGTTTGCTTGCACAAAATCTCAAGCTCAGACGAACTTAGCTTCCCCTCTGAAACAATGGCCTGATTTACTAAAATACCGGAACGCATTGGATTGCTTTTGCTTTTGGATAAAAAAGCACCCACCTTGAGGGCAAGGCGGCGCCCTTTTTGCAGAGGTAATATTCTTCCCAGCCAAAGCCCCAGGCTGACTGCGGCGCCATCCTGTAAAAAATCACGTAATTTCATTGCCACTTGATTCTACTTCAAAGTGCTTGGAGAGTTTATCAATTGGTTAAGGTAATAAGCATTGTTAATAATCATTATACGAAAAGAGAAGTTTTTACCGTTAAGAGAAAACTAATAGTTCATCTGCTATAATTTGCCGGTCATCAGGGTGAGCAGCCCAGAATCGGAGAAAAATGGAAAAAGAAGAAAAGATTGTGATTAACGCAGATACTGTTGTGCAAATGGCATACAATCTGAGCGTTGAAGGTGAAGAAGTAGAATCAGACACCCTTGAATATTTGCATGGGCATGGCAACCTTATCTCTGGCCTTGAAAAGGCATTGGAAGGTATGGCAGTGGGCGAAACCAAAGAAGTGCACGTTGCTGCAGCAGAGGCCTACGGAGATTTTGATGACAATTTGGTTGCAGTGATTAACCGCGAGTCTTTCCCGAAAGATTTTGAGATCAAGCTCGGCCAGACCATGCGCATGCGCGACAACGAGGGCCATATTTTCAGCGGTGTGGCCACCTCTATGGATGATCAGGTGGTTGAAGTTAATATGAACCACCCCATGGCCGGCAAAGACTTGGATTTTAAAGTTACCATTTTGGATATTCGCCCTGCCAGTTCTGAAGAAATCAAAGCTGGACACCTGGGCAGTGACTGTTCCTGCGACTCTTGCGGGGATGGCTGTGCTTCCGGCGGCTGCGGCGATGGGGGCTGCTGCGGGTAAAAACACAGGTCTCTTCTATAAGCATAGCAAATATCAGACAATAATTTACTCTCGATTTTGTATCAAGAAATTCAGCTGAAAGCGAGCTATGGTCTAAAAAAGCGTCCCGGAACTTTCCTGGGACGCTTTTTTAGACCTATTCCATGCTTACCAAAAAAAATATTTCAATCCGCTAGCTAAGCCAGGTCTTTATTATAACTAAAGAAAAACTATTTCTCTTAAATCTTTTTTATTCTATTAAATTCAAAAAAATGTATTTATACTTTCCAAATAAAATAAACTTGCAAATTACCTATTTTTGTTGTATCATTATTTTAACAGCCACCCACCAGCCAGTTGAGAAGCACATTTGCATTGCAGAAGGGATTAAGATGGCCAAGTTCATTGCACGTTTCAATGAAGCAACAGGGAAAACCCAAACCATTATTGCCCATCTTAAAAAAGTGGCTGCCTATTGCAGGCTTTTTGGTGATCCCATCGGTCTGGGTGCAACCTGCGAGTTACTCGGCTGGCTGCACGATATTGGCAAATACAACATCCTATTCCAAATATACATCAAAGAAGTAATGCGCCAGCCTAATAAGCCGCATGCCAAAGTTGATCATGCTGTATATGGAGCCTTGTACGCTTATCAGTTCGCTGACCGAGAGGCCATAAAAACCAGTTCCATTGTTTGGTTTTTTCTTCGCGATATCCTTTCAATGGTTCTGGCCTATCATCATGGCGGCCTGCAAGACTTTGAAGATATGGAGGGTCAATTTCCTCTTGCAGAGCGTTTACAAAATTGTGACCCCAAAAATTATCAGGAAGCATTAGACTTCTTTTTTAAAGACATTGAAAAAGAGGAATTTTTTTCAAAAGAACAGCTTGACCAACTATTTTATGATTCTTACAAAGAGATTACCTCTATCTTTAATATATTGCTGGGTGAAGAGCGTAAACATTTAGCCGGAAAAGACAAAAGTTTTTTGCCCTTTTACACATCTCTTTTGATTAAGCTGCTTTCGAGTTGCCTGATTGATGCAGATCGAGGCGAAGCAGCCGGTTTTAAAGGCGTTAAGCTTAACATTCAGAGTCATTTGCCTGACCATGCCAAAAAATACCAGTCTGCTCTCAAAAAGAAGCTTGGTGCCATTGCCTTAAAGCCAAGTGCCAGCAAAACTGAGCAAGAAGTGCATAAGGCTCGGCAGATCATTCACCAAGAATGCAGCTTTTTCGGCGCAAATCATGAAGCCGGCATTTACACTCTTTCAGCACCCACTGGCAGCGGAAAGACCTTTGCAAGCATTGCCTGCGCCTTAGAATATGCCATCTCTCAGGCATCCAAAAGAAAAGTGCACCGCATTATCTATGTTGCTCCATTTACAACCATACTAGATCAGAACGCAGAAGAAGTGCGCAATGGGCTCGGCTGCCAAGGGCAGCTTTTGGAGCATCACAGCAATGTAAACATCAATGAACAATATGATGATGAAAGCGCTCCAGAAACCGCCTACAAATTGCATACAGAACGCTGGGATTGTGAACTGATTTTTACGACATCAGTACAATTTCTGAATACATTTTATGCCTACGGCACCCAAGGAATGCGTAAACTGCACCAGATGGCAAATAGTGTGATTATTTTTGATGAAGCGCATACCATTCCTGTCAAGTGCATGTATCTTTTTACACTGGCAATGAACTTTCTTTCAACGGCCATGCAAAGCATGGTTCTGCTTTGCACGGCCACCCAATTGCCTTTTAACCGCTTGAACTGCCCCATCTGGTTATCTCCAAATGGAGAATTGTTGAAAGACCCTGAAAAAATGCGGGCTGTTTTTAAGCGTATGGAACTCAGCTTTGATGCCGCTTTGCCTGAAATTTCTCAGGCTGCTTTTTTGGCTTTGCTTGAAAAAGAATACAAAGAATCTGCCAGCGTATTACTGGTTCTTAATACCAAACGCTGCGTCAACGAAGTTGCTTCTCTGCTAAGGGAAGAGACAGGATGGTTGAAAGAGGGTGATTTATTCCAACTGACCACAAACTTATGCCCCGCCCATCGTAAACAGAAAATAGCAGAGCTTAAATCTGCATTAGAACAAGGCAGGCACATCCTTTGCATTTCTACCAATCTCATTGAATGCGGGGTAGATATCAGCTTTGACCGGGCAATTCGTAATTTAGCAGGCCTTCCTGCCATTCTCCAGACCATGGGAAGAGCACATCGTAATGGTGAAAAAGGGATCGGAAAAACAGTGATTATTAACTTTAAGGAACCCATTGCCAGACTGCAAGAGGTTTCAGAAGGTCTTTTATCCACAAAAACCTTGTTACTACAGCACCGAAATGACCCAAAAGACTTCTTTCTTTCTGGGAAGGCTCTGCAGGAATATTACAACTATTTTTTGAACTCCTCACTCATCCCAAAAAGTTTTCGCTATCCAATCCGCATAAATGGTTATTCTCCAAAAACAGAAGATGCCGTTACGCTCCTTTCAAGGTCAAAACCGCGGGAAGGGAATAAACCCAGTCTGCGAATGCCGCTGCGTTTTTGTGCCAAGGCTTTTAAAGTAATTGAAGACAATACAGTAACTGTTCTTGTCCCTTATGAGAAAGGGGCCGATTTTGTTGCGCAAATCCAAAACAAACAGAGTTCAGGTGCATACAGTTATCAGTCTGCTAATTTTGTAACCAGAGAGATGCAAAACTATTGCATCAGCATTTTTAATTCAAATATTGAAGCACTTTGTCAGGCAGGCATCGTAACCAGGGTGGAAGGTTACCAAAATTTTTATTACCTTACGGCAAGCTATTATCAAAAAGACTGCGGCTTTAGTGAGGTGCCAGAAATTAGCCCGGAAACGATTTTATATTAAGGAGGTGTTTAACAATATTTATCTTGTCCGAAAAAACCAGTTTATAAGGAGGAATAAGTGTGATCGAATCAAATAAGTTAGTTTATCGTCTATCTGGCCGCTATGCGCTTTTCTCTGACCCGCTCACTCGCAGCGGCGGTGAAAAATCTACTCTCAGCGTGCCAACCTATCAGGCCCTCAAAGGCATTACAGAATCCATTTATTGGAAGCCCACAATCACTTGGGTGGTAGACAGAGTAAGAATTGCCAAGCCCATCCGCTCCGAAACTAAATCCATTCGCCCCATCAAGTTTGGCGGCGGCAACGATTTAGCCTACTACCGCTATCTTTCAGACGTAGAATACCACGTTGAAGCCCATTTTGAATTCAACCCTCACAGACCTGACCTGAAAAAAGACTGGAATGAAGCCAAACACAATGCCATGGCGTTGCGTTCTCTGCAGAAAGGCGGCAGAAGAGATGTTTTTTTAGGGGCACGGGAGTGTCAGGGCTATGTAGAGCCAATGGTTTTTGAAGATGGCAAAGGCCCATACGATACCACATCTGCCGTAGAGTTTGGCTTTCAATACCATTCCATATCCTATCCGGATGAAACAAAAGATGAAGGCTTTTATGTGAATTTCTGGAATGTAGTAATGGAGTTTGGCCTTATTAATTTCTGCCGTCCTGAAGATTGCCAGGTAAGGCGCAAAATAAAGCAAGGTACTGCAAAAACCTTTTTGCCTGATATTAATCTATCATTCGATGAAGGTGTCTTATGACATGGATGACCAGTTTAGCAAAAACATATGATGCCTTACTGCAGAAAAGTTTTAACGCAGATTCTTCAGAGCTGCTTCTTCTGCCAATTTCTCACACAACACAAAATGCCCAGATTGAATTGATGCTTAATGCAGATGGTACTTTCTTCTCTGCACGGGTATTGACTGAAAAATCAGACCAAGTGACATTAATCCCCTGTACAGAAACCTCAGCTGGCAGAACAAGTGGTGCTGCCTCACAACCTCACCCTTTGCATGATAAGCTGCTTTATTTAGCTGGAGATTACCAAAAACATACCGGTGAAGATAACGGAATTAGCCATGAAACATATATGGATTTTTTAAAAAAATGGCTTGATTCACCCTTTTCCCATCCGGTGTTGGAGTCTATCCATAAATACCTGCTTCGTAACACTTTAATTTCTGACCTGATCAATGCCAAAATTTTACTGACTGATGAACATCGGCATCTGCTTAAAAACTGGCCTGAAAGTGAAAAATCAGATAAACCGGATATTTTTAAGGTAATCACTGATGAACAAGGCAAAGCTTTTCTGCGTTTTGCAATTCTGGACAGGGAAAGAATAATCCGACCTTGGGAAAGCCTGGATATTATTCAATCATTTGTTTCTTTTTATGAAACTGTGAACGATCGCAACACAGACCTTGATTACGCAACAGGGGTAAAGACAAAGATTGGAACTAACCACCCCAGTAAGATCCGCAACACCGGAGATAAAGCAAAGCTCATTTCTGCTAACGACAATACCGATTTCACCTTCAGGGGAAGATTTAGCGACCCGGATGAAGCTTCGCAAACAGGATATGAGATTTCCCAAAAGGCTCATAACGCGTTGAAATATCTCATCCAAAACCAAGGCTTTCAGAAAGGCGGAAGGACCTTTATTTGCTGGGGCTCACAAGGAGAAAAGATTTTAGACCCGTATGCTAACACTGTTCAGCTTGCAGAAAAAACTTTAGAAAACCCTGCACTATGGTTTGATAATGATGTGGATCTTCAAGAAGGTTACGCGAGATCGCTCAAAAAGATTGTGGAAAGCACCAAGAGCTTTGTTGCCTCTGATTCAAGCGTTATCTTGATGATTCTTGATGCAGCTACAACCGGCAGAATGTCTATTGCCCATTACTCTGAAATTCCTGTAGGAGCAAAAAACCAGTTTTTTGCTGCCGTTGAATCATGGCACCTTCGCGCCGCCTGGAAAAATGTGTATTGGGATAGCACAAAAAAACAAAATATAGACTACATCGGGGCGCCATCTCTTTTTGACATCATCTTGCTTGCTTATGGGGTTGACCGAAACCAGGCTGGCTGGCAAATGCTGGATAACGATAAGCTTTTTGCCCAGGCTTTGCAGCGCTTATACCCTTGTGTAGTTGAAGAAAGGCCCATCCCGCTGGATATTGTCAACAAGGTCGTTCAGAATGTTCTAAACCCCTTGGCATTTCAAGATTCAAACTGGAACAGACAACTAAAAATTGCTTGTTCAGTCTACAAAGCTTATCGAAAAGAAAGATTTAATGAGGAGTATTCCATGGACTTAATGAAAGGGTCACAAGATTTAGCATACAATCTGGGACGCTGGCTTGCTGTTTTAGACGATATTGAAAGGTTAAGTTTTTGGTTGAAAAAACAAGACCCAAGAACAACCACGGTAATGCGCTATTTTGCCAAATTTGCAGACTACCCCAACCAAACCATGAAGATCATTCAAAAACAAATGGTACCCTATCGTATTACCGTGGGAAACGCAGGTAAAAACCAGATGGAAGCTGAGTCAGAAATCTGCGCAGGCATTTCACCGGAAGAATTTGAGAACAGCCGCAGCCTGGACGGGAAATTCCTTTTAGGTTTTGAAGCCCAAAGATTCGCACTGAGGAATGCATCAAAAAATAAAAAAGATAATGCCGAACCTGATCAAGAAAATACTATTAATTGAAAACTTTAGGAGAAAACAAGATGGCTACTTTAGAAAACAAAATTGACTTTGTCATGTTCATTACGGTTGACCACGCCAACCCAAATGGTGATCCGCTCAACGGCAACAGGCCGCGCTTGACCGATGATGGATTTGGAGAAATCTCAGATGTGTGTATTAAACGAAAAATTCGTAATCGCTGGATGGAAATGGGCGAGTCTGTTTTTGTGCAGTCAGACGAAAACAAAATGGATGGTTATGCTTCCCTAAGAGAAAGAGCGGATTCCAACGAGAAGCTGAGTGCGATCGCTAAAGATAAAAAACTGGCAAACAGAGATGACTTATATGCCCAGATGGCCTGTGAATCCTGGTTGGATGTGCGTGCTTTTGGTCAGGTTTTTGCCTTTAAGAATGAAAAAAAGGGAGAAGGGGTTTCTATTGGAATACGCGGGCCAATTTCCATTCAGTCTGCCTTTTCTGTTGGGCCGGTAGAAATTGAGAGCCTGCAAATCACAAAGAGTGTGAATAATGAGCCGGGAGAAAAGAAAGGCTCCGATACGATGGGGGCTAAGCATCGCATAGCCTTTGGCCTTTATCTTCTAAAAGGCAGCATTAACGTGCAACTTGCAGAAAAGACCGGTTTTTCAGTTGAAGATGCTGAGAAATTAAAAAAGGCCTTAATCTCGCTTTTCACGAACGACTCGTCCTCCGCACGCCCCGAAGGCAGCATCAATGGCATACGGCTTTATTGGTTCAGGCATAACTCAAAACTTGGCCAGTATTCGCCTGCCAAAGTGCATGGTACTGTCATTGCAAAGGTAAAAGACGGCGTTTTACGCCCTCGCAGTCTTGAAGACTACTCCATTTCTTATTTACCCCTGCCCGGCCTTGAAGCGGAAATAATAGAAGGGTAAAAGTTGATTTATAAAGAACATAAACGAGATTTTTCTCAAAAGAATATGATTGTTGGTTTTGAGGCGAGGAAAAGATGGAATATAGCTCAGACGAATTATTGCAACTTTCTGGACTGCAGCACTTTTTATTTTGCAGGCGTCAATGGGCTTTGATCCATATTGAACAGCAGTGGAAAGAAAATTTTTTGACCGCTGAAGGCCGAGAAATGCACAGTGCCGCTGATGATCCCTTTTTTAATGAAAAGAGAAAGGGGTTGATTACTTCTCGTAGTGTTCCGGTGGTATCTTATCGTTTGGGCCTTTCAGGCATTTGCGACTTGGTTGAGTTCTCCCAGGCAGATCATGGGGTTAAACTGCCTGGGAGGAGGGAAACCTACTTGCCTATTCCGGTAGAGTACAAGCACGGCCAACCCAAAAAAGGTCTTGAAGATGAAATTCAATTGATTGCGCAATGCCTTTGCTTAGAAGAAATGTTTTCCTTCTCCCTTCAATATGGTTTTCTCTTTTATGGAAAAACTCGCCGCCGCCTCCAGGTAAACATCACCCAGGAACTACGTGAACTTGTGTGGCAGATGAGTAAAGAAATGCATGAAATGTACAAGAAAAGATTCACCCCGAAGGTAAAAACCTCAAAAGCATGCGCCTCTTGTTCGCTGAAAGAAATTTGCCTTCCTGAACTGCAAAAGACAAAAACTGTCAGAGAGTATATTCATACATCTATTTACGAGGAAGACATATGAGAAGGTTGCTAAACACGCTATATATAACAACCCCGGAAGCATATCTTGCTCTTGAAGGTGAAGATATTCAGATTCAAATAAAGGATAAACCCAACCTTCGAATTCCCTTGCTAAACTTGGAAAATATCGTTTGCTTTACTTATCAAGGTGCCAGCCCCGTCCTGATGGGTGCCTGTGCAGACCGCGGGATTGGTCTTAGCTTTCTGCGTCCATCCGGGCAATTTCTTGCAAGAATCCAGGGGAATATAAAGGGCAATGTGCTTTTAAGAACCAGGCAGTATGCAATAGCAGATGAAACACCTCAGTCCATTAAAATCGCAAGGTGCTTTTTGATAGGGAAGATCTATAACCAGCGCAAAGTGATTTTAAGGGCCCTTCGTGATCACGGAATCATCTTGGAAAAAGAACCGCTAATAAATTCTGCTGATTTATTAAAAAACTGCCTGAAAGAGCTTGAAAACTGCCAGGATATTGGTCAGCTGATGGCCTTTGAAGGTTTAGCAGCAAAAAGCTATTTTGATATTTTTGACGACTTGATACTCCAGCAAAAAGAAGATTTTCACTTTTCAGGCAGAAATAGGCGCCCGCCACTGGACCGAACAAACGCTTTGCTTTCTTTTATTTATACCTTGCTGGTTCAAGATTGTATTGGAGCGCTTGAAACAGTTGGTCTAGACCCATATCTTGGTTTTCTTCACCAATTGAGGCCGGGTCGTCCCTCCCTTGCCCTTGACTTAATGGAAGAACTAAGGCCGTTATTAGCTGACAGATTGGTTCTTTCGTTTATCAACATGAAACAAGTGAAGGCAAGCGGTTTTCTTGTCAAAGAATCCGGAGCCGTTTTGATGGATGATGAAACCAGAAAAAATGTGTTGACAACCTGGCAGAAACGCAAACAAGAATTAATTATGCATCCTTTTACAGGAGAAAAAATCCCCTTGGGGTTAGCCCCTTATGTTCAGGCTTTGCTTCTTTCGCGATTCATCCGCGAAGACCTGGATGCTTACCCGCCCTTCTTATGGAGGTAGCCTATGATGATCATTATCACCTACGATGTTAACACGGAAACAGAAAAAGGAAAAACAAGGCTGCGGAAAGTAGCCAAAGCATGCCAAAACTATGGTGTGCGTGTTCAGAATTCTGTTTTTGAATGCCTGATAGACCCTGACCAATGGGTTAAACTCAAAGCAAAGTTAGAGTCAATTATTGACCCACAACTGGATAGTTTAAGGTATTATTTTTTGGGTAAGAATTGGAAAAAACAGGTTGAGCACGTAGGCGCAAAACCCTCTATTGATTTGAGCGGGGTTCTTATTGCATGAAAAGCGAAGGGCAAGTTCGCACCAAAGTTCGTTGCGATTCGCGCAGAAATAAAGCAAAAAAATGGCGAATAATGAATTAAAATAAACAGGTAAGTATTATTTTTGTTAACTCGCTGTATATGTGGGTTGTGTTTCATTTTTACCGGCATATACCGCGGTCGCACTTCGCAGGAAGTGCGTGGATTGAAATTTGATTGACTCCGCGCACCGTGTATAAACATGTAGTCGCACTTCGCAGGAAGTGCGTGGATTGAAATATTCTCATTCGGTGATGAGGTTGCGAAATACGAAAGTCGCACTTCGCAGGAAGTGCGTGGATTGAAATTTAATGCCGAAGTCAAACCAGTAATGCGCTTAGCATGTCGCACTTCGCAGGAAGTGCGTGGATTGAAATGTTTAAGCAATTCCTGGTTGTCGTACACTGTGCTGTCGCACTTCGCAGGAAGTGCGTGGATTGAAATTGCTTAGCAGGCTTATCAACTTCAGTAAGAGGAAGTCGCACTTCCTGCAAGTGCTCCAGTTAACAACCCTTCCACACGTTAATTATGCTTCCCCATATATTAGTTTAAGGTTAATTTCTCTCCAGCCCTGTTTTCATTATCAATAACTTAATCGTAAAAAAGAGCGGCTGGGCCGCTCTTTTACTTACTTACCTAATCTTTGGGCAAGAATGCCCCTACCACTGCGCTGATGAGCCCGTAGAGCAATCCTGCAATGGGCCAAACAATCCACGAGTAATCCCAGTTTTTTGTAATGAAGCTCCAGGCAAGGTACCCTAATACAACCATTGTCCAATAAATGCCTCCAAACTTTTCCATGGCCTGGTTGCTCTTTTTGCGTGAAGGGGAATAATCGCCTGTGTTTAAGAGCTTCTCATAAACTTCTTCTTCCATTCCGGCGGTGATAAAGCCATAAACAGCAATCGAAACCAGAACCAGTAAAACTGCCACTGCGCCAAAAATCAGAGGGCTGTTATCATTGCTAAGAACGCCGGTGATTGATACAATCCCCGCGCCAAGAATGATCATAAGCACACCGCTTGCGATTTTGCGGGCAAACTTAGGGCGAAACGCCTCCTGCTCTCTGCGAATCATTGCCGCAACCGCATTTGAGATGGAAACCGGGCGCTTTTCCAACTCCTCATATTTTTCAGTCTTTAGGCCATTAATAATAAAGTTGTATACAGCAATGCCTACTGCCAGCAGCAAAATACCAATCCCAATTGCATTAGCCACTTCCTCTTTAATACCTAATTGCCTGATGAGGCCGTGCAGCAAAATCAGAGGCAACGCAGAAAGAATACAGAAAGCCACTGCAATTCCAATTTTGGATGAGGCTTCACGGATGTCGCTCAGATACTGGTTAACCTGTGAGGAATCCATGGCAATCTTATTATCAGGGTCCATCGAAGCAGTAACCTGATTGGCAATGCCAAGCTGCGGGCCTAATTCTTCCAGATTGCCAAACTCGGAGATGACAGAGCCAACCGCCTCATTTTCCGTTTTATCTTCAGAGCGCAACTCGGAGTATTTATCCTCCATCATCTGCAGCAGTTCTTCCCGGGCTTTTAATACTTCCGCGGTTTGCGGCAGGTTTGCAAACATATTATTGAGATAACTTTTAATGGCTTCCATTTCAATTCCTTCTGTCCCATTATTTAATAAACTTGTTAATAACATCCTGCGTTAAAGACCATTCAGCTTTTTTTACTTCATAGTAAGCCCGGCCTATGGAAGTTATCCTGTAATAAGTGCGGCGCTTCCCATTTGTCTCTGACCCATAAAATGACTCGATGTAGCCGTTTTCTTCAAGCCGGGTAAAAGCTGAATAAAGAGTTGTTTCTTTCATTACATAGCGTTCTTCCGTAAGGGTGCGAATCTGTTTAGAGATTTCATATCCATACGAGGCTTCATCAAGAAGCAAAAAGAGAATCATGGTGTCGGTATAACCTCTGATGACATCACTGCTAATCATGCCACCTCCTTTATAAGTACTACGTCTGACGTAATAACTACTATATCAGACGTAGTAAATGTGGTCAAGAAGCTACTACGTCTATCGTTATCATTTAACAAAATCTTAACGTTGCTGTAAAAGAGAAAGGTTGAAAATCAAGAAAATGGCGCTTCCCCTTTCAGGCGCCATTTAATTGTGTCTTTTAAGCCGTGAATCAGTGAAATGAAAGAGAAAAATCAAGCCTTGGTAATCAGCTCAATGAGTTTAATGAGCACTTCCTTTGATTTTTCCAATGATTGGATTGGAATATATTCAAATCTGCCGTGGAAGTTGTGCCCTCCGGTGAAAAGGTTGGGCGTGGGCAACTCCATAAATGACAAACGGCAACCATCCGTGCCTCCCCGTACCGGTTGTTCGCAAGGTTCAATGCCCAGGGCCTGATACGCTTTACGTGCGTAATCCAAAATCTCTGGATGGGGCAAAATCATTTCCTTCATATTGTAGTAGGAATCTTGGATAGTCAGTTCTACCGTCTTTTCCCCATATCGGGCACGTATAAAATCCGCAGCGCGCTGCATCACTTCTTTTTTGGCATTAAATTTTTCTTTGTCATGGTCGCGAATAATGTATTCCAAACTGGCTTCTTCACAGTGCCCCTGCATACCAACCAGGTGGAAGAAACCTTCATAGCCTTCAGTAAATTCAGGCCTTTGTTCAATGGGAAGGAGGGCATTAAATTCCATCGCAATCAGTGCTGCGTTTTTCATTTGATTCTTTGCTGAACCGGGATGAACACTGCGACCATGAACAAGCACCCTGGCACTGGCGGCATTAAAATTCTCGTACTCCAGTCCGCCCAAGGCACCCCCATCCACTGTATACGCAAAGTGGGCCCCAAAAGTAGGCACATCAAAGTGATCTACGCCGGCCCCAACTTCCTCATCCGGTGTAAAGGCTACACGCACTTTACCATGTTCCAGCGTGGGGTTCTGAATAAAATGCTGCATGGCTGTTACAATAGCGGCAACTCCAGCTTTATCATCTGCACCAAGTAATGTGGTGCCATCGGTCACTATCAAATCCTGCCCTTTATAGGCTCCAAGCTCAGGGAAATCGGTGGGAGAGAGAACAATCTCCTTCTCCTTATTGAGCAAAATATCCCCGCCGTCATAATTTAGCACAATGTTCGGTTTTATATTGGCGCCGCTAGCGGCGGAACTGGTATCAACATGCGCCAGCAAGCCAATCACCGGGATTTCTTTAGTGGTGTTGGCAGGCAATGTAGCGGTAACATAACCCCACTGGTCCACAAGCACCTCCTGCATGCCAATGGATTTCAGCTCCTCAGCAAGCGCCTTCAGAAAATCAAGCTGTTTTGCTGTAGACGGGTATGTTTTTTTAGAAGGATCAGACTGGGTATCCACTTTTACATAACGCAAAAAACGATCAACAAGTTCAGACATAGCAGCTCCTTTGTAATCAGCAAATTCTATCACCTGAATTCTTTCCTTCCATATAAATTGCCTTTTGAAGATCAAAAAACTGCATGCCTAAAGCGTAATCATGATGCGCAAAAACAAATGAAGGTCTAAAATATGGCAGCGTTAAAACACCGATGAAAATATCAAAAAAAAATAAACCGCTGTAAAAGTGAGCCCTGAGATTTTTCCTGATTTAGATTATATTTAAGCAATGAGATTTCTGCTCGGCGTCAGTCTGCTTTTCGGTTTTTGTGCTTTGGCCGGCTGCCAAAAAAACAATGCCATCCCTGATGATTTAGGCCCCGAAGCGCACGTTGAGGTGCTTGGGCAAGCGCTGCCTCATGATGAGACTGCTTTTACACAGGGGCTTTTGGTGCACGAGGGTTATTTTTTTGAAAGTACGGGGCTTGTAGGCCATTCAACTTTGCGCAAAACGGAAATACAAAGCGGGAAAGTTCTTGCCCAGAAAGAACTGGATCCCAGCTTATTTGGTGAAGGCTTAGCATTACTTAATGGAAAACTCTACCAACTGACCTGGAAAAACCGCATTGGCCTGATTTACGATGCAAAAACCCTGGAGCAACTGGGCACATTTCCCATCAGCGGAGAAGGCTGGGGTCTTACCACAGACGGAAATGAGCTGATACTTTCAGACGGCTCAGACCAGCTTACCTGGCTTGATGGTAAAAACCTCAAACCTACTAAGACATTGCAAGTGAAAATGAATGGCCAAGCCGTTCACAAAATCAATGAGCTTGAAAAGATTAACGGCTACATTTACGCCAACGTATTTCAGACGGATATCATTCTGCGCATTGACCCTAAAAGCGGTGAAGTGCTTACGGTTATTGACGCTTCTGAGCTTAGGCCGGCTTCCACCAAGGCAGACCCTAACAGTGTCCTAAACGGGATAGCCTGGGATGAGAAAAATCAAAAACTTTACTTAACCGGAAAAAAATGGCCGCTTGTCTATCAAGTGCGGCTGGTAAACGGCCCGCGCCCAACCCCAACTACGCAGCCATAATACGCAGACGGAGTGCTTCTAATCTGGCTTCTTTAAGGCCGGTGAAGCTATCCAACAAAAAGTAAGGCCCCGAACCTTCCTGCGCAAAGCTCATACCGATAACGGCATGCAAAGTTCCTTCCAGTGCGTCAAAATTCCGGCGATAGTTCAACAAGAATGCGCCATCAAAAGCATCCAGACAGCCGGTAGGGTCTGTAACTTTCACCGGATATGCCGGAACAATCCACCGCTTTTTCTGTAATTTATCGAAGAGCCGGATGGAACCATCCTTCATGTTCACAATGATGTATTCAGCCCCATATGCTGCAATGGCTTCCATTATTTGCCAAATATCCAGGCTCCTCCCCTGAAAAAGCCGCAAACCCTGATTTTCAGTAAAGGAAAAAACGGTAAGATCCGAGACGAGAGAATGAATTTCTTCCCAAAAGCTTGGTTCCATATAGCAGGAACAGGCCCGCATGGAAAGGGTTTGGATCATCCCGGAGCGCAGCAAAGAAGGAAGGATCTTGTGAGATATAAAGTCAATGGGGCAAATGTGAGCAGAGGGGGAATCAAGGTAATGTCTTGGCAAGTCATTAACATGAAAGGAGAAACCCTTGTATTCGGAACGGGAACAACTACGCCCGGAAAGGGGGTCATAATTAAGAAGTTCAAGGGGGAAAGGTAACTGCCGCTCTGCAAAATAAGGCAAAGGGTTTTCAAAATGCGGCGATTCTGAGCCAGAGTAAGCCGTAAAAAAACGCTCTTCCATGGCTTGATCAACCACTTTGATCCCACTGAGATCGCATCCTTCCTGCTGGAAGCGCTTAATCCTCTCCAGAGGGAACGCAGAGCTTACCCGCGACGCTAAACCTGCATTGCCGCCCCAAAGCAAGAGTCCCGCTGCAGCATAAGCCAAATTTCCGCCAAGGATGTCCAGCTTAGCCGGGCCATTGTAGGGCAAAAGGTAATCGCGGGTAAGGCGGCCTACCAGAACAGCCTGAAGAGAGTTGCCGTTAGGCCCAAGTACGCTTAAATTCATTCAGATTTTTTGGCTGCCATTTTACGTGCAGTTGGCTTAAGCTCCGCAGATGCACTTGGCACGGAAGGTTCAGGCAAATTGGATTCAGCGAAAGCCGCAAGCGCATCAGGCTTCACCCTTTGCTTCTGCTTTGTTTTTTTTTGTGCTGGGGCTTGAGGCAGGGGAATTTTAGCATTCTCCAGTTCCGCTTTGAGGGTCTCATAATAGGGCTTTAAATCTTCCTTGTTTTCAGGATATTTACAGTTCAATCCCTTCAAAGTGTCACGGATGATGGTAGCAACAAGAAGGTTGCGATACCAATTACGGTTGGCAGGAATGACATACCATGGTGCAAAGGACGCTGCAGTTTTGTTAAGCACATCCTCATACGCTTTCTGATACTCTCTCCAGAGTTTTCGTTCTTCCAAATCACCAGCGTTAAACTTCCAGTTTTTATCAGGGTCAATAATTCTTTCCATAAGACGCACAGCCTGTTCTTCTTTAGTAATGTGCAAGTAAAACTTGAGAATAGTGGTGCCCTCATCTGCCAAAAGTTTTTCAAACTCAATAATGTGTTGGTAACGCTTTGACCAAACCTTTTCGGGCACCAGATTATGAACGCGTACCACTAACACATCCTCATATTGCGAGCGGTTGAAAACCATAATTTCGCCCTTGGCAGGCGTAACCTGATGAATACGCCAGAGATAATCATGAGCAAGTTCAATCGGAGTAGGTGCCTTAAAAGAACTTACCTTAACACCCTGGGGGTTCACCCCTTCAAAAACCGCGCGAATTGTACCATCCTTGCCCCCCGTGTCAGTGGTTTGAATGATCACCAGCAGCTTCTGTTTTCCTTCAGCATAAAGCTTCTCTTGCAAGGTAGAAATCTCAGCAACCAGCTTCGCCAATTCTGCTTTTGCTTTTTTCTTGCCGCCCTTGAATTCGCTGACCTCATTGGGGTCAAAATCCTTCAATGAGATCTTATGTTTACCTGTAAGCCGATACTTTGAAGTATCCATCCTAACTCCTTGTTTGGTAGCGTTGCAGAAATTATAACGCCCAAAACGCGTGGTGGAATAAAGTTTTGGGTTGCAGCCTTGTGCAGCAGAAGCAAAACTGATCAGTTCCTCCATTAAAAAATATCACACGTAAGCTGCTTCTAAAAAGATGTATGAAAAATCAGCCATCCCGAGCATAGCAGTCAGGATGGCTGAAAAGAAAGGAAAGAAAATTATTTTTTTAGACAGCTGGCTGCTGTTGGGTAATACAGTGAATATTACCTCCGCCCAGCAGAATTTCCCTTGCCGGAACCGAAACAATTTTCCTGCCAGGGTAAAGTTCTGCTAACTGCTTTGCTGCCACAAGGTCATTCGGGTCACCAAAGGCCGGCATAACCAAGCCGCCATTACACAGATAAAAATTAACATAGGATGCAGCCAGGCGATCGCCGGCATTGCGCGGCAGTGTACCTTCAATGGGGTCAACCCCTTCACTTTCTTCCTGATTAATCAAAACAGGAGCAGGAAGAAGCAGTTTATGAATTTCAAACTTACGGCCTTTGGCATCCTCTGATTTACTGAGAATTTCATAATTTTCGTGGGAAATCTCATACTGCGGGTCTTCTGTGTCATCCGTCCACGCCAGAAGAACCACGCCCGGCTTTACAAAACAGCAAATATTATCTACATGTCCATTTGTTTCATCATTGTAGATGCCACGCTTGAGCCAGATAATTTTTTCCAGATTTAGATAGGCTTTAAGTTGCGTTTCAATTTCTTCTTTGGTCATATCCGGGTTGCGGTTTTCGTTTAGCAGGCATTCTTCCGTTGTCAGAAGCGTACCTTCGCCGTCACAATGGATAGAACCGCCTTCCAGAACCATGGGAGCCTTGTAACGGTCTACACATTCAAGATCGGCCACCTTGCGTGCAACAAGATCATCCAGATCCCATGGAAAGTATAAACCTCCCAAAAGGCCGCCCCAAGCGTTAAAATCCCAATCAATAGCCCGAACCTCATTTCCGTTAGTCACAAAGGTGGGGCCGCAGTCGCGCATCCAAGAGTCATTGTTTGACATTTCAACTACACGCACATTGCTGGGCAAATGGTTGCGGGCATTATTAAATTGAGCAACAGAAACACACATGGTAAGCGGCTCGAACTGGCTGATAGCCTTTGCCACCTCCGCAAAAGCCTTCTGGGCTGGTTTGGCACCATTGCGCCAGTTATCCGGCCTCTCCGGCCAAATCATCCAGGTTCCGGCATGGGGTTCAAATTCGCCCGGCATTCTAAAACCATCTTGTTTGGGTGTGGAATCAATTGTTTTGGTCATGGCGTCTCATTCCTTTCGTTCACTGCAGGGTTTCCAACCTGCTTTGTTTTTGACTGCGGCTGATCAAAAACTCTCCTATTACGAGGGTGATCACTACGCCAATCAGCACAGGACCGGCAAATGCCCAATCAACAGGCTGGTTAGGAACCACAACAAAGAAAACAATAGCCTGAAGGATGAATAACATGCAAATGACAGTCATTACCACGGCTCCAATCTGACCGCCTGGCACTTTGTAGGGCCGGGGAGTGTTCGGGTCGGAACGACGCAATTTAAGGAAAGCGGGGAACATCACCAGATAGGGCAAAAGAAATACAATGGAACTAAAGGCAAACAGAGACCAGAATAAATCTTCTGCTGAACCGGCCATAAGTCCGTAAATAATAATGACCAGAGTTGATACCATACCGGTAATGATAAAAGCGCCGGTGGGGGTTTTATGCACAGGGTCTTCACGACCAAAAATAGCAGGGAGTTCATCCTCTTTTGCGGCTTCAGCAGCGGTTCGGTTGGCGCCCATCGTCCAGGTGACCATATTTGCAAGGAACGAATAAAGCAGGCCCACTCCCAGGATAATCACCAGGGCAGCTCCAAGCTGTGAATTGCCAAGGAACTTCTGCAGGGTATCAATAATGCCGCTCACAAGACCAATTTCTTCAAGAGGCAAGGCCATCAGAATACCGATGGTTCCCATCAGATAGAAAACAGAAATGAGCAAGCCAGCAATAACAATGGCCCGCGGTATATCCTTGGCAGGATTTTTCATTTCTTCTGAGGCGCCTGACATAAGCTCAAAGCCCATAAAGTTATAAACAATTACCGGCAAAAAAGCCAGACCGGCATCCCATGAAGGCAGTATGCTCTTCAAAGACAGGTCATTGGCCAGGCCATGTTTACCTGCATAAATGAATGCTCCTACGCCGATAACGACCATAATGAGCGCTTTAAAAATGGCACCGATATTGGGCACCCATTTGCCGACATCCAGCTTGATGCAGCCAATCCATACAGTAATCCAGGTCATCAAAATGGCCAGGCCAATCTGCATCCATAGGCCCATTTCAGGAAAAAAAAGCTGTGCAAACATACCAGCGAATAGAATGTAGACAGAAGGCATCCACAATGCAACATTTACCCAATAGAGCCAGGTAGTGCGAGCTGCCCAGCGTTCGCCAAAAGCTTTTTTGACCCATATATAGAGGCCGCCCTGTTCGGGATATGCCGTGCCCAATTCCGCGGTGATAAGCCCGTAGGGAATAAAGAAGAGCACTAAAGTAATGAGCCACCAAGAAATGGAAGAGGGGCCAATAGCTGCCGATGGCGACAGGGTATCCACTACAAGGATCGCACAGACGGTGAATAAAATCATATCCAGCCCACGGAAAACCTTCTTGAAACCTTCCGGCTTCTTTTCAAAGGCATTGAGCGTTGTTTCAGTCATTTTCAGTTCCTTTCGGGCTCAGAGTGTATCCAAAAAACTTTGGATTTTAGCGGCATGCAAAGCTTTAAGCTCCATAGAGGCTTTTTTGAGGCGGGGATATACCAACCAAACTAAAAGACCTTTTTCGGTATGCAGACGATTTTCGGCTTGGTCAAAAATGACGGAATGTTCGGAGTCCATCACTTCATCCGTAGCTTCCACCCCACGGGAAGCAGGTAAGCAATGCATAAACTTAACATGGCTTGGGGCCTTGTTGATGAGATCCATATTTACCTGATATTTAGGCATAAATGCCTTTTCGCGCTCTGGAATTTCTGCTTCCTGTCCAACCCACCACCACAAATCAGTGTAAATAAAATCTGCTTCTTTAACGGCGGCAATGGGGTCATCAGTAACGTTTACGGTGCCGCAGGATTCTTTGCAGTTGGCTCGGGCAATTTGCATCCAGGCTTCAGGAGCCTGATATTTTTTAGGAGCCGCATGCGTAAAATGCAACCCCAGGCGAGTGCAGATGAACATGAGGGAGCTGAGCACATTGGTGGCATCGCCCACAAAGGTTACATGCAAGTCTTCCAGCTTTTTGCCTTCAGGCATATGTTCAATCATGGTTAGCACATCGCAAACTACCTGTGTGGGATGGTTGTAGTCTGTCAGGCCATTGATCACTGGCACAGTGGCATAATGTGCCAATTCGGTCATTGTTTCGTGTTTGAGGGTACGCGCCATAATGACGTCCACATAGCGCGAAATTACCTGGGCTGTATCCCCCAGGGATTCTCTGACACCCAAATGAATTTCGCCCGGCTTCAGATAGAGGGCATGCCCGCCCAGTTCAGCCATGCCAACCTCAAAAGAGCAGCGGGTACGGGTGGAAGGTTCCTCAAAAATCATAGCCAGTGAAGCTCCATCCAGTAATTTGGGGGTAGCACCTTGCTTGTCGGCCTTTTTCAGTTTCTGAATCAAGCGGATAAGGTCAAGCAGCTCCTTTTTTGAAAAATCTTCTGTATCAATAAAGTGTTTTATTTCCATATAAATATGTCCCTTTCGGAATTTTGATTTTTAAACAAAAAATCCGGTTGAGGCCGGATCTCTTCTTAATACTCGTCAAGTTCTTCTTTGCGGATGTCAAAGTCGTCATTACTTGGCATCCACTCATCAATGTTTCGGAATATTTTCGGAACCAGTGAAAAGCCTTTCACCTGCACCCCTTCTACCTGCGGAAGCTTTTTGCGTACAAATGTACGCATTTCTTCGTTACTTTTAAAACGGCACTCAATGGAGAGGTCATTTGTGCCCTGGCCGAAAGCGATGTAAGAAATTTCTGGCATAGTGAGAAAAAGAGCAATAACATCATCTTCCTTATCCCGGTCTATTTCCAGAAAAATATCAACGGCAGTGTTATAGCCAAATACAGCAGGGTCAATGATGGCCGTCAGACGGATAGCTTTTTGCTCCACCAGACGGTCAATACGCTTACGGATGGTGCGCTCATTAGCGTGGAGTGAGCGGGCAATCTCTGAAGCTGAAAGACGGGCATCTTTGTGAAGTGCCTGCATGATTTTTTGGTCCATCTGGTCGAACTGTTTCTTCATTTTGTTCCGTATCGGTAATAATCTATTCCATTACGGTATTATTCTATTCCACAAAGAGCAACTTGTCAATAGTTTTGGAAATAGTTTATTAATAAGACTTTAATCTATTGGCCATTTTTATCACCCTTAGAGCGCAAGGCATGGCTTTTATCACCCATATGGGAACGCCAAGCCTTTAATTGTTATTGACCAATTAACAGGGCAACGCTATAATCAGGATATGGAAGGATTAGTCTTTGCCCTATGAGCTGCGCTGGCCCTTCCAGGCAGTTTTGTGATATAGAAACACGCCTTTAGCCAAAGTGCGTGTTTTCATTTAAATTAACTGATTGAAACGGAGATGGATGAAATGATGGATAGCGGATTGATCGGTAAAATTGAGAAAGCCAAACGTTATGCGGCTGAACGCAACAGAATTGCTTTCAAAGGTTTTGAAGCCACCCTTAAAGGCGAAAACAACGATCACACCGTAAAGTATCAGGATGGAAAATGGCAGTGCACCTGCTCTTATTTCCAATCCCGCGGTATTTGCTCGCATACCATGGCCTTCGAGAATATTCTTGAAGGAATGGTACAAAAGATAGAACAGGAATAAACTTTTTAACTAATCAGGTAAAAAAGTGGCCAAAATGGCCACTTTTTTATTGCTCAAACTAATTCTTTTTTCTTGAAAGACTCCAGAGGGCCAGCAGATAGAAAAATACTGCGGTAGCCAGAAGAATAATCACGCTGATAAAGGGCGAAAGAGGCGTGTTCCCAAATGTAAATTCAACGCCCATCATTCTTTTAAAATTAGTCAACGTTTCCTGTGGGGCACCAGCAAAGGTCTTTTCCATGGCAGGGGCCATCATCACCTGACGCATCAAAGCTGCAGCATGGGAAGGAGGAAAGAGCTTAATAAGCCACTGTATTGAAGAGGGAAATTCCCCAATCGGCAGGTAAATGCCGGTTAAGAATCCAATCATCGTGCCAATGAGGGTGCTGGCAGTGCCATAGGCGCTGTTTGTCTTGAAAAGGGAAACCAGAAAAACAACAATGGCGGAATTGGATAAAGTTGCCAAAACAATCAAAGCAAATACTTTAAGAAAATCGGGCAGGTTAATCAGAGACCCACCATTGATAAGAATGTAAACTTCTGCAATCAGCAGGCTAACCAGGCTCATCACCACCCCAATCAGGATGGTACTGAAAATATAACCGGCCGTCATACTGCTTTTTGGAAAGGGAGAAGCCACAAAGTCCTTATTTATTTTCTTCACCTTGTCATCCACCATCACACCCAGTGCGCCCATGGTGGTAGTAAAAGAAGAAATGGCCAAAAGGCCTGCCATAATCCAGCTATCCATCACAAAGCGCACCCCAGGTACACCGTTAAAGTTACTAACCCAGACGTTTCCCAAAAAAAGCAAATAAAGGGTAAGAATAACCAGAATGCCAAGCAACGAAAAAAACACGGCAGACTTATCCCGAAAATAGAGTTTTAGGTTACGCACCATAAATGGGATCATTCGCGTAATTCCTTTCCGGTGATGGCAATGAAGGCATCATCCATTGTGCCTTTGAGCACTTCAAAACTTTCCAGGTATTGCCTTGTAAGCTCAATAATGGGAAGTGCATCCATGCTTTTAGTAATTTGAATAATAAAGCTATCGGCTATCTGGGTGTATTGCACCTTGTTTTGTTTTAACAGATCTTCAAGTTCCACTTTCTTTGTTGTGGAAAGCACTAATTTATCTTTTGAAAATTTATCCTTCAGTTCAGCCGGTGTGCCCTGGGCGGAAATTTTTCCATTATCAATGACCATCACATAGTCAGCGCTGGCTGCTTCTTCCATGTAATGCGTGGTCAGGAATACGGTTGTGCCATTTTCTTTGCGGATAGCTTCAATAGTCTCCCAAACGTTCCGGCGTGTCTGTGGGTCTAAACCCGTTGTAGGCTCATCCAAAAAAAGAATCTCGGGAGTATGGATGAGAGCCCTGGCAATATCCGCACGCCGTCTTTGCCCTCCAGAAAGGTGGTCATAACGTCTTTTAAGCAGATCTGTAATAGCAGTAACTTTTGCAGCTTTGTGAACGGCCGCATCCAGTTTTGCACCGTTAAGGCCATAAAAGCTGCCGCGCGTTTGCAGGTTTTCTTGCACAGTCAAATAGTCATCCAATAAGCCATTTTGAAAAACCGCCCCAATAATTCTGCGGATTTGGGGGTCATCCTTGCCAAGCTCATAACCCCCTACGTGCACTTCACCGGCATCCGGCTTCAGAAAAGTACAAATGATGTCAATGGTGGTGGATTTACCGGCGCCATTTGGCCCTAAAAAGGCGAAAAGCTTGCCGCGCTTGACGTGAAAATCAATACCCCTTACGGCTTTCACTTCACCATAATTTTTTGTGAGGCCTTTCACCTCAATTGCATCATTCATTTTAACTCCAGTATTCTCAGGTCAGTACGAGCATGATACTATTAATTCTGGCAGAAATCGGCTTAACTACCATAACGTTTACGGTCCCTGATGAAATATTAACAATGTTTCGGGCAGCGCTGAGAAAGAGAATCAATGGATACCAGTATCAACATCTTTCTGCAATCACTTGGAACATGGTTGCAAGGCCTCTCCAAGCTACTTTCGTTTTTGGGAACAGAAACTTTTTACATCCTTGTGATGCCGGCAGTCTACTGGTGCGTAGATGCCTTGGCAGGCCTGCGCCTGGGGATGATTTTGGTGCTAAGCGGCACACTGAACGGCTTGCTGAAATTAATTTTTAAAATGCCGCGCCCCTATTGGGTAGACAGCAGAGTGAAGTCCATCGGACATGAAAAATCTTTTGGCTTGCCCTCCGGCCACGCCATGAATGCAGCTGCCCTATGGGGCCAGCTTTCCCGGGAGTTTCGCCAACGCTGGATTACCTGGGCTTGTATTGCCCTGATCGTGCTTATTGGCCTTTCCCGCTTGGTGCTGGGGGTACACTTTACATTGGATGTTACCCTTGGTTGGGTTCTTGGGCTTGCCGTGTTGCTCCTTTTTAACCATTATTATGCACCTGTAGCCTGCTGGGTAAAAAGAATGCCTTTTTTCAAACAAATTGGCCTGGCTTTTTTGAGCTCATTATTGTTTGTAGGGCTTGTGCTTCTGGCTGAAATACCTGGCCAGACTTGGAAGATGCCCGCCGAATGGGCAGCAGGAGCAGGCGCGGCTGACCCCTTTAGCCCCAAAGGGCTTTATCTGGTTGCAGGGTTATGGTTTGGCTTTTTGGGCGGTTTTCTGGCTTTGCGAAAACATCTGGGTATTTTACAGAGCCATCAGGGAGGCTTCCACCTCCTGTGGCGCTACCTCTTGGGCTTGGCCGGTATTATCTTAATCTATATGGGTATGGGTAAATTAATACCAAAAGAATTGAATGCATTCACTTTTGTACTTGTTTACCTTCATGCATCTCTGCTGGGGTTTTGGATTTCCTGCATTGCGCCCATTCTTTTTAAAGCGCTGGGCATTGCCAATTTCCGTAAACCAGAGCAGGCTTAAGCCCTTATTCAGGGTATAATGCGCAAAACCTATGTTTGGAAAAAAGAAAACTGAACCCTCATTTACGGTTGAACCGCTTGCCAATCAGGTAACCACTGTTTTGGGCCCGGGCATTAACTGGACGGGAGACCTGCGCGGGAAGGGCGGAGTGCGCATCGAAGGCACCATGGAAGGTGAAATTGCCATGCGCGGTTTATTGGTGGTGGGGGAGACTGGCAAGGTGACCTGCGAAAATCTGAGCGCAGATACCGTATTGGTGGCAGGCATGGTGAAAGGCAACATCACCTGCCAAAAATTGGAAATTCGCAGCACAGGCCGTATATGGGGAGATGTAACCACCAGTTCATTTGCAAGTGAAGACGGTGCGTTTTTCCGCGGCCAGATGCGCATGGAAGAAAAAATAAATCTGCCGGCCGCTGAAGAAGCGGAAGGCAATAAAGCTAAAGAGCAAGCAAACGCAAGCAGCATTGAACCAAGCCCCGAAGAAAACCAGTTTAAAAGCGAAACACTGAACTGAGCTAAAGATTATTTTTCCAAAATGGGAGGCTGCGTCATCTGGATGGTGACCGGCCCGTCATTTTCCAGTGCCACCTGCATATGTGCTCCAAACTCACCTGATTGGGTGGGTACCCCCAGGCTATTCAAACTCCCGATGAAATAATCACAGAGAGGTTTAGCAATCTTTGGTGCGGCTGCACCGATGAACGAAGGCCTACGCCCGCGGGAAGTATCCGCAAAAAGGGTAAACTGCGAAACCACCAGCGCCTCACCCTGCACATCCAAACAGGAAAGATTCATTTTGCCTGCTTCGTCCTCAAAAATGCGCAGATGAGCAATGCGGGCCGCAAACTGACCGGCATCATTTTGGGTATCTTCAGGGCCTACACCCAGTAAAATAAGTAAACCTTTGCCGATCTTACCCACCAGCTTACCTTCAACATGCACCGAAGCATGATTTACGCGTTGGATGACCGCTCTCATAAAAACCTCTCAGCCGTTTATTTTTGCCAGACCTGATGAATTTTATCGCCTTCTAACTGATCAGACACCAGCAAACAGCCTGCTGAAACTTGCTTCCAGGCATAAAAAGCAGTTGCCTGTGTAAAAGACCCGCTTGCGAAGCCCAGACTTGAAGCATCCATCACTGCGCCTTTAAAGGTGCCGGCACTTCCAGAATTTCTTCAAGCTTCTTATCAACAGCTATCGAGCCAGCTGGGTAAAGATGCAAAATAACACCTTCAGCACCTCCGCCCAAATCAAGAGTGAGGCCTGAAAAGGCATGCTCAAAAAAAATCATAGCCTTATTATACCTGGGGCAAGGCTATGCACGAACTTTAACCGCCGCCTACAGGCGGAAACAGCGCCAAAATATCGCCGTCATGAATAGGTGTATCAAGGGAAGAATGCAAGCCGTTAATCAAAAAAATGGCAAGTTCTTGGGGCAGAATGTCTAATTTTGTTAGAAGGTCATGCCCACAGTTTATTTCTTCTGGTTCCAGAAAGACCAGTTTATTTCTGCCCTCTCTTAATGTAGCAAAAAGGCGAACTTCTATCATTTTTTACCTTGCTGCCTTTTCTTCAGGGCAAGGTTTTAAGCCTTGCCCTGAAGAAAGAAAAACTACAAACCCAAACGCTGGAGCGTGGCCTTCGTTGGGAAAGCCTTTTCCCAGCCGCGAACCGCGTAATAATCTGGCAAAGTGAGTTCAATCTGACTTACGCTGCCTTTGGAGGGGCCGTCAGGGATGGGCTCATCCGTCAGGCGCTTGGGCAGCCGGTCTGCGTCAGGCTGCATGCCGGCTTCCTTATTGAAAATCCGTTCAATATTGTATATGCGCTCACCGGCCAGCATGAGTTCATCGGCCGTATAATTGTTGCCTGTAGCTGCGCTAAGCATAGCCGCATAGTCAGGGGCGCCCAAGGCAAAAGAGGTAAAAAGACACAGACCCATCGAGTCAATGACAGCGGTAAGGTCCTGAAAGGCCTTGCACCAGGCCGCTTTGCCCTCAACAGAATTTCTGTCAAGCTGCTCCGGCAGGCCCAATACTTCAGGTGAGATAAGGTAGCCGCGCACATGACAGCCGCCGCGGTTGCTGGTTGCGTATGTAATGCCAATTCCTTGAATGGCACGAGCATCATAGGCAGGCATTTCTTGTTTTTTGACCGACATCGAAATTTCCGGATGGCCATAATATTCGCAAAGCCGGTAACTGCCTTCGGACATGCGCCTGGCAAGCGGAACATCACCCTCGCCAATGCGTTTTGACCATTCCACAATGGCCTTCCCGCTGCCCCAGTTCAGGGGAACTCCGGCGCACTCTTCTTCTGTAATGAAGCCCCTCTGATAAAGTTCCATGGCAGCGGCAATAGTGCAAGGCGTTGAAATGGCATCCAAGCCATATTCATTGCAATAGTAATTGGCCTTAATAACTGCTTCCAAATCATCTACACCGCAATTCGCGCCAAAAGCCCAAAGGGGTTCATATTCAGGGCCGCCTACCACCTTGCCATCCACAGTGACCTGGCGGCCGCAGCCAATGGGGCAGCGGTGACAGGCAGAATTTTTGACAAGGAATTTCTCTTTTAACGTTTCCCCGGAAATATCTTCAGCGGCAGGAAAGTAAGATTCCTGCCAGTTCTTGGTTGGAAAACCACCAATATTGTTAACGATGTTCACCAAAACTGCCGTGCCATAAGTTGGCAGGCCCTGGCCGGTAACCCCATTGGCTTTCAATTTTTTATTGGCATCTGTAACAACTTCCCGAAGTTTTTCTGGGTCTGCCGCCGGGATAGAACGCTTGCTGGCGCTGGTTACGATGGCTTTCAAATTTTTGGAACCCATCACTGCGCCCACTCCGCTGCGGCCAGCCGCGCGGTCTTCCTCATTAATAATGGCAGAAAGCAATGCCTGTTTTTCCCCGGCAGGCCCAATGTTAAGCACCGACGCGCCGGGATACTTTTCTTTCATTTTCTCATTCAGTTCCAGCGAGCGCATACCCCAATAAGGTTGGGCATCTTCCAGGCTAATTTTTTCGTCATCAATGCGAATGTAAACGGGATTTTTGGCTTTGCCTTCCACTATCAAGGCATCCCAGCCCGCATATTTCAATACAGCGCCCCAGGCGCCCCCTGAGTTTGAGCTGGCAATCAGACCTGTTAACGGTGATTTGGTAATCACCATGTATCGCCCAGCCGTAGGGGATGCAGTTCCGGTCATGGGGCCACTCAAGAAAATTAACTTATTCTGCTCAGATAAGGGGTCTGCCTTGGCAACGCCCTCATCATAGAGAATCTTTGTACCCAGACCTCTTCCGCCAATAAAGTTTTTACGATTTTCTTCTGAGATGGTTTCAACGCTGACTCTACCTTCCTTCAGGTTGATTCTGGCAACTTTTCCAGTGTATGAAGTGGACATAAAAAACCTCCCGATTCTTGATTTTGAATTCGCTGCTAGCAGCCGAGATAAATCAAAATCCTTTCCAAATGCGGGAGGTATTACATTAGCGGGTAATACCCAATGGTTTTTCCCCTACGGAAAAACTCGGATCTTATTTTTATTATACAAGATTATTTTCTATCAGCAAAGGATAAAAAATCAAAGCGGTTATGCATTGAAACACCTATGCGCGGAATATAAATCCCTGCAAGGTGCAAGAGAATGAATCCCTTTTGCAATACCCAAACCTAAAAATGGAAAGGTATAATTCAAGCAGAAAATGATGATACCCCCCCAAATTGTTACTAATTTTTCTGAATATGAGAGCATGATTTCAGCCCTGGAGGGTCAGCCCGCTATTGGAATAGACACTGAGTCCAACAGTCTCTTTGCCTACCGCGAGCAGGTCTGCCTTGTGCAGATTTCCATTATGGAAGCAGATTTTTTGGTAGACCCCTTTCCTATGGACGGCATGACAGAACTTGGAACATGCCTGGCAAACCCCCATATGCAAAAAATATTTCATGCCGGGGATTATGACATTGCCTGCCTTAAGCGAGATTATGGTTTTGCGTTCCAAAACCTCTTTGATACCATGCTGGCTGCCGCCACCTTGGGCGAAAAAAATATTGGCCTCGCCTCCGTTTTGGAAAAATACCTGGGGGTCACCCTCGACAAGAAGTACCAAAGGGCGGATTGGGGTAAGCGGCCCATCAAACCCGAAATGCTGCAATATGCCCAAGGGGATTCACACTATCTCATCCCGCTGCGGGATAAACTTCAGGAAGAGTTAATCAAAGCGGGTAAACTCGACCTGCTGTTGGAGGATTCCAGAAATCTGGCGAAAATTGAAGCCGCAGTGGCAGAGCCTATGGTTTCTGTCTGGCATGTGCACGGCGCACAGGGCTTAAAGCCCGGCCAATGGAGCCTGCTGCAAGACTTGGTTCTCCTGCGGGAATCCCTGGCGGAAAAACTGAACCGCCCTGTTTTCAAGATACTCGGGGATGCCAGTCTGGTTGACTTGGCTAAGGTTCAACCTCATCACATAGAAGAGCTGGGGTTGCTGCCCTCGCTTTCAGAAGGGCAGGTTAAAGCCTTTGGCAAGGCCATCATGGCCGCCATTACCGAATGGCGCAAAAACCCAGGCAAACTCGAGAAGCCCAAACATCGCCGCCCGGGCGAAGCAGAATTACACCGCCGGGATTTGCTTTCAGGCTGGCGAAAAGAGCAGGGCACTAAAATGGGCGTAAGCTCCAATATCGTTCTCTCCAAAGACCTTATCGACAAAATGGCAAAAGAAAATCCAAAAACATCATCCGAACTTCAGGCCCTGATGGCAGATTACCCTTGCAGGTATGCGCTTTTCGGGCAAGACATTTTAGCAATACTGCAAAAGGATAAAGAATGAAACTAACAACTTATGGCGCCGCCCAAACGGTAACAGGTTCCATGCACATGGTTGAAGTAAACGGCCGCACCCTGCTGATGGATTGCGGGATGTATCAGGGCAAACGAGATGACACCTATAAAGTGAACCTAAACTTTCCTTTTGACCCGCGCAGTCTGGATTGTGTGGTTCTTTCTCACGCCCATATTGACCACTCCGGTAACCTGCCAAACCTGGTCAGGCAGGGCTTTCAGGGGCCCATCTGGACCACCAACGCCACCGCAGACCTCACCGATATCATGTTGCGCGATTCAGGACGTATTCAGGAAGATGACATCAAATACGTAAATAAAGTGCGCGCCCGGCAAGGGCTGACCCACATGGAGCCACTTTATACAGAAAAAAATGCCATAGAAACCGCGCCTCGCTTTCGCTCTGTTTTCTACGAACAAGCTTTTAACCCCATCCCGGGCGTTACCGTAACCCTGCACGATGCCGGGCACATTATCGGTTCCGCATCTGTTTGTGTGGATGTGGAGGAGAACGGAACTAAAAAAAGGCTTTGGTTTTCAGGGGATATCGGCCGGAAAGAAGCCCCCATCTTGAACGACCCGGTTTTGCCTTCCAATGCAGATTATCTATTGATGGAGTGTACCTATGGTGATATTGTTCACCCTCCTATGGAAGAAGCATTTGCTGAATTTAAAGAATTGGTGCTGCGTACCATCAAGCGCGGCGGCAAGGTGATTGTGCCCGCATTTGCAGTTGGGCGCACGCAGAATCTTTCCTATTACTTGGGGCAGGCCATCGACCAGGGCGAAATTCCCCCCATTCCCGTGATCGTGGATAGTCCTTTGGCCGTCAGCGCATCAGATATTTACAGGCGCCACACCGAGTGTTTCGATGAAGAAACTGCCAGAATGCTGCAGGAGCACCGCAGCCCCTATTTGGATTTTGACCACATTATCTACACGCATTCCGTGGACGAGTCCAAGGCTATTAACAGCTTTAAGGAGCCCTGCATCATCATTTCCGCTTCGGGAATGGCAGAAAACGGGCGTATCCTTCATCATCTGCGCAATAACATTGAAGACGGCAGAAATTCAATTGCCCTCATTTCTTACATGGCACCGGATACCTTAGGCCGCCGCCTGCAGGAGGGTCAGACAAAAGTGCGCATCTTCGGTGAGCAATTCTTCCGCAAAGCTGAAGTTGCCCGCATTGAGGGCTTTAGTGCGCATGGCGGGCAGGATATGCTGGTTGATTATGTAAAAGCCACCAGTAACTCTCTCAAGAAACTTATTTTGGTTCACGGTGAAGAAGACCCTGAAAAAGCGCTTTTGAACAAACTGAAGCAAGAAGTAAACCTGCCGGATACCGTATATCCGGCTAAAGCAGAAAACTTCGAGCTTTAGCTATTTCGGTTATAATCATCTCTCCGTTGGAGAGATGCCAGAGTGGTTGAATGGGACGGTCTCGAAAACCGTTTTGGTCCTCGTGGCCAACGTGGGTTCGAATCCCACTCTCTCCGCTAAAGCGAGCAGACTGCACATATAACTTGCAGTCTGCTTTTTTCTTTGCCTTCTTCAGTTTTTTTATCTTTTTATCCCTCTCCAATAAAAACCTTGGGCTTGCAAGAATCTCCATTTTGAAAATACAAATAATGATTCCTTAAAGGGTTAATCACCTAAGACACTATTATTTCTTGGAAAAGGTTTTAATAGCCACTGAGCTTCATGACGGGCATTCATTCGTTTTACCTAACTTCAGAAAATAGTAGAGAGCCAAGGCAATAAGAGCGGTTGCCAAAGCACCGCCGCTTCTTGCAAACCATACATTAATGTTTAGTTTATTCAAAATGTTTTCGTAAATAAATGTGCCCATGCCCACGGAAAAGACTAAAAGTAAAATCCATTTTGTAAAAATGCTTATTTTCATTTTTCACCATTCATTTGTTTTGATAATTGGACGGTCCAAAAAGTTCATCCACCTTTGTATTTAGTTCCCTTGAAAGACTAAAAGCCAAGATCAAAGAAGGGTCATATTTATTATTTTCTATTGCGTTGATAGTTTGGCGGGAAACTCCGCATTTCTTTGCTAATTGATCTTGTGATAATTGCATCGCCTTCCGTTTTTCGCGAATGATATTCTCCATGTCATTCTCCATACTTCTTTTTGAAATACAAAAGCGCCAAAAAATAAACAAGGGCTATCATCTCCAACCTGATAAAAGTATTTATCGGAAATTGCATATGGGAATTTACTGGAACTCCCTTGCCCGCTATACCTGCTAAAATATTAATAACCATCTCTAATACGGTCACGAGCAGAGTAAATGTGCTTGCCTTCCAGACAATCATTTGCTTTCTCTCATCACCTGGTTTAATCAGCGAAACAATCAAAGCGATATCTATTGCCGCAAAAACGATAAATACCATTCCCAAGAAAATCATTGCCGGTGTACCCATACTATATTCCTTTCAAAACCATTGTTGATTTTGTCAATTTAACTTGACATTTTTATGATAAAACATCATCTTCCTAATGTCAATAGTTTTTTACATTTCAAACATTGTATCTTCGGAAGAGTTAATGTATTGCTGATGAACTTCTCCAAATGCATTTTGCTTATGCACTCTGGTATTAAGGAGTGAAAAGTTGACTTGCAGGTGGAATTTACCGGAAAATGGAAACTTCAAGACAATTACCCGGAAAATGAGAGGTTTCCTCCTTAAAATAAAGCGCTATGGTGAGCGCATTCCGGGCTGCTTTATGTTTTTTAAGTTAAACCAAGAACTGGAATTTTCTTTATTCCTTACTGATCTTTTTCAGACAATTTAATACAAACATTTGCCATAATATCTACGCCAAGTTCTTATCAGCACCCAGACATTTTCCATTTTTTCGTTACCAACTCAGCCGCATGAGCATAAGGCAGCTTCCAGCGCCAGGGCATGGAAAGCCAGGGTTCGGGGGCATAGTTAATGCCCACACGCGGGCCAACATTCACTAAACTTTTCGGAATTTGCAGGCCCTCTTCAACAAAAAGGCCGGAATCGGGGGTGCATAAATCCGCACCATTCATGGCACGGTCTAAACCCAGAGCCTGGCTAAGTTTGGCTGGCCCGTCCAACCAGGCTGGTCTTTGCGCCAGGTGTGGCCGCAGCGCTGTCATTTTTTCAAGACCGCAAAGAGGGTAAACCGCTCTGATGAGCACTGCCGCCGGAAACCCCTGCTGCTCACAGACTAGGTTAAGCATCCAGTGCATACCATAGGTGAAGTAAATATAGGCATGACCGGGAGGGCCGAACATAACCTGACAGCGCGGAGTGCAGCCCTTACGGGCATGGCAGGCTTGGTCCTGCTGGCCCTGATAGGCTTCCGCTTCGCAGATGAGCGCTTCAAGACGCACTCCGTCCAGTATGCGCACCAGCCTGCAGCCGAGCAATTGAGGGGCAAGCACGTAAGCCGGGCATGTGTAAAATTCCCGCGGGAGGATCATTTTCAGTTAACTGGCTTTGGAAAGAGTAGGGTCACGCTCAATGGTCAGGCGCAGGCCCAATTCCAGATTGGTCATGGGTACATAATTCAGCTTTTCATAAGCCTTGGTAATATCCGCGCACATGCGGTCAATCCCGCCGCTTTTATGCTGGTTGAAGATTTCTTCAGGTTTACGTTGGGTAATATCGCGCACCAAGCGCACCAGTTCCAAAACGCTGGTTTCAGCACCGCTGCCGATATTAATGATTTCCTGATCCACCTTTGAAGCGGTGGCTGCGGCAGTCATGGCATTAACAACGTCGTCTACATAGATATAGTCACGGGTTTGGGTACCATCACCGTGAATAACAATCGAACCGTTGGTGATGGCATGATACAAATAGTTGGCAATGATGGGGGGGTGCGAAGGGGTTACACGTTGGCCGGGGCCATAGGCGTTAAAAATCCGCAGGATGACCGCCTCGGTGCCTACAGTCTGGCTTATTTGCCTTACATAGTATTCAGCGCTCAGTTTAGAGACCGCATACGGTGATTGCGGGTGAGGTTCTAGCGTTTCACGATAGGGCACCTCATCTTGATGGCCATAAACAGCACCGGATGAGGCCATAACAATGCGCTTGATGCCGGTATCGCGGATAGCTTCCATCAGGGTAACGGTGCCGCTTACGTTTACCCGGTTGTAGTCGCCTGGGTAAAGTTGCGACTCAGGCACTGAAACCCGTGCGGCTAAGTGAAAAACGCAGTCCACATTCTGCAGCAAAGACCAAAGCAAAGGCTTTTCGTTAATATCCCCTTTGGTGAACTCAACGTCTTTGTGAAGATTGGCAGGGTTACCGGCGCTGCAATCATCCAGCGCACGCACTTTATGCCCCTGCCTTACTAACCTGTTGGCCAATGCGGCGCCTAAAAAACCCGCCCCGCCCGTAATCAGAAAAATCATATCTGCTTTATCCCTAAGAAGTGAGCCCCATTATAGCATGGCTGTGTTTTTTAGACTTGCTCCTTAACGGAAATAAACACGCCGGGAGCTGTCCTTTATGTCAGAATACTGTTGTTTCCATTTCTCTCCCTTTATAATTCTCTCTAAAGGAGAAGCTATGATCAAAGATATAAATTCCATCAAAAAAGAGCTAGATGAAAATGGCATCCGTATGATTGACCTTAAATGGTGTGATCTTTGGGGCCATTGGCGGCATGTAACCATTTCTGCCCGCTTCTTCAGCGAAGCGATGATGCGGGATGGGATTGGTTTTGACGGTTCTTCCGTCGGCCTTAAGGAAGTCACTACCAGCGACCTCATCCTTATCCCAGACCTGGCAACAGGGTTTTTAGACCCATTCAATGAGGAGCCCACCTATTCCTTCATTGCAAATATCCATGAAGCGGATACTAAAGCGCCCTTTGAAGCCGACCCGCGCGAATTTGTGCGCAAGGCAGAAAAATATCTGAAGAGCACCGGCATCGCCGATGAATCCAATTGGGGCCCGGAGTACGAGTTTTTCATCTTTGACGAAGCCAGCTATGACAACCGTATGCACAGCAGTAGTTTCTTCTTTAATTCCTATGAGAGCAACTGGGAAGAAGATGAGTCAATGAGTGGCTACCACATCGGATCGCACAAGGGCTATCACCGCATTAACCCCTGCGACCAAGCCCAGTCACTGCGCAACCAGGTCTGCTTGATGATGGAAGAGATGGGCTACGGCGTAAAATATCATCATCACGAAGGCGGAAGCGGCCAGCACGAGATTGAACCGCCCATGCAAAATATCTATAAATCAACCGATGGCACGATGGTAGCAAAATACCTGCTTAAGAACGTTGCCTATGAAATGGGCAAAACCATCACCTTTATGCCTAAGCCGCTCGGTGGCGAAATGGGCAGCGGCATGCACTTCCATCAGTTGCTGCGCAAAAAAGGCAAAAACCTTTTCTACGATGCCAAGAGCAAAACCTGGCTGAGCGAACTGGCCATGCAGTACATCAGCGGCATTCTTTACCACGCCCCCGCGCTGACGGCCCTCACCAACCCTTCTACCAACTCCTTCAAGCGTTTAGCTCCGGGCTTTGAGGCCCCTACCAGCTGCTTCTTTGGGCGCGGTGACCGCACGGCAGCTATCCGGCAGCCTAAATACGTAACCGACCCCAACGAGGTGCGCATTGAATACCGCACTCCGGATGGAACCTGCAACCCCTATCTGGCCATCCCTGCGATGCTGCTGGCAGGCATTGATGGTATTCAAAAGAAGATGGATGCCAAGGCGCTCAACTTTGGGCCTTTTGACTCGGATATGAAGCTCTGGTCTGAAGAAGAATGGAAGAAAATTAAACAAATTCCCTCCAGCCTTGAAGCCGCCTGCGATGCCCTGCTTGAAGATCATGCCTTCCTGACGGATTCTGGCGTATTCAGCGAGGCTTTCATCAAGGGTTTCTGCGCTGCCAAGAAAAAAGAAGCGCGCAACATTTCCACTCGTCCTCACCCTTACGAAGTGGAAATGTATCTGGATTGCTGAAAGCAAAAGAGATCGGCGAAGTTCAAAAGCCGGTCTCTTTTTATTTAAAGCAACACTTGGATTAAATAGGGGCTTTAAATAAAAAGAGCGGGTGACCGGATTCGAACCGGCGAATATCAGCTTGGAAGGCTGACGCCTTACCACTTGGCGACACCCGCAGTAGACCAATTTTAGCCTAATCAAGACACCTGTCAACCCACTGAATGGGCTGCATTCGTATTAACAATCAAAGGGTCAGGCTTTAGAAAGATGGGCCTTCTGATGTTCCAACATACCCTAAAAATAAAAGGTGTGCACCCTATCAGCCAGCACACCTTTTGTAGATAAATTTTTAGAGCTGCTTTTTCTACTTACCCAACAGTTCCAAAAGAATTTCCCTGGAACGCTTAGGGTCTGCCTTACCGCCCATCTTGCGCATTACCTGGCCTACAAACCAGCCAAGCAAGCTTTCTTTGCCTGCTTTAAAAGCAGCCACTTCTGCAGGGGCCTCAGCCAAAAGTTCCTGGATTTTTGCAAGAAGCAGTCCGTCATCATTTACTAAGCCCAGACTTTCTTTTTCAACAATCTCCAGCGGGCGTTTTCCGCTTGCTTCCACTTTTTCAAGCAAGGTCTTGCCTGTGGCAGCGTTAACCTTGCCTTGATCTACCAGGTGAATGATTTCCGCCAGGGCATCCGGGCGCAGTTTAAGAGAGCTGACATCTTTTGCCTGGTTGTTTAGCATTCTCAGCAATTCATTCATCACCCAGTTAGAGACTGTTTTGGCTTCACCACCATAGGCTTTAACCGTCTCTTCAAAATAATCAGAAAGCGCACGGTCTCCGGTAAGAATGCCGGCATCGTAATCGGTCAGGTGATACACATCCACAAAGCGATGCTTGCGTTCCAAAGGCATTTCGGGCAGAGCATTCAAAATATCTTCAATTTCAGTCTGGCTTAGAATAACAGGCAGAAGGTCTGGTTCCCCGAAATAGCGGTAATCCGCTTCGGTTTCCTTTGAGCGCATTTTACGCAGTTTGCCTGTATCCGCATCCCAATCCAGCGTATACGATTCAATACGGCGGCCGGCTTCCAGTTCTTCGGTTTGGCGTTTTACCTCCATGTTAATGGCCTGCCTGACGGAATCAATGGAATTGACATTCTTTATTTCTGTTTTTGTGCCCAGGGTTTGGCTGCCAATGGGCCGCAATGAGACGTTTGCATCACAACGCAGATGCCCCTTCTCCATATCCGCTTCAGAAACACCTATCCAGCGCAGCAATTGCCGCAGTTGGGTAAGGTATTGGGCTGCCTCATCCGCCGAACGCAGATCAGGCTCGGTAACCATCTCAATGAGCGGTACGCCGCAGCGGTTGTAATCCAGAAGGCGCAAACCTGCTTCAAGTTTGGTTTTGCCGGCATCTTCTTCAAGATGCAGCCGGTGAATGCGCACATGGCGTTTACTGCCATCCGGCATTTCCAAATCCATATGGCCGCCTTTACCAATGGGTTCAAAGAACTGTGTAATCTGGTAACCTTTGGGCAGGTCCGGATAGAAATAGTTTTTGCGGTCAAAGGCAGACTTGGGGTTGATAGCAGCATGCATGGCAGCGGCTAAACGAGCTCCTTTGAACACTGCCTCGCGGTTCAGCACGGGTAAAACGCCGGGCAAGCCCGCACAAACGGGGCAGATATTGGTGTTGGGCGCATCCCCCCATGATGAAGCCTTGCAGGTGCAAAAAATTTTCGTCAGCGTATTTAATTCAATGTGGGTCTCAAGCCCGATAACAACTTCATATCTGCTCATGCCTGCTCCTTTGCCTGAGTGAGGGTAACCGGCCTGCGCTGGCGCCATGCAGCCTCTGCGCTTGCTTTTTCAAAACCTCTGGCTGCCTGCAAGATGAGATCCTCACGATAATCCGGGCCGATAAACTGAATTCCAAGGGGCAAGCCTTTGTCATCAAAGCCCGCGGGAATGGTAACTGCCGGAATGCCAGCATGATTGGCGCAAACATTCATCTGGTCAGAGTACTGCATCAGAACGGTATTCCCAAAAACTTCTTTGCGCCTGAAGGCAGTTGTAGGGGTAGAAGGAGTCAGCAAAACATCAATGCCATATTTTCCGTTTTTATCAAACGCCTCGTCAAAATCACGGCGAATCATGCCGCGCACTTTCAGCGCTTTGTGATAATAGTTAGCGGCATGCTGTGAAGCAGAGACATACATGCCCATCAGAATACGCAGTTTCGGCTGTCTGCCAAACCCTTCCGCGCGGGTAAGGCGATAAAGCTCATTCAGGTCTTTAAAAGGTTTTTCGGTACGGTAACCGTACTTCACGCCATCAAAACGGTGCAGGTTGCTGGCCGCTTCAACACGTGAAATTACAAAGTAAGCCGGAATGCCGTATCGGCTATTCAGCATGGGCACACCTTCAACAATATCGGCACCCGCCCTGGCCAGAACCTCAGCGGCATCAAATGCTGCCTGGCTCACTTCCTTTTGCAGGGGTTCATAACTCATCTCGCCTGTTTCAAAATCCGGATAGGCAATATGGTCATAATCCGGAGAAAGCCCAATCCGCATGCCGCGCAGGTCTTTTTCCAGCGTGCCCAGATAGTCTGCAGGTGCCACCGTTGTAGTTGTGGCATCTTTTGGGTCTGTCCCAGCCATCACCTGAAGCATCAAAGCGGCATCGCCTGCGTTACGGGCAATGGGGCCTGGGCAATCCAAAGAAGAGCCGAAAGCAATCAGGCCGTAGCGTGATACTCTGCCATAAGTAGGTTTGAGGCCCACAACCCCGCAGAAAGCAGAAGGTTGGCGAATGGAACCGCCTGTATCGGTTCCAAGTGAAAGCGGAACTTCATAGGCGCCAACAGAAGCTGCCGACCCCCCAGAAGAGCCCCCGGCCGCACAGGCCGGATCCCAGGGGTTGTAGGGGCAAGGCTGAAAAGCGCTGGATTCACTTGATGAGCCAAAAGTAAATTCATCCAAATTCACCTTACCGACTATCAAAGCACCAGCATTCTGCAATTTTTCTACGGAAGTCGCCGTGTAAGGCGGGTAAAAATTTGCAAGAATACGAGAAGCTGCGGTACTGCGTACCCCTTCTATGCAGAAAATATCCTTAATGGAAATGGGCACACCTGCCAGAAGGCCGGGATCCTTGCCCTCGCTGACCTTCCGGTCCACTTCCTGGGCCTGGGCACGAGCCAAAGTTTCCGTTACTTCAATAAAGGCATGTACCTTCTGTTCTTCTGCGGCAGTTAAAGGCACACCATCCAAAACACCGGGTTGACCATCCACTGCTTTAATAATTGCTAAGGTTTCTTCAAGCACCTGCTGTGCTTTTATTTCACCTGAACGCACTTTAGCGGCAATTTCAATCGCACTGAGTTCGTATGTTTTCAAGCTGCACCTCCGCCCAATTTGGCAGAATCAGGCGAAACAATCATGCCCTGTTCCTGTTCCGGTGCCAAAGCAAGAATTTTTTCCGGATTTGGGTATGGAATCCACTTATCGGTACGCGGAGGCAAGCCCATACAATCTATTCCATGAGGTTTTTCCTCTACATCAGGATCCACCTGGATTTCGCTGAGTTCCTTAACGGCTGCCAGCTGGTGATTCAGCTCTTCTCGCAAATATTCTGCTTCACCCTCTTCAAGGCCAAGCGCAGCCAGGTTTACCAATTTATTAAACATTTCAGGCGTAATTTTTTCTGGACCCATAGGCACCTCACTTAAAGTTGAATTATTATAGCAAGGATGGGCAAATATGAATGAAGAAATAGAAAATGAAAGCAAGTGCCCATTATAATTAAGCTATGAGTCTTGAGCCCGACCCCACTGTTTGGGATTACATTAAAATCCTACCGGAACGCAGGCGCTTAGAAAAACTAAAAGCCTTGGAAGAGGCCCAAGCTGCGGCAGCCCTCCTGGAAGAGGCAGAAGCTCGGGCCAACAACGAACCATTACCCATTGAAGATGCATCAGAACCCGTCCCTGCACAAGCTCAAGCTCAAAAACCCGGCAAGTGGATGAAATTTGAACGGCCATCCATCAAAATAAGCTGGCAAACTGCCGCCTTTGTTGCAGGAATGCTTGTTTATTTGCTAACTCGTTTCATTCAAATCGATAAGTTTCCCATTTACTTTTTTTGTGATGAAGCCATTCAAACCATGTCCGCGGTTGATCTTATCCAAAAAGGGTTTAAGGATTCTGCCGGAAATTTTCTGCCCGCTTACTTCCAAAATGGCGGTCAGTTCAATCTGGGGCTATCCGTTTATTGGCAATTGATTCCAGCCATGTTCGCCCGTTCAGTCACCGTAACCCGCGCAGTTGCCGCTCTCGCCACCCTGGTTTTTCCTCTCAGTTTGGCGTTTGCCCTCAAGGATATTTTCAAAGTCAAACACTGGTGGCTTGCTCCTTTGGTTATTGCCGCAATCCCAGCCTGGTTTTTGCATTCAAGGACGGCATTTGAAACCTGCATAGGCGCCTCCATGTTTTCCCTCTTCATCTATTTTTATCTCAAATACAGGCTGCAGCAGCGCAAATTTCTCTACTGGAGCCTTTTCTTTGGCGCATTAGCCTTTTACGCTTATTCTCCCATGCAGATGGTGATACTGGTAAGTGGTTTTTTGCTGCTTCTGATCGATTTTCGCTACCACTGGCAGGATAAAGCCACTTTCTTGCGGGGCATTCTACTGTTGATCCTCCTCGCTGCTCCGGATATCTGGTTCCGCAATACCCACCAGGAAGCCATCAAGCAGCATTTGAATCTTCTACATTCCTACATTTTGGACCCGGCATTACAAACCGGCCAAAAACTGATCTTGTTCATCACAAGATATCTGCGGGGTTTTGACCCAAGCTATTGGTTCTTTTACAACAAGCAGGATTTGGCACGTCACCTGATGCTTAATTGGTCCCATATGCCCACCCTATTCCTTCCACTAGTACTCTTAGGGCTTTGGCAGGCCATTAAAGACATGGCAAAACCCGAGAACCGCGTTCTTTTGGCTGCATTTTTTGCTGCCCCCAGTGGCGCAGCCCTCGTGGAACCCAGCATTACGCGCCTGATGATGATGGTGGTACCTTATGCCTATTTGACCTGCCTGGGTGCAAATTGGCTTTTGAACCTTATCGAAAATAAAATGCAATACAGCAAAATTATTGTTGCAGTCACAGCCGGGGTTTTGGCACTTTCTGCAGCTTGGATGACATTTGATGCCCTGCATAATGGGCCAACCTGGTATAACGACTACACGCTGTACGGCATGCAGTGGGGTGCCCAGCAGATCTTTACGGAAATAAGAGCGCAATTGAAAGCAGACCCTTCCACAAAAGTAATTATCACCCCCTCCTGGGCCAATAACACCGATGTTTTAGGGCGCTTCTTTTTGGGCGACCCTTTGCCCATCCAGTTTAATTCCATCAATTCATACACTAACAAAATGCTGCCCATTGATGAGAAAAATCTTTTTGTGCTAACTCCGGAAGAGGTGGAAAACTTAGAAGAATCCGCAAAATTCAAGAAGCCGCTCATCCAAAAAATCATTAACTGGCCCGATGGAAGGCCGGGGTTTTACTTCCTCAAATTGCAATATCGGGATAATGCTGAGGCCATCTTTGAGGCAGAGGCCATTGAGCTGCGCAAACCCATGCAAGATACAATCATGCTTTTTGGGCAGGAAGTTGCCGCAGAGTTTTCGCGCATTGATATGGCCAAGATTGCGGCAGCTTTTGATAACGATGAGCGTTCTCTCACCCGCACCTATGAGGCCAATCCCTTCCTGATAACGCTCAAGTTCCCCCAGCCCGTGCACATCCATGCCGTGATAAGCACGATCGGCTCGCCCCATACCCAAATCAAAATCAGCATTACCCGCCCTGATGGCAGCAACGGCGAATACATTGCTGAAGCGCCGGAACGCAATAACGCTATCCGTCCCTTGGAAGTGGATTTTGGCAAAGTTGAAGCATTAATCCAGATGCAAATTTCCATCCATAGCGTGGACGAAAAAGAACCCACTCACGTTCACATTTGGGATATTCAATTCAAAGAGTAAACTATATTTAAAGAGCAGAATTTTATGTCTAACGTTTTTCACGGTTCCCCGAATGCTGGATTAACAGTTATTGAGCCAAGGCTTTCAACCCATCATAAAGCCTGGGTTTACGCATCAAAAGATGAAAACGTTGCCATCCTGTTTATGGCGCCATGGAGTGATTTTGACCTGAATTTGGCATATGAGGAGGATGGACAATTAACATTAACTGAACGTTACCCAAATGCCCTGAAAAAAATATTTCACTCCCGGCAAGGCTGGCTCTATACTTTGGATGGAACCCTATTTGAAAAAGACGCTACGCGTTTTGAAGGCGAGATGGTTTCAAGAGAACCTGCAAAAGTAATCTGTTCACGTTTCATCCCAGATACCTTCAAAGAAATTTCTTCGAGAATTTGCAAAGGCTTAATCCGTTTGCGAAGATACCCGGATCGGCATCCGGATATTCCGGCAGATGATGCGGATCTTTTAGAAGAAGTATTATTCTTCTGCAATGAGGGAAATTCTGAAATGATTAAGGTTTGCCTTGCAAAGCATCCGCACTTGGCAGCCAGGCTTCAGAATGCGCTGAACCTCCGCCAAACCAACAATAAATAAGCCTATAGCCAAGAAAATTCATGAATTGCTTGACCAAAGGCATGAATCACAATAGAATCCATTCTGTAGTTTTATTACATTTTACGAGATATATCTGACTTAATCACTTCATCTTCTTTGGCAGGAAAGATGTTATGGAAGAAACGCAGCTGAATAACGGAAATGCCCTCTCGAAACTGCGCGGTTTTTTAGCATCTCTCTCCCCTGCTGAAAGAAAAGTTGGTGAATACACGCTTGAAAACCCCGAAAAAGTATTAAGAATGACCTTGGATGAAATCGCCGGAGAAACAGGCGTAAGCGATGCCACCGCGGTGCGGTTTTGCCATTCTCTGGGCTATGAAAGTTGGTTGTCATTCAAGTTTTCGCTTGTTCAAAGCCTTCCGGACTCTTCCCAAATCGTTGCCAGCAATCTTAATAGAAAAGACAAAAACGGTGTGGCAACCCGAAAAGTGCTCATGGGTTCTATCCAAGCCATACAAGACACTTTGGCAATTATTGACGATGCAAAGATAGACCAGGCTGTTTCGCTTATTCGCAAATCCAAAAAAATTCTAATTGCCGGCATGGGTACATCAAGCCCCATTGCGCACGAAATGTACAACCGCTTTATGCGTTTGGGCCTCAATTGTCAGGTTCAGACTGATTCTTATTTACAGATCATGCAGGTAGCTTTATTGGATTCTAAAGACCTGCTGATTGTCATCTCTCAAAGCGGAGATTCCTACGATCCCAGGCGTACAGCCGCTGAGGCCAAGGCCCAGGGCGTGCCTGTAATTTGCCTTACCGGTAATGCACTGGCGCCGCTGACACAATTTGCTGATATTGTTTTACTTTCAGCAACCCAGGATAGCATGCCCGAAACGCTTTCTTCGCGCATTTCACAATATGCCCTGGTTCATGCCCTGTATATCTGCCTTGCCATGCGTTCGATGGATAAATCTATTGAAAGAGAAAGAGCCATCTGGAATGCTCTCATGAAAAAACTACCTTATCAAGGACAGGAGAGTTAGAGACTCTTCCGGAGGATTAATGACAGAACCTATCATCAGTATCAAGGATTTGCGTTTCAGCTACAGAGGAGTAAAAAAGCCTGCCCTGGATGGCATCAATCTGGATGTCAACAAGGGCGAGTTTTTGGTGATTATGGGACCAAGCGAAGCCGGCAAAAGCACTTTTGCCTCTACCATCAATGGCCTCATTCCTCATTTTTACAATGGCAAATTGAAGGGTGAGATTAATGTGATGGGGCGTGACACCCGTCAACAAACGGTTGCCCAAATGTCTGAAATTGTGGGAATGGTTTTTCAGGATTTTGAAGCCGAGCTCTTTTCTACCAATGTGGAGTTGGAAGTAGCCTTTGGGCCTGAAAACTTTGCGGTAGATTGGGATGAGATTAAGTCTCGCATTGATGAAAACCTGAATTATGTAGGTCTGGATTCCTTCAGGCGCCGGCCGCCTTCTACGCTTTCTGGCGGACAAAAACAGAAGTTGGCCATCGCTTCTGTGCTTGCGCTAAAGCCAAAAATTCTGGTAATGGATGAGCCAACCACTGACCTTGACCCTATCAGTAAAATGGGCGTTTTTGAGATTACCCATAAGCTCTGCAAAAGAGACGACTTAACTCTCATGATTATTGAACATGAAACAGAAGAAGCCCTTTATGCGGACCGTGTTGCACTCATTAAAGAAGGTCAAATTCTTAAAATTGGTCCTACGCGCGAAGTTCTTTCTGACGTCGAGACAATGGAATCTATTGGAATCATGCCCCTTGGCATCCCCAAATTCTTCAAGCTTTTAGGCGCGGCTGAATTGCCCCTCACGCCTGATGAGGGCACGCGAGCTTTCCAGGCAAACGGCTGGAAAATCTCTGAAGATGCCTATCAGAAAAAGCTGGCTGAAGATAAAGCTGAAATTGCAAATCTGACCCAACCCCTTATTCAGTGCAAGAATTTGGAATATTCCTACAATAATAAAGTGAAAGCACTCAAAGGCGTTGCCTTGGATATCTTTAAAGGAGATATGGTGGCTATTGTTGGGCAGAATGGCAGCGGCAAAACCACCCTTGCCAAACACTTTAACGGCCTCTTTATGCCGACTGCCGGTGAGGTTTCTGTTAATCAGATACCCACCAAAGAACAAGGTGTCTTCAAACTTGGCCAAAAAGTAGGTTACGTCTTCCAAAACCCTGACCACCAAATTTTCTCTGAGACCGTTTTTGATGAAGTGGCTTTTAGCCCCCGTTTGCATAAATTATCTGACACTGAAGTCAAGCAGATTGTAACGGAAGCCCTGGCAGCGGTTGGTTTGGCAGGCTGTGAAGAAATGGATCCTTTCTCTCTTACCAAAAGCGGCCGCCAGCGCGTTGCGGTTGCCTCCATCCTGGCTGCCAAACCAGAAATTCTGATTTTGGATGAGCCCACCACTGGCTTGGACTATGCAGAGCAGCGCAGCATGATGAATATGGTGCGCAAGCTTAATGAGAACGGAAGCACCATTATTTTTGTTACCCATCACATGTGGGTTGTGGCTGAATACGCCAAACGCGTTTTCGTGATGAAAGACGGCCAGCTCTTTTTGCAAGGTACCACACGCGAGGTGCTTTCTCATGGAAATGAACTTCAAGAGGCTTCATTAAGACCGCCTCATTTTGTTGAATTTAGTAATAAACTGGGTCATACCTTCTTGTACCCTGAAGAAATGCTCGGATGCATGGAAGGCAAGGTGAACTAATGGATGCTGAACTTTATATTGACAACAACTCTTTTATCCACCGTCTCGATCCGCGGACGAAGATTATCGTCTTTTTGCTGAGCTTTGTGGCGATCTTGCTTTTTCAAAATCCTATTTGGATGCTTCCGGTTGCTTTTCTGATTTTTTTGGAGATGTACATTTCAAAATCCTTTAAAAATCTTTACCGGATCAGGGTTCTGCTTATTATCCTCAGCACTTTCAGCCTTATCCTCTGGAATGTCTTTTCAAAAGGTACCACGCATTGGTTCCTATTTATTTACAAAGAGTCTTTTTTCTATAGTATTGCCAGAACCTTGTTGATGGTTCTGATGATTTCTGCCGGCGTTGTGCTCATCAGCACCACCCGCAATGAAGAATTGGTGTTGGGCCTCATTAAATTAGGCGTGCCCTACCGCGTTGGCTTTGCCATCTCAACAGCTTTACGGCTTGTTCCCACCATTGCCTCCAGCACGGTGACCATCAGCCAGGCCCAGCGCAGCCGCGGCCTGGACTTGGACTCAGGCAGCATTGTAGACCGCATTCGCAAGTTTTTGCCGCTGCTAGTTCCAGTCTTTATTTCAACCATCCGTAATACCAATATTTTTGCGATGGCATTGGAATCCAAAGGCTTTGGCGCCCGTGAAGACCGCACTTATTTTCTGCGCTTAAAGATGCAGAAGGCCGATTACATCGTCTTGATAGTTGCTGTTCTTTTCGTTCTTGCTTCCATTGTGCTTTCCATAATGGGATACGGCAAATTGACCGGGTTAAAGAATTTCTAAAAAGGAAATAATGAACGCAGCTGAAGTCAATCAAATGCTTCCTTGGCTCCTCCGCCGTGAAAATGTAGCACTCTACGAAAACAGCAAGGTAATCATTGGGGACAGGCGCAAATACCCCTTTGAGAAGGTCTTTGTGGAATGCACCTCTGTTGAAGAGGTGGCCAAAGCCATTGAAGACATGGTTACACAAGGCGGAGGCCCTGCGGTTGCCGCTCTCTACGCCATGGCCATGGCTGCCCGTCAATGCCAGTCTAAACCCGCCGAAAGGCAAAAAAAAATCCTCCAAGAAGCATCTCTGCGCCTTATTAGGACCCGCCCAACAAACACATCCCTAGCCAGGTTAATGGAAAAAACATCAGCAATGCTCATTCAATTTATTGACAAAGGCGTTCCGGCTGAGCTGGGCCTGCTGGAGTGGATTGAAGCCTACCGCGATGAGAATTACGAACGTTACGGCAAAGTAGGTGAATACGGCGCCAGTCTGATTGATGACGGCGATGGTGTACTAACCATGTGCTTTGCAGAAATATCCTTGCTTATATCGCTGGCTCTTGCCAAAAAAGCCGGCAAGCAGATTCACGTGTTTACCCCCGAAACCCGGCCATATTTGCAGGGCGCCCGGCTTACCGCGCCAAGTGTGCATGAAATCGGCATCCCTGTGCAGATTATTGGTGACAATATGCCTGCATACATTCTTTCTCAGGGTAAAATCCAGAAGTATTTCACTGCTGCAGATCTGGTTACCTTGGATGGTCATGTGGTCAATAAAATTGGAACTTTCCAGAACGCCATCACTGCTCACTATCACGGAGTGCCATACTTTGTGTTTTCCGGCGGTGCTGACAAGAAAAAACCAGATCGTGCTTCCATTGAGATTGAAGAACGTGAGCCCGCTGAAATGAAACAGTGCCGCGGTCTGCCTACCACGATTCCTGATATTGACGCATACTATCCAGCTTTTGATATTACCCCGCCGCATCTGGTTTCCGGAGTGGTTACGCAATATGGTATTCTCAATCCATATGATCTAAAAACATATTTTGGAGAAAGAGGACTCTTATGAAATCAGCCATCATTACCGGCACCGGTATTTATGAAATTGCAGGCCATACCTTCAAACCGGAAACGGTGGAGACCCTTTACGGTCCTGCCCAGGTTTTTTTAAGCCAGGATCCCCGTTTGGACTTAGTATTTCTTGCGCGTCACGGCGTGCAGCATACCACTCCGCCCCACATGGTTAATTACCGTGCCAATTTTAAAGCCCTGCAAATGCTGGGCGTAAAACAGGCCCTGGCTGCTTACGCGGTGGGTTCAATCAATCGTGAAATTCCTCCTCTGGGCATGGCCTTACTTACTGATTTTCTGGATTTCACCTGCAACCGTCCTCTCAGTTTTTATGATGGGGCTGAAAGCGGCCTTGCCCATACCAGCATGGACCAGCCTTACTGCCCAACGCTTGGGAGCAAGCTTTTAGAACTCGCTCCTGAATTTGACCTGAACATTCGTAAGGAAGCCGTTTATGTTGCAACTAATGGCCCTCGTTTTGAAACCCCGGCAGAAATCCGTATGTACAGCAAACTGGGCGGCGATGTCGTGGGCATGACCGGTGTGCCCGAAGCGGTGCTTGCCAAAGAACTTGGCATCCACTTTGCGGCTGTTGCAGTCTCTATCAACTGGGCTTCAGGTATCGAAGAAACGATGACCATCGTTGAAGGCAACAGAGGCGACTTGAACAAACGCCTTACCGATCTCTTCCTGCGCACCCTCTCACAAGAAAAAGACTTCCCCTGCCGCTGTGAAACCGCGGCAATGATAACACACCCGCCTAAATCGGGCACCCATAACGATACTGAAAGGAGGCTAGGGTAAAAAACACCTCAAGCTTTGATAAATTATTATTGTCAATTATCAAATAACTATATTTTATAAAGGAGCTATCAAATGAAAGAAGTATTTTCAATGTGGAAGTACACCCGGATGATCATCCTGGTTGCGCTTTCCGCTGCTATTTACGCAGCATTCCTTATCGTCTTCAAGGCTGGCATTCCAATCGTTCCAGGTATCACTGAAGTGCGCCCTGCTAACGTCTTCCCCCCTGTTTTCAGCCTTCTCTTTGGGCCTGCCGGAGCCTGGGGCGCCGCAATTGGCAACCTGATTGGTGATCTCTTCGGAGGTACTCTGGGTATCGGTTCCATTTTCGGTTTTGTTGGCAATTTCTTTCTCGGTTTCATCCCCTACAAACTGTGGGGTTCCCTCTTTGGCCTGGTTCCCTCCAACAATATGGCCCAGACAACTAATACAGGCAAGAAATTGATTGCCTTCGAAATTGCTGCCCTTGTTGCCGCAGCCGCCTGCGGTATTACCATTGGCTGGTATCTGGATTTGGCAAAGATCGTACCCTTCGCCTTCCTTGCCATTGCCATTACGGTCAACAACTTTGCTGCTGCCTTTATCCTTGGGCCCATCCTGCTGACCCTGCTCTACCCACGCGTTAAGCGCTGGGGCCTGATCTGGACCGACATCATGAAAAAAGAAGATGTTGCGAAGGGTTTCGGCAAGGGCTTGGGTTCCATCCTGATGATTGTGGGCTCCTTAGGTGGCCTTATCATCGGGGTAATGGTTGCTTTGGGTGTTTCCGGGCAGAAGCTTTTTGGTTTTGCCGGAGATAAAGGCAATACCGCCGTTTGGCTGGCCGTTTTGCCCTTCCTCGCTCTTGTTCTGGTCGCCAGCCTGATGCTTTCTGGCCGCGAACAGTTTGTTGAAGATAAAGACGAAGACTAAGCTGTTTTTTTAAAAAACCAAAAAGGTGAGTACAAAATAGGTACTCACCTTTTCCTTAAAAAGTGAGAACGCCATGCAGCACTTAAGAAATGACTACGATATCTTAATCACAGACGCAAATATTCTGACCATGGATCCGCAGCGCAGGATTATTAAAGAGGGTGTGTTGGGAATCCGCGGTGAGAAAATTGCTTTTGTGGGTTCCAAGGCAGAGTTTGAACCTTCTGCAAGTTCTGCAGAAACACTTGCCATGCCCGGCAAACTGCTGATGCCGGGGCTCATTAACACGCATGGACACATCGCCATGGCGCTTTTTAGAGGTTTTTCAGACGATCTGGCGCTGGAAGCCTGGCTTGCCAAAATTTGGAAGGTGGAAGCCCAAACAGTAACGCCTGAAAACATACAAGCCGGCGTGGAACTTGCCTTGGCTGAAATGCTCCGCGGCGGCACAACTGCCGCCGCCGACATGTACTTTCAGTACGCCACAGTTTGCAGAACTTGTTCAACAATTGGTTTTCGCCTTTTCAATGGGCCAAGTTTTGCGGTTATTCCTGGGTTTGAAGCACGCAAAAATGTTTATTATGAGGCCGCTTTGGAAATGCTGGATATCTTCAAGGATGACCCGCTTATTCATCCCTGCGTACAGGCCCATTCCACTTATACAGCAAGCCTTCAAATGCTGGAAGAAATCGCGCGCATTAAGGAAGAACGCGGCTTGGTATTTGTCACCCATGCCGCAGAGTCATTGGGTGAGATGAAGCAGGTTCGCAGCCTGTACAACAAAACCCCAATTGAAGTGTTGAATGAGGCAGGGCTTTTGAGCCGTAAAACCTTGCTTGCCCACGGCGTACACCTCAGCGAAGCCGAAATGGACCTGCTGGCTGAACGTGGCAGTTCTGTTGCCCATTGTCCGCAATCCAACCTCAAGCTCTCTTCAGGCATTGCCAGAATTGCTGAAATGATAGGGCGAGGGGTAAACGTCTCATTGGGTACTGATGGATGCGCCAGCAATAATGATCTCGACCTCTTCCACGAGGCCCAAACAGCCGCTCTTCTGCAAAAGGGCATTACGATGGACCCTTCTGTTTTAGCGGCAGAAGAAGCAGTTGCCATGCTTACCATCAATGGCGCCAGGGCCTTCGGGCTGGAAGACAAAATCGGCTCTCTTGAAGCCGGAAAGCTGGCAGATATTGCCGTTCTTGACTTCAATACAGCCAACATGACCCCATGCTACGATCTTTACTCTCACATCATTTATGCCGCCTCCGCACACAATGTGTGTCACACCATGGTTAACGGGCGCTGGCTGATGAAAGACAGGCAGTTGTTCAGTGTGGATGAAGAAGCCGCCAAGGCTAAAGTCAATAAGATTGCGCTTGAAGTGGGCCGACTGGCTGCTTAGTAAAAACGGGGAGAATTAAATCTTCTCCCATACCTCAATGGGGCCAGGTTTAACTGCAAAGACCGGGTGCGGCAACGGAGTTTTTAGCCCCTTCCATTGCAGAAAGAGGGTGGGCGTACGTTTTTCCAACTTTCTGAGAAGGTGCTGCCATTCGTAAGCCAACTGGCCTTCCGTTACTGATACAGACATGCAAGGGAATGGCTTGGCAATTTTAGCGGCATTGAACTGATAAGCCCTTCTGGCAGCTTCTCTCTGAACTTCAGCTAGGTAAGCCCCAATAGCCAAAAGCGGGTCTTCACAAGCTTTAAAACGTAAGAGCTGCGGATGGTTCAGGTAGCCTTTCGTAGCGCCAAAAAGCACTGCCTGCGCCAGCAAGGCCTCACGCCACACAGCGCTAAGACCCTGACGGTCTAAATATTGGGGGTGCAAGGACCAAAGACGCATCGAACAAACTCCGTGTGCATTATATCTTAGCCTATCCTCAAACGCTGCATTATTTCCTGCATTCCCAGGGCAATTGCATCTTATTGCGAGAGGACATGGAGTAAATAATCATTGGACAGAGCACAGCGCATGCGTTTGCCATGCGCACCAATTTTTTGTAATAGTCACGGATTAATCTGACACTCAAAGAAAACGCAGAAATATTCCGTAAGGAGTGTCAAGATGACGAACGAAGAAAAACTTATCAAGACGAAATTAGGTTTACTGAACCTGGCAGAGCAATTGGGAAATGTAAGT
>JAYFRD010000010.1:0-30631 GCA_034926255.1 Anaerolineaceae bacterium | reverse complement strand
AAACGCAGCGTTTTAAAGCAGTATTTGGAATTCAAGATGATGCGGATAATAGCTCCGTTCTCAGCGCCTTTATTTCTTTGATTAAATTAAATCTGAAATTGAAGTAGATCCATAAAAAAAAAGGCACAGCCGTTTTTTGCTGTGTCTTTATTATTTTAAACGTTGCCGTTCTTAACCGATAATCGGTTCAATCAGGCCGTAAGTGCCGTCACGCCGTTTATAGAGTACATTAATTTTTTCTGTTTTGGAGTTAAAGAAAACAAAGAAATCTTCATGGCCGAGCAGCTGCAATTGCTCCATTGCCTCCAACTCATCCATGGGAGTGAGCTGGAAGCTCTTCCGGCGCACAATAACAGGTTCAGTTCGGTCAGCATCTTCTGTGTCAGCAGAAAGTGCTTCAAGGTCTTCAACTTTCTTGGTCCAGTGTTTACCCTTAAAGCGCTCAATTTGAGATTTCATTTTGTCAACTGAAGCATCAATAGCGCTGTAAATGTTTTCAGCCCTTTCTTCAGATCGAAGAATAAAACCTCGCCCGCGAATGGTTATCTGGGCAATAGAACGATCAGCCAGGTTTCTGGCTGATTTTGCAGCCGCTAAATCAACACGGCATTCATCAATCTCGTTCAGGAACCGTTCCAGTTTCCCAACTTTCTTGTTGACATACTCATTAAGTCGTTCAGAGAGTTCAATATCTTTTGTGAAAACATCCATTTTTACTGCCATGTGAACCTCCTGAGATTTTTTTTCATTATACATGTTTTAAATCTCCTTGTTAATCCATTAATAACTTAAGACAGTAACAGGGAAGCTTTGCCTAAGGTAAGAACACACACAGAATCGAACCCGGCCGCTTTGAGTGCCTTTGAAGCCTCATTGGCGGTAGCACCGGTTGTAAAAACGTCATCAACCAGCAAAACATGCCTGGGGTTTATAAGGCAAGTTTCCGCTGCAAAAGCATCTTTAACATTGCTAAAACGCTCTTCGCGCGTTAGAGAAACCTGAGAATGGTTCTCCTTTATACGGATAAGGCTGTGTTCATCATAATTCCAGCCAAAATATTTGCTCAATGGTTTGGCAAGAAGTGCCGCCTGGTTGTAGTTTCTTTCAGCCTTTCTTTCTTCGCTGAGGGGAACAGGCATTACCACATCAATCTTCCATTTTTTCTCTTGGATAAAAGGAATTAGAAGTTTGGCAAATAGATCGCCCAGCCAAAAATTGTTTTCATATTTCATGGCATGGATTCCGGAACGCAGCGCACCTGCATAAACTGCATAGCAGGCCATTTCTGCATAAGCAAAATCGCCGTCCTTGCATCGTTTGCAAACGCCAGGCTCTCTCAGGCTTGTTCCGCAAAATCGACAGGTAGGCATTTTGATCCTGATAATGCTTGACTCGCACTCTTTACAAAAAACTTCACCTTCTTTGCCGCACCCGGCGCATGAAGGTGGGTAAAGCCAATTAATGGTTGTTTTAAGGTAATCTGAAAAAGCAAATTTCATTGCGCTGCAAGCTTAAGGGATGACAGTAGGGGTTACGGCAAGTGCCGTTCGGTAAAAAAGCTGTATTGCCGGCCAAAAAAGAGAAAATAGTGTAAACAAAATAAGAAAGACAAGCACAACGATAAGCATATATTCAAAAGGGCCCCAGTTAGGGCCTTGCTGCCTTTTCATCCAAGCTTCTCCAAGTCGTTAATCATTAACAAATTCAATTATAATGAATAAAAAAAGAAGCGTAGATTTTCTACTGCATGTATTTCTAATCTGAATTATGCTTTGGTGGTAAACAGAATTAAAAAGGAGAAAAATGGAAGATATTTTTGATAAAGTTGTTGGTCAAAAGGATGGAGTAACCAAATTAATCCAAAAAATTCCTGGTTTCAAAGGCTACGTGGAACGAGCTGACCGCAGAATGTCTGATAAACTGCTGCGCGAGTCTATTTCTAAAGCTTTTGAAGAACAGTATCAGCGTCTTTCTGCAATCGAAAGAGACCTCATCTCTAATGGAGAACTCTCGTTTGTGGATGATATTGAAGGTGCCGCGATTAAAATCCGCCAATTCATTGACCGCGTCCGTACAGCGGCCTATGGATATGCCGGTATTTTCGATGCAATCAAAATTAATGAGAATGAACTTGCCACGGTTTATCAATACGATAATTACCTTCTAAGCTTGAATGAAACGGTTTCCAATGCAATTGACAATGTAGAAGCCTCTATCGGCAGCGATGGCCTTCCGGCAGCAATTAAACACTTAACCAGCATTGCTCAGGCAGCCTTGGAAGCTTTCAACAAGCGCACCAAAGTAATGCAGGGAATTGAAAAATAGTTAGGACCTTGGAGGAATAAAAATGGCTCGAATTTTTGATGTTGTTGAATACCCAAGCGAAATGCGGGATGAAATTGTCCATCGCTTTCCTGAAACAGGAGACATGGATATTCGCATTGGCTCTCAAGTTATTGTGCGTGAATCGCAGGCAGCCGTATTCTTCCGCGATGGCCGCGCCCTGGATGTGCTTGGCCCCGGCCGTCACACCATTACCACAGCTAATGTCCCTTTGCTTACCAATCTGGTAGGCAAGCTCTTTGGAGACCGCACCCCCTTCCCGGCTGAAGTTTACTTTGTTTCCATGCGGGAGTTCACCGATCAGAAATGGGGCACCCCGCAGCCGATCATCGTCAAAAACGAAGGTGTAGGTTTGGGCATTGCACTCCTGCAAGGTTTCGGAACCTTCAGTTTCCAGGTAAATGACCCGCAGCAATTTGTAGCGCAGGTCGTTGGTGCAAAAAGCTCTCTTTCCACTTCAGATATTGAAGCCCGCCTTAGGGCAATGCTTCTCTCAAAACTGCAGGATCTTCTTGGAGAAACTGCTAAGAAAAGCAACGTGCTTGATCTTATCGGCCTCACCGAAGAGCTTAGTGCGGCTGTACGTGCCAAAGCACAGGATGACTTCCTTGCAATTGGCCTGCTTCTTAAGTCTTTCTATGTTGCCAACCTCAAGCCTTCTGATAAATCTGCAGATGAACTGCGCTCCATGGGTATGCTGGACATGCAAACCTACACGCAGTTGCAGGCTGCTGATGCAATGCGTGATGCCGCAAAGAACCCCAGCGGCGGCGCAGGTCTGACGGCTGGCATTGGTGCAGGAATGGGAATTGGCAACGTAATGGCTGGTACGCTTCAAAATATGCAACAAGGCCAAAACAATGCTCAGTTGGCCAATGCATCCGCGGCTGCCCTTCCGGATGTCATGACCCCTGATGAGGCTGCCAAGTTCCTGAAAGTTTCCGCGGAAGACGTCATGGCCGCTATTAACGCTGGTGAATTAAAAGCCCGCAAAATTGGCAATGCTTTCCGTATCAGCAAAGAAGCCCTTGGCAGCTATCTGCGCGGAGAATAAATTTTACTGTTCTAAAATGCCTGAATAAAATCAGGCATTTTTGTTTTAAACACCACAGGGCGCAAAAAGCACCCTGTAAATGTGAATGCTCAACCTTTTTGAGCCTACCCTTTTAATACCTCACTGACTGCATTGACTGCATCTCCCATTGTGTGAATCTTGCGGGCATCATCATCACTGATATTGATGTTGAATTTCTCGCAAAGACCATCCACAAGGAAGAATTGGTCCATCGAATCTGCTTTAAGGTCCTCTACAAAGCGGGTTTCAGGTTTAATATCTTTGCCGTCAATTTTGAGAACATCACAGACAACTTCTTTTACTTTATCGAATACTTCGTTTTCTTGCATACTAACCTCGCATATACTTCATAATATTCAAAGATAATTATATACGCTAATTGACAAAGAATAAGGGAACATATAAGATTTTAACATGTCACCTGAAATACCAATTGAAAAAAGAAAAAACGAACACTTAAAAATTTGCCTTCATCAGGATGTTTCTTCCTCTCTTGCAAACAGCTTGGATGCCATTCGTCTCAGGCCATCTGCCCTTCCTGAACTTGATTTAAAGTGTGTGAATATCCAAACCCGTTTTTTGGGGCATTTGTTGTCAGCTCCTATCCTTATTTCTTCAATGACCGGGGGCAGCAGCCAAACCGCCAGGCTGAATGAGGTATTTGCAGAAGCCGCAGAAAGCTGCCAAATAGCAATTGCGCTTGGTTCACAGCGGGCCGCTATTCAAAATTCTGTTTATGAAAGCACCTATGCTATCCGAAAGCTTGCCCCCCATGCCCTTATCGTAGCCAACCTCGGCGCAATCCAGCTAAATAATGGATTCAACGTGGATTCCTGCAAAAAAGCCATTGAAATTGCCGGTGCGGATGCTATCTTTTTGCACTTGAATGCCCTGCAGGAGGCACTGCAGCCTGAGGGCGATACAAACTGGTCTGATTTGTTAAGAAAAATCGAAAACCTGGCCCGTGACCTTGATAGGCCACTCCTTGTCAAGGAGGTCGGTTGGGGAATTGATAAAAGAAATGCCCTGCGCCTTCAAAATGCCGGAGTTGCTGCAATTGATGTTGCCGGTGCCGGCGGAACTTCCTGGTCGCAGGTAGAGTATTTCCGTCAGCAAGAACCATCTATGCGCCAGATCGCCGCAGATTTTCGGGGTTGGGGGCTTGCCACGCTTGAGTGCCTCAGGGAACTTGCCCAGGAGCCTAAACTTAAAATACCCTTTATTGCTTCAGGTGGTTTGCGCCACGGCATTGATTTGGCAAAGTGTCTGGCGCTCGGCGCTAGCCTGGGCGGCTATGCCCGCTGCCTCCTTCCTGCCGCGGACCGGGGCACGCAAGCCTTAATCGCTCAGATTGAAGCAATCAAAAAAGAGCTCCAAATAGCCTTGTTTGCTTGCGGAGCGGCAGATCTTTCAGCCTGCAATCAGTCGCTTGTTCTTGGTCTCTGATTCTTCTTGAAAGTTTGTGTAGCGTTTAACGCCAAGCACCAATCCAAAACAAATCCAAAAATAAGGCAAAGCAAAGGTATCCATACTTAAGCCTTCAAAGATGAAGGTTATCAATAAAAGGATTCCTGCCAAGCCCAATGTTTCTGATAGCCTGTTTGCAGAGGATTTCTCAAGTTTCATGCTCATTTTTAGATGGACATACAGCCAGCTTACAAAGCATACAAAGCCCATAAGACCGGTTTCAGCCAGAATTCTCATCCAAAAATTTTTGGCGTTTACCAGCGAACTGTCAAACAGTAGCTTCTGCATAATTTCAGGGGAACCATATCCAAAAGAATGCATATGAGATTCAAAAAAGAAACCGGCATTTCCTAAGCCAACGCCAAATATTGGAAATGCCAAAAAAGTATAAAAAGCGGCCCCCCAATAGATGAAACGCTCTGCCATTTCGATTTTATTGGCCCATGCCAAAAGGCTCAGCGAGCCTGGTGCAAGAAAGGCAAAAACACTGGCCATGCGTTTTGAATCGAATACACGCATGGCCATGACAGCGCAGCATCCCAAAAGAACAATGATAAAAATAATGCTCACCCAATACATCAACGCAAACAGGCCCGCGGGGATTTTCTGAAAAAAAACAAACCTGTTTTTGACCCACAGTTTTTTTCTGTTGGCCCAACGAAAAAACAGGTAACTTAATAAAGCAAGAAAAGTGAGCCATCCAATTCTGGAAAAAGTGGCAAATAGAGAAAATAACCCGCCTGCAAGCAAAATATTCTCAATGCTGATTTTTTTTAGAAATAATGTCTTATAAATACTGACGCGCTTGAAAGAAAAAGCCACCCATAGGGGCAGGTATAAAAGATTAAGCTGATGCGCCACCCAGGAAGGTTCAAGAGCAACCGCAGTCACTCTATGCTCATATAGCTTATTGGACATCGTTAAAAATCCCTGAATTCCAAATAAAGAATCCGGATAATAACCCAAGAATTTCCAAACGAAAAATTGCAGAAAACACAAAACAATAATGAATGCTCCCCCAATATTTATCCAGTGTAAGGACTTTTTTAATTGCCTTTCATCAGAAACTGAATAGCTTGCTGCCAGATAAAATGCCACCCCTGCAATAAGGGTAGTAATCGCTTCAAGATTGTTCCTGAATACCGAAGTATCACGATGGGAAGGGAAAATAATAAAATTGGAAATAAGTGTGGCCAGTACCCCAAACCCAAAAAACAAAAATAAAGGCATGGCCTCCTTAGGAAGAGACTTTTCTTTTACGAATAGAGGGATTAAAAAAGTAAAGGTCAGCAGAATTAAGGGAATAACCGAAAGCGGTGCTACGTAGCTGCCCCCGAAAAGCTTACCGATCAACGGAAAACTCGTAAAGGGCAAAAATAATAACAGCATTGCCCAAAGCCAATTATTAATCCGGGTGAGTTTCATCTTCACGAAGGCTGCTTTTTTGAAGCGATTTCAATCAAAATTATGCCAAAAACCAAGCCAAACAAAGATCCGGCCAAAGAAAGCGCACCCTGATTAAACCTTAAAGGTTTTGAGGGGATTGAAGCTGGCACAAACTGGCTCACGTTCAGCGACGGGCTCAGTCCCAATGTGTGAGCGTCCTCTTCCAGCAAAATCTGGGTTGCAGACTTAACTTGTTTTTCGGCTTCCTTCAAATCTAAACCTTTGCAAAAATGAATAACTTCAACTGCAGGATCCTCCCGGATTTCTTCATCCTTGCTCTGCAAAGGAAAGCAAACATTCAGCATGGCAAGCTGCCGGCGTGCCTCACCGGCTTTTAATGCATGCACTTTGGCTTCCTGCAATTTTTGGAATGCAATTTCAGCCCACTCACTGGCAATGCGTGCTGCTGCTGCAGGGTCATTTCCCCTTACTTTTAGATACGTATTCATTAACTGTCGCTCAACAGAAGAGTTATCGCGCAGCTCTTCCAGGCTCAAATGGTTGCCTTGGGCGTTTTCTTTTTCCAACAAAGTTTGAACGATTGCCGGGTTATACATCAGTTCACCGATATGCTGAATTTGGGAGTCAACCATTATTTCTGTAATGAAGGGCCGCTCCTCTTTAATGTCCATATTGGTTGTCAGAACAGCGCGCGCTTCATACACGGGTTTTAACAAAAATCCAGCCATGTAGCCAAGCAAACCAAAGACAATCCCGGCCGTAATCAAGATCATCCATGGATAGTCTTGAAATCTGTTCAGCAGTCGAATGGGAAAATCCTGTGATGCCATATTTTCTTTTTCTGTCTTCATCTCACCTATTCTAACATGCTGCATCGTAAGCGTTTAATGCTAAAAATGGCAAAATAAAAATCGCTGATGATAAAATGCGTCTATGGAAATAAAGCACGCAAAAATAACGGATTCTTTGCTCAGGGTCAAAAATCTTCTCGGCGAAGGGCCGGTCTGGAGCTCAAAAGAACATTGCCTTTATTGGACGGATATTGAAGAGAAACTTATTTTTCGCCTTGACCCGCAAACAAAGCACTTCAGCAGTTTTGAATTGCCCTGCAAGGTAGGCTGCATTGCTTTCAGAGAAGCCGGCGGCATGGTGCTGGCGGTTGAAGATGGTTTTGCTTTTTGGGATGGTCAATCCACCAATGTCGATTCAATTCATAAAATCATTCCTGCCCAATCGCCTTGCATGATGAATGATGGCAAGGTAGATCCCTTTGGCAGGTTTTGGGCTGGCTCAAAAGGCCCCAAGGGCAAAGCAAACCTTTGGTATCTGGATGGCAGCAAAAAAGTGCATAAAGTCCTCTCTGGGCTTGGTATTGCAAACGGGCTGGATTGGGAAATCAAGTCTTTCTATTTCACAGACTCTGCTGATCGCTGCATTTATCGCTTTGATTACGATCTTGAAAGTGGGAAAATTGCCAATAAAAGCATTTTCTTTGAATCTGAAATTGGGGTTCCCGATGGCCTTTGCCTGGATAGCAAAGGCAATATCTGGACGGCCCTCTGGGATGGCTGGCAAGTGCTTCAGCTCTCTCCCGATGGCCAAATAATGCAGCAGGTATCCCTCCCTGTTCAGCGCCCAACCTCACTTTGTTTAGGAGGGGAAGGTCTTAAAACCCTCTTTATCACCTCAGCCTCCACAGAGCTTACCCAGGCGGAACTTGCCGGGCAGCCCCTGGCTGGCGATCTCTTTGCCCTTGAGGTGGAAATACCCGGGCGCCCTGCAAATTATTTCCTTGGCTGATCTTTAATCAAAGAGAGACCTCTCGCTAGCGAGAGGTCTCTCTTTGATTAATCGTAATCTTCCGTTTCTGATGACTTTTCAGAACGCAAGCGGTCATGCGTTTCAAGAATCCTTTTGCGCAGTCTTAGATTCTGCGGTGTCACTTCCAAAAGCTCATCCGGTGCCAGATATTCAATCATCTCATCCAAACTGAGTTGGCGCGGTGGAGTCAGTCGGATTTCAATATCCTTATTGGACTGACGCATATTGGTCAAATGTTTCTTTTTGGCTACATTGATGGAAAGGTCTTGCGGCCGCGGTGTCTCACCTACAATCATTCCTTCATAAATCGGCACGCCCGGCCCGATAAAAAGCATACCTCTTTCTTCTGCATTTTTAAGGCCGTAAGTCGAAGAAACGCCGTCTTCCCGGGCAACAATGGAGCTGGTTTGCCGGCTGTCAATCGCATCTTCCAACGTGTCCATGCCTGTGTAAAAGCTATTAAGCACTCCCTTTCCGCGTGTGATCGTCAAAAACCGGTACCGGAACCCGAGCAGGCCCCGTGTTGGCATTCGGTAAGTGAGATGAACGGTATTATCTGGATTGGTGCTCATCGCCTCCATCTTGCCGCGTCGCTGCCCAAGCATTTCTACAACGGGGCCAACATAATCTGCGTCAACATCCACATGCACTTCCTCAAAAGGTTCAAGCTTTTTGCCGTCAGGCCCAACCACAACCACCGCCTCGGGCCGCGAAACCTGAAACTCGTACCCTTCTCGCCGCATGGTTTCAATCAAAATCCCCAAATGCAGCTCACCCCGTCCGGAAACAAGAAAAGTGTCTTTGGACTCGGTATCCTCTACGCGCAAAGCAATATTGGTGCGCAGTTCACTGTGCAGGCGTTCTGCCAGCTTGCGCGAAGTGCTCCATTTTCCCTCTTGGCCGGAAAACGGTGAAGTGTTCACTCCAAAAGTCATTTGCACCGTGGGCTGCTGCACAGTGATGGTCGGTAATGCCACAGGTCTTTCAATATCTGCCAGTGTTTCGCCAATCTCAATATCTTTCAACCCGCCAATCGTCACAATGTCCCCCGCACTCACCTGCTGCACAGCAACGGTTTCAAGGCCCTGAAAAGCGAATACATACCGCGCTTGAATTTTTTCCATCGTTCCGTCATGGTGAATGCGCTGCAGGAACTGCCCCTGGTTAAGAACGCCGGCATGGATTCGCCCAATGGCGGTTGCGCCGGTATGTTCATCATAGCCCAGATTGGTCACCAGCATTTGGAATGGCGCTTCCGGGTCTGCAATAGGCCCTGGAATATGTTCAAGAATACTTTCAAAAAGAATTTGCAGGTTTTCCCCCAGGGCGGGTGTAAGCCCGGCCCGGCCTTCAAGGCCGTTGCAGTAAACAATTGGAAAGTCCGTCAATTCATCACTTGCGCCTAGCTCAACAAAAAGGTCAAAAGTGTCATTTAAGCTGCGGTCGGCATCGGCATCCTTACGGTCCAGTTTGTTAATAACCACAATAGTCTTCAGGCTTTTGGCAATCGCCTGTTTAAGCACAAACCGAGTTTGCGGTTTGGGGCCTTCTGCTGCGTCCACCAAAAGCAGCACCCCATCCACCATGTTCATAATGCGTTCTACCTCACCGCCAAAATCGGCGTGCCCAGGGGTATCCACAATGTTGATTTTCACCAAATTGCCAGTTTTGGGATCCGGGATGGTGATGGCCGTGTTTTTAGCTAAGATGGTAATGCCCCGCTCTCTTTCCAGGTCATTCGAATCCATTACGCGGATGGCTACCCGTTGATTTTCGCGGAATATTTTGGCTTGACGCAGCATTGAATCAATCAGCGTTGTTTTGCCGTGGTCAACATGGGCAATAATGGCCAGGTTACGGATATCAGTTCTTTCTTTAAACATTTAACTCCTTCAAAAAAAAAAGCCCGGTTGCCCGGGCCTTCACTCACATTCCAATTACTCCATAGAAATAAGGCGGTTTTTTAACCGGGTTGCTGTCATACTTTATGGCCCCTTTTAATCGCTCAATGGCAGATCGTTGTTTGCCTTTATCGTTGGCATGCACTTCAAATAACGTCTGACCTTTGCTCACTTTATCGCCAACCTTTACAAGCACCTTAATGCCTACTGCAAGGTCAATCTTGTCGCTTTTCTGGGCACGCCCTGCTCCAAGCTCAACGGAGGTTTCGCCCACTTCCTGAGCGTTCACTTCCTTTACGTATCCTTCGCTTTCCGCCAAGACCGGTTCAATAAATTGCGCTTTGGCTAATTTATCAAGGTCATCCACAACGCTTAAATCACCATGCTGAGCCTCAACCAGCTCGCGGAATTTTTCAAAAGCGCGTCCATCAGCAATGGCTTTTTCAGCCATGCCAATCCCTTCTTCAAGTGTTTTGGCTTTCTCTCCTAAAACCAGCATATAACCGGCCAAATGCAGGCAGTGATATCGGTAATCTTCTGGTCCATTTCCATGCAGCATTTCAATGGCTTCGCGCAGCTCAAGCGCGTTCCCCACCGCGCAGCCCAAAGGCTGGTCCATAGGCGAAAGCACCGCAATAACCCGACGTTTGCTCAAATGGCCAATGGCCACCATCACTTCCGCCAGCTCTTTTGCGTTTTCAAGCGTTTTCATGAACGCGCCGATGCCAACCTTCACGTCAAGCACAATTGCGTCAGCACCGGCGGCAATCTTTTTGCTCATCACCGATGAAGCAATAAGCGGGATGGATTGCACCGTTGCGGTTACATCGCGCAGCGCATACAGTTTTCCGTCAGCCGGGGCCAGATTGGCGCTTTGCCCAGTAAGCACAACCCCGTGCTCACGCAGTTGCGAAATGAACATTTCAGGGCTCAAATCCACCTTAATACCCGGAATTGCTTCCAGCTTGTCAATGGTGCCGCCGCTGAATCCAAGTCCCCTGCCAGACATCTTCCCCACAGGTAGACCGCAGGCAGCAACAAGTGGCGCAACCGTCAATGTCGTTTTATCGCCAACGCCGCCGGTAGAATGTTTATCCACAGCAATGCTTACAGCTTGTTTGAGATCAAGAACTTCCCCTGAATGAGCCATGGCCAGCGTCAGATCGGTGATTTCCTCATGGCTCATACCGTTTAATAAAACAGCCATACACCACGCTGACATTTGATAGTCGGGTATATTCCCTGAAACGTAATTCTGAATCAGAAAGCTGATTTCCGCCTCAGTAAGGGCCTTTTTATCGCGTTTTTTGGCAATAATATCAACAGTACGCATGGTTTTGCTTCCTTGCCTTATTTTGGGCTAATTCCAACCTTGCGGTGCGGTTCTTCCCCAAAGGATTCAGAGCGCACCTTCTCATTTTTGCGCAGCTCCATATGGACAATGCGCCTTTCGTTCGCAGGCATGGGTTCCAGATACAGTTTCTTGCCTGAACTGATAACCTGGTCTGCCATGCGGCGGGCAAGTTTTTGCAGTTCAGAAACACGACGGGCGCGGTAATTCTGCACATCAAGCTGAATTTGAACCCAGGCACCCATTTGTTTGCTGGCCATCAGGCTGGCAATATACTGAATGGCATTAAGCGTTTCAGAGCGCCGCCCAATGAGGAAGCTTAGGTCATCCCCTTCAATATTGATGGATACAACAGCTTTATCTTCGCCTTCAGGGATGATGGTTTTGGCAGAAACAGAAGCCTGAACACCCATTTGGTCTAAAAGGTCTTCAACGGTCTGCCGTGCCAACTCTTCTGATTGGTCATTTGCCTGAATATGCTCTGGGTAATCATTTTCAGTTTGTTCATTCTTATCCGAAACTGGGGCTTTCGCATCGGCGTTCTCTTGGTTCTCAACCAGGTCAAAAACAGTAGTAGATGGGCTTATTTTAACTTGTGCCTTGCGGGAGCCAATCCCAAACAGGCCCTTGTTGCCCTCTTCCAGAATCTCAATCTTAACCTGTGTTCTTTCAAGGCCAAGTTGTTCAAGCCCTAATTCAACAGCTTCTTCAACAGAATTTGCTGTGAATATGGATGTGTTTTCTTCAGTCATTTTCTGTCACTTTCATCAATGTTTTTTAGACGGACGTTGTCGCTTGGTCATGGCACGAGCAGAAGGTTTGCCTGCCTTGGGGGTCGCTTCTTCTTTAAGGGCAGGCAGGTCTTCCTCATCATCTTCAGGCGCTTCAGTAGCCGTTGTTTCAATGATACGTGGTTTCTGCGCGGCAGCCTGGGGCTTATTCCAAGGCATGAGACTGGCCATTGATGTTTTATTCATCAGACCATACTGAATAACACCTAAAATATTGGAAATAAGCAAATAGAGGCCTAAACCAGCAGACCATGAATAGGCAATGTAACCCATCAAAAGGGGCATATAGATATTCATGCTTTTGCTCATCATGGCGGCCTGGTTGTTTTCATCACCGCCCGCTGCCGGTGGGGTCATCACCTTTGTCATAAAGAACTGAGAAATAACTACCAGAATAGCCAAAACCGGAATGCCGAAACCAAAAACCATCAGGCGTTCCGGTTGGCCAAGATCCATCCACAGAAAATGGTGTTGGATGGGCAAAATCTTGTCCGGGTTAAGGAATGGATAGATAATGTTTTTAAGCTGCATCAGTTCCAGTGGGCTGGAAGCCATCGCCTTCATAACGCTCTGGTAAAGACCAATAATGATCGGCATTTGCAGAAGCATGGGCAAACAAGACCCAAATGGGCTGATGCCTTTCTCTTTATAAATGCGCATCTGCTCCTGAGCCTGCATTTCCTTATTATCTTTATATTTCTCCATGATCTTTTTGTATTTGGGATCATTCTGGAGGTCTTGCATGGCCTTGGAAGATTTAATTTGCTGGGCGTTCAGCGGCCAGGTAAGCAATTTAATCAAGATGGTAAAGAGGATAATGGCCAGGCCAAAATTTTTAACCAGCATGGTAATGGCCAGCAGGATGTTGGTAAACGGGTTAACAATCAGTGTGTTCCACATGGTCAGGGCTCCTATTTCTTCTCAGATGGGTAAGACCACAGCAGATTTCCTGCAAAGTCATAGCCCCATACCATTAAAGTAGTGTGGTTGTTGGTTAGACCGGCAATCACAATGGTCTTTCCCGAGAGCACAGGGGTGGTATTGAGCGCAACGGGCGCATCTTTAACGCCTTTGATGGTCTGGGTCCAGGTAGCTTTGCTGTCTCCGTTTTTAATAAACCGCACAGTACCGTCAGAGGTAACGGTTACAAAACCGCCTTCAACCGGCAGTGCTCCAGCCAGCATTGGGCCAACAGAAGCAATCTTTTGGGCCAACTTCCCTTCAGGCGTCATCAGGTAAATCACGCCTTTGTCATCCGTAACAACAATGTGTTCGCCGCTTTTAACCGGTGATGACCAAATGGCAGCCATGGACCCTGAGTCATTGAAAGTTTGACTTACTTTTCCGCTTTCAAGGTTTATCCAAACCAGTTCATTGCCGATGTCCCCTGCAATCAGCATTTTTGAAGATGCGTCATAATATGGAGCGCAGGCCAAGGAACCTTTCGTTTGTGCTTCCCAAAGAACTTTTCCGCTTTCTTTATCCAAAGCAATGACTTTGTGGTTTTGGCTTGCAATAATCAGCTTGGAGTCAACAATAAGTGGGGAGGCCAAAAAGCCAAAAGAGTCTGAAAAGACCCATTTTATACTTTGGTCTGCTGCGTTAATCGCATATAGGTTTCGGTCAAAATTGGCCACATAATAGGTGTTTCCATCCTTAACCACCGCCGACTGATACCAGCCCTTGGCACCGCTGAAGCTCCAGGTTTCACTTCCGTCTGCGTCTTTAAGCCCATGCAGAACATTCGCAAAATCGCCGACGACTATTTTATCTCCGTCAATTAAAGGGGCTGCATGAAAAATAACATTGGTGCTTCCCTTTTGAGGGTACTGCCAGGCAAAATCCTTGGTGCTTTCTTCTTTGGCCGTATCAATTTTTACCACGTACTGGCCAAAACTGACGTAGGCGGCAGAATCGCTGGCGCTGAGGCCTGCCACACTGCTTACTCTGGGCCCTGTTGCGCAGGCACCGAGAACGAAAGCAGCAATCAAAATTACAGCAATCGAAAAGACTAATTTTGGTTTCATTTATCTCCGATTAAGGAACTGGGTCATATCCGCCCTTGCTCCACGGGTTACAGCGCGCAATGCGCCGGATTGCCATCCATGAACCCTTTAAAGCCCCATATTTGTAAACTGCCTGATACCCGTAATGTGAACAAGTAGGATAAAAACAGCACGAATTGGGGCGGAGCGAAGGCGAAATAGTTTTTTGATAGGCAATGATCAAAAGCAAAATGAGTATTCTGGGCAGGTTCCGCACTGTCAATGGGATGTCTTTAAGCGCGGGGTCCGAGCCTGAACCTGCTCCACCCATCTTGGCAGCCTCACACATAGATGACTACCTCGGCATCTCTGTTCAATTGCCCGAAGCTTGAAAGCACCTGGGTATGCGCAGCCTGCAGCAAGGGTTTGCGGGCAATATACAAAATATCAAAACCCGGCTTGTAATCAGCCAGGTTTTGATGAACACAGGCCCTCAAAATGCGCTTGCAGCGATTTCGTTCCACTGCTGAACCAACGCTTCTGGAAGCGATTACCGCAAATCGCGAATGCCCCAACTGGTTTGGTTTGCTTATAATGATCATTAGTCTATCCGCATGTGCCTGACCACACTTCCTTGCCTCTCTAATAGCGATTGAATTTTTTAGCCAGGAAATTTCTTTTTTCAAGGTCAGGTCAGAAAACGGATGCTTGATATTACCAGCTGATGCGCTTAACGTGATTGTTGGCCTTGGGGGTCAACTGATAGCGCCCGCGAAGTCGTCGGCGCTTCAGAACCTCACGGCCATCACGCGTTGACATGCGGGAGCGGAAACCGTGAACGCGAATGCGTCTGCGAACTTTTGGTTGATAGGTACGTTTTGTTGCCATAAAAATCCTTTCTTATCACTCCCGAAAATCAGGAGGCTGTTTAGCAAGATTAACCTGTAAATTTTACCAAACGGCTCGAACAAGCGTCAAGTTTTTGCGTGTTTTTCTTTTTATTGAGGGCAATTGCATCTTATGGTGGCAGGACATGGGGCAAATAATGTGTAAAGAGCCCATCATCCTTTCCTTTCAGCATGCTGGGGAGTTTTCTAAGGCATCTCATTTTCTTGCCATGCCCACCCCTATGCACATCCCCGCCCTCCCATCATCCTGGGCATCCTTTGCGAAGCACCTGGCCTTTTGTGTTTTACCTAATAGAAACTGACAGACCCTTCACTGCGTTCAGGGTGACGAGCAGAGTTGAAATTGGCTTTCCTAAGCACCCTCCCTCCTCGTCATGCTGAGGCGAAATTGCCGAAGCATCTGGCCTTTGTGTTTTATAGGTCTGAGCAAGCAAACTGACAGACCCTTCACTATGTTCAGGGTTATGCGTGAGATGATGCAGGTTCAATGCCCACCTTTTTGATTAAATTGCGACGAGTTAGAAAGAGGGGACCTTTTCGCATGCGAAAAGCTACACCTGCAGAACAGTTTGCGTGCGAAAAGGTATTTAACAACGAGGAAAAGCAGAAGTCAGACAATTTTTTCTGATTCTAAGATTTCAGCTTTATTTAGCATCAAACCAGAAAAGGAAGCCCTGAATGAAAAACATTATGGGGCTGCTTTTGCAGAAACTAATTCTTTTTCCATTAAAAGCAGTTAAGTAAAATATATTTGGATCTGGAAAGATATAAGACAAAGGTTGAATAAACAGAAAAACACGCAGTCCAATTGCATCATCTTCGTGGGCGCAGAACCTGAATCACCTCATTCTTCACCTTGAGCAGAGTGAAGGCTCTGACAGCCATGCTATAATTTTTCGGAAGCAAATGGACAAAAAAGGAATACAGCCATCCCCTAAAGAGCTCTCCAAGAGCAAGGTAATCAACCGGACAATAAGTTATTACAAGCCGCATATCATCAGTTTGGTGCTTTTGGCGGGTTTTGTCCTCAGTTTTGTAGGTACCTGGCAGGCCTATAGCCCTCAATTTTCAGGGTTCAAACTCCTGCTGGTAATGGTCTATGACACTTTAAAGCTTTTCAGTTTTGCAGGCATGATACCCATTACAACACAAGGCCCCCTCCCGTATGAACTGGCCCGCTGGCTGGCGCCCTTAGGTACGGTTTTGGGCTTCTTTGCCATCTTTGACCGCTTTATCAAACGTTTTTTCACTTTCTTTACCAGATTCCGGAGGAAAAGCTACTTGCTTTTGGGCTGGAATGAAGAAAGCAAATTATTTGCTGCAAAACTTTTGAACCAAAAAAGTCCTCCTGAAGTTATTTGCATCCATGCCAAGGGCGATACCACGATTTCAGATGATGAACTGCACGACTTTGGCCTGAATTCCGCTTTTATTGATTATGAATTCCCAAGCCTTTTTGCAAACATTCTCACAATACGCTCCCTTGTCCTCAAAAAACCCAGTGCCCTGATTTCTTTTGAGCCGGAACCGGCCAATTTTGGGCACCTCAAAGTTCTTTCGGATCTCCTTCCCAAAAGGAACACAAAACTGGAAGTATATGTTTCTTACAAAAACCATGAGATGAAAGAGTTTCTTCGGGATAGTCTGGATGCCTTGGAAAATATGAACATCCATTACTTTAACACGGATGAACTGGTTGCCATTGATCTGGTTAACCAAAAAGGCTTCCCCATCCATGAAAGTTTGCTTTTCCGGCAAAGTTGGCAGAAAGAGGATTTATATCATTTGGGTCATGCCAATGTCCTCATTTTTGGCTTTTCTTCCCTTGCACAGAGGCTTGTGGAACTGGTCATTAACCAAGCTTGTATCGACCTTAAAGATCAACCGCGCTTTACGCTTGTCGATGCAGGGCTTGGTCCAAAGCTTGAGCAGTTTAGGGGCTTTGTCAAAACGCTGGATGACTTGTCTCTCATCCATCCCATTGAAGGCGACTTATTCAGCAAGTCGGTAATGGACCAAATTCGCCAGTTGGATGCCGAAGAACCCTTCACCTCAATCGTTTATACCAGTCAGGAAGCTGAAAAGGGCATTTTACATCTCTTAAATCTTTTTGAAGGAAAGCTCAATACACCCGCTGCTTTTTATGCCCCGCAAACCTCAAAGCTCCTACCCATGATGAATGTGCTTAAATCCAAAGGAAGTGATGTCTATTTCTTTGGGGAACTGGCCGAAATTTTAAGCCCTGAGCGTATTTTTAATGAAGTCCTTTATCAAAAAGCGCTCAAGCTCCAACAGCCTGTTTTGGATATGCAGCACACAAACCCGTATCTTGGCGCTTCAGAAGGGCTTCTGGAAGTAAGTGCCAAACGCCAGAACGCTTTTGAGAGAGAAGCTCAGCTTTATTTATCAATCTCTTTGCCGGTTAAAAGAGCAATTTTGGAAAAATACAGCCAGGCTTGTGGCATGAATCAGAATGAACTTTCGGCAGCTTGGGCAGATTTGCTAAGCACAGCACCCTCCGCAGCGCCGGCTCAGGTCATCGCAGGTAATAAAGACATGCGCTATTTGGCGGAACTGGAGCAAAAACGGGCTGAGAACTTTATTCAGCTTAGGGGCTTTGCAGGCATGCAGTCAAAAGAAAAAGAAAATGCACCCTCTGATCAATTCTTCGCAAAAAAAGAGAACGCAAACCTGCTTAATGCGTTTGCTGCCTATCTGGCAGTGTTGAAAATCCGCTGAAACTAAGCAACCTCTGCTTGGATAAGCTGGCCGTAAAAAACCTTTTCCCCATTTAATTCCTTAAGACGTACCAAACGAATCTGGTTGCGGAGGCCTTCTGAAGACGGCACCAATACGCGCTGATAGTCTGGGCTAAGCCCTGAAGCATAAGCTCCGCGCCTGCTTTCAAACAGAACCGCAATAACCTTGCCGATTTGTTCCTGGTTGTAGCCTATCTGGGCTTTTTTGAAAGCATCCAAAAGGGTTTTGCTGCGTGCTTTCTTCACAGAAGAATCAACCTGCAAAGGCATTGCTGCGGCGATAGTGTGCTCCATTGCTGAAAACTGAAAAACGTGCCCCCTGCTGAAATGGCAGCTCTCAGCAAAAGCCAGGCTCTCCTCAAAAAGTGCTTCCGTCTCGCCCGGGAATCCAGCAATCATATCGGTTGAAATGGCCATTTCAGGTACCCTTTTGCGGATAAGAATCAATAAATCCCTGAATTGCTGTGTGCAGATGGGTCTTTTCATCGCCTGTAGAATAGCGTCTGCGCCACTCTGAAGCGGGATGTGCAAATGGGGCATCAGACGTGGGTTTGCCCATAGATCAATCAATTTTGCAGATATATCCCATGGCTCAATCGAAGAGAGCCTGATGCGAAAATCGTTTGTCTTCTCCAAGATGGCAGAAAGCAGGTCAGCAAGTTCAAGCCCAATTTCATTCCCCCAGGAACCCAGCTGCACCCCACTTAAAACAACTTCTTTAATGCCATCGGCTTCAAGCCGCTTTAGGTTTTGAAGCACTGCCTGCTCTGGAGCGCTTCGAGACTTGCCTCTTGCCAGGGTGGTAGCACAGTAACTGCAGTGGTTATCACAACCATCCTGCACCTTCACAAAGGCTCGCGTGCGTTCTCTGACGCCCAAAACGGCCTTATTTTCACTCCGCGCATCTGTGCAGGGTGAAGGCGTCTTGTTCCTGGAACGAAGAATTTCCGGAATAAATTCTTTTTTAAGATTGGGGATTATTTCAACATCGGGAAGTGACTCAAGTGCACCCTTCCTAAAAAGCGTAACCCAACAACCGGTTGCAATCAATTTTGCAGAAGTCTGGGCCTGATAATGCCGAACCATTTTACGCGAATCAGCCCCGGCTTTGCGGGTAACACAGCAGGTATTGATGATAACGTAATCCGCATTCACAGCTTCCGAAACAACTTCGTACCCTTTTTCGTGAAACGCTGCAGCTAATTGCTCAATTTCGGCCTGGTTAAGACGGCAGCCAACCATATCGAAAAATACTTTTTGCATAAGAGCATTATACGAGAACTGCTGCCGCTTTTCTAAGTTCAGAAAACCTATTAAATAGTTTCAAGATAGCGGGCAACTTCCCAGTCTGAAACGCTGGTGCGGTAATCTTCCCATTCTGCCAGCCGCGAAGCCAAAAACTTCTGGTAGAGGCTGCTGCCCATTGCCCTTTCCATCAGGTCGTCCTTTTTGAATTCCTCAATGGCTTCAATAAGCGAACCGGGTAAGACACCTATCTGCATTGCTTCCCGTTCTTTTTCGCTGAGATTAAAAACATTGATGTTATTCAACGGTGCAGCCAGTTCAAGCTCGCGCTCAATGCCATCCAATCCAGCAGCAAGCATGGCATTAATGGCCAGATACGGGTTTGCGGATGGATCCGGAAAGCGCAACTCTATGCGCACCGCCTTTTTATTCCCGTTAATAATCTTCGGCACACGCACCAATGCCGAGCGATTTACCTGAGCCCATCCAATATAAACGGGTGCTTCATACCCGGGCACAAGCCGCTTATAGGAATTGACGCAGGGCGCAACAACTGCCGCCATTGACTTGGCGTGAGCCAAAAGCCCTGCAAGATAATGTTTGGCCATCAACGAAAGATTGGCGGAATCCGAGGCTTCGTAAAAGAGGTTTTCGCCCTCCAGGGATGAGATAGACTGATGGCAGTGCATGCCGGAACCCGCCGCGCCGTAAAGAGGCTTGGGCATAAAAGAAGCAATAAGTCCATTATGAGCGGCAATGGCCTTAACGGCTGATTTAAAGGTCATAATATTATCGGCGGTTTTAAGCGCGTCTGCGAATTTAAAATCAATCTCATGCTGGCCAAGACCGCATTCATGGTGCCCGACCTCAACTTTAAGACCCATCTCTTGCAGGGTGGCCATTAATTCTGTGCGCACATTGAGGGCTTGGTCATTGGCTGAAAAGTCAAAATAACCGCCTACATCATAGGGTACAGGGTGCATGTGCTCATTTCCATCCCTTTTTTTAAACAGGTAAAACTCAGGTTCGGGGCCAACATTTAAAACCCAACCGCGTTCGCTTTTTAGTTTATCCAAATTGCGTTTAAGCACGCCGCGCGGGTCGCCTTCAAAGGGTTCACCGTTTTGTTTAAAAACCTCGCATAGAATACGTGCGCGCTTAAACGCAGCGGGCGAAAAAGGCAGAACCGCATAGGTTTGCATATCAGCTCTTAGGTGCATGTCGCTTTCCTGAATGCGCGAAAATCCTTCAACGGATGAACCGTCAAACCAAATGCCGTCATCCAGCACTTCAGGCAGTTGTTCAACTGGAATATCCAGCGACTTTACACTGCCGATAATATCTGTAAATTGGAGTGAAATGAAATTAACTTCATCGTTGCGCACTTGTTCCAATAAAGATTTTTTATCCATAAGGCCTCTGGGAATAAAAGAATGAATCATCTTACCACCGCCCTAAAAATGTGAAAGTTAAGATTTCTTTAAAAAATAAGCTGCAACGAGTGCAGCTTTTTACAATTACAACCCCACCATGCCGTGTGCTGGATGGTTTTGAACCTGCCATTAGCAGGACGGGTTCTTCCTGCAGGATCAGTCTTGACTTGGGTCTATCACGTCACCTGGTGTGAGATTGAACCCCTTTTTAAAAGTGTTGGTACAAAACTTAAGGCTGCATCACGAACATCGCAGGGTACCTTTTTTATACCACACTTTGCTGATCATATTTTTAAGCCTTAGGCATAGCGCTCCTATTTAAGTAACCAACAATACATAAAGCTTAATACTGTTCTACGCAAACGAGTAAAATGATGCTTAGGAAAGTAAAACCATGCGCCTCTTTATTGCCCTTCCCTTTTCAGAATCTTTCAAAAATTGGCTGGAACAAGCTGGTGAAGATTTGTTTACTCTCTTCCCACCCCATTCGCTCCGCCCTGCCAGAAAGCAAAACTTGCACCTCACTCTACAATTCTTGGGTGAGGTACCCGGTTCACACCTTAAACCCATGCAAAGCGCCATTCTGCAAGCATTGAGCGGTGTGAGGGCTTTCCCTTTCACACCAGGTCTTGCCGGCCTTCTGCCTAATCCTTACCGCCCTCGCATTTTATGGATTGGCCTTGAACCCGCAGTTTTTTTTACAAGAACCGCAAATCTCCTGGGTAATGCCCTAAGTCCCTATATAAAAATGGATGAAAAAAAGTTTCTTCCGCATATTACATTGGCAAGATTTAATGAAAATCACGCGGCGCTGGCCACAGTGGACCTAAAAAATGTCGTTTTGCCTTGTTGTCACTTGCCAGGCACTGATCTCATGGCTGACTGCGTCAAACTTTATCAAAGTGAGCTCAAACCTTCGGGTCCTGTATATACCGAAATGGCAAGTTTCGGTCTGCAAAAAATATGCTAAACTTTATTTAAATAGAGGTGTTAACTGGAACCATTAGAACTTGCCCGAAAAATAGTAGCCATTCTTGAAGATAAAATTGCAGAGGATATTCTGCTTCTTGATCTTAAAGGGGTTTCTGACTTCACAGATTATTTCATTTTAGCCAACGGCACCAGCGAAAGAATGCTCACCAGCCTTTCAAAGGCCGTAGATGAATCCGTAAAGGAAGAGACCGGGCTAAACCCGGTCTTTGAAGGTCAGCCGAATTCAGGCTGGGTAATTCTGGATTATGGTTATGTGGTTGTTCACTTGCTCTCGCCAGAACGCCGGGATTACTACCAGCTTGAAGAACTTTGGCAAAAAGCAAAAGTGCTTCTGCGCCTTAAGTAAATCTTTTTAACTAAGCATTAAACTTTTTCAGTACATCCTCCGCATGGCCTTGAGGTTTTACTTGAGGCATGATCTCTTTTATATTCCCTTCTTCATCAATGAGGAATGTGGTTCGGTTAATGCCCATAAACTTGCGTCCCATAAAGGTTTTTTCTCCCCACACTCCGTAAAGCTCACATACCTTATGGTCAGGATCTGCCAAAAGCGTAAACGGTAAATCAAATTTTTCAGCAAATTTTGCGTGAGATTTTACCGTATCCGCGCTAACTCCCAAAACGCTAATGCCGGCGGCCTTGTAGTCCGCAAAATTATCTCTGAAACTGCATGCTTCTGTTGTGCAGCCGGGTGTATCATCACGGGGATAAAAATAGAGAACAACTCTTTTGCCTTTGTAATCCGCAAGTCTGTGAAGCTCACCGCCTTGATCAAAAAGCTCAAACTCAGGCGCGCTGTCATTAATTTTCAGGTTCATCTTAAACTCCTTTTAATGGGTTAGAAACGCATAAGCCAGTAAATAAACAGGACCAAGATAATTAATTGTAGCGATTGTTTTCAGCAATTTCCAGTTTGGCTGCATACCCTGGAGAATTCTGTGCAGCAAAACAGAAAGCAAAAGCGAAGGCAGCGAAAAAAGCAAAGCTGGCCAGCCAATCCCAAAAGCCCCTGAGCTAAGCAGATAAACGCTTAAAAGGCCGTAACCCAGCAAGGAAAGGGCATCAAAAAGCAGTAAAGCCTTATCCCAGTTAAAACTTCGCATGGATTGCGCTTGCTGGTAAAAGGGCTCATCCTGAAACCTTGCAAAAAAGAGCGCCATCGCAGAGGCAGCAGCAATCAGAAACAAGGGAATTGAAAGCATATAGGGATAAAAAGCAAGCTTAAGTCCTGTGATCTGAAGACCAAAAAAGTATGCAATGGGCGAAATGGCAAAGGCATCCAGGCACCAGCGCAATGGAAGCGTGTTAGAACGAACAGAGTTGTTCAAAGAAATAGCAGCTGAGCCCAACAGAACGAATAAAGCAGGTAAAAACAAATATTCAAAGAAATGCGCTTTAATAAGGAAAAACAGGCTGAGGAAGGTCAGGGCGATAGACCCAAGCAATAATAACAGGCGGGGTTCATTAAAGGTTTTCGCCCTGACCGTCAGTTTGCCCTCTTTCTCAAGAAATGGGCTTTCGGGAATGGCAAATGTTTCAGCCAGGTAAATACCAAGCATAAAAAAAAGTCCTGAAACAATATAGATGAATGGCACAGTTTTGCCTTGGCTTTTGGCAAGAATAAGCCCTAAAACATAGCTAAAAATAATTGCAAGAATAAGAAAGAGGTCAAGCCGTTTCAAAGTCTTTTTCAAGGGAAATGCCTCCTAAATCTAATTGTAGCATGCGCGAAGCAATTGGCGCTTGGTATAATTTAGAGGTGGCTGCTATGCGAAAGTTGGCAATTCTAAGTATTTTTTTCTGCTTCATAATATTGATCTTGCTGCCAGGTGAGGTTAAGGCTTCGGTTAGCTTGCGGCCTCGTCTTAATATATTCGCCCAGATGACACCCTACCCTGCTGAGGAAAGCTTAACGCCCTATACTTCTCAGGATGAATCTTATCCACTGGAAAGCAAAACACCTCCCACCGCTTTTTTTGGCACAAAAACCCTGCAAACGATCCGCACCAGAACACCCCTTCCAACCAGAACCCCATACCGCACTACACAGTTTGTAACGTCCACTTCAAGCTATGCCAATACGGCGGCAGCCATTCGCACAAAGGCCGCTCTTACCCAATGGGCAGCAACCGGCAACTCTTTTTTCCAAACCCCGCAGCCTGTATTAATGGAAACCACCCCCACTGAAACACCTACTCTAACCAGTACCGCAGTGGCAACCTGGACCTCCAGCCCAAGTTTTACAAACTATCCAACAGTCTTAACCACTCCACGCATTTTAGATAAAGCCTCCCCGGCTGTTGAAACAAATTTAAAAAACCTTTTGATGGGTTTAGGGGTCCTTGTATTGGCCTTTTTTGTGCCTGTTGGAATCTGGGCTTTTCGCAAAAAATCCTGATTTTTGACTTTTAGTTTTAGATATGCTATTCTTGCGGCACTCTCGATGGAATGGTGAATTATGCATAGGGAAAGGGTATCTGAGAACGTTTATTGGTTTCAAAGCGATTTGTTTGCCCAGGTAACGGCAGGCGCTATCATTGGTCCTCAGTGGGCAGTGCTTATTGATACCTTAATGCCTCAGGAAACAATTCAAATCAGAAATTATCTTGAGAGCGAACTGCTTATACCGGTTCGCTATATTATTAATACCCATCACCATGCCGATCACTGCTGGGGCAACTGCTACTTTCCAAAGGCAACCATCATTGGGCACAACACCTGCCGCAAGCTCATGTCGGAGCAGAGCCCGTCCGCCCTTGCGGAGGCTGGCAAAGATAATCCCTTCTTTAGGGATGTACGTATTATGCCCCCCAGCATTACCTTCTCCGAAGGCTCCATCTCCATTAAAGTGGGCAAGAAGCAGCTTTCCATTTGGTCCACCCCTGGTCATTCCACGGATGGTATTTCTGTACTCTTGGAGGAAGACCGCATTTTCTTTGCGGGTGATGCTTTTATGCCCATCCCTTATTTTGTGGATGGAAATTTTGAAACCCTGCATGACACCATTAAATCCGTTGGTGAAATGGGTCTTGAAAATATTATCCAGGGCCATGGAGACATCATCTTGCGTGGCGAAATTGAAGATGCCGTCAAATCCAATCTCAATTATTTGCGTTCCGTCCAGAAGCTTGTAAAATCCGCTTTGCGTAAACGGAATGGCTTGGAATATCTGATGCATCAGGATGTCGAAGAGTGCGGTAAGTCACGTGTGTCATTGGGTGGCCTGGCGCAGCAGCTCCACCTCCGCAATTTGCATTGGCTTTACCATGTATTGATTCAGGAAGCCGCTAACGCGGGATAGACGCAAAAACAAAAATCACAACCGTAAGCAAAATCATGAGGGATGGTTCCAAATAAAGGCTCCGGCCTTTTCTTTTCTCAATGACACCTGCGGCAAGTGAAATAAGGCAGTAGAGGGTTGCGGTAAGGATAAGTGCGTATTGAATGGGGGTAAGAAACAGGTAAAAGAGGCCACCCGCAAACTGAGTAACCATAATCGCCATCAGAAACATCCATCCCCAATCCACCTGATCGGTACGCAGCTTGATCATGCGCAGGGTAATAAAGGATGCAGCCATAAAAATACCCGGAATAACTAAAATAAGCCGCAAAACACCCAGTTTAAAGACAGCGGAAAGAATGAAAAAAAGGGCATGAGAAACTGCAACAAGAAGAATTCCGGCAAGCGGCGAATGCTTGCCTTCATAATAAAAATCCTGATATTCGGCCAACACAACCGCAGCGTAAAGCGTAATGCCCGCAAAGTAAATCCACCACCATGTCGCAGATCGTTCCATCTGCAAAAGGGAAACAGTAAGTACATATACAGAAAGTACGGGCAAAATAAGGTGGATTAACATACCCCCTTGTTGGTTTGTTTGGCTCCCAGAATCTTCAGAAAAAATCCACACAGTACCAAAATAGGTAAGTGTGGCAACCAAAAGAGGCATCAGCCGTTCTGCCCAAATCCAGTTTTGGGAATTGGTCTGCTCTAATGCCGAAGGAAGCAGAAAAGTCATACCTAACGTCAGTGTAATTACCGCGATCACAATACTAATTTTTTCTCTGTTAGGAAGCATTTTTGGCGCCATTGAACTCATTTTATCACCCCGTAAGCATCTATAAAAATCGAATGAATGAGCTAAAAGTGGTAAAATTAACCAGTTATGGATCAGAACTTTATACTTCCACACCGTCCCTCGGTAATCAAGGCCCTGGCAAATGGTTTTAAGACCATGGCAGCCCATGCATATTTAATTGTTATCCCAATTATTTTCGATTTGCTTTTGCTTTTAAGCCCGCATCTGACAATCGAAAAATTTCTTACACCGGCTCTTAAACTAATCAGAGTGCCAAACGGAAGCTCGCCAGAAATTACCGAGACCATTCAAGCTTCACTAAAAACCTTGCTTGAAGTGGCCAAGGATTATTCTGTAACCACCTGGCTGCGCACTTTACCTTTTGGGTTGCCAAGCCTGATGGCCAGCCGCGTAGGTGCTCAAACACCGCTTGGCCCAGCTTCTGTCATTACAATGAACAGTCTGCTGCTGGTTATTGCTTTATTTATGGTGTTCACCGTTGTTGGCATTTTACTTGCCGCGCTTTACTACAACTGGAATGCCAATATGGTTTTCCCAAAAGATGAAACTGTTCATTCAGGCTTTATCAAAAAAACTGGTAATCTTTTGCTTATCCCCTTAATTTGCCTGGTTTCAGTCCTTATCCTGGCTGTTCCGCTTACCATTGTTTTAGGCCTTTCTTCCATCATCAGCCCTTTTCTTGGTTCAGTTTTATATTTTATTGCCTTGATAGCACTGATTAATTTGCTCTTTCCCCTATTGTTTACCCCGCATGCCATCATTGTTGGCAATAAAAATCTGATTGAAGCAGCGAAAGAAAGTGTTTTCATTTTTAAAAAGTCTGGGGTTTTTGCTTCTTTCTTTGTTGTTGCCCTTTTATTTGCAACATATTTTTCTGAACGCCTTTGGCAAACCCCTCCCAGTAATTCCTGGATGGTTTTGATTGGAATTTTTGGGCACGCGGTTATTTCGACGGCACTTGTTCTGGCAAGCTTTCACTTTTTTAAAGATGCCAAAGGGTTTGCCTTTGAAATGGCCAAACTCTTGAACACCATTGGCGAATCTGACACAATAAATCATTGATTTTCTGAATTGGAGAATAGCATTGGCAAACGATACCCACTATAACGCAGGAGATATCCAGGTGCTTGAAGGCCTGGAAGCCGTTAGAAGACGCCCCGGTATGTATGTTGGCGGCTCAGACGTTAAAGCCCTGCACCATTTGATATACGAAGTTGTTGATAACTCCATAGACGAAGCTCTGGCCGGGGTTTGTGACTACATTGAAATTTCCATAAATGAAGATGAAAGCGTAACCGTTTCAGATAACGGCCGCGGCATTCCCGTAGACATCCACAAAGAAATGAAAGTCAGCGCCTTGCAGGTGGTCATGACCGTCTTGCACGCTGGCGGCAAATTTGGCGGTGGTTCCTACAAGGTTTCTGGCGGCTTGCATGGCGTTGGTGTTTCTGCGGTTAATGCCCTCTCGGACTGGTGCGAAGTTACCGTCCGTCGGGATGGCAAAATTTACCAGCAGCGCTATGAACGCGGTAAACCCATGGCCCCGGTGAAGGCTATTGGCACTTATACCGGCAATGGAACTGGCACTTCAACCACATTCCATCCCGATCGGGAAATTTTCAAGGGCGACTTTAGCTTCAGTTTTGCTACGCTGGTGCAGCGCTTCAGAGAAATGGCCTTTGTTACAAAGGGCGTAACCATTTCGCTTAAAGACAAACGCGATGCCAAAGAAATGAATTTCCACTTTGAAGGTGGCATTGCTTCTTTTGCTCGGTACATTGATAAAAATCGCGAACCGGTAACCCCTGTCATTTTCGGGGAAAAAGAAATTGAAGGCATCGGCATTGAGTTTGTCATTCAATATACAGATAACTACGCCGAATCAGTTTATTCCTTTGCCAATACCATCAACACCATTGATGGTGGAACGCATCTTACGGGTTTACGTGCTGCAGTAACACGCTGTATTAACGACTATGGCCGTAAAAGCGGCCAGCTTAAGGAATCTGAAGGAAATTTTAGCGGTGAAGATACCCGTGAGGGCATGACGGCCATTGTCAGCATTAAACATCCGGATCCTCAGTTTGAATCACAGACGAAGGTAAAGCTGATGAACCCCGAAGTGCAGACCTATGTACAGCAGGTCGTGGGTGATGTTTTCAGCGCCTATCTGGATGAAAACCCATCTGTAGGCAAAGCTATCATCCAAAAATGCCTTACGTCGGCGCGGGCCCGGGATGCCGCTAAAAAAGCGCGTGACCTCGTCATTCGCCGCTCTGCGCTTGAATCCATGACCCTCCCTGGCAAACTGGCTGACTGTTCTGAGCGTGATGCCAGCAAAACAGAGCTTTATATTGTTGAGGGCGACTCGGCTGGTGGTTCTGCCAAACAAGGCCGCGACCGTCACTTCCAGGCTATTTTGCCTCTGCGCGGCAAAATTCTCAATACGGAACGAGCCCGGCTGGATAAGATTCTCGGTAATAATGAGGTGAAAGCCCTTATTTCTGCCCTCGGCACCAGTATTGGAGACTCGTTTGACCTGAAAGGGTTGCGCTATGGCCGTGTGGTAATCATGACCGATGCCGACGTTGACGGCGCACACATCCGCACCCTTTTGCTCACTTTCTTCTTCCGCTATATGCAGTCGCTCATTGATGCTGGCCATGTTTACATTGCCCAACCTCCCCTTTACCGCATCAGCTACAAAAATCAGATTCATTACGCGTATTCTGATAACGAAAAGGATGGAATTATCTCAAAACTGGGCGGCAGCAGCAAAGTCAGCATTTCTCGCTATAAAGGTCTTGGCGAAATGAACCCGGACCAGCTTTGGGAAACAACCATGAACCCTTCCAATAGAACTTTACTGCAAGTAGCAATTGAAGACGCTGCAGAAGCCGATAAAACCTTTGATATGTTAATGGGCTCCCTGGTGCCGCCGCGTAAGCGCTTTATCCAAACCCATGCCAAGGAAGTTCGCAATCTGGATGTCTAAAGAATGAAGCCCGCCTGTGCGGGCTTTTTTAATGATGGAACGTAAAATTATTCACGTTGACCTCGATGCCTTTTTCTGCTCGGTTGAAGAACTGCTGGATCCGAGCCTTAACGGCATTCCTTTCGCTGTAGGGGGAACAAAAGGCCGCGGGGTTGTCGCTTCCTGTTCCTACGCGGCAAGAATGTTCGGCGTACATTCTGCCATGCCTTCCGCTCAGGCTTTACGCTTGTGCCCTCAACTTAAGTTTGTGCATCATACCCACCACCTTTACGGTGAATACTCTGATAAAGTGATGCAAATCCTTCGTGACTTTACCCCCCTCTTTCAGCAGGTTTCTGTTGATGAAGCCTATTTGGATGTAAGCGACCTCCCTCAAAAAGCTGGAGATATCGCCAGAGAAATTCAAGCCAAGGTTGACCGCCAAACGCATCTACCCACTTCCATGGGCGTGGCTGTCAATAAATTAGTGGCAAAACTGGCTAATGATTTTGGCAAATCGCGCTTGCGCACCGCCAAGGCTCCCCATGCCATTACAGTGGTAAAACCGGGCAAAGAGGCTGCTTTTATGGCCGGCCTGGATATTCAATGCATGTTGGGCATTGGCCCCAAAACTGCACAAAAAATGCGCAGCCGTGGCCTTAACACCATTGGTGATTTAGCCGCATGTGATGATCGCCTTCTTTTTAGCCTTTTTTCCGATTATGGGCCGGAATTAAAAGAACGCGCTCAGGGCATAGATCATTCCAAAGTTCATTCAGAACATGATGATCAAAAAAGCTGCAGTAACGAAACAACCTTTAGTGAAGATTCAGTAGATCTTTCATTTTTGCTGGATAAACTGCGCACCCAATCAGAAAAAGTGGGCTATCGCCTGCGTCGGGATGGGCTTGCGGGCTCGGTGGTGCAAATTAAGCTGCGCTATTCGGATTTTACAACATTTACCCGCCAGAAAGCGCTTGGCGTCTTAACAAATATTGATGAGGAAATCTATAAAGCTGCTGCTGAATTGCTGCTAAAAAATCTAATGCGCAGCCGCCCTGTGCGGCTGCTCGGTGTTGGCTTAAGTAATCTTGATAGCCCTCACCGCCAGATGGCATTTTGGGATGACCAATTTGAAGAAAAAATAAAGTTGGCAGCTGCTCTGGATTCTATTAACGACCGCTACGGGAAGCAAGTTGTGCAAAGGGCCAGCCAGCTTTATAAAGGCAAAGACTTTAGGCAAAATGGGGTTGATGAATAAACATAATTTCTTGAGTTTGCTTTCAACTCTTCCGCACACAAAGCATTGATTTTTATGAGAAAACTGCCGCAATATTTATTCTTCCCTTTGCAAGGTGCCTATTTTGAATGAGGTATTGCTCTTTCGAAATATGAAATAAAGGAACTTGCACTTTTATAACAAGCGCCAAAAACAAATGGGCATGCCGTAATTAAAGGTTGTGTGAATCTACTGAAATGAATTCCAAATCTCTGTCAATTTGGTATAATAGCGCAACCTTGCCAACGTAGCTCAGTCGGTAGAGCAGACGCTTCGTAAGCGCCCGGTCGGGGGTTCGAATCCCTTCGTTGGCTTTTACAGTCAATTTACTCGTTGAAATGCTCTCTTTTGTGCTATTCTCCGCCCTGGATCTATGCAAAATTTATGCCAATGCGTCCGGTCGGCTTTAATGCAATTCTTTAAGGTAAAACTACCAATCTGCTTCAAAATATCTAAGCCAGTTGTTACCGCCCTTGAACGGCGGAATCTGAGACCATTCCGCGCCTCGCATCGGTCATCAGCAAGAATAGAACGTAAGTGCTTTCTTGCAGACGGTTTTGACTTTTTTCCGTCCAGAGACCGCGGTCGCGACGGTAAATAGAACTTGTGTGCGCATTAATCCTTAAACGCCTTGGCCACAGCAGCTTCTATCTCTTCCCTGCTCAGTATGAGATTGTGTGCTTTCAGGGATTCTTCCAGAGAGTCAGAAACGGCCTCAATTCGCTTCTTGTTGGCGATCAGAGAAACTTCATAGATGACCAAACCCATTGATTTTTGAGTCTTTTTTGCCCGCTTAGAG
>JAYFRD010000018.1:0-51230 GCA_034926255.1 Anaerolineaceae bacterium | reverse complement strand
GTACTTCATGTTAGAACGCCGCGCCTGATACTCACCCACCTTGGAGCACGAAGACACTTCCAGCCACTCCTGGCAGCCGGGCGCCCATACTTCAATATCAATGGTTTTATGCTGTTTTTCACCAAGGTCGCCGGTGCTTTGCAGTTTGGTGCGGTAGGTCAGCCCCAGTTCCACGCAGGTTTGGCAAGCATCCCTCACCATGCGTTCAAGTTCAGCATCTGAATCTTCGGGCTTACAGTAAGTGTACATTTCTACTTTGTCAAACTGGTGGCCGCGCTTCATTCCGCGTACATCACGCCCGGCAGACATCTTCTCGCGCCGGAAGCAGGCCGAATAGGCCGTCAGATGCAGGGGCAAATCCTTTTCATCGCTAACGGTATCCATCATCACCCCGGTCAGAGGCACTTCAGCTGTGGGCACCCACCAGAAGTCGGATTCAGCATCATGGTAAAGGTTCGGTGCAAATTTTGGCAGTTCTCCCGCCGCAAACAGAATTTCTTCTTTCACCATCCAGGGTGTGTAATATTCCTGCCAGCCCTGGCGGATGTGCAGGTCTACCATCCAGAAGATGAGAGCCCGCTGCAGGCGCGCACCTGCACCCTTTAGCACATAAAAACGTGTGCCTGAAAGTTTTACCCCTTCATCAAAATCCAGAATGCCCAGGGCAGGGCCCAGTTCCCAGTGCGGTTTGGGTTCAAAATCAAAAGTCTTAATCTCGCCAAAGGTTTCCAAAACCACATTGTCGCTGTCATCCTTGCCCTCTGGAACATCCGCATCAGGGATGTTGGGAATGGAAGCCTGCTGGTGGCGCAGCTTTTTTTCCACTTCCTTCAGGTCTGTATCCAATTGCGTAATTTCATCACCAAGCCGGCGCATCGCCTCAATTTTTGCCTGGCGTTCAGCCGCGTCTTTCATCTGGCTGATCTGCTTGCTGACCGTATTCCGTTCGGATTTGCGCGTTTCAGATTCTAAAATCAGGCGTTTGCGTTCATCATCCAGGGCAATCACCTCATCCACCAGGCTTGTTTCCTGATGGCGGCGTATCATGGATTGACGCACCAAATCAGCATTTTCGCGAATGAATTTTAGGTCTAACATTTCAGTCCTCTATGGCGGCAATATCGTTTACCCGCGCCCTTTATTTTACCAGCGCTGCGCTGCTAAGGTTAGTACCCAGGGCAATTGCGTCTACATAATGGGCGTAGAACCTCCATCACCTCACGCGTCCCCTGAACGCAGTGAAGGGTCTGGCATTTTCTCGGTAAACATCCTTGCCTTATTCTTCATCCCAACCAACCCAACACCTACTCGTCACCCTGAACGCAGTGAAGGGTCTGGCATTTTCTCGGTAAACACCCTTGCCTTATTCTTCATCCCAACTAACCCAACACCTACTCGTCACCCTGAACGCAGTGAAGAGTCTGGCAGTCAGGGCAATTGCCCCGGCGTGTTGCCTTTTAAAAGATATCCTCTTTTCAGCATTCCTTTATAATAAGAGGATGAAATTTTTCAAAACCCTTTTGTCGCTGCTTGCGCTTCTTCTTTTTCTGCCCTGCCAATCTGCCTTTGGGAAGGGGGGCAGCGCCTATGACATCCTTGACCGCGTAAATCAACTGCGCGCCTCGCGTGGTCTGGCCCCATACTCCACCGATTCCGGACTGATGGCCGCCGCCCAGGCCCAGGCGGATTACATGGCTTCCATCGGCCAATGGACCCACACCCGTCCTGATGGCAGCCTGCCCTACGCCCTGGGCTTCAAAGAAAATGTGGCCATGGGCGCGCAGCTTACGCCCGATTTCGCCGTGTCCACCCTTTGGACGGATGCCGACCACTGGGATACCATGATGGCCTTTGCTTCCGGTTCAGCCGGGGCTGGCATCGCCTCAGATGGCAATAACACCTATTATTCTTTTGTGGTTGCCCCAGGCGGTCTGACCAATACTTCAGCCTCGCAGAAAGCGGCAAACCCTGTTATTCAGGCCGCCAATTTGCGTCCGCAGGAAGCCGCCGCCGCACAGCCCCAGCTCGCTGCCAACGGCATTGTCACATCCACTCCCAATCCGGATGGATCCATCGTTCATATCGTCAAGTATGGCGAATACCTATACGCCATCGCCCAGGCTTACGGCCTCACCCCAGAAGAAATCATGACCAACAGTGGCAACAGCCCCCAGGCAACCGACTTGCGCGAAGGGGATGTGCTCATCATTCGCTTCAAATTCACCGTTACCCCCACCAACGATTTCACTCCTACCCCAATACCGGTAACACCGCAGCCTACCAAGGTTTATTTAAGCCCAACTCCCACCGCTACGCCCACTCCCAGTTCTACCCCCACTCCCACGGCTACCCCTCCCCTTTCGCATCGGGTTCTTGGTAACAATAAAGGCGTAGGCGGGGTTCTCATGGGGACGGGCTTGCTTGGAATGGCAGTGCTTACCTATTTTGGCTTCCTAAGAAAAAAATAAGGCCCCTTGCATTCCTATAAACAAGATTTTTTGTTTAAGATGATATTGAAAATGCCTGAAAGCATTTATACTTAATCATCATGAGCTCTGCTAAGGGTTATTCTATATCCATTATCCTTGATTCAAAAACCGAAAACATGGTCAAAGGTTTTTGGAAATCACTCCATGATATGGGCCTTAGTGATTATTATTACCTTTCCAGGTCAAGGCCTCAAGTTCCCCTTTTGGTTTTGGAAGAAACAGATGAAGAGCTTTGTTTGGCCGCTCTCCAAAATTTCGCCCATAATGTGGATAGTTTTTGTATTAACCTGGAGTTGACAGGTATGTTTACAACAAGCCCTTCCTCTGTTTTTTGGCTGCCTTCACCCACAAGAGAGCTTTTGGAACTGCATCATGCTTTGTACAAAGCTGTTATTCCTTTTTCCAAAATTGAAAGCAGTGGTTACTATAATCCTGATCTTTGGATGCCGCATCTTGGCTTGGCCTCCTACATCAAAGACCTGCAGTATTTGCCTGCAATTGTAAAGTCCACAATGGTATTTCCTTCTGCCTTTAAGGCAATGGCCAAAGCGCTTATGTTTTCAAAATTTTTGCCTATTGAAGCTATTGGCTTTTTTCCCTTAAAGAAGTACATAAAATAGATGCTCCCCATTAAATCTTGCTTTATCCCCAACACAAGCTCTGTTAGAATAATGGCGGATTAAAAAAATGCCATATTCAGTTGTTCTTCATCTTGATAAAACCACAGATGACTTGGTTACAGCCTTTTGGGATGAATTGGCTAAAAAAGATCGTTCCAATTTTTACTATATTTACGCAAAAAGGCGCCCCCATATTACACTCCTGAGTTATTGGCAAACAGACTTAAAAAGAGCCCTTGAAACAATTGAAGGCTATATCCATCAGGCAGAAAACCTCGAATTACTTTTTGAAACAACCGGCATCTTTCTCACTGGACCAGCCAAGCTCAGTTGGCTGCCTACCCCCTCATTGGCTCTCATCCGTCTTCACAACCAACTTTTCAAACGGTTTCAGCTCTTTTCAAGTGATCTCGTGATTCCTTTTTACCAGCCGGAAAGATGGGTTCCGCATCTGGGTTTGGCTATAAACCTTCGCGACCGGGAAATTCTGCAATTCTTTGTAAAGACTTCACTTATTTTGCCACAAAAACATACGGCCAGGATAACAAAAATTTCTCTTGAAGAGCATGAGTCATCGCAAACCCTAAATACCTTTTAAAGAAAAGAATAAACACCTCTTGGTATAATACCTTACATGCCTAAACCAAATAAATGGGTCGTTTGGACTCTTCTGCTGCTGGCTGTTCTTTTTTTCTGCATTTATCTCCTGCCCAACCGTTCTGCCTCGCTAAATCGTGCGATGGTCAGCATGTTCGAGCCTGATGAAGGCGCCATTTACGATGTTGTGGAGCGCATGACCTTGCCTAGGGGCCGCTGGGATGAACAGCTTCTGCGTTTTATTCTCTATGATTTCTACCATTACGGCTTCCCCTTCTTTGGCTTGGCTGGCCTCACTGCCCTGCCGCTGCGTTTTACGGGCCAATTTGGGAACACGCCGGCTCTGATGTTGGCCATGCGCCAGATGATCAGCGTGCTGCCTTCCTTGCTTGCCATTCTTTTGCTCGTCTACCTGCAAGACCGTTTTTCAAGCTGGCGCTCTATCGCCCTCTTTCTGCTGCTTAATCTTCTGCCGGGCATTGTACGCAACAATCTTTGGCTGCACCCGGATGGGCTGGCTTTTTTTCTGACCGTTTTGGTCATCTACTTCCTCTGGCGCGACCGCATGCAATTCAAAAAATACTTTTACCTGGCCGCATTTGCCTGCGGTTTTCTGATTGCCACCAAGCTGATTGGGGTTTACTTCTTTCTTACCATCGCCACTTTGCTTATTCTGGGTATCGTCCGCAAAGAAATAAGTTTTAAGCAGGCCTTGGGCAAAGGTCTGCTTTTTATTCTGGTGATGGGGCTGGGCGTTATGGCGGCCAATCCTTTTGTGTTTGACCGGCATGCCCTTTTTAAATACGCCAGAACCTTTCTGCGTGAAATGAAAGAAATTACCAAAGGCTATGGGCTTGTATATTCGTCCGGCATTGCAGCCGCCCTTAAACCGATGCAGCAAGCCTACGGTCATTTGCTTTTTATTCTGCTCAGCTTCCTTGCCATGCTTTACGGAGTTTTCCGGGCAAAAGATCGCCATCTCTATATCATTCTCCTCACCTGGTTTATCCCTCTCAGCGCTGTAGTACTTTTTATTTCTCACTTTAAGTACCAGTATTGGCTGCCGGCTTTTGTTCCCGCCTGTTCGGCGCTTTACCTGCTGCTGCCGGGCAATACCCAGCTGCTTCCAAAGCAGAACCACTCAGCCAAACCCCTTCTTTACCTTGCCTCTGCCCTCATCCTTCTGCAGGCTTCCTTCTTTGTCCCGGTAGATTACAAAATTTTGCAGTCAAAAATCCATCTGGCAGAAGGCAACCTGCGCATTCTTTTTTATGAAAATGCTCTTAAAACCCTTTCACCCCTGCTTGATCAGGAAGTGCATGTCTACTATGATTATCGCCTCTATATGCCTCAAACCGGCCGTTGGTGGCTGGATACCAGTTTTGATATGCTGCAATATGATTTTATTGAGGAGGGCAGCTTCGATGCGCTTCTCCTGCTCAAACAGCGTATCTTGGATTACCTCAACCCCAATGCCACCGCGGTTGACGCTGATCAGCTTGCGGTGGCCCGCGTCTTTTATAATGACGCTGCTTCGGGTACAATCAAAAATTATGTTTTGCTCTACGAGGATGCAGTGGGCAAGGTCTTCGTCAAAAAAGATGTCTGCTATGCCTGGTTCCCCGCAGAGCAATGTAAATAAGAGATAAGAAAGCCCAGATGAGTGATTCTTTCCATAAAATAAAAGGGGGTGTCAGCGCCTTCTTCCCCGCCTATAACGATGCCGGTACCATCGCCAGCATGGTCGATTCCGTCATGGTCGCCTTGCCGCAAATTACGGATGATTTTGAAGTCATTGTGGTTAACGATGGCAGTAAAGACTACACCCAGAGGGTTCTTTTAGACCTGCAAAAGCGCTACCCGCAGCTGCGCATAGTGTTGCACCTCGTCAATATGGGTTACGGGGCTGCCCTGCGCGATGGCTTTGCCGCTGCCCGTAAAGAATGGGTTTTTTATACCGATGGCGATGGCCAATATAACCCCCTTGAACTGGTTAATCTTGCTCAGGCCTTGGAGCCTGGCATTGATGTGGTGAACGGTTATAAACTGACCCGCAGCGATCCTTTAAACCGCAAAATTATTGGACGCCTTTATCATTACTTTGTTAAGTTTGCCTTTGGCTTTCACTCCCGCGATGTAGATTGCGACTTCCGTCTCATCCGCCGCGAACTTTTTGACCATGTAAAGCTTGAATCCAACACCGGAACCATTTGCCTTGAAATGGTTAAAAAATTTCAGGATGCCGGTTACCAATTCAAGCAGGTACCTGTGCACCATTACTCGCGAAGTTATGGCAAGTCGCAGTTTTTCAACTTCCGCCACCTTTGGAACACCTTTAAACAGCTTAATCAGCTTTGGTGGCAGCTTAAAATAAAAAAAAATAAATCTTTCAAAGTCTGATTTTTCATGCCTCAAGATTATCGCTTTGTCATCCTTTCGGATACGCATGTAGGCGACCGTGCTCGCCGCCTTGACCCAGCCCTGCTTAAGGCCATCACTGGGCTGCAGCCGCAATTCATCCTCCACAGCGGCGATGCCTGCCGCAAAAGCACCATTGCCGAGCTGGAAAAAATAGCCCCTGTGCGCAACGTGCAGGGCAATCGTGACTGGTTCCAGGGCTACCACCCTCCCATGGAACTCCAATTTGAAGTAAACGACGTAAAAATTGCCATTGCCCACGGGCATATCAGCATGCGTCAGTACCTGCTTGATAAAGCACGTCTTTTTCTTACGTTGCGCATCCCCGGCTATCAGTTTTTTCGGGATAGAATTGCGCGCCTCTACCCGCAGGCCGACATCATTATCTACGGGCATACCCATGTGGCTGCAGATGAAGTGGTGGGCGGTCAGCGCCTTATCAGTGTGGGCGCAGGTTACCCCAACCGCCTCAACCATTTCCAGCTCGAATATGGCTTGCTCACCGTGGCAGCGGATGGTAGCATTGCTTATAAGCACTTTTCCGTTTCACCCACGAAAGGCTGAAATGAGCGAAATCATTAGCTCCGCACAAAATAGCCGTGTTCAATTGGTTCATAAACTGATGGGCCAAAGCAAGGCGCGCCGCAAAGAAGGCTTGTTTGTGGCTGAAGGGCCGCGTTTGGTTGAAGACGGACTGCACTCCGCTTTTCCCCTTGAATTCATGTTTTACCGTGCCCACCGCAGTGCACGCTCCCAGGCCCTGCTGGCCGCTTTTCCCCCAAAAACGCCGTGCCTTGAACTGGAAGATAAGCTTTACGACTGCCTCTCGGATACCGAAAATTCCCAGGGTGTTTTGGCCGTTTTCCGGCTAACCGACCTGCCCCTGCCTGACCGTCTTGATTTTGTGCTCATCCCGGACCAACTGCGCGACCCTGGTAATTTGGGCACCATCATCCGCAGCGCGGAAGCTGCCGGCGTGCAGGCCTTGCTGCTGCCGCCCGGCACCGTAGACCCCTGGAGCCCCAAAGTAGTACGCTCGGGGATGGGTTCTCACTTCAGGCTGCCTATTTACGAATGGAACTGGCAAGCCATCGCCGAAATGATGGAGGGCCTTACTCTCTACGGGGCAGAGATGAACGGGAATTTTGTCTACTGGCAGGCAGATTTCCGCCAACCCACCGCCCTTCTGGTCGGAGGCGAAGCGGAAGGCATCAGCCCGCAAGCCAGAAGCCTGCTCAAACAAACCTTGCGCATTCCCATGGCCGGCCAAAACGAATCGCTCAATGCGGCCGTTTCAGCCAGTATTCTTGCCTTTGAAGTTTTGAGGCAGCGCTCGACATGAAAATTCGTTCGCTTACCCTTTTTGCAGAAACGGGCAGCCCGCCTAACCGCCTCCTGCTGGATCATCTGGGCATTTTTGCCCGACATGCACGCGCGCTCTTTACGCAGGCAGGTTTTGCGCTTGAAACAGTCCGCCTGGCTGTCCCGCCCTTCCCCAAAGCCTATGGTCTGAAAGATATTGTTTCTCTTGCTCAGCAGCTCTCCATTGAAACTTCAGCCGTGGGGGTGGATTATCTTTCGCTGGGGCCAGCCCTGCCGGAAACCCCGGAAGCCTACACGCTTATTCCAGAGGTTCTGGCAAACACCCAAAATGTGTTTATGACTGGGCTGGTAACCACTGCAAACCACGAATTGGACCTCAACGCCGCCCGCGCCTGCGCCCAGGTAATTGAGCAGCTTTCCAAAATTGAGCCAAATGGCTTTGGCAACCTTTATTTCTCCGCTTTAGCCAATGTAAAGCCTTATTGCCCGTTTTTCCCAACCGCCTTTGCGGAATTTGGTCGGCCCGCCTTTGCCCTGGCGATGGAAGGGGCTTCGCTGGCCCTGGAAAGCTTCAGGCAGGCAGAAAGCCTTGCGCAAGCCCGGGATGAGCTCATCCGTCGAGTGCAGGCACAGGCTTCCAAGCTGGAAGAAATCTGTTTTAAGCTTGAATCTGCCTATCAATATGCATTTAAAGGCTTGGATTTTACCCTTGCCCCGCACCCGGATGCCAGCGCTTCCATCGGCAAGGCTTTGGAAGCGCTTGGCTTGCCTGCCTTTGGCCTCGCTGGCAGTATAACCGCCTCTGCTTTCCTAACCGATACCCTTGACCGTGCACTGTACAAACGCACCGGCTTCAATGGGCTTATGCTGCCCGTACTGGAAGATTCCACCCTTGCAGAGCGTTCGCGCCAAGGGCTGCTTGACCTGCAAAGCCTTTTGCTTTGCTCGGCAGTTTGCGGTACCGGCCTGGATGTTGTTCCTTTGCCAGGCAATGCCGGTGCAGACCAAATTTACCCCATCATTTTGGATGTGGCTGCCCTGGCCTTAAGGCTGGATAAACAACTGACAGCGCGTCTCATGCCCATCCCTGATAAAAATGCAGGCGAAAATACCTCCTTCCGTTTTGATTACTTTGCCAATGGTGGTCTGCTCCCCTTGAGGTCTCAGGGTCTGCAGGGGCTGCTTGCTTCCCAATCCAGAATGGACTTAAAAAAGCGCTCCCCTCAGGCCTGATGCGGCGCGCCAAACTGCTTTTGCTGTGTATTTGTCGGCAAAGCCTCAAATAATAATTTAATCAAATCGTGATAATATCAAAATATGTATCTTAAAGGCTCTAAACTTTCCATGAACCGGCGGCGCAGACGCCCCAACCCGGTTCTGATTATTTTTCTTTTGGCTTCCATCGGCCTCTTGATCTATGTGAATGTTTGGGTGGTTCCTAAAATAAACCCACCCTTTGTGCCTACCCCCACCCCTACACGAGACCCGGTCTGGTATGCTACTGAAGCGGCAGATCTTTTTGGGCAGGGTAAGTTCAACAGCGCCATTGAAACATACCAGGAAGCGATTAATGCGCACCCCGGGGATATTGATAATTACCTGAAAATTGCCCGTTTGCTCATTTATACCAACCAGTACGAGAGGGCCAGGGTCCAAAGTGAAAATGCCATCCTGCTCAATAATAAGGTGGCGGATGCCTACGCGCTGTTGGGCTGGTCACAGGGCTTTATGAAGAACTATAAAGATGGCGAAATTGCGGCACGCAAGGCGGTAGAGCTTGACCCCAACAACGGTTTTGCGCACGCGGCTTTGGCCTATATTTTGGCATTGCGGGTTGAAGCTAAAGTTGATGACCTGAACACAATGGATTTAGCTATTGCCGAATCGCGCACCGCCATTGCCCTCAACCCCGGCCTTGTGGAGGCCCACTGGTCGCGCGGTTATGTGCTGGAGGTTACCTCTAACTATGCAGATGCCATCGCAGAATACGAAAAAGCCATCAAACTGAACCCCAATATCGCAACCCTGCATCAGGCCTTGGGGCGCAACCTCTTTACCCAAAATGAGCTCAGCCGCGCTATCCTGGAGTTCACAAAAGCCTACTCCCTTAACCCCACCAATGGGGAACCTAACTTTTATATATCGCGCGTTTGGGCCAACCAGGGTGAATGGGCCAAAGCCATTCAGTATGCCACCCAGGCCCTCAAGGATAACCCCGGCAATGCTGTCTATCACGCCCAGCTCGGCAGCATGATTTACCGCAGCGGCCAATTGCGCGGCTCCATTCCCTCCTTTGAATTGGCAGTGATGGGCGGAACCACCCCTGAAGGTGTGGTTGTAGAACCCATCAAGCTCGAAATGGGCACAAGCTCCGTCAATATCTACAGCCAATACGGCATTGCGCTTGCCAAACTGAACCGCTGTGATGAGGCCGTTTCTATCGCCACTACCATGCAGCAGACCATTCCGGATGATGAAACGGGCATTTTCAACGCCGGAGAGATGATTCGCATCTGTCAGGAAAACCTCAAGAATCCGCCTACGTCTGAGCCCAGCCCCACGCCTACCCCTATAACGGCGCCAACAGCCACACCGGGCAGCACACCCTTGCCGCAGCTTCCTACAACCACGCCTTAAACGAAGATGTACATCAACGAACGCAAAAACCTTTTCCGCAGCCCTAAAAGAGCTTCTAACCCTTATCGGGTGATGTTGCTGATCTTGGCTATCGTGGGCGTTTTTGCCGTTATCCGCGCTTACTCCCAGGGTGAAATTTGGCCGCCTTTTATTCCAACGCCAACCCCAACCCGCACTTTCAACTCTTATATGATTGAAGGGAACACCCATTTTCAGTCAGGCGACCTTGAAAAAGCGGCAGCCTCTTACAATCAAGCTGCCCGCCTTGAGCCTGACCGCGTTGAAATCTATATCCAGCTTGCGCGCGTGCAAACCTATTCTTACCTTAGCCGCAACTCAGACCAGGAACAGCTTGAGCGTATGAATGAGGCCCTGGCCACCATCAATAAAGCCAAAGAAATTGCGCCAAACAATTCCGATGTGCTTGCCATGCGCGCCTTTGTGTTACGCTGGCGCTCTTACCTGGCCTTGTTGCCTGAAAACGAACAGAAAAGCAATCTTTCAGAAGCAGAATCCGAAGGCTTACTGGCCATCAACCTTGACTCCAAAAATACACTGGCGAAAGCCATCTATGCGGAAATTTTGATTGATCAAACAAAGTTTGACGCAGCCTCTCAGTACATTAATGAAGCCCTGAAGGAAGGCCCGCAGATTATGGACGTTCAGCGAGTGGCCGGCTATTTCCATGAAATGATGGCCGAATATATGCGGGCCATTGATTATTACAGAAAAGCCTCAGAAATTAACCCTAACCTTTCTTTTCTCTATCTGCGTATTGGGGCCCTTTACCGCAATGAACTGCAATGGGATGAAGCCTTGGAGTATTTTGAAAAGGCTGTGCGCCTCAATGAACAGCTTGGGCTTAAAGACCCCATCCCCTATATGTCCATTGCCAATACGTATTTGCGCATGCCCGAATCAAGCCCCATGATTGCCGCACGCAACGCTTATAAGGCCCTGGCAATGAACCCCTATAACCAAACCAGTTACGGCCTTATCGGCATTATTTATCAAAAAGCGCGCAACTACGAAGGCGCGGAAATGGTGCTGCGCTGTGCCGTGGCTGGTTGTAATGAACAGCAGACCTGCGACGCCTTGGAAGAATCCCCCTGCGAAAGCAAAATTGTCTTTAAAGACCCGCTGCCGCTGACGGATAACACCATGGCCTATTATTTTATTTATGGCTCTGTGCTTTCTGGTCTGCACCGTCCCGGGGATGATCGCTGCGAACGCGCCATGGCAGTTTTTGGCCAGCTGCACGAAAAATATGACGGCCTTGATGACGAAGGCGCAAAACTGGCCCTATCTATTGCCCGCGCCGGCGAGGCTATCTGCAAGTCAGATAATACCCCCATGGATTATAGCCTTACCGCCACGCCCACCCCGGCCTCTTCACCCACTCCGCAGATTGTCTACCCCACCGGCACGCCGATTATCATCCTCACCCCGGAAGCCCCCTAAGCCCAAAGCCATAGCTTAAACTTCATCTACTAATTTACATTAAAGCTTCTATCTCCTCATTCTGCTGAGGTCGCTTTTGTCGAAGCATCTGGCCTTTTGTGTTTTGGGTTTAGCCAAGATAACTGCCAGACCCTTCACTGCGTTCAGGGTGACGAGTGGGAATGAGCAGTTAGAGCGATGAAAGGGCTTGAGGCATCCAACCCCCTCGTCATAGTAAGCTGCCCTTGCCAATGCACCCAACCCTATCGTCATGTTGAGCGCAGCGAAACATCTGGTCTTTCCCACTTTTCCACCCTGCGCATCCCTCGTCATGTTGAGCATAGCGAAACATCTGGCCTTTTCCACTTTCCCACCCTGCGCATCCCTCGTCATGCTGAAGGAAATGAAGCATCTGACCTTTTGTGTTTTGGGTTTAGCCAAGATAACTGCCAGACCCTTCACTGCGTTCAGGGTGACGAGTGGGAATGAGCAGTTAGAGCGATGAAAGGGCTTGAGGCATCCAACCCCCTCGTCATGTTGAGCGCAGCGAAACATCTGGCCTTTTTCCAATTTCCCACCTCCGCGCACCCCTCATCATGCTGACCGCAGCGAAACATCTGGCCTTTTTCTTTCCTTGCATCCCCTTCTTCACCTTCCTCAGGCCGCTTATGCCTTTCCAAACTTCAGCAATCCCGTCAACTCCAAGCAGCAAAAATACATTCAATGCATCATCAGAAGAGCTCCGCAAATCAAATGTAAAAACTTCATAAGAATTGCCAGGCTGTCTTGACTCTGTTCCTCTGAAAATGTATGATTAGAGCAAGATTAGCACTCTCTCAATGTGAGTGCTAAATTAACGAGAAAAATTGGAGGCATCAATGAGTATTTCAATGAAACCCTTAGGCAGCCGCCTCGTCGTAGAACCCATCGAGCAAGAAGAAATTAGCGCTGGTGGCATCGTTCTCCCCGAAACCGCAAAAGAAAAACCCCAAAAAGGCACTGTGCTTGCCGCCGGCCCCGGCGACCGTAATGACAAAGGCGAACGCATTGCCATGGACGTGAAACCTGGCGATACCGTTCTCTTTGCCAAATATTCCGGCACTGAAATCAAGTACGAAGGCAAGAAATTGCTCATCCTGCGCGAGAGCGACATTCTGGCCATTCTCTAATCTGAATACGTCTAAAGGAGACCTTTTATGGCTAAACAATTAATTTTCTCTGACGAAGCTCGTCGTTATCTCAAATCCGGCGTGGATGCAGTCAACAATGCCGTATCCACCACCCTCGGCCCCAAGGGCCGCAACGTTGCCCTCGACCGCAAATACGGTTCCCCCACCATCACCCATGACGGCGTAACCGTTGCCAAAGAAGTCGAACTCGAAAACCCCTTCGAGAATATGGGCGCCCAACTGCTCAAAGAAGCTGCCACCAAAACCAATGATATCGCCGGTGATGGCACCACCACTTCCACCGTTTTGGCGCACGCCATCGTCACCGAGGGCCTCAAAAACCTCGCCGCCGGTGCCAACCCCATGCTGCTCAAGCGCGGCATTGAAACCGCTGCCAAGGCTGTGGCTGAATACATCCACGAGCAGGCCATTGACATCACCACCAAGGATGAAATCGGCCAGGTTGCCACCATTTCCGCTCAGGATAAAGAAATCGGCACCCTCATTGCAGATGTGATGGACAAAGTTGGCAAAGACGGCGTTATCACCGTTGAAGAATCCAAAGGCCTGCAGTTCGAAACCGAATACGTAGAAGGTATGCAGTTCGACCGCGGTTACATTTCTTCCTACTTTGTGACCGATACCGAGCACATGCTCGCCGAAATCAAAGACCCCTACATCCTCATCTATGACAAGAAAATTTCTGCCGCTTCGGATATCGTTCCCCTTCTTGAGAAAATGGTTCAGGTTGGCAAGCGTGAACTCCTGATCATTGCTGAAGATATTGACGGTGAAGCCCTGGCTACCCTCGTGCTCAACAAACTGCGCGGCATGCTCAATGTTATCGCTGTCAAAGCCCCCGGCTTCGGCGACCGCCGCAAGGCCATGCTGCAGGATATTGCCATCCTCACCAATGCCTCCGTTATCTCTGAAGAAACCGGCCGCAAGCTTGAAACCGCCACCATCGAAGATCTTGGCCGCTGTGAAAAAGTCACCGTGGATAAGGACAATACAACCATCGTGGGCGGCAAGGGCGATCCTGCCGGCATCAAAGGCCGCATTGAACAGATTCGTGTTGAAATTGAAAACACCACCAGCGATTACGACCGCGAAAAACTGCAGGAACGCTTGGCTAAACTTTCCGGCGGTGTTGCCATCATCCGTGTAGGTGCCGCAACCGAAACCGAACTTAAGGAAAAGAAGCATCGTGTGGAAGATGCCCTTTCTGCCACCCGCGCCGCGGTTGAAGAAGGTATCGTGCCCGGCGGCGGCGTTGCCCTGCTGAATGCCCGCGAAGCCATCAAAGACCTCAAGATGGATCAGGCCGATGAGCAAATTGGCGCAAACATCGTCAAGCATGCCCTCGAAGTTCCCATGCGCCGCATCGCCGAAAATGCCGGCAAAGATGGCTCGGTCATCGTTGAGACCGTCCGCCAGAAGCAAGCAGCCGCTGGCGATAAGCACCTCGGCTACAACGTGCTCACCGAAGAATATGGTGACCTCGTCAAGGGTGGCGTTATTGACCCCGCCAAAGTAACACGCGGTGCCCTCGAGAATGCTGCTTCCATCGCCGCCATGATTCTCACCACCGAATGCCTTATTACCGACATTCCCGAAAAGAATCCCCCGGCCCCGGCTATGCCCCAGGGCGGCATGGACTACTAAAATCCGATTGTGCTAAATTAGATTTAAATAGGGCTGAATTTGTTTTCAGCCCTATTTTTATTAAAATTCCGTTTTTATCTTGAATATGTATGTTTAGTTATATTGTCATGTATAATTTTACATGGATAAAATGATGAATAAAGTTTTCCCACATGCATACTATCTTGATACTAAAAAACCATCTTTGCCATTACAGGTATCTTCTTTTCGAACTTGTAATTGTAAGGAGAACAATCTCAATTGCCTAACTGCTAAAGAATGGATAAAAAGCCAATTAGGTGTCTGGCAATTTACTTACGAAAAGAGAGACATTCGAAAAAAAGATGTTCATCCTGCCACATTTCCAATTTCTTTATCTAAAAAAATAATTGAACTGTTTACACATAAAGGCGAGTTAGTCTTAGATCCATTTGTTGGAAGTGGAACCACATTAATAGCGGCACAAGACCTTGATAGGAATGCTCTTGGCTTTGATTTACAAGAGAAATTTATTCAACTTTGTGAAGACAGATTAAATATAAATGAGAATTTATTTTCAAATTCTTCACAAATCGCTATTCAAGACGATGCCAGGAATATTTCAAATTGGATAAATGACAATTCAATCTCTTTAGTTTGGACATCACCACCTTATGCAAACCTCTTAAATCGAAAAAGATCAAATAAGTCTAGACGTAAGAGAGATAATGAGCAGCTTGGAAAAATTGAGCAATATTCACAAGATAGTAGAGATCTTGGAACCTTGAATTTAGATGAATATACCCATTCAATGGGCGAAATATTCGAAAAATTACTCCCACTTTTAAAGCCAAAAGGGCATTGTGTAATTAATATTGCTGATATGTGGTGGGAAAACAAAAGAATTCCAATTCATGTCTCCTTAATAGAAGAATTAAGTTCAAGGGGCTTTGAATTACGAAATACAATAATATGGGACAGAACAAACATAGTTAATCAAATTGGAATTTTTGGTTGGCCTTCAAACTACATAACTATGGGAGTAACTTTTGAATACATTCTAGATTTTTGGAGGCCACCAAAGTAGCAATAATCCTTTCTTTATTAGAAACCATGAAACTGCCTCCTTTTGATTATTCTGTATAAGAAGGATATATGTATAAAATTTATTCTAAAACAGAGTTGCTGGACAAGTTAAAAGAAATTCGATCTCTTGGATGGATTGAAAACAAACGTTATGGTAATTCAGGTAGTGTAGGCAATACTCTAGAAGATTTATTAGAAATCCCTGAAAACAATCTTCCTATTCCAAACGCAAATGAATGGGAACTAAAGTGCCAACGACAGGGAACGTCAAGTCTAATTACATTATTCCACTTTGAACCTTCTCCGAGAGTCATGAGATTTGTCCCCAACATTTTATTACCTAAATATGGGTGGAAACATAAGGGTGCTGGAATAAACTACCCGTCTTCAGAAATGAGTTTTCGCCAGACACTTTCTGGAATGAATTATAGTGATAGAGGTTTTAAAGTTATTATTAACAGAAATGATAAGAGAATCGAAATCTCTTTTAGCGCTCAAAAAGTTCAACCAAAACATAAAATTTGGTTGGAACAAGTAGAACAAAGGATTGGCCTTAATGAACTTTCACCACAACCTTATTGGGGGTTTAGTGATATTTTCCATAAAGCAGGAACAAAGTTATTGAACACCTTTTATATCGTTGCTGAGGCTAAAAAAAATTCTGAAGGGACAGAATTTTATAAATATAATAAAATTATTATGTTATCTGACTTTGACTTGGAAAGTTTATTATATGCAATAGAATTCGGGTATCTTTTCATCGACTTTGATTCTAGAACTGGTCATAATCATGGAACTAAGTTTCGGTTAAAACAGGACAAACTACCAACTTTGTATAAAACAATAAAAGAGTTCTAATATCTCGAGAATGCTGCTTCCATCGCCGCCATGATTCTCACCACCGAATGCCTTATTACCGACATTCCCGAAAAGAATCCCCCGGCCCCGGCTATGCCCCAGGGCGGCATGGACTACTAAAATCTGATTGCCCTACAAAGAGGCTGACCCAAAAGGTATCAGCCTCTTTTTTTCATCCCCACTTAACCATGTTATTCCAGGAATTTTTGGGAAATGCTCATCAATTTACGCACTTTTTTATTGGTACTCTCCCACTTTTTCAGAAATCTTTTTGACTTTTGGGTCGGCCTCTTTATGATAACGAATGGATAAAACTCAGCTTATTTTCTCCTTGATCCAGAAAACTGAAAGAAAGTAAAACAAAATACTTAAGATAATGCATATGCCAATGTCAATCGCTTGAAAAACCCAGAATCTGCTTGCAGGCTGAAAGCGCGTCACTAAAATCAAGCCTTTCTCTATAAAGCAAGAGCTGAAATCTGGGTTCACATAAATCGTTCCTTCTTTCTTTACACAGGAAGAAAGGACTTCCGTCTGGTTAATTTCTTTACCATCCTGGTCAATAAAACTTTTGCTGACCTCATAAATATATTGGGTCTGCGAATCTGGGTTTGCGCCCTTAAAATCCCATTGAGATTGCAGGGGAGGAACAATATGCATGGGGAGGAAGAAAAGAAAAACTGTAAATGCAAAAAATGGGAAGTAAAGAGCCATTGCTAAAATAGGCCGCTTAACCAAAACACCAATTAAAAGACCGCCCATTAAACAAAGCAAAAGATGAAAAACGGGTGATATTCCAAAAGTGTATAAAACGTTGTAAGGCCCAACAAGTTTTACTAAAGGGGCTGCCCACCAGTTGAATAAAAGCATTAGCAAAATAAAACACCCCAAACAGAAACCAAATACTCTGCTAATAAGTCCGTTAAACCATTCGGTTCTTGTCATGCTTTGAGTCCAGGCCAAGCGGAAGGTACCACTGCTTAATTCCTGAGATATTAAGGGTGGCGCAATAAACAAACCTATTAGAAAAATCAGAAAATGAAAGAAAAGGTAAAACCGTTCCGGATGAACAGTACCCATTAAAAACATTTCTTGCCTTGCAATGATTGAACGTATATACAAACCATTCTTAATAAGAAAGGCAGCACTTGCTATTAGAATCAAAATGACCGTAAGGCCTAAGTGACGGAACTTTGTATAAACAAACTTATTCATTTTCTTCTCCCGAAAAGAATTTACATTCTGCTTCAGAATCTCTTTTATTTCTAGCATGTTCAAGATAGGATAAAACAAGGTCCTCTAAACTTACTTCTTCCCTCACCCCTTCACTCTCATCCGGTCCCATAGCCTGGTCAATCCGAAGCAGAAGATGACTGTTATGCTCACACACACGCGAGGTTATCACTGGATATTTTGATTTCAAGGCTTCCAAATGTTCGGATCTTGTGGTCAACCAGCAGTGAGAAGCCAAAAGATATTCGAGATCACCCGCAATTAAACAACTTCCTCTGGAAAGAAGAACTAGAGAATCACAAAACCTCGAGAGATCGCTGATTTGATGAGAAGAAATTAATACAGTCTGCCCGTTTTCTGCCACGTCTTCCAACAAAATTTGCATGAAGTCTTGCCTTGCTAAAGGGTCTAAACTTGCAAAAGGCTCGTCAAGTATTAGCAATTTCGGCTTTTTCGCAAGGGTAAGCATCAATGCCACTTGAGCACGCTGACCGCCGGAAAGTTTACTGATTTTTTGCTTGAGTGGAATCTCCAATGCGGCCAATTTTCTATAAGCAAAGCTATCATCCCATGTGAAGTTCATTGCTCTGCCAACTCCAAACATTTCTTTAACGCTAAAACTATCGTAAAGCGGATGTTCCTGAGCTAAAAAACCAATCTTCGGCAGGATTTCTGAAAGCTTCTCCTTAACTGAATAACCAAGCACCTTTGCTTTTCCTTCATCTGCTTCTAATAAACCAATTAAAATACTCATCAAGGTGGTCTTTCCAGCCCCGTTTGGCCCAACCAAGCCCGCAATTCTGCCTTGAGGCAAGAAAAAACTGCAATTTTTTAAAGCCCAAAAAGAACCGTAGCGCTTGCTTAAACCCTCAACTTCAATGCCATGGACTGGGCTTGTGTTCATAGTCTTGCACTCTGATAAAGAACGGAATGGATGATCGCTTCTATGCTCTCAAGAGCCAGCCCAGCCTCACGGGCTTCTTTCAACCATGTTTCAAAACGCCCGCGTATCAGTTCAATATCTGCGGCAGAATCGCTTGCCAGCGTCTGCATCACAAAAGTGCCTAAGCCTTGCCGGCTTTCAACCAGCCCTTCAGACTCCAACTCCCTATATGCCTTAAAGACCGTATTGGGGTTAATGGCTATATGACTCACTACTTCTTTCACGGTGGGCAGCTGGTCGCCGGGTATCAAATATCCCAACCGCATGGCCTGGATAACCTGTTGTTTAATCTGGGCATAAGCCGGAACACCGCTTCGCGGATTGATGCGGAAATCAATACTGGGGCATTTCATAACTCTTCCTCCACATAATACTTATATAGTGCTACTACTATATCAGTATTAGCCTTGGAAATCAAGCTTCCTGTTTGCGGGGCAAACTTGCCTTGCAACTTACCCACATCCTTTCTTTCACCCTTGTAAAGAAAGATGTTATCATTAGGTCACAATTAGTTAAATTTTTCACAAAGGAGCAAAATCATGAGTTTGGAAAAAGTACGTGTCATTCAATACGGCTGCGGGAAGATGGCCAGGCATATTGTGCGCAATCTGGTGCAAAAGGGCGCTGAAATTGTTGGCGCCATTGATGTTAACCCTCAGCTGATTGGGATGGATCTGGGCGATTTTGCCGGTCTGGACCATAAGCTCAACATCTCCATCCGCGAGGATGCCGATGCCGTTTTGGATGAATGCGATGCGGATATCGCTGTGGTTACCCTTTTCAGTTTCATGCGCGATGTTCACCCTCACTTTGTCAAATGCCTCGAGCGCGGCATTAACGTCGTTACCACCTGTGAAGAAGCAATCTACCCCTGGACCACAGCTCCAGAATATACCAACCAGTTAGACCGCCTTGCCAAAGATGCCGGCTGCACCATTGTAGGCTCAGGCATGCAGGATATCTACTGGATTAACATGATTGCCTGTGTTGCCGGCGGCGTTAACCGCATCGACCGCATTGAAGGCGCCACCAGCTATAACGTGGAAGACTACGGCCTTGCTCTTGCCAAAGCCCATGGCGTTGGCTTAACAGCAGACGAGTTCGAAAAGCAATTGGCCCATCCTGAAACTCTTGAACCTTCCTACGTCTGGAATTCAAACGAAGCGCTCTGCTCAAGAATGGGCTGGACCATCAAATCACAGACCCAAAAGTGCGTTCCCTATTTCTATGATAAAGATCTTTATTCCGCTACCATGGGCGAAACCATCCCCAAAGGCAGGTGCATCGGCATGAGTGCAGTGGTAACCACCGAAACCTACCAGGGCCCGCTTATTGAAACCCAATGCATCGGCAAGGTTTACGGCCCGGAAGATGGCGACCTCTGCGACTGGAAAATCAAAGGTGACCCCAACACGCAATTTGCCGTCACCAAACCGGATACAGTGGCCCATACCTGCGCCAGCATTGTCAACCGCATCCCTACGGTTATCAACGCCCCTGCCGGTTTCATTACCGCCGAAAAACTGGAAAGCCTGGAATACCTTTCTTACCCCATGCATTTCTATCTGGATTAAACAACTCTGCCCCAGTCCATTAAAGATAACCCCCGCCAAAAGCGGGGGTTATCTTTTCCGTTACCTTCTACTCCGAGATAAGAACTTTGCCGTTCGGCAATATTTCAACCGTCATACCATCCTTCACAAACTCAAGGAATTCATCCCCCAACCGGTCAACAGTGGGCAGGCTAAACTCCGTCCAAACGTCTGAAAGAATGGCCCCTGCGGCAGCCAACGAATCAATACTTTTGCTGAAGAGTAGGCAGGCGGGGGCAGCTCCCATCGCGCTTGCTGAAAAAAGCACCATTCCGCCGGTGGTTGAGCCGATAGTCTGAGGTAGGCACAAAGCCATCTTTGCCATTTCCTTTCCAAAAAGGTCTTGGTTATTTTGGTCAGAACAAATCGCCCTCAAATCCTTCTTTAAAAGGCTCTTTTGAAAACTCGCCAGCGTGTTAAAACCTTTTTTGCTAACCAGTGCCCTGGCTTTACAGGTGCCGGGCACCACCACACGACCCTCAAATTCACGCATTCTTCCCTCCCGTCAGCAAGCTTAGCAGTTCCTCATCCTGATAGTAACGCGCCGTGGTATATGTGCGCAGTTTATTGGAGTTGGTAATCACCGGCACCTTGGCGCAGAGAGGATTGTTCATATACATCAGCGGGCAAATAAAAGAGAGCCTGATGCCATGCTTTTTTAGTTCTGCTTCTTTGCCATTGGCCCGAAAAGCCTTAAGCACCGGCGCGGCCGCCGTCATTACCACCGGCACCGCCGTCTTGCGCAGACCGTTCGCTTGCAGGCCGCTTAACAATTTTCCTGACCAGCTTTCAAGCTGTGCCTGTGAAAGGTGCGGACAGCCGATAAAGCATAACTTTGCCTTTGCCTGCGGATTCTGCCAGATAAGGGGGTAACTGCGCTTGGTTTCTGCCAGCAAGGCCTCATCTACAATGAAGGTTTTTGCGCCTTCCCGCAGCAAACTTCTGCCCAGTTCTTTGGCTTCCGGGGTCAGCCCCTCCACATGGTAGAGGCCCACTGAACCGTTGCTGGCAGCGGCAGCCCCAAAGTCTTTCAGATAATCACGCTGGCTCTGCCCAAGTTCTGTGCCCAGCAAACACTCCAGCCCCGCAATGTAAGGAACATCTTCCATCACCTTCATGCCGATGGCGCTGCCCAAAAGCTGCGCCTCCGGCAAGCTGCTTGTGCGCACTTCTACCAGCCAGTCTGCCTTGCGTCCTTCATCCGTCAGCAAGCCAAAGTAAGGCACCCGTCCCAAAATACTGCCAAACATCTCAATCAACCCGCTGTTGCGGTTGCAGCGCGCCCCCAACACTGAATTGGCATAACTGACCGCGGAACTCTCCGCCCAGGAAAGTACATCACCCATTTTCGGCGTATTGCCTACTTCATCCATGTAGCAGGTGCAAGTGAAGGAATCGTCATTAAGCAAGCCCATGCCTCTCAGTTGCTCTTCATAAACTGCCTGCTTGCCGTACATCACCTTAAAAACCAGCTTTTGCAGCAGATTGGCCGGCACATGCTCAAAATCCATCGGGCGCGGATCCGCTGTAAAAGCCTGCTTGGAAATAGCCCCGTCCCGGATAAGTTTATCCATCAGCTCGCGCACCGCTTCCATCACAGATATCCCAAAGCTGGTTACCAAATGGCCATAGCGAGAGCTCACCGGCACCAGTTTTTCCGCCTCAAACACATCGGCATAAAGCACCAGCGTCTTCATCACTTTGGCAAGCGTTTCGCCTTGCTTGCCTTCCAGAATATCCTGTTCTTCAGCACTAAGTATTACCTGATGTTCCATTAGATTTTCCTCGCCAGCGCATTCGCCGCCCGGCTGGCTTCCAGCACTTTACCCGGCGTAAAACCATCCCCAATTTGGTACACTTCCGCCGCCGCGTGGGCACGCTGCGCTTCAAAGAACAGGGATTGATCTTTGGCAAAACCCACCGCAAACACAACCAAATCCGCGGGAATTAATTCCTTTTTGTTTTCGGTCTTGATGGGCTTGGCCAGCGGGTTTTCCACATTTTCCGGCAAAATCGGCGTCCAGGTCAGGTAGGGGTTTGGCACGCTGGGCGAAACATTGCGTTCTACCCACACGCCGTTGGGGTCCAGGCTTTCAGCCCTGGTGCAGTTCAGCAGCTTTACGCCAAACTTCTTGAAATAGTACAGCAAATAGCCGCGGTTGGCCGTGCAGATTTTGTTCATGAAATAAGGTGTCATTTCCAGAACAGTCACTTCACGCTTCTTTTCTGTTGCCAGCCAATAAGCAATTTCGCAGCCTACCACACCGCCGCCTATCACCACAATTTGTTTTTCTTTGCCCAGCTTTTCGGGGTGCAGCAGCAGGTCGGTACCGCTCAGGCTTGGCAGCTCTCCCTTCAGGGGCAGGCTTATTTCTTTACCGCCGCCCGCAAACACAAGGGCATCAAATTTCTTTTCTTTCCGCCAGTCCATATCCGCGCTGAAGCCAGGCTTATATTTGAAGTTTTCATTATCCTTGACCAGTTCAAGCTGATGCCGCATCCAGGCCAGATAGTTGCCGAATTCATACTTAATGGCTGGCACGCTCCCGGGGGTTACCTTGCCCCCCGCTTCAGCATCCTTTTCCACCAGAGTGACTTTGTGGCCGCGCTTACGGGCCGTCAGCGCAAAATTAACACCAGCGGGGCCAGCCCCGATCACAGCAATCTTCTTCGGGGTAGCCGTCTGCGGAATATCCTCAGGCATCAAGTATTCAAAACTGGTACGCGCGTTTACTGCGCATTGCGGGTGGCCCCCTTCCACAAATTCATTAATACAGCCTTCCTGGCAGCCGATGCAAGGCAAAATTTCTTTCACTTTGCCGGCATAAGCCTTGTTCGGCCATTCAGGGTCTGCCAAAAGCGGCCTGCCAAGCATCACCATATCGCAGAGGCCGTCTCGCAAAGCTTTTTCCGCCAGGTCAGGGTAGCCCAACTTGCCTACGCCTACGATAGGCACGCTCTTGCCCTGGTTGGAAAGCACCTTATCCGCCGCAAAGCGATCCTTTACCAGCTTTGCTACCGGCAGGAAAGTTCCGGGCGGCATGGAAGCGGGGGGATGAGGCAGCCACCAGTTGTCGTAACAGCCCAAGTCTACATCAAAAATGTCTACCCCGGCTTTCACCAGATTTTTCATATATTCAAGGCTCATCTCAACCGTGCGTCCATTTTTGAAATGCTTCATATGGGTTTCGTCCATCTGTGAACCATACGTTTCATTGAGCGCCAGCGAAAGGTCAATACGGTACATAATGGGGTAGCGTTCGCCCACCCTGCGCCTTATTTCCTTCACCAGTTCCAAGCCAAAGGCCTGCCAGTCACGGTAGCGTCCAAGCTTGCGGCGGTTGAAGGCTGGGTTGGTTAATTGCTCCAGTAGGTAGCCTTCATGCCCGTGCAGATAAACGCCGTCAATGCCGGCTGCTTTGGCATCGGCGGCAGCCTGGCCGCCGTTTTTGATGATTTTGCGCAAACGCCCGTCACTTAACGGCATGCAAGGAATCTGCGGCATATAAAAATTGGGGTTCATTGAGGCTGAAACCGGAAATTTCATCTCATTCACTAGGCACTGCGGGTTACCCACCCGCCCAAGCCCCGGTGTCAGTTGGATGAAAAACTTGGCGCCGAAGGTGTGCACACCGGCTGCCAGGTCACGCCATCCCGCAAAATTGGTGCGCGAGCCGTCAATCCGCGGAAAGTAAGTCAGCTCCCCTTTTTCCATGATGGAATGGTCAATCCCAAAACTGATGGGAATGAGGCCTGAAGTGAGCAGGCCGGTGCCGCCTTTCGCCCTGGCGATGAAATATTGAATCATCTGGTCCTTCGGGCGGCCGGTTTCATCACACATGGAGATGTTGCCCATCGGCGCCATCACCAGGCGGTTTTTGACAGTAATGCTGTTGATTTCAATGGGTTCAAACAGTGCCTGATAAGGGTAGAGTGCTTGCGTCATCTTCCCTTTGGCTAACCATTTCTCGTCGAGAAACCAATCCCCATAACTTGCAATCTGTTCCTGAACAAAAGCGTCTTTATGCATTTCGCATCCCTCCCGTATGATGATAAACTGATTATAAGGGGCAGTCTGGATAGTGTAAAGATGACCTCACATTTCATGCTGCATTAATAATTGCTCTTTTGATGATTGCCCATCGCCTTAAAGCAGGCTACAATCACTCAAAAACGGAAACGCTATGAACGAAACCCTCAGGCAAGAAATACTTCGCATCCAGAACGATGAAATTACAGGTTACCATATTTATCTCAACCTCGCCAAACTGGCCAAGAGCACGGAAAATCGCAAAGTGCTTGAAAAAATAGCCGTGCAGGAGCTTAACCATTCTAAAACTTGGCAAAACCATACCGGGCAAGAGGCCAGCCCCTCTAAAATAAAGATTGCTTTTATCAGCTTACTCGGAAAATGCTTCGGCCTTACTTTCGGCGCCAAACTGATGGAGCGCACCGAGCGCGATGGGGTCGAACTCTACAGCCATCTAAAAAATGACTTTCCTGAAGCCGAACAGATGATGGTCGAAGAAGCCCGCCACGAAGATGAACTGATTGCCCTGCTGAATGAAGAAAGCCTGCACTATTCCGGCTCCATTGTTCTGGGCCTCAACGATGCATTGGTGGAACTCACTGGCACCCTTGCCGGCCTTACCTTTGCCCTCCAAAACACGCAATTGGTGGCTGTTTCCGGCCTCATTACCGGCATCGCTGCCGCCCTTTCCATGTCAGCTTCAGAACTGCTCTCAACCATGTCCGAGAAAGATTCTGCAAAAAAACCGGCTAAAGCCGCCCTTTATACCGGCGTTGCTTACCTCATTACGGTTACCATGCTCATCCTGCCCTACCTGCTCATCAAAAACGTTTTTGTCAGCCTGGGGGTCATGCTCGGCGCAGCCGTGCTCATTATTATGGCTTTCACCTTCTATAGCGCAGTGGTAAACGGAGAAAAATTCCTCAAACGCTTTGCCACCATGGCTGCCATTAGCCTGGGGGTGGCCGCGCTCAGCTTTGGCATCGGCCTGATTGTACGCAACCTGCTGGGCATCAATGCCTGATGTCCTTGTCATACAATCTTCTTTAAAACCTCCATTGGCAGAGCAATTGCATCTGCTTGGTGGGGCAGAGCCTGTATCACCCCACGCGTCACCCTGAACGCAGTGAAGGGTCTGGCAGTCATCTTGGCTAAAGCCAAAGGCCGGATACTTCGCAAAGGATGCCCAGCACGCCGGGGCAATTGGATGCTTCGGAAAACCAATTTCAACTCTACGCGTCACCCTGAACGCAGTGAAGGGTCTGGTAGTCATCTTGGCTAAAGCCAAAGGACTTTTTCTTCGCAAAGGATGCCCAGCACGCCGGGGCAATTGGATGCTTCGGAAAACCAATTTCAACCCTACGCGTCACCCTGAACGCAGTGAAGGGTCTGGCAGTCATCTTGGCTAAAGCCAAAGGCCGGATGCTTCGCAAAGGATGCCCAGCACGCCGGGGCAATTGGATGCTGATTTGGCGAAGCGCTGCAATTGGGTATAATTAGGCCGATGAAACGCATGACAGCCCTGCTTTTAGCCCTATGCTTCCTCTTGGGGGTTATTTTAACTGCCTGTAAAAATACGGAGCCCAACTCCGTCCCTGCAACAGCCTTGCCCCCGGCTACCCTGCAAATGGCCACCAATACCCCCGAACCAACCCCCACAGCCACCCCTATCCCTGCGGTGCTCACCGTGAATGGTATCGGTATCCCCCTCGCCTATTTTGAGGATGAGCTTTCGCGCTATAAAATATCTTTTGCGCAAGGCGAAGCCGCCCCCGCTGACCCCGAAGCCATTACCGCCGTTACAGACTATCTTACCGAACAGCTTCTTTTAGCCTCTGCCGCCCGGCAGGAGGCTTATCACGCCGGCCCGGAAGAAGTGGATAAACGCCTGCAGGAGCTCACTGCCAAACTGGGCTCTGCTGAAAAACTGAATGAATGGACCAGCGCCAATTATTACGATGCAGAACAGTTCCGCTTTTTTATTGCGTTGGGGGCCGAAGCCGCCTGGCAGCGCGATAAGATCCTGGCATCCATTCCCGATGCAACTGAACAGGTTCGCGCCCGCCAAATTTTTTCCACAAATGAAGCATCTATCAATCAGGCCTACAATAATTTGAACGCGGGCACTGATTTTGCGCAGTTAGCCAAAAATTTCAACCCCGATACGGGCGGAGAGCTCGGCTGGTTCCCTCGTGGGTATTTGCTTATCCCAGCCATTGAAGAGTTTGCTTTCTCCGCCGGGCTGGGCGCCCACTCCGCGGTCATCCAGTCGGATATTGGTTATCATATTATTGAAGTGACCGATAAAGACCCCCGGCACCCCCTCACAACGGATGCCAAGCTAAGCCTGCAGGCAAAAGCCCTGGCAGCCTGGCTGCAAGATGCCAAATCCAGGGCCAGCATCACCTTAAACCTGCCCTGAGGCTTTTCGCAAGCCCTTTTCTGGTGCAAAAAACTAATCGCTTTTGCACCTTATTAATTTATGCGCATAACCTTCTCAACGAGTAAAATCAAGTTTTCCAGCCACCTTTCCGCACGTACCCCCCCTTTCCGTATACCCCTTTCCGCATGCGGAAAGGTACTAACCAACCCGCTTGGTCCCTTGCCCTAAAACACTCTTTTCGTTGCTCCAATCCTTTCCTCCTCCAAGTTTCATCCCCAAAAGCCAAAAGCCTATCCCGGCAATAAAACTGCATCGTTCCTGTTTTCCTTGATAAAATAGAAGCATGCGCGCGCATATCTTCAGCCTCTTCCCCGAGGTCTTCCAGCCTTACCTTGGTATTTCCATTCTCAAACGTGCCATCCAAAATGGCCTCTTGGATGTGCAAACCCACGATATTCGTGAATGGGCCACAGACCGCCATCACACCACGGATGATACGCCTTACGGCGGCGGCGGCGGAATGGTGATGAAGCCAGAGCCTGTTTTTGCCGCAGTGGAAAGCACCCTTGGCGCTCCTCCGCGCTGCCCCGTCATTCTCCTTTGCCCGCAGGGCCGGGTCTTCAGCCAGCAAATCGCCCGCGAGCTGGCCGCCCACCAAGAAATTGCGCTGATTGCCGGCCGTTATGAAGCCTTTGATGAGCGCATCCGCGAACATCTGGTTTCAGACGTCCTCTCCATTGGGGATTACATTCTCACCGGCGGTGAACTGCCCGCTCTGGTTGTTTTGGACGCGCTGGCTCGCCTTCAGCCCGGTGTTTTGGGTGATAACGAAGCCACCAGCGATGACTCATTCTCAGAAAGCGGCCTGCTGGAATACCCCCAATACACAAAACCCCCTGTGTTCAGAGGCTGGGAAGTGCCTGAAGTCCTCCAGAATGGCAACGTAGCCAAACAATTGGCTTGGAAGCGTCAGCAAATGCTGCTGCGCACTCTGCGTCAACGCCCGGAACTGCTTGCAGGCATTGAACTGAGCAAAAAAGATATCAGCTTTCTGAAAGAATACCTTTTTGAACATCTGCAACTCGGCCCAAGTGATCTTATGCCCGTTAACCTAAAGGAGATATTATGGAAATGAGCGCTCAAAAACCAAAATTCAATTACGCCAAGCTCTTTGTCATCGGTCTGGGCTTCTTCGGCGTGAGTGTGCTTTGGTCTATCTATAACACTTACGTACCCCTGCTGCTTTCAAAAAAGTTCGCCCTGGATGCCGCTCTTATCGGCTTTTTCATGACCCTCGATAACATCGCAGCCCTTTTCATCCAACCCCCGGTCGGGGCATGGTCAGACCGCCTGCGCACCAAACTTGGCCGCAGGCTGCCCTTCATTCTGGTAGGTGCGCCCATTGCGGCCATAGCCTTCAGTCTGGTTCCGTTGGCTTCTGCCCTGCCGCTATTTGTTGCCTGCACCGTTACCACCATCCTTTCCATGGCGCTCTGGCGTACACCCGTGGTGGCCCTCATGCCGGATGTAACCCCTTCTGAATACCGCTCCCAGGCCAATGGCATCATTAACTTTATGGGCGGCCTTGGCGTAGTCATCGGCACTTCAATAGCTGCCTCGCTGGTCAAAGCAAATCAGGCATACCCCTTCTGGTTCGCCTCTGGCCTTATGCTGGCAGCGGCTGTATTGGTGCTCATCTTCGTGCGTGAACCCCAAAATTATTTGCCGGTGGAAGAAAAAGAAAAACCCAATCTCTGGAAGAGTGTGCAGGAACTCTTTAGAAATTACAAACAAAGCGGCCTGGGCATTTTCCTCGCTATTCTTTTCTGGTTTATCGCCTATAACGCCATTGAAGCCTTCCTTTCGCTGTATGGTGTGCACTCGCTTGGCCTTTCCGAATCGGATGCGGGGCGCCTCATTACCTCGGTCTCGTTTGCATTCCTCCTTTTTGCCATTCCGTCAGGGTTTATTGGCGCTAAAATGGGGCGCAGGCGCACCATTTTGTTCGGCTTGGGTATTATGGTTTCGGTGATGATTGCCATGTTTGTTCTGGCCGGGCAAGACCTCACCCGTGTTATCACCAAACTGCCGGTGCTGGGCAACTTTATGCCGCTTTCAATTCTGCTTATGCTGGCTGGCTTTGGTTGGTCATTCATTAACATTAACTCCTTGCCCATGGTCGTTGACCTTACGGATGCCAGCCGTATTGGCACCTATACCGGGCTTTATTACCTCTTTTCCACCATGGCGGCCATTATCGGTCCCATCATCAACGGCCTCATCATTAAAATGGCCGGCGGCAACTACGGTGCCATTATGATTGTCGGTCCCATCTTCTTTACCTTGGCCTTCATCTGCATGTTCAGCGTCCGTCGTGGTGAAGCCAAAAAGTAAGCGCCATAGTAAAGACCCTCGTATTAACAAAAACCTCGGCAAGCCTCATCAACTTGCCGAGTTCAACGACTCATCTTATACTTATTAAAGAGCCTTTTAATGAAAGGCAAAACAATCATTAATCTCAAGAGGAGAAAAATGGGAAAGAAAATCTTTACAATCGTCAGCTTCATCTTGGTTGCCTCGATGGTACTGGCAGCCTGCTCTACGCCGGCAGCCGCACCAGCCGAAGCGCCCAAGGCTACGGAAGCACCCAAGGCTACGGAAGCACCTAAGGCTACCGAAGCCCCCAAAGCAACGCAAGCACCTGCCGCTGCAGAAAAGAAAATGAAAGTTTGCCAGGTAACCGATACCGGCGGTATTGACGACAAATCCTTCAATGCCACAGCCTGGAAGGGCGTTGTGGATGCTGAAAAAGAACTCGGCATCGAAGGGAAGTTCCTTGAATCCAAAGAAGTTGCTGACTTCGAGAAGAATCTGAATGCCTTCCTTGAAGAAAAATGCGACCTCATCATCACGGTGGGCTTCCTCCTCGGCGATGCCACCAAAGCAACAGCTGAAAAGAACCCGGATGCCAAGTTTGCCATCGTAGACTACGCCTATGATCCCGTCATCAATAACGTGGTCGGCCAGGTCTTCCAGACCGATCAGGCTGCCTTCCTCGCTGGCTATGCTGCCGCAGCCATCACCAAAACGGGTAAGGTCGGCACCTTTGGCGGCCTCCCCATCCCCACAGTCACCATCTTCATGAAAGGTTTCGCTGAAGGCGTTGCCAAATACAATGAAGTCAAAGGTACCAAAGTGGAAGTTTTGGGTTGGGACCTCAATGATGACAAAAAAGGTCTCTTCACGAATTCCTTTGACGATCAGCAGAAGGGCAAAGAGCTTGCCATTTCTCTGATGGACGAAGGCGCAGATATCATCATGCCCGTTGCCGGCCCCGTTGGCTTGGGTTCTGCCGCTGCCATTAAGGAACGCGGTAACGCTTACTTTATCGGTGTTGACTATGACTGGTACATTTCAGCCCCGGAATACAAGGATATCATCCTCACTTCCGTTGCAAAAATGATGGACCTCAGCAACTTTAAAGTGATCAAGTCCGTTCAGGATGGCACCTTCAAAGGCCAAACAACCGTTGGAACGCTTGAGAATGGCGGCGTAGGTCTTGCCCCCTTCCACGATCTTGAAAAACTGGTCACCCCCGAACTGAAAGCAGAACTTGAAAAACTTTCTGCCGACATCATTTCCGGTGCCCTCAAACTCAAGTAATCGCAAATCTTTTTACACAAAACGGGTTGGAAAATTCCAACCCGTTTTTTATTCTCATCATGGTAAGATTCAAAAAAAATAAAGGCAGGGATACATGGAGCCAATTCTTGAGTTACGGGGCATCACCAAACAGTTCCCCGGCGTTCTGGCCAGTGACCATATCAATCTCAGACTGCAAAAAGGGGAAATCCTGGCCCTTCTGGGTGAAAATGGCGCGGGTAAAACCACGCTGATGAATATTCTTTATGGGCTTTACCAACCGGATGAAGGAGAAATTTTCATTAACGGCAGCCGGGTGCGTTTCAACGGTCCCACCGATGCCATCCGCCAGGGTATTGGCATGGTACATCAGCATTTTATGCTTATTCCCGTATTCACCGTCGCGGAAAACGTAATGCTTGGCGATGAAGTGCTTAAAAGTCTCGGATTTTTAGACCGTGCTGGCGCAGGCAAAAAAATTGAGGAGCTTTCCCGGAAGTTTGATTTGGCTGTGAACCCTGCTGATTTGGTGAGTGACCTGCCGGTAGGTGTTCAGCAGCGCGTTGAAATCATTAAGTTGCTTTACCGCCAGGCCGAAATCCTCATTTTTGACGAGCCAACCGCAGTGCTTACCCCGCAGGAAGCAGATGAACTTTTTGAAATCATGCGTTCCCTTAAAGCCCAGGGTAAATCCATTATTTTTATTACACATAAACTTCGCGAAGTGCTCGCCATTGCAGACCGCATCATGGTAATACGCAGGGGCAAAGTCACCGGTGAAACCTTGCCTGCCGAGGCAAACCAGCAAACCCTTGCCGAATTGATGGTTGGCCGTGAAGTTAATCTGCGTGTCGAGAAGAATGATAAAGTGCCCGGCCAGGTCGTCTGCTCCATTGAAAACCTTACCGCCGCAGATAAAGCCCAGAATATCATGGTTGAAGACGTTTCGCTTAATGTATGTGAAGGAGAAATTCTGGGCATTGCCGGGGTGCAGGGCAACGGACAAACCGAGCTGTGTGAAGCCGTCACCGGCCTCCAAAAACCCAGCAGCGGGCGCATCACCCTTTTGGGCGAAGACATCAGCAAGGCTGCCCCACGCTACATCACGGAACTTGGAAGCGCCCACATCCCTGAAGATCGCCAGCGTGATGGTTTAGTGCTGCCCTTCCCTGTTGCAGAAAATCTGGTGCTTTGCACTTATTACAAAAAACCTTTCTCCAATAATAATCTACTGGACTATCCGGCCATCATGGAAAATGCGCATAACCTCATCTGCGACTTTGACATTCGCACCCCGGATGCGCTCACACCAGTCGGAACCCTTTCAGGCGGCAACCAGCAAAAAGTCATCATCGCCCGTGAGCTCTCCCGCCCCATTAAGTTTTTGGTAGCCTCACAGCCCACCCGCGGTCTGGATGTAGGCTCTATAGAATACATCCATAAGCGTATCGTCCAAAAACGCGATGAGGGTTGCGCCGTCCTGCTTATTTCTCCTGAATTGGATGAAATTATGGAACTTTCAGATCGCATTGCTGTGATGTACCGCGGTCAGATTATTGCGGTTAAAAACGCCAAAGAGACCACCAAAGAGCAAATAGGCTTATTAATGGCCGGTGTTCTGGATGAGGGCAAGGCCTCTCAGCCTGCCCAGAACACAGAAGGAGCGCAGTAGGGATGACTGAAGAAAAAAAAGACTTGGGCAAGGAAATTATCCATCAGCTTAACCGCGACCCTAAACCAGAAAGAAACAAAAAGGGCGGCCTTTGGCAAAGCGTTTCTATACCCATTTTAGCCATCCTCACCGGCCTTCTTTTAGGGGCTTTGCTTATTGCCATCACCTCTCCAACCGTCTATCAGGCTTTCAGTCAATCTTTCGCGAATGGGGTGAGCACGGCCTTTTCAGAGGTTGCCAAAGCATATCAGGCCCTTTTTGAAGGTTCCATTGGCAGCCCGGCCCGCATCATTGCGGCCTTTCAGGCCGGCGATGCCAAAGAAATACGCATGGCAGTTAACCCCATTCTGGAAAGCCTCGTTCAATCCACACCCTATATTTTTGCTGGCCTTGCGGTTGCTCTTGGGTTTAGGGCGGGTCTCTTTAATATCGGCGTGGAAGGGCAGCTTTTTATCGGCGCTGCCTGCGCCACCTACGTTGGCTACGCTATCAAAGGCCTGCCGCCCTATATTCATATGCCGCTCGCTTTTTTGGCGGGGGCTTTAGGCGGAGCATTTTGGGGCTTTATTCCCGGCCTGCTCAAGGCTAAAACTGGAGCGCATGAAGTGATCAACACCATCATGATGAACTGGATTGCCTTCCGTTTAACGGAATGGTTGCTTACCGGGCCCATGACCCGCCCCAATGCCGGAGGCATGCCCATCAGCCCTGTGATTGAAAAAAGTGCAGAAATTCCCCAGTTCTTTGAATCACCTATTCGTTTCCATCTGGGTTTCTTTATTGCCTTGCTTATTGCCTGGCTCATCTGGTTTCTGCTTTTCAAAACCACCTGGGGCTTGGATCTGCGTACAGTAGGCACCAACCCCCGGGCAGCCAAATATGCCGGGCTCAGCACGGTAAAAACCATCATGATTGGCATGTCCCTTTCCGGTGCGTTGGCTGGGCTTGCCGGTGCAGTACAGGTGCTTGCTGTTAACCGTTCAATGGCCATCGGCCTCTCTTCCGGATACGGCTTTGACAGTATTGCCCTTTCGCTTATTGGCGGTAACCACCCCCTCGGGGTCGTTTTAGCTTCGCTGCTTTTTGGCACGCTACGCAATGGAGCCACACGGATGATGGTCACATCGCAAATTCCTATTGACATTGTGGATGTTATTCAGGCCTTCATTCTGATGTTTGTTGCGGCTCCAGCCATTATTCGTTCCATCTACCATTTGAAGAAAAAATCAAAAGAAGACAGCACCGTATTCCTCAGCGGTTGGGGAGGTAAATCATGAGCACGCATTCTCAGGTGATTGTACACAAACATTTGGCAGAAATTTCACCTGCCCGCAGGATTGCCATGGGCATTGTGGAAATTCTAGCTGCCCTGCTTATCTTTTTCGCCTTTGCGCAAAACACTGCCGCAGAAGCCCTTACCCGTTTTGTAATGACACCCGGCGGGATTACGGTTGGTACCATGCCCGACATTGTATTCAATTCGCGTGCTGTACTTACTGCGCTTGCAGAATTTGTCTTTGCACTTGGTTTTTACCAGATTCTTAGAGGCTTTGGCAAGTTCACCAACCTCATGATTGGCCTTACCTTCTTCATTCTCATCTTTTCCTTCCTTTCCTGGCAGTCCAGCGGCAAGTCGTTGAACCTGGGCGGTATGCTTTCCAGCGCTGTGCTTTTAGCAGTACCCATTACGCTGGCAGCCTTTTCTGGTATTCTGGCGGAACGCTCGGGCATCGTTAACATTGCCATAGAAGGCATGATGCTCATGTCTTGTATGGTAGCTTCCATTCTTGCCAGTGTTACAAAAAGCCCCTGGCTGGGCTTGGTGGGAGGTCTTATTTCCGCAGCTTTGCTTGCGGCTATCCACGGCGTGCTTTCCATCAAATATAAGATCAACCAGGTCATATCGGGCACAGTCATCAATATTTTCTCAGCAGGCCTCACTTCCTTCATCTCACAGAGATTCCTGCAAAAAAATGAAAGCTTGAACAGCCCGCCCATGTTCACCCGCATTCCCCTGCCCGGCCTTGCCAACATCCCCATCCTGGGGCCCACCCTTTTTAACACGAATCTATTCGTTTACATGACCTTTACCCTGCTCATTATCCTGCAATTGGCTCTCTTTCAAACGCGTTGGGGCCTGCGCCTGCGCTCTGTGGGCGAGCACCCGAAAGCAGCCGACACGTTAGGCATTAACGTCATTAAAACCCGCTATATGGGTGTGCTGCTCAGCGGTGTTGTGGCCGGTCTGGCGGGGGCTTTCTTTACCTTGGGCTCTGTGGGCCGCTTTAACGAGGGGATGACCGCAGGCAAGGGCTTTATCGGTATTGCCGCCATGATCTTCGGCAAGTGGACGCCTGTTGGGGCAATGGGCGCTGGCATGCTTTTTGGTTTTGCAGATGCCATCGGTTCCAAACTTTCACTGCTCGGCTCTAAAATTCCCCCGCAGTTTATGGCTATGGCCCCCTATATCATCACCATGGTCGTCTTGGCCGGCTTCATTGGCCGTAGTTCCGGCCCGGCTGCCAGCGGCGAACCCTACAATAAGGAATAAACTTTTCACATCTTTTCAGTCCTTAACTAAAAAACACAAAACCTGGCCCTAAACCAGGTTTTTGCTTACCTATACACCTCTGATTATATAGGGTTCCGCTTTTGGGGAAGGGGTATGCTTAATGCAGCCTTAAAGTGCTCTTAAGCACCGCAAGGGAGAACCATGTTATATTGATTTGTTTACTGTCTGTTATCGATAAAGGAGTATTATGCCAACTGTCAGTGTTCAAAAAATTTCTAAAAGCTTCGGGCAAACGCAAGCCGTCAAAGACGTTAGCTTTGAAGTAAACCCGGGTGAAATTTTTGGTTTGCTTGGCCCTAATGGCTCAGGCAAAACTACCACTATCCGCATTATTTTGGATATCTACCGCCAGGATTCCGGTTCTGTTTCTATTCTCGGCGGCCCCATGAGCGAAGCCAAAAAGAATCACATTGGGTATTTGCCAGAAGAACGCGGCCTCTATCAGGATGTGCAGCTTGTGCGCTGCCTTAGCTACCTTGCTACCTTAAAGGGTATGAGCAACGAACAGATTGAAGCCAAATTGCCCGTCTATTTGGATAAATTTGACCTTACCCAGCACAAAAATAAAAAACTCAAAGAAATGAGCAAAGGCATGCAGCAGAAAGCACAGCTTATTTCAACCCTCATCCATGAGCCGGATGTCATTATCGTTGATGAGCCTTTCAGCGCCCTGGACCCAGTGAACACACAGTTGGTTAAAGACATCTTGCGTGAACAGCGCGAAGCCGGCAAAACCATCGTCATGTGCACCCATCAGATGAACCAGGTAGAAACCCTTTGCGACCGTTTGGTGCTTATTGATAAAGGTGAAGTACTGCTTTATGGCGGCCTTTATGGCATTCGCGACCGGTTTAGCACCAATGCCATTCTGATTAATTCAGATGCAAACTTGCCTGAATCCCTGCCGGGCATTGCCAAAGTAGAAGAAAACGGCCTTACCCTCAAACTTACCCCACAGGAAGGGGTTTTGCCCCAAGACCTGCTTAACACGCTGGTTGGAAGCGGTGTTCATTTAAAAAGTTTTGAAGTGGCCACGCCCAGCCTGGATGAAATTTTCATTCGTGTTGTAAAAGAAGGGAATGCCCAAAATGAATAAGATGCTTAAAGTGGCGCAGTACGAATATAAGCGCCACGTTTACAGACGCCGTTTTTGGATTGCCCTCGTTGCCATGCCTCTGGGGGTGCTTTTGCTTTTCGGTCTTTCCATGTTCTTTTCAGTATCATCGGCAGATAAACGCCCAATCGGTTTTTTGGACCAAGCTGGCATCATCCAATCTGTTCCCATTGATGAAAAAGGCGGCCTTTTTTCAGACCCAAAACCTCAACTGCTAGCTTATAAAGATGAGTCAGCTGCCCGAGCGGCCTTGGATGAAGGCAAGGTTCAGGCATATTTTATTGTGCCGGCAGCTTACACTTCCACATACAAAGTGGATTACATTTTTGATAAGCCTATCAGCAGCAGCATACAAAGGGAGATTTCTGCCCTCCTTAGAGACAGTTTGCTGCAAGGCCAGACTATCCCAAACAAGGCAGCAATTGACCGCGGCACCGAATTTACCTTTCAAACCCTCGATGGCAGCAAAAGCTCCACGCAATACGATTGGCTCAAAATCTTTGTGCCGATGATTATCGGAATGCTTTTCTTCATCACGGTAATGATGAGCGGAACCTACCTTATTCAGGCAGTAGTGGAAGAAAAAGAAAATCGCACCATGGAGGTTATGATTACTTCTACCTCACCCAACGACCTTATTGCCGGCAAAATCATCGGAAACATGGGCGTAGGCCTTACCCAACTTTTCCTCTGGGTGGTCTTTTTGGTCATAGCCGGATTTCTCTTCCGCGATAAACTTGGTTTTCTGGCTCACCTTAACCTGGATTGGAAATTTGTAACCGTCAGCATTATCTTTATGCTTTTGGGTTACATTTCCATCTGCGCCATGATGGGCATGATGGGCGCAACCGTCACCAACACCCAGGAGTCGCAGCAAATGACCGGTCTGGTAGTTCTGCCCATGATGCTGCCCTATTACCTGATGTATTCTTTTATGACCAACCCTAATGGCCTTATTCCGCGCATTCTCACCTTCTTCCCTGTAAGCTCACCCATAGCCATGTCCATGCGTATGGCTTTTGGCACAGTCCCCGTCTGGGAAGTACTTGCCTCTGGGCTTATTCTGCTGGCTTTCGGCATCTTTGCCATCTGGCTTGCCGGTAAAGCCTTCCGCTTGGGCATGCTTCGCTATGACAAGAAAATTCCTCTCAAACAATTATTCCGCAAGGAGGCCAGCCATGGGTAAGACATGGGCGGTTTTCAAATACGAATTGATTAAGACAATTGGGCGCCGTTCGTTCATTCTCGTGCTCATTTTGGTGCCCCTCGTGCCAGCGCTGCTGCTGGGTCTCTTTAACTTGATTGGCGGTAAGGAGAACAAATCCATCCAGCAGGTCTTCATCAGCAATGCGATGAACCCCAAACCCATGGGCATTGTAGACCGCAGCGGCATCATCAAAGAAGTGCCCGATTGGCTTTCTGGCGGCAAGCTTCTGAAAATAGATGACGAAGCTTCTGCCCGCCAGCAAACACAGGAAGGCAAACTGCTTGGGTTCTACCTTTTTGCGGAAGATTTTCTGCAAACAGGCAAAGCACTCACCATCAAACCGGAAATCAGCATTGCCAGCGAAATGGGCTCCAGTGAGGCCATCTTTAAAGTGATTGATTACAATCTTATCGGTGCCAATCAGGAGCTTTACAATAAGTACACCAATCCGGTTACGTTCAACTTTGTTCCTGCTAAGCTCACCACAGATACGCGCGATACAGAAAGCGCCACCACTTTTCTGGTGCCTTACCTTATTCTGGTTTTTTTCTACGTGCTCATCATTTCCAGTGCCACGCTTATGCTTAATTCTGTCTCGCAGGAGAAAGAAAACCGCACAATGGAAATACTGCTTGGCTCTGCCAAACCAATTGAAATTTACCTTGGAAAATTAATGGCGCTGGGCTTGGCTGCATTCCTGCAGATGTTTGTTTGGCTTAGCGCGGGCATTTTCCTCTTCCGCTTTGCAGGCCAGTCGCTCTCGCTTGGGCTTGGGGCACAGATACCCCTGCGCGTCATTCTGGTGGCTATTCCAGCCTTCCTTTTCGGATATGCCATTTACGGCAGCCTGATGGCTGGCTTGGGTGCACTCGCCCCAAACCTGCGTGAAGCCAACCAATCCACTTTTGTGGTGCTTATCCCCCTCATTTTCTGTATGCTCGTTTTGGGCCAGTTGATGCAGGACCCCAACGGCACTTTGATAACCTTCCTCAGCCTATTCCCATTAACCTCGGTGATTATGCTGCCTACACGGGTAGCCATTGTCAATGTACCGCTCTGGCAAATTTTGCTTTCTCTCGCCCTTATCGTGGCCTTTGCTGTGCTGGTGGTACGTGCAGTTGCCAACCTCTTCCACGCCCAGACCCTGCTGACCGGTCGCAAATTCAAAACCATGGAGTTCATCAAACTGCTGTTCGTACCTGAAAAAGCCTGACCAAACTCCAATCAATTTATTAAACGGGCACTTGCCATGGCAAGTGCCCGTTTTCTTTAGTCCGAAACTATTGAAATGACTGTTTTAATATTTTTTTGTTTCGCTGCAAATTGCTTGCAGAGCGGCATTGCAGGCTCTATAATCTCAATGCAAGTTACGGAGTTGTTCATGATTTTGCAGAACAAAAGAAAATCAGCACGCTTTCTATGCAACCTAATGCTTCTATCGCTGGCGTTTGGGCTTTCTGCCTGCCAAAAAACAAGCCCAGCCACACCTACTGATGTGTTGGCGGATATCCGCACAGCTGCGGCAGAAACAGTAAACGCTCTCACCACCCAAATTGTTTCCACTTCACTACTTACGCAAACTCCTGCGAACCAAACAGCGCAGCTTCCACCAAACCCCGGTGCAGTAACTCCATCCCCTCCTGCCACTTTGCCTGCTCTGCCCACATCATTGAACGCCACGCAGAGCATCCAAGCCCCTTGCGACTTGGCAGAATTTATCAGCGAAACCATCCCCGATGGCACTTACTACGCCCCTGGTTCAACCTTTACAAAAACCTGGACTTTTAAAAATGCCGGGGCCTGCACTTGGACGGCGCAATATGCTCTTGTTTTTATCTCTGGAAATGCCATGGGAGCACAGGCAGCCCAACCCATTACGGCTAATTCTGTTAAGCCCGGCGAGCAGCTTACCGTCAGCGTACCCCTCAGCGCGCCGCAAACAGAAGGAACTTACCGCGGAGATTTTAAACTGCGTAATGCAGCCGGCGCTATTTTTGCTTTCAAAGACCCTCAAAAATCTTTTTGGGCAGAAATTAGAGTGGAAGCAAAAACGATTGCTGGCAGCATCAACTTGGCAGATTCGCTCTGTCTGGCCAACTGGTCTAATGGCACAAACACTTTGCCATGCCCTGGGAAATTGGCAGACAGCCAGGGTTATGCGCTTTCAGACCCAGCGCCTGTTCTTGAAAATAACGCCGTTGATGATGAAAACGCCCTGATTTTGGGCGTTCCCAATGCGGAAAACAGTTTCATCCGCGGTATATACCCACCTTTTCAGGTACCTGAAGGTGCTGCCTTTTCTGCCATCTTAGGGTGCAGCGGAGGCAGCCCATCCTGCCAGGTTAAGCTTGATCTCAGTTACCTTGAAGGCAGTGCAGCTCCGCAGCAAATTGCCGCCTGGGATGAGCATTTTGATGGCGCTTACCAAGATATACATCAAGACCTTTCTTTTTTGGCAGGCAGACAAATTCGTTTCATCCTAACGCTGCAGGCAAAAAGCAGCCCTGCAGATGGGCGTATTCACCTGATGGCGCCGCTTATTGGTCCAAGGTAAGCTGCGCACTTGCTCGCATACGTGTTTTCAAAACTGCAATATAATACAGGAAATGCCTTGATGAAGGCTTATTTTGATGTAATCAATACACCTTGCTTGCAAATTAAGCGCATGGGAGAAAATATGAAAAATAAAATTACACTCATTTTCGTAGTCTTAGGAATTCTGGTTCTGCTGGTTGCCTGCGGTAAAAAAGATGTAACACCCGCGGCGGATGTCATCAATACCAGCATTGCTCAGACGGTAGCCGTGCAATTTACTAAAACAGCCATTGCCCGGCCCAGTGACACGCCTATGCCCACGGCAACCCCAATGCCCACCAGGCCCCCGGTCACCCCAATGCCTCCTACTGCTGCTCTTGGTCAGCCCGGTGCGCCGGTGCAAGGCACCATAGCGGTCATTACCCCTGCTGGAGGTGCAGCAGGCACATCCGTTGCTACCAAACCCGCTAACCCCGGGGGTACAGATAAGGGCGATTGGGTTGCCAGCGATCCAGCTGATAAAAGCACGCTGAAGCGTCCAAGTCATGATGTGGTCATTAAGATCATGAACACAGGAACGACCACCTGGACAACGGAGTACGCTCTGCAATTTATTAGCGGTGAGCAATTTGGCCTGCCTGACAAGATTAAGTGCCCCATTACCGTTCCGCCGCAGATGATGGTTGATTTTAAATTGAGCCTTAAGGTTCCCGCCACAGGACCCTTCCGCTCAGACTGGAAAATCGTCAATCCACAGGGTGTAACCATCGGCACTTTCTACATGGAATATAACTAAACCTGGTGGAAAGCCCTCAACACGTTAAAGAATTGCTAAAAACCGAGGCCCAAAACCTCGGTTTTGTCTTATTCGGCTGCGCGAGGCCGGGCAATCTGCCTGCCCATGAAGCCTATCAGGCCTGGCTTAAAGAAGGCGGCCACGCCGGCATGGAATACCTTGCCCGGCCGCAGGCCCTTTTGGCTCGCGCAGACCCCGCCCTTCTCTTGCCCGGTATTAAAACCCTTATTTGCCTGGCAATGCCTTACAGATTACTGCCTTCTCCTGCACAAGAAGATTCAGGAAATGAAGGCATTATTGCCACCTATGCCTGTTTTGAAGATTATCACACGCACATCAAAGAAAAACTGGGCAGGCTGGCCGGAACGCTTGCCACGCTCTCTCCCGAGGCTAAATACCGCGTTTGTGTGGACGCTGACCCGATTCTTGAGAAGGCCTATGCCCAGCAGGCTGGGCTGGGTTGGATAGGTGAAAACACGCTGCTCTTTAATAAGCAGTTCGGCTCGCAGCTTTTGCTTGCAGAGTTGCTGACCACCCTGGAGCTTCCCCCTGATGCCCCTCTTCAGGACGACCCTTGTGCCCAATGCGGCCGCTGCATTAAGGCCTGCCCAACAGGGGCCTTAACGGGCAAACACAGCATGAAGGCCAGCTGCTGCCTGAGCTTTCTGACTATTGAAAACCGGGGCAACATTCCCACTGAATTTCGCCCTTCATTGGGCAACCGTGTTTTCGGGTGCGATGCCTGCCAAACTGCCTGCCCTTATAACGAAGCTGCCTCTACAAAACCCTTTGATACCCCTTTGCGGCAGATGCTGAACCCGCATGTCAACCTGCATGAAGAACTTCTCCTTGATGAAAAAACCTTCAAGGCCAAATACGCCGACACGCCCGTTTTGCGTGCGAAACACAAAGGTTACCTGCGCAACATTATTATTGCTGCTGCCAACGCAGGCCAGTCACACTTTCTGCCCTCGCTGTGCGCCTTGCAGAAGCAGGCAACAGACTCCATCCTGCAAGAAATGCTTGCCTGGGCTATTGAAAAACTTAGCAAAGCCAACCAAGCCCCATTGCCCCGCTAAAAAATGTGGGCAGGTACCATAACTGCCCCAAATCCGCCGCAAGTACCAGACCACTGATGGCTCTTGTGGCATAATTAAGGCCTCTGATGACATCTACAGGAGATTGCATGCAAACCTTACACATCATTTCTCATACCCATTGGGACCGCGAATGGTACCGCAGTTTTCAGCAGTTCAGGCTGAAACTTGTGCATTTAGTGGATAACGTTCTTGAAATTCTGGATAGTGACCCGGAATATAAATACTTTATGCTGGATGGACAGACTATCGTTCTGGAAGATTACCTGCAAATGCGTCCTGAAAACGAAGAACGCCTTAAAGCCTATATCCGCAACGGGCGCATCCTCATCGGCCCTTGGTACATCCTGCCGGATGAATTTTTAGTTTCTGCTGAAGCTACAGTGCGCAACCTGCTTATCGGCAAAAAAATCTGCGCGGATTTTGGTTCGCGCATGATGATTGGCTACCTGCCGGACCCCTTCGGTCATATTTCTCAAATGCCCCAGATTCTGAACGGCTTTGGCATTGATAAGGCTTGCCTTTGGCGCGGTGTGCCGGAAAAAATGCCTACCCTGCTTGAGTGGAAGGCCCCTGATGGCAGTAAGGTGCTTCTTGCTCACCTTTACTACGGCTACGGCGACATTGCCGATTGGCCAAGTTCGGATATGGCCGCCTCAAAGAGCGTGCTGGATGGACGTGTTGACCGTCTGGAAGACTATAACCAGACTGAGCATTTCCTGCTGATGCGCGGTACTGACCACTACGAGCCTCGCCCCCTTACGCCAAAGGCCATCGCTTACTATAACGAAAAATCCACCGGGCGTAAAGCGGTTCACTCCACACTGCCAAATTACTTTTCTGCAGTGCAAGAGATTATGCAAAACCAGAAGTTGGAAATACCCGTCATTCGGGGTGAACTGCGCGACCCCAAAAAGGCGCATATGCTCCCGGGTGTAGATTCTGCCCGAATGTGGATTAAACAGCGCAACTGGTTCAGCCAGACCTTGCTTGAACGCTGGGTTGAACCCTTTGGCACCTGGGCTGAAATTGCCCAGCGCGGCGCAGAAGCCTTCAGCCCGCTGAAAGACCATGTCGCTTCTACCCGAATCTGGAACCCAGCCCCGCTTGTGCATCAGGCCTGGAAGCTACTTATCACCAATCATCCGCACGATTCCATCTGCGGATGCTCGGTCGATGAGACTCATGGCGATATGGGCTCTCGCTTCGATCAGGTTGATCAGATAGGCGAAGAACTCACGTCGCAGGCTCTGCAAACAATTGTCAGCCTGGCAGATACACAGCCTTCTGTTCCCAACAAAAAGGCCTTTGCGGCAGCCATCGCCTTTAACGCGGCGCCGGTGACTGTAACCGAGGATCTAAGCATCACCGTGGATTTGCCCATTGGCGCACAATCCATCCAAGTTTTGGACGAAAACGGGCAGGAACAAACAGCCTCTGTTTTCATTGAACCCCCCGCTGTCAAAGAATCCAACACCATCCAGATTTCAGAACTGCAAAATCTGCTTACTTCAGCTTCCAGTGAAGGCCGTAATGCCGAACAGATGGTAAACGCGCGCCTGAGTGAAGAAGATGGCCTGCCCTGTATTGAAGCCGATTTCTCTTCCCTTGTGAGCCCTAATCAGGAAGGCCTTATGCAAGCCTTTGCCCAAGTGATGGGTCTTATCAGCAGCAGCGAACCCAGCCGGCGTTTGCGCGTACGTTCCATGAGCCTGCCAAAAGCGCACATCCACTTTCTGGCTTCTGAGCTACCGCCTGCCGGCTACCGCACTTTTTGGCTGGCCCCTTCTGTGGCAGCACCCTCCCCAGTAGTAGAGCAACTTGAAGGGGAAAGCATTGAAAACGAATGGTTCAAAATAAGCCTTGAACCTGCCTGGGATGGCAGCATCAGCGTGCTGGATAAGCGCAACGGACATACCTATCATGGCCTTAACCATTTTATTGATCGCGGGGACCGCGGCGATGAATACAACTATTGCCCGCCGGAACATGACAAGGCCTATTCCCCCGAAATCTACAATACGGAATTTGTGCGCACGGCTCTGGATGAAACCCTCTATCTGGAATGCAAGTTTGAACTGCCCATGCAGCTTACCGAAAGCCGCGACAGCCGTGAAGAAATGACTGAAGACTGCCCTCTCACAATGGTTATTCGCCTGCCAAAGGCCGCCCCTGTTATTGATTTTCAGGTGCGCTTTGATAACCGCGTGCTAGACCATCGGTTGGAAGTGTGCTTCCCCAGCGGCCTGCAGGTAAACACCGCCCACTATGATTCGCACTTTGATATTCCTGAACGCCCGATTGACCTGCCGGAACATGATGAGAATTGGTGGGAGCAGCCTCGGCCGGAACTACCACAACAGGCCTTTGCCGACCTTTCTGAAAATTGCCGCGGGCTTATGCTGGCTAACCAAGGCCTGCCCGAAGTGGCTGCTCTGCGTGATGCCAATGGCAAGGCCGTTTTGGGCTTGACCCTGCTGCGCTGTGTAGGCTGGCTCTCCAGAGATGACATGTGGGTACGTCACGGCCACGCTGGGCCTGCCCTTGAAACACCTGATGCCCAGGAGCAAGGCATTTACGAATTTGCTTACCGCCTCATCCTGCATGATGGCAATTGGCAGCAGGCTTCTCATTTGGCTTATGCCTTTCAAACTGCTTTAAGGGCTGAGATTGGCAGTCTGCATCAGGGCAGCCTGCCTGCCAGCGCCTCTATGATAAAGAGCAGTAAATCCCACTTCCACCTTACTGCCATCAAGACAGCTGAAGATTCTTCGGGCGTTGTGGTACGCGGCTTTAACCCCTGCGATACAACTATAGAACTTCAGCTTCAGCCGGCCTTCAATGCTGGTCAGGCAACGCTTATCGGTCTGGATGAAAGCCATATAAAGACGCTTGAAATGGACGAATATGGGGCAATAAGCCTTGAAATTGCTCCGCACAAGTTGGCTTCTGTGCTTTTTACAAAACCAGCTAAATGAGCACCGCTCTTGCCGCTGAGCCTGATTTTATACAGGCTCAGCCTACATTTTTCATTGGGAATATTCCCATCTTTGGCCGCCTTATCTTGGCGCCTATGGATGGTATTTCTGACCCCACCTTTCGCTGGATTACACGCCGGCTTGGTTCGGCATATTCTATTTCAGAATTCATCAACACGCTGGATTACTCGGTGCAGAAGCATTATCAGGTGAATCGCCTGAGGTTCCGCAAAGCTGAAAGACCATTCGGCTTTCAGCTTTTGGATAATGACCCGGTGCGCATGGCGGAAGTAGCCGCCAGCATGCAGGAAGATTTTCATCCTGATTTTTTTGATATCAATATGGGCTGTTCCACGCACCGTGTTCTTTCGCGAGGGGCCGGTGCAGGCCTTATGCGCTCACCTGAACTCATTGCCAGCTGCTTCCGCGCGGTTAAGGCTGCCGTGAGCGTCCCCGTCACCGGCAAAATGCGCCTGGGTTTTGATGAAACATTGCTGAACTACCGTGAAGTGGCAGAAAAGGCGCTGGAAAATGGTGCCGCCGCCCTGGCTGTTCATGGGCGCACTGCCAAAATGTCATACTCTGGCCAGGTGCGTTGGCAGCCCATTACCGAGCTAAAAAGCCTGCTGCCCATCCCTGTGATTGGCAACGGCGATGTGCTTTGCGCGCAGGATGCCAAGCGTATGCTTGCAGAAACCGGATGCGATGCAGTGATGATTGGGCGCGCCGCCAAAGCAAACCCCTGGGTTTTCAGCTGGCGCAACAGGGCAGATGTTTCCCCTGCTGAAGTGTGGCAGCTTGCCTCTTATCAGCTTTGCGAAATGATTCGCACCTACCCGGAAGATGCGGCTGTTTTTGCCTTCCGTAAATTTATCAAAGCGTATTTGGACCCTTACGAACTTGGGCGGCAGGCTCTGCGCCAATTGCTCACCATCCGCCAAAAAGACCTGTTTTGGAAGGCATTGGAGGATGTATTCCAAGGTATGAGTGTAGATACTTCAGCACCTAACCCATGGTTTTTGCTGCCTAGCGCTGAGATAAGCGATTAAGACTGATTAATCATTCCTGGCCTCACAGAGGCATATGATTGCCCCAGGGCAATTGCATCTTGTTAAGCATTTTCTCGTTGACTGGTGACTTTTGGCACGAAAACCTTTCTGCGGGTGTCACTTTTCGCATGCGAAAAGCTCCCTCTCACTTGCTTGCAGCCTTTTTTTCACGCCTTCCTCCTTTCGTCATGCCAAGGCAAACATGCCGAAGCATCTGGCCTTTGTGTCTTTACTTCCTGTCAATGCAAACGAACAGACCCTTCACTGCGTTCAGGGTGACGGGTAGGGTTCAAATTGGTTTTCCGAAGCATCCAATCAGCTCGTCATGCTGAGGTGTTTTCAGAAGCATCCGGCCTTTTCTGTCTTGGGGGCTTTTGCCCTGATGAATGCCAGACCCTTCACTGCCTTCAGGGTCACGTGTTATTTGATGCTGGTTCATTACCCGTTATTTGGATGCAATTGCCTTGGGATTGCTCCCCTTAAACACTGCACTAACCTTTATAATTAAGCAGAAATTATTCCAAAGGAGCCTCATGGAAAACACGAAAGAGCATAAACGCACAATCTTTGCCTGGACCATGTATGACTGGGCAAATTCCGCCTTTGTTTGCACCATCGCCGCCGCAGTTTTACCGGTGTATTTCTCCAATGTTGCTGCTGCCACCCTGCCAGATTATCAGCGCACGGCCATTTGGTCTTGGACTACCGCTATTTATATGATTTTGGTAGCACTAATGGGGCCCATTTTTGGGGCAATGGCAGACTTTAGCGGTACCAAAAAGAAAAATCTCTTTGTTTTTGCCGCCATGGGCATTTTGGGTGCAGGCCTGCTTTATTTCGTCCGCGAGGGCCAATGGCTGCACGCTGTGCTTTTCTACATTCTGGGCGGCATTGGTTTTTCCGGCGCCAATGTTTTCTACGACTCGCTTTTGCCTCATATTGCCGATGAAGATGAACAGGATATGGTTTCTTCTAAGGGCTATGCTATGGGTTACGCCGGCGGCGGCATATTGCTGGCCATCAATCTTGCCATGATCATGACGGCAAAAACGCCTGAACAAACCCAGTTGATGAGCCGACTGAGCTTCCTTAGCGTGGCTATCTGGTGGGCAGTTTTCTCCATTCCGCTGCTTTTGTGGGTTAAAGAACCTCCCCGCCATGTGCAGAGCCATGAACTGAGCCTGAAACCCATTCAGGTCGCTTTTAAGCGCCTCGGCCATACCTTCAGTGAAATCAAACATTACAAGGAACTGTTTAAGTTCATTCTGGCTTTTTGGCTCTATAACAACGGCATCGGCACTATCATCTACATGGCTTCCATTTACGGAAAAGAGCTGAAATTCAGTGATACCACAGTCATTGGAACCCTGCTGATGGTGCAGTTTGTGGCTATCCCCTTTGCACTTCTGTTTGGCTGGCTGGGCAAAAAAATGGGCACCAAGCGGGCTATCCTTCTTTCCATTATCGTTTATGCCATCATTGCCATATTCGGTTATTTCATGGCAAAAGAATGGCACTTTTGGTTTCTGGGATTCCTTGTGGCGACGGTTCAAGGCGGTTCCCAAGCCCTCAGCCGGTCTCTGTTTGGGCGTATGGTTCCCAAAAGTAAATCTGCTGAATTTTTCTCTTTCTTCTCCGTCAGTGAAAAAGTGGCCGGCACCATCGGACCTATTCTTTTCGGTTTGGTAAGCAGCCTGATGAAAGGTTCCCGCCTTTCCATCGTCAGCCTCATTGTTTTCTTCATTTCCGGGGCTATCATTCTTTCCAAAGTGAATGAAAAAGCAGGCATGGCCTTGGCTGGGCAGGAAGAGGAAGAAATCATCAAAGAAAGCCTTGCAAATTAGAAACTTTATCCTTTATTAAGACCAGGTAAAAGCCCCTCGTATAAGGGGTTTTTACTTGTATGTGAGTATGAAAAAGATATAATCATTTCGATATCAACCGTCTTAAGGAGACAAAAACTGAAATGAAAAATTTCCGCGTTGCGGTACTGGCAAATTTGAAGGTAAACGCCCCTCATTTTGATGAGATGGCAGATGACCAATGGGATGATCTTGATTCTGAATCGACGGTGTTTGCCATTCGGGATGCCATTCGCGCCGGCGGCCACGAAGCGGAATTTTTAGAAGCGGACGAATCCATTATTGATACCGTACGCAGTTATAAACCGGATATCTGCTTCAACATTGCAGAAAGCCACTTTGGCAATTCGCGTGAGGCGCAAATCCCCGCTATTCTTGAAAAACTGCAAATTCCTTACACAGGCTCCAAAGTGCTTTGCCTTGCGCTCACCTTAGATAAACCGATGACCAAGCGCATTTTGGCATGGCATGGTTTGCCCACCCCGGATTTTCAATCCTTTGAACGAGAAGATGAAGACCTGGATGAAGGCATGAAGTACCCGCTGTTCGTTAAGCCTAGCCGCGAAGGAACCGGCATGGGCATTAGCCTGCAATCCATTGTGCATGATGAATACGAACTGCGCCAGCAGCTTAGGCTTATCATCCGACGCTACAAGCAACCTGCCCTGGTAGAACGTTTTATTGAAGGGCGGGAGATTACGCTGGGTATGGTTGGAAACCTTATTGGGCCTGTGGCTCACCGCCTGCCCGATGATGAAGATGCCCCCCGCAACACAGCCGGCCTCACCTTTTTGCCGCCTATGGAAGTAGACCTCAAAGATTATCTGGAAACGGATGGGGTTTACGCCAACCGACTTAAGACGGCCCTGGCAGCCGACCTTACTTATCTTTGCCCTGCCCCGCTTGAAAAAAGCATGGTGGAAGATCTTAATTGGCTGGCTGCCGCGGTTTTCCGCGTTACGCAATGCCTTGACTGTGCCCGGGTAGACTTCCGCCTGGACCGCAACAACAATAACAAGCCCTACATTTTGGAAATCAATCCTCTTCCGGGCCTTTCCCCTGTTATTTCTGACCTTGTAATTGAAGGCGAAGCCGCCGGAATTCACCATACGGAGTTGGTGAACATGATATTGAATACGGCTCTTAAGCGCTATGGCATGATTTAGGCCCCAAGAGCATTTGCTGCGCAAAAGAATAATACACGAGGTAAGAGTGTCTGAATTCAAAATCAGAATGATGAGCATTGCAGATTACGAGACCGTTTATCACCTTTGGTCTGAAATCAAGGGCATGGGCATGCGCAGCCTGGATGACAGCCCGACCGGTATTGATAAATTCCTTAAACGCAACCCCAGTACCTGCTTTGTGGCTGAAGCCGAAGGGCAGATTGTAGGGGTTATCCTGGCGGGCCATGATGGGCGCAGAGGTTATATTTACCACGCCGCTGTTCTGCCAGGCATGCGCGGAAAAGGCATTGGCAAAGCCCTGCTTAAAGCGGCAACCGAAGCACTGAAGGCAGAAGGAATCAACAAGGCAGGCCTTTTGGTTTTTGCCAGCAATGAGATTGGCAACGCGTTTTGGGAAGCGCAGGGTTGGGAACGGCGCAGCGATATATACTACCGCAATAAATCCCTGAATGACGCCAATCAGTAAGCTGCAAGGGGATTTTTATCTTTGAGATGGCAATGCCAGGGCGTTAAAAGTAGCCAGGGGTAATCAGCCATTCACCAGCCATCTTTATCAAAGTAATCCTCAAGACAGGGGAAGCAGGAAGGGGCAAAAAGCAAGTAAAGCTATAAAAAAAAGAGGCCTGCAGCCTGTTTAGCCACTCTCATGGCTACAAGAAAAGAGAATTTGATGGCAAAAAAATTACGCAAGACTTTTGGGGAAACTGACGCGCCCTCAACTCTGGCACTCATGCGACTGATTGAGACGCAAAGCAAAACAACGGTTGCAAACTGGTCGCTCGACTATGCCGAAGAAAAGATCCTTCCACTTTTCAGGAAATATTGCCCGAATGATGAAAGACCAGCCCATGCCATCTTTGCCGCCCGCAGCTGGCTTGAAGGCAAATTAAAACTGCCTGCGGTTAAGGCGGTTATTCTCAATGAGTGCCACGCTGCCGCACGCGAACTAGATGAAAACCCAGTTGCTCAGGCTGCTGCCAGAGCCATCGCGCAATCGGCATCAAGCATTCATGCGGCCACCCATTCTCTGGGCCTATTGTTTTACGCAGCGGCAGCCATTGCGTATGACCGTTTAGGTTTTGATGCAAAAGAGACGGAATATGCTGCGCTAGCCGAAGAGGTGTGCGCAGACTATACTGAGGCTCTCCAATCCGCAGCTATTGAGAACGAAACCAACCCGGTCCGATGCAAGTGGTACTGCTGAAGGGCCGCGCGAGAATTTAGCAGAATTTGAAGGCAAATATAAGACGTTTTACAAAGGATGCATTAAGCCAAACCCATAAAGCCCTGCTTTCCACGCTGCAAAAGCGTGAAAAATGAACATGGAAAAGCTCGGCAAATCGCAGCAGACTCTGCTTGGCCGGCGTATTGCCGCATTAAAAATTGCCCTGGCCCTTATTGAGAATGAAGAAAATAAGGCACCACATCAGCCAATGCCTGCGGGATGAGCTTCTGAGGTGGCAAAGATGCCCAAAATAGTTTATTGCGGGTATGTATACACAAAAGAATGCCCGGTTTATCAGGACACGGCAGAAAATAACCATTCCTAGAAGGTTTGGCTGGCCTTAGCAAGTTCTTCCAAAGCTGTTCATTGCAAGCCGAGCATATGCGCTGCAGCGCATCCCACAGCGGTGAGGGCTCCCCTTTTGCTTTCTGCAGGACTTATGCAATCCGCAGGTGCGTCTTCCAGCGCCGGTTGATACTGACAGCCGGGCAGTTTTGGAAAGCAGGGCAAGGGAAGTTCAGGTTTGAAATCAGGTTGCTCTCAACAGAAAACAGAAGACATAGCCCATAAAAAGCAAGGATAAAAAGATGGGCTCATGCGTTAAATGCGCCCTGGCAGATCCTTCGCAAAAAATGCTCAGGATGAAGGTTATGGAGGAGGGCATGTATGAAAAAACATTCAGGACAATGCAAGTGCAGGTTAATGCAAAGAAGGATGAAGTTATTGGTTTAGATGCTCATTATCTTACGCCTCCTTCAGGCCCAAGATTTTTAGAAGCCACCGTTTTTCAAAAAGGTCATAAACCATCGCAGATAACAAATTAGGCTAAGATGCGGGCAGCTTATTGGGGACCTTTCCGCATGCGGAGAGGGGTATACGGAAAAGGGGGGTGAGTGCGGAAAGGTGGCCTTGTGCGGAAAGGTATGGACTTATGCGGAAAGGTATCAGGCTTGAAAAACGATGGGTAAAAAGCGAGACTCTCTCGTTGCGTTGAGGATTTTTGAACGTAGCACGCGGAAGAAATGGTTGAAAGAAGAGAAGAAAAGACGATTATTGAAGTTGAAAGATTTCAGGAAAGATGAGGCTGTTTAACTTGATGCAGAAAGCCAGGCAAAGCGGATAATTTGTCATTTTGGTTTGGAAATGTTGGGGAATGGCAAGTGGCGGAACCTTGGCTGCGTTCAGGATGAAAAGCAGGGGCTGCATCTTCCGGATGACAATTAGTGAAGTGGGTGTAGGATAAAGAAAACTGCCAGATCCTTCATTTCATTCAGAATGACGAGTCTGGAGGCTGCAAGCTTGAATTGCCGACCACACTGCTTTTTTAACATATTTGCTCCATTTATTACTTAACCTTATGTCCAGTAAATGGTAGCACTCCACGAACTAAGAGTAACGGAATTAAGGAAAAGAAAATTGCCAGATCCTTCACTGCGTTCAGGATGACGAGCTGGGGATGCATGTTCCGGATGATGAGAAAAGGGAGACTGCCTAATGGTATGCAAAAAACGCAGCTTTTTGTTTAAGAAAATAAAGTGGACGATTGCCTTAGGTAATTTTGCAGCGGATGGGGAATAGAAAAAGAGCAGCTTAGTAAATTGAACTGTAGTAGCCAAGACTTAATCTGACATTTTTGAATCATCGTACAAGTTGATTGGTGTACAAAATGTCAGAATCTTGAGTTTCACCCTCCTCTTTCACAAATAATGAATCAACCATCTTATTTTGGGCAATCGCCTTTGTCTCCAGAAAAGTTTGATAAGGTGTACGACCAAAGCAATACTTGCCAGAATGCGTTCTCTCCAGATTATAGCCCTTCATCCAAACGTCTAAGTCGGTTTGCAGCTCATCCA